>JAPDJY010000034.1:0-95035 GCA_029258835.1 Thermoproteota archaeon | reverse complement strand
TTGGACCCATACCGTACGCCACGATAGCTGGAATCATAACGCTGATATTCGACGCCATACTAGTACGAGCGTCTTACTCTCCTGAGCTGTTTGCGGGCTACACGAGGATATGGACGTTCATATACATAGCTGTCTGGGTGACGGGCATAATATGGTACTTCGCATGGAAGTGGTACAGAGCCAAGCAGGGCATAGACGTGACGCTGGCGTTCAAGGAGCTGGCCCCCGAATAAACATTCCCCCTACTTTTTCTTTGAACCTTTCACAATCCCTTGAGTATACGGACCACACTCTATGCTCGATTACAAAACTCTTACAGAACACTTCAGGAAGGCTTTCAAGCAGACTCTCTGCGGAAAGGGAGTGGAGGCTTAAAAAAGGGGAAGTGTGAAGGCTTTCATCAAGTCAGCTTAGACACAGCCTCCTTGAAGGCCTCCAAAGTCTTTTCAACGTCCTCTTTGGTATGCGCTACGGATACAGTCCACTGGTCGTCGGCGGTCAGGACCTCGAATATGACACCTCTGTTCATCATGGCGTATGCTACGAGCCACCACAGGTCTGAGTCCTGCTTCCTGTAACCTCTGTAGTCCTTCACGGGCTCGTCGACGCCCAGGTATACGTGTCCGTTCGCGCCTATCCACTGCACCACAGCGTCTATGCCTTTGTCGTCGAGTATGTCCTGGTAGCCTTTAGCGAGCTCCTCGGAGAGCCTCCTGGTGGGCCCGTAGACATCCGGGGTGAGTATCTCCTTTAGGGTTACCTTAGCCGCCGTCACGCTGAGGTGGTTCGCGTTGAAGGTGCCAGCGTGGGCGACCATGCCATGCCCTATGAGCTCCATTATGTCTCTTTTGCCTACGACGGCTGAGAAGGGGGCTCCTCCTGCGACGGCCTTGGCCACTGTGACGAGGTCTGGTTGCACACCGAAGTACTCGACAGCCCCACCGTAGGCCAGCTTGGCTCCGGTCTTTATTTCGTCGAATATGAGGACGGCTCCATACTCGTCACATATCTTCCTCAGTCCCTCCAGGAACCCTGGCTCAGGCGGTACGACCCCCATGTTCATGGCCACGGGCTCGACTATCACGCACGCCACGTCGTCGCCGTACTTCTTAAAGAGGTACTCGACCGAGTTTAGGTCGTAAATATCCACGTCCTCATCAACTACCACTACGTGCTTTAAGGACTTGTGCGCTCTGAATGCTGCTTCTATAGCCCTTACACCGTCATCGGCATGCTTCTTCTTTATTTTAATTATGCAGTGCAACCAAGAGCAGCCTCCATGAGTTAAAGCGACGTCAAGGCACTCACAAACCTTGCTAACTTCATTGTATATCACAGGCTCCCGGGGCATCCCCATTAGGAGCTTGTGCTCGGCTCCGCCGGGAAGTATCGCTTGGTACACCGCGTCCTTTGCATGGGAGAACCGGTTGACTTCAACCACTGGTTGTTCCCTAACGATGTCGTACGTTCCTGTTATGTCAGGGAAGGGGCCCTCCTCAACCGTCTCGCTAGTTATCTTAGCTTCTAAGAGTATTTCGGAGTCAGCGGGGACTTCCAAGTCTACGGTCTTGCACTTAACCAGCTTCACAGGTTTCAGGGCATTCGCCACCTCGTACTCGTCAACGTCCACTGGGAGAGAAGTTGCAGCGGCGAACATAACTGAGGGATGATTACCGATCACGATCGCCGCGTCAAGTTCGCCTCCAGCCCTTTTAAGGTACGTGTACGTGTCCCTGTCCTCCACGACCCTTATTGCAAATCTTCTCTCGTCTAGGAGCATAAGCCTGTGAAAGCTCAGGTTACGTCCATAATCTGGGTCTCTCACTACGACTATGGCGGAGGTTACGTAGGGGCCTCCGTCCTTCTCGGTATGTGTTAAGATCGGAAGCTTGGTGAGGTTTACATTTTCGACGACTTCTAGGCAGCGGCCGTGACTTACAACTTCTGGTTCACTACGCTTCTTTAACGCTTCAGCGAGCTTGGGGAGAAGGTGTTCGGGGGGAACGTTTAATGCTTTAGCTATGAGATTTTTGCTTGAGCAAAGGTTAGCAGCCACTTTAAACCTGCTTTCTGCAACGTTCTCGAAAAGTAAGGGTTTCCCGTCTAGTTTTTTCATGATGGCGGGAATCTCATACTTAACAGAGACCTTTCTTTTGATCTTTAGGAGAAGATTTTCTTTTTCTAGTTGGGAGAGAAATTCCCTCATGCTTCAAAGACCCCGCGTTTCTAGGAGGGAGGCTAAGTTTCCGTTGAGCCACCGTTCGGAACGGCGGGCCTAAACTTGTAACTGTAGTATATGGGTCCATCCCGTCCTTTCTCACCAATTTTCCTTATTACAGCTTCAACGTCTATGTCTAAGTCGAGTTCTTGGGGGTCAACATCTGTTATCTGAGCGGTTATGTAGGTTCCATCTTCAAGCCTAACTAACCCTACAATGTATGGAACATAGAGCTCGAAGCCTTTTGGAGGAGTATACATCACCGTGTAGGTTACCAGTTTTCCTCTGTGAGGAAGCTTCCTTCGTTCCAGCTCCCTCGACCCGCACTCGGGGCAGAACTCTCTTGGAGGAAAGTACGTTGTCGAGCATTTAGGACAAAAAGATGCTTCCAGCCTGTACCTTTGAGGCAGTTCTCTCCAATGTCTGGATGGCAACTCCCCTTTCACCTCATTTAGCCTTAAAAACATGGACTATTGCTGAGGTTCCAAACCCGCTCGTATTGTGAGTTATGCCTACTTGAGCGTCAGGAACTTGACGCTTACCGGCTTCGCCACGAAGCTGGAGAACTATTTCGGCTGCTTGGTATATGCCGGTTGCCCCTATAGGATGACCTCGAGCCTTCAAGCCGCCGGAAGGGTTTATCGGGATTTCCCCTTCTAAACTTATGAGACCTTCCTCCACGGCCTTCCAAGCCTCCCCCTTACGGGCGAAGCCTAAATCTTCTATGGCGAGGAAACCCGCAATGGAGAAGGAGTCATGGACTTCTGCTACGTCAATGTCCTCGGGGGTTATCTTAGCCATTTCATAGGCGTTTCTGCTAGCTTCAACCGTCGCCTTTAGCGTCAGGAAATCTTTTCTCATATGGAAAAGGAAAGTGTCATTGGCCTTCCAAGCCCCTGCGATTTCAACGCAGTCGGATACGAATTCCCTAGCTTTATCCGCAGGGCAAAGGATTAAAGCTGCCGCGCCATCTCCTATTGGGGCGCAGTCCATAAGATGGATTGGGTCTGCTACGGGGACGGAGTTAAGGGCTTTTTCAAGAGATATTTTAAAGGGGAACTGAGCGTACGGGTTCTTCGAAGCATTATCATGCATCTGAACGACAAACTTGGCAAAGCTCTCCCTTTTAACACCGAACCTTTTCATATATAAGCGCATAACCATAGCATTTATCCCTGCAAGTGATAAGCCAGTGAAGGCTTCATACTCCTGATCAGTTACCGTGGAGATTATGAACGTAGCATCGTTAGTTGTGGTGTCCATCATCTTTTCTACGCCGCCAACCATCACAATGTCATGCATTCCGGACGCAACGTCCTTAAGCCCCATGTAGAGAGCTGCAGCCCCAGAGCTGCAGCCCTCCTCAACGCGTATTGAAGGTATAGAGTTAAAGCCCAGAGAATCCGCAAGTAGGGGAGCAATGTTCTCCTGATTGTTAAATTGCCCTGCAGACATGTTGCCTACATAAAGAGCTTCAACTTTCGGTATCCCCGCATCCTCCAACGCGTTTAAGGCTGCTTTAGTGAAGAGGGAGCGAAGCGACTCACTCCAGTGGTGGTCAACCTTAACCATTCCTACACCGATCACAGCAACCTTACGTTTCAAACATACTCCCCCTACTTAGACTCCAAGCCTATGATCATCCTACGCCACTTAGCGTAGCAGGCGTAGTCTATGTACTTCTTCCTCTTAACGTAGTCCCAAACCTTAGGGGCGAGGTGGCGCTTCTCCTCCACGCCATCCTGGACAACAATGTACATTGCGTCGCTGCCAGCACCGGAACCGTAGGATACTAAGAGGATTTGCTCTCCGGGTGAAGCGTCATCCAGCACTGCTGCCAGCCCTAGAAGCGCGGATGCGGAATACGTGTTTCCAATGTACGGGACAAGTAGGCCTTTTAATACCTGATCTCTAGTGAAGCCAAGCTGGCTGGCAGCTCTGAGGGGGAACTTCCCGTTCGGCTGATGGAAAACAACGTAGTCGAAGTCACTTGGCCTCATTCCAAGCTCTTCAATAAGCTGCTCGGCCGCAAACGTGACATGATGGAAATAAGATAACGCTGTGAATGGTCCACCATGCTTTGGATATGGTTGCTCGGCCCGCCTCCAGAAGTCGGGTGTGTCGGTGACGTAAGAGTACGTTGCTTCGATCGACGCAGCTGATGAAGAGTTTAACTTTCCAATTATTAGGGCAGCCGCTCCTGCGGCGGCGGAATACTCTAAGTCGTCTCCGGGAGCACTTTGAGCTACATCGGCACCTACAGCTAATCCATACTTTACCATTCCTGAGGCGGCGAGAGCCATACACATCTGGACAGCTTCGGTTCCAGCTTTACATGCGAACTCAAGGTCTGCTGCGAGGGTGTTTGGAGTCGCACCTACTATCTCGGCGACCGTGCACCCGGTCGGCTTCACAGCGTAGGGGTGAGACTCTGACCCGCAGAGGACGGCGCCTATCTCCAACGGGTCTATCTGCGCTCTTTTAACGGCATTCATGGCTGCTTCAGCGGACAGGGTTATCGTGTCTTCGTCGGGGCCGGCCACGGCTTTCTCCCGTATGAGAAGGCCTTCCTTGTAGCGCTCTGATGGCACGCCCCAAACGGATGCTATTGCTTCAACTGTTATCCTATACTGGGGAATGTAGCATCCCCATCCTTCGATTCCAACCCGCACTTTCGGCCTCATCAAGGTTTAGATCCTCCAAGCTACTGGCGAGCGTTAGGTTCGTTAGAAGAAGTTCTTCTATGTTCCTCTGTGCCTCTTTGGAATAGGAGAGGGGTTAAAGATGGTATTTAAAGGTTACGCAGTAATAAGGTGAGATTTCGACGATTTTAAGGGTTACTGTTTTTACACTCAAAAACGCAGAGGTTTCGGCTTTAACTTAACATTTACACGTAAAACATGTGAAGCCAACGTGAATGTTTGAGGGAATTTCAGAGGAGGCTGGACAGGCTACACGTTTCTACTTTATTTTCACCTAAACTTTTGGGAGTGTCGAACTAGAAGTTGTGTGGGGGGGAAGAAGTTAAAAGGGAAGGTTTTTCCTAGACTTGGGTGAAGTTAGTGTGGAGGAGGGAAGGATTGAGCTTTCAGGAGCAGGTTGGCAAGTATCTTGAACGTGTTAACGCTAGTATTGAAGCCTTTTTTGAGAGGAAAATTGCCCGGGCTGTTTCCCCATATCACGCTGAGTACTACTCGAACATTAAGGAGTTCATCATGAGAGGAGGGAAAAGGCTTAGACCAATTTCGCTAATTAACGCCTACTTCGGCGTTGGAGGAAAAAATCAAGGAGACATATATAAGGCGTCTATTTCCGTAGAGCTGCTCCATAATGCAACACTTATCCATGACGACCTCATAGACCATGATGAAACTCGTAGGGGAGGAGAAACGTTTCATGTAAAGTACCGTAACTGGTACCTAGATAATTTTGAGGCGGGGAAAGAGGATGATTTTGGGATGACTATGGCAATTCTAGGAGGGAATACGACGTATAACTTGGGGCTGGAGGCTTTAATCGAGTCTGGTTTTTCTTCTGATCTTATCTGTAAGGCAATAAGCCTTTACCAGGAAGTGTTTGAAGAGCTAATAGATGGTGTTATGTTTGAAACGGTTCTCTCCATGAAGGAGAGGGTCACTATGGATGAGTACATGTACATGGTGAAGATGAAGACCGCGTCCCTTCTCGAAAAATCCATTGAGATTGGGGCGACACTTGGAGGAGGGACGGCGAGTCAAATTCAGGCATTGAAGGAGTACGCCATCCTCGTAGGGCAAGCATTCCAGATACAGGATGATATACTTGGAACTTTCGGAGACGAAGGAGTGACGGGTAAGCCTGTCGACAGCGACATAAGGGAGGGGAAAAAGACGATCTTGGTTGTTAATGCGATGGAGGCGGTAAACCCTGAGGAGTTAAGGGTTCTTAGGGAGGTGCTGGGGAAAAGGGAAGCCAAGGTAGAGGAAGTTGAAAGGGTTAAGGAGATATTCTTAAGGGTTGGAGCGCTTGAGAAGGCACGTAAAAAAGCATTAGCGTTAAAGGAGGAGGCGAAGGAGAAAATAAGATCTCTCGACCCTCCTCTAAGCAGGGATGCTGAAAGGTACTTTGTTGAGCTAGCAGACTTCGTCGTGAAAAGGCTTTATTGAAAAAAGAGGCTGCGTGGTTTTAACCTTGGGAACCTAGGGAGTTGAGAAGACGGCCCAAGTTGTCTCTGAGATTGCGTTTCGCATCCTTGACCAGAAAGTCTAGCTTTTTTATGAATGGTTGGAATATGGATGTTTCACCCGTCCAGGAATCTAAAAGTTGTGAGTACTGCATTTTAAATTCTGACCCAACCTTAGCTGCAAACCTTCTTGCTTCCTCGGGGTCGTCACTTGCCACAACCACTATGAAGGTCTTAAATGGCTTGTAGGCAACGTTTATTTCGCCTATTTTTATAATGTTTAATTGTTCGCCTGTGTTGACGCGCATTGAGTCGAATATAGCTGTTAGGAAGCCGCCTGTAAGCGATGGGGCTTGACTAGTTAATCTATCCTTTCTGTAAAATTTGTAGATTAGTGGTTCACCGCTGCTCTTGAGCACCCATATAGCGTAAATCATCTAAATTCTCTCCGCGTTTAAACAGGAAGCAAAGCCCCTTGTTGTTCCTCTTTATGAGCTACATTTCTACGGTGAGGACAGGCTATTTATGTCTTTCCTCCTTAACTCTTTAGCTTTCCATCTTAGGTAAGGGGTGATCGTCAGCCGGTAAGCTTGGACGTAGCTTGGATCCTCGCTTGCTATCGCTATTACCGGTTCCTCCTCGGCTACCGGGGCAGCCAAAACCTCCTCTTCATCCCTTAAACACAGATAGAAGGACTTCTCCTCGGTTTTCCAGAGGCGTAAATTGCTCCTTCCAATTAGTCTTTTAACAATATCCAAGTCAGAGGGAAGGTGGAAGTCTGTGAAGACGTAGATCCTTGCTGGGGGCTCCAGCCGTAGTACCTCTTCGATTGGAACGTCTTTTATGTGTGGCATTGCTAATATTAAGATCTTTTTTGTGCGTGTAACCATGTCCTTTATTTTTAGGAGGACAGCCTCCTTAGTTGCAACAAAACACGTTTTCTCTATACTCAGAGGCTTTTTCCCGAATTCCTCCCATGCGATCCGGGCTAGTTCCTCCGTTGACTTAGAAGATTCAACTAATGATTTTAGTGTCTCGACCATGTTTATTGTGACTTCTTTTATCCGGGTGACTGCTTTTTCGTAGAATTCACTTAGGCGGATTGATATCTGGCTAGCTAATTCTCCAAGGACGCGCTTATATTTTTCTTCCACTCCGGATAGCATTTTAAGGGTCTCCTTACCGAAATTAGAAAGTTCCTTATCATACTTACTAATCTGCGATTTAACCGTGCTGACCATCCTGTTCCTAAGTTCCTGAACGATGTTAAGGGACTCTCTGGTGTATGACTCTGTTAACGACGAGATCTCCCCCTCAACCTCGCTAGTTAAGCTTACTAATTCGGTTGAAAGAGAGTTTACAAGGTCGTTTATAAGCGACTTTGATTCGCCTATCCTTGAGCCGAAAAGGTTCCTGTTCTCCTCGACATATCTGCTAATAGTTTCTCCTATTAGTGACAGCACGTCCATTACCTCCTTAGAGTATTCCTTTAGAAGTTCTACGCTTCCGTCCTTAATACTGTGTGATGCCTCCCCTACAACTTCGTTTACGCTTTCTAGGGTGTCGAAGAGCCTAGATTCCAGTTGTGAAAGGTTCACTGACACCTTCTCGTTCCCTTCTTCCAGAAGGGACGACAACGAGGACTGTAACGATTTAACATGACTCTCAAACTCCTTTATGTTTTCGTCAACGTTGCTTCTTACAAGCGACGTAAACATGTTCTTCTCATTCTTCAAATACTCGATTTGGTCAGACACCGCCTTTAACAGAGCATTTAGCGACTCGTTAAGGTGGCTTTTTAACGTCTTAACATAGTTTTCCAAAGCTTTTTTAGATGAATCACTTAGAACCCTCGCCTCGTTCACTATAGTTTCGCGTTCCATGTCTAAATGTGAGGTAATTTCGTCTAACGTTTTCTGAGAGGACTGAGATAGCCTTTCCAGTGACTCCTTGAGGAATGCGGAAAGGTCTCTCTTAAAATTATCTAAAGAATTCTTGTAGAGAGTGACGTATTCAGAAAGCGCCTCCTCTATTTTCTTAGTAGCGATTTCTAAGGTTTCAGCACATTCCTTACCGCTCTTTGAGAGGTGGGATGCAGCCTCCTTCCTCAGGTTAGACGTGGAGTCTTCGATAGAGGATAATTCAGAGTTTAGAGCAGATGAAATCTTCTTTTGGAGGTCTTCCCTGAGCTTCTCTAAGGAGTTCATTCTTGACTCTATGAGGGCGTCCAACCGTTCGTTAAGAGATTCTGCTATGTTATTAAAGGAGTCAACATGGCGTTTTATACCTTGTAGAAGGAGGGCAACAAGGTCATTCCTAAGTTTCCTGCTGAACCTTTCCTGGTGTTGTAACGCTGCATCCGTAGTTTCTTTTATCCGTGAGGCTAATTCTTCAGCTTGCAGGATTCTCCTATCTAAACTTTCAGAGAATTCAGATAGGATCTCGTTTGCTTCACTTTTAACCCCTTCCATCTGCTTATCTATTTCATCGATGAACGTAGTGTTAAGCTCGCTAAGATTTTCCTTGAAAAATGATAACTGTAAGTTAAGGGAACGAGAGAAACTGTCTTTGGCTTCATTTATTAAGTCGGTGAAGCGAACGATTATCATATCCATTACTTCTGTGAAATGCGATTGAAGAGCCTCTATTCCTAGGGACATTTCTTCCAGCCTATCGCTGACCATTCTCTGAACGCGCTCCTTCAGGGACTCCGCATATTCCTCCATGTCGAAGATGCGCTGACTTAGAAGAGATGACACCGTGCTCTTAAGCTCCTCGGACTCCTTTCTAGCTTGCCTTAAGCTTACTTTAATGCGCTTAGAAAAGTCCTCTCTCAGCTTTCTCAGTTCATTAATAAATGCTTGCGTTTGAACATGTGCATCCTTAAAAGCTGCTTCGGAAAGAGTCGACGCTGCCTCGACGATATCGTGTCTCGAAAGGTCCATTAAAGAAGAAACATTCTGCTTTAACTCTAGCAAGTTTTTACCTTCGACTTCTCTATCCGTGGAAAAGGACGTGGAAATCGTTTTCTCAACATTACCAATCATCGACTTTAAGTCCTCAACGTGTTTTGAGAGTAAGGAGTCAAACCTGCTTTCTGCCTGCTTAAGAACGTCTTTTACGGCATGGGCGCTTTCACTAAGTGCAGATGACGCATCCTCCCTTATTAGGGAGGATGAACTGTTAAGTTCGTTAAATATTGAGGATAGGTTTTTCTCGAGACTTGAGCAAGCGGATTCCAACTCTTTTTCTTGGAATTCGGCATAATCGCTAAGTCTTTCTGCGAGTTTCTCCTTTACGCTCTCGGTCATTTCGGAAAGGCGAAGGGCGCTTGCATCGACAAGGCGTTCCATGCGTTCCGACAGCTCGCTAACTTTCTTTTCATGCTCTCTACTCAAAGATCCAAGCATTTTCATGGTTGAAGTGTAGAAAGAGGAGATACTTTTGGCAATGTTTGACGTGTTATCTTCGATAGACTTTCTCATGTTTTTCGCTAATTTTTCAGCTTGCCCTCTACGCTCATCCATTGCCCTTTGAAGAATACTCTCGGACGTTTTCTTCACGGAGGCAGTATAATTATCCAGAACGCTCCTAATCGATTCCACAGTCTTTGACACATCTTCCTTTGCTGAAGAAAACGATTTTTCTATGGTGGAATATTCCTCCTCCACCATTTCTGACAGTTTTTTAACTGCTTCACTAGTAGACGACTCAACCTTGGTAGAGCTATTGTTTATGCCTTCTCTCACTTCCTCCTCCAGTTTCCTAGAAGACAGTTCAATGTTGCTTAATGCTGATGAGAGGGTATTTGAAAGGGCTGAAGCGTTTTGCCTTATGGTTTCTTCCGCACGGCTTAAGCTTTGTGTAATTTCATTGCTGACTGCATTTTTAAGCTTAGACGAGGCTTCCTCGCAGAAAACGCTGTGCTGTTTAACTTGTTCCATTGATTGTTCGTCTATGACTTTTACCAAGTTCACCATTTCAGCCTGTTCACGCTCAGTAATTTTCTCTAATAGTTTGCTTGACCTGTCGACTTCTTTTTCTAAGCTTTGCATTTCACTTGATACAGCGACCTTTAAGTCTGCTTTAAGGGAATCTACTGCCCTGTTAAGCTCCGCTTCGAGCATCTCCGAGCTGGTACGTAAACCCTTCTCTGCGCTCTCAGCCTTACTTAGGAATTCTCCTACAACATCAAACAGCAAACCGAATGGTGTTGAGGGAACATACCTAGTAACTACCCCGGGAACCCTAGAGACCAAGCCCTTTTCCTCTAGCGACCTGAGGATCGGCTCTATTTTAGATGTTGGAAATGACGAATGATAACTTAGCTCTCCAATTGTAAGTACTCTGTAAAGTAAGAGTAACCCATAAATCTTAGACTCGTCTTCCCTAAGTCCAAATTTTTCAGCAACTATTGAAGCTAGGTCCCCAGACAAATCACTACATCCTCCTTTTTAAGTTAATTAAGCTGAAAGTGAACTAAGAAAGGGGTTCCTTGCGGAATTCTTGGTAGAGAGCCTTCATACGTTCCAACACATAGAGTGCATCCTTAAACCTTAATGGGGGGTTTCCGGAGACAGGGTTAAACTCTATTTCCACGGTGAAACAATTATCACCGCAGAAGTAGTCCACGTACTCTACCACGCCCATTACCCTACCCACGAACTTTTCTAAGATGGATTCTAGGTCGGGTCGGTGGGGGAGCCTCAATGTTACTCTAGGAAAACCTTTAAAGTCTTCTTCAACCTCGAGAGGTAGAGCGTAATGCTCTCGTACTGCTAACACTAGGTCTACGAATTCGCGGACCGACGTAAACCTCTTCTCTTCAGGATTAATCAAAACAATGTTTTCCAGTAAATTGAAAAAGAAAACGTTTCCGTCTGATAGGAGGAGTATATATCCATCCCCGGTTAGGAGGGTAACGTTGAGCAGGTGCCGTTTAAACTCTGCTACGAGGCCCTCCACGAACCGTTCAATGTCGCCGCTTCTGAGGGGGTCTATGAGGCGCGAGCGGCCACCCGAAAGAAGGTTTAGAAAAACTTCAATTTGAAGTACTGCATCACCAAAGTGTATATGGCCAACCTTACCTAGAAGCGCCTTCACCTCGTTTAACCGTACCTTATAGCAGTACTTAGGCAGATCTCTCTCGTCTGCTCCTATCTTTATGAGAAGACTCAACCATCTTCTGTCAGGACACATTGGCCGAAGGGTACAGATCATCTTATTCTCCATGCACTCCTCGCAAAGCCTCTCCATGTACTCGGAGAGAAGTTTTACTAGTGGAAGGAAAAGCGAAACGTCTTCACCGCTAGAAAAACAGTCCAAAACCTTTTCTGAGTATTTCACATATCTACCACGCATTCCTCTCATTCTAAAACCGCCTAATTCAACGGGGGCTTATATTCTTCTTTAAATCCCTAAAGAATCATTCATTGATTAAAGCTAGCAGTTATGCTTAAAGGACTCAAGAATTAAGGAAAAAGGGAGATTAATTAAGTTTTTCTGGACGATTGAAAATGTTTCATGTGGGGTTCACGCTTGACAGGTTTTATGGGTAGTGTGTGTTTTGGTCTGTCAGGCGTTTCCCCGTCATCGAGGCGTACGCCTCTGATGGGGCTTTCGGGGTAACCCCGGAGCCCCACATCCGAAGACTCCACCCCATAGCCACCCTATGGCCAAGCCAGCACCCCAAACACTCACCAAATTTAACTGCTTCGCAAGGCATCTCAAGGTTTTTCATAAGGGGTTTAAAACTATGGAGGCGGCTTCTCCATTCCTTGTTAAGGGGATTTCCCCCGTCCCCACAAGCGACCCGTTATCCTTCCACACTACTAACTTACCGGGGAGCCATAGCCGACCACTCTTATTTCTAATAGTTAGGGACAGCTGGTCTCCTTCCATGCCACGTATTGCTTTAAGTTCGCCTTCAACTTCAAGCCTAGAGACAGGGATTAATATCTTTGAAAACTTAGGTATAGTCACGGGATCACTAACATTATATGTTATAGTTTCTCCATCACCTTGAGGTTGCTCGTTTTTGCTAGTAGTCGATAAATTATTGGTCGTGATGGTTATAGATACGTTCTTCCAGTCCTTAGATGTTGGATTGCTTACGCTACACCATACAAGAAGGATCCAAGTGCTATCTACCATGTAAAGGTGATACAGTACGTTCCATCTCTCTACGGGTTGCAGGTATCTAACGCTCACCCTGTGCTTATCCTTACCCGGTAATCCGGGATCAATTTCCCATCCAACGTAGGCCTTAACCTCGCCTCTAATAACACTTTTGAGTTCAAGTGAGTCGTTTTTCCCTATAGAGAGGGACTTTATATCGGATGATTTAACGCGGTGTATTTGATCCGATGAAAGGAGGTTTAAGTACAGGTCTCTCCTAGCGCTGCTTTCTTCCACATCAAGACCGACGAGAACACCTGAAATAGAGTTTTCATCGTCCATAACTACGCTGATGTTCTTCCCCACTAGACCTGAGAGGAGACTCTGAAAGAATGAGCGGGGATCAACGCCGTCAGAGAAAACCCCTTTTGGAGGTTGATAGATCATCTTCGTTACGGCGCCTCCATCCAAGTCAATTACGGTTAATGTGGATAGGACTTGCTCAGCTTCGTCTGGGTCAATAGCCATCATGTAAGTAGTGTTTCCATCCTTTACGGGTATCATACCCTGATATTCTAGGAGAGCTCCACCATGGTAAAAGAAAGTAATATGCTTTAGGGAAAGATGCTTACTGACATCCACGATTCCACCACCTCTCAGTCCCCCGGGAAAACATTACATTTTAAAATCCACGCATTACCAAGAGACCATGTAAGCCTTTATAAAGCCTTACTTAAAGGAGAACAAAAGGAGAATTCTCATGTTAAGAAGGCGGCAGGATGGCAAAAATGGGAAGAGGGTTCACTTAACCTTTACAATGGCTTCTACTGGGCATACATCTATACACCTTAGACATCCGATGCAAGAATCCTTTACCAAGCTTATTCTGAATGTGTAGGTATCAAGTTGTATAGCGTCCGTGGGGCATATAGAGTAACAAGCTCCGCAATGTACGCACATGCTTTCAAGAATTTCAACGTATTTCCTTGCTTCAACTTCAACTCCTCTCCGTTCAAATGCATTACGTATTTCGTCTGCTCTTTCGTCTGGAACTTCTAGCAGCATTTCCCCGCCTTTCTCGTTGAGGGAAGCACTCAAAATGTTTATACTTATCCCTGTCTCTAAGATGACATCTGATGTAATTGCCTCCCTGACCCTTTCCGTATTAAATCTTACCAGTAGCTTCAACTTTTCACCCCCCAGCGACGAGCCTTGATAGATCCTCGCTAGTAACTATCCCCAAAACCTTTCGGTGAGCATCGATTACTGGAAGCGCGGATATGTCATGATCTCTCATCCGCTTTGCAGCCACGTCGACTGGCTCATCTGGCCCCACGGAGATAACATTTTGCGTTATTATTTCTGGTAAGCTTCTTTTCTTTTGAGCTACAGCCTTCGTCACGTCAAAGGATGTTACTATTCCGCTTAGCCGCCCATCGTCGTCCACAACCACTATATGATTCACGTTTTTTGACACTATGGTTTCTGCTACCGCTTCTATGCTGTCCTCGAGTCTACAGGTTACTGCGGGACGCATTATCGAGCAGACATACTTTATCTCTTTAGTCATCTTCATGGGTTTAAACTCCGTGTCTCTCGGTAACCGTTCCACAGGTGCTGAAAGGAGGAAGATCCCCTCTTCAATCCATTTTTTCAGGGTCTCAGCGATTTCTCTGGCCATGCTTATGCTTGAAAGAGGGGAAACTTTAACGGTTTCCCCGTTAAGTTCGATCTTGCCGGATTTCAGTTCACTATATGTAACTTCTCTGACAGCAGGCCTTTGCCGTCTTGGAACGCCATAATCAATAACACGAGTCAATATTTCTTCATCACTTACAGCAGTTTTCAAGGCTAACCTCTGATTAAGTATAGGTATGGGAACGCCCACGCCGACAAACATTGTAGTGCCATACTTTGTAAGTACGGCACCTCTTAAATATCTCGGACTCATCTTTTTGAGGTCTCCTTTAACCATCAACGTCCCAAACTGGTTTGTCGGATCATGCTGTGTTCCCTCCCCTATCACGTAGCCGACGCCGCCTCCTAGGAATATGCGTGTTCCAACGCCGATGGTCTCATAGTCTGGGTCGTTGCAGAGAGGATTTAAACACCCTACTCCTGAGAAGGTCACGTTACCATAATGTGGGAGTAGCTTTCCCATGTAAGTATAAATGGTTTCATCACGGCTATTAGTGGCGGCGTCGTATCGTTGATACGCGTTTCGAGGGTTGCACAGGATCGCTTGGTTTAAATCATTAATGGTTATGATTGTTTCGACACGTGTCCTAGGATAACAATCTGTTCCGTACGCTGTAGCTCTGACTTCTATTTCTTTGCCAGCAACTAGATCCTCTATTACATGTCCGCCGCCATACTTAAACGGCTTAGTCTCACTCATCTTCGTTACACCTATGTAACAGTCGACGGCTGCTCCACCATGATAGGCTTCAACGTCGTTAAGCCAGACACGCTCCATTTTTATTGGCGGATCGGCATGACCAAAGTTAAGGAATGCACCGCTACTACACATGCAACCGAAGGTGCCTGTTGTCACAACGTCTACCTCTTTGGCCGCCTTCGCTACACCCGATTCTTCAACGATCTTTACCATTTCCTCTGCGGTAACCACTACCGCGTCTCCTCGCCTTATTTTCTCGTTGATTTCATCGTAGCTTCTTATCGGTTTATCATCGATTTTTTCAAGTTTCTCATGGGGCGTTCTGACTTCCAAGCAAACACCTCCTAGTGGGCAGGAAAGTTAATGCTTAAAAGTATATAATTTTTTCGGTTAATTATGATTATCAGGAATGAAACGGGATGATAAATGAAAAATATGGAAGGCTGTAAGGAAGCGTTATGACAAAAACAAAGTAACAACGAAAAAATTAATGTTACTAGAAAATAAAATTATAATAGCATTACGGTGATGACGTTGACTGAAATAGCCAAGACGAAGTTAAGGCGAAGGTTAATGTGGCTCCTTTTATTCTCAGGGGGTTTTGCTGCTTATTGCGCCGCCGACATATACTTGTATTACACTTATGGTCGATTCGAGGACTTATTCAGATGGTTAATATACAACGTGATTGCTTTAAGTATGAACATGGCGCCCGTTCAGTACCCGGCTACCTTCCCCGTATTAAGCATGGTCTTCTTAGCATGCATATCGACCTGCATTATTTACTCTGTTTTAAGGACAAGGCAAGCCATAAGGATTCTAGAAAAGTATGATAAGGAGGGGGGACACCCGGTACTACAACTACTCAGGGTTGGCCTATTCAAAGAGGCTGTAGACCTTTATTTTGATGAGGGAAGAAGTTATGAGTGCGCAAACTTTCTTTACGGCGCGTTCCTCAGGAATCCTCCACTCCTTAGGCACGTGTGGCAGATTGTTTCGTCTAGACTGCAAGGTAAGAGTCTAGTTGAGGAGGCCGAAAAGCTTCTTTTAATATCAGAGGACGCGCCAAGGGAGATCAGAATGCAGATTAGGGATATGCTGATAGAGGGAGGAGTCTACGAGGTAGGCTCCCCTGAGGAGGCGGAATGGCTCGAAAGGGCGATACGCGAAGAGGAGGAAGAAAATAAGTGTATAATATGTGGGAAGAAGCTTGGGGTGGACGACGAACATTTGATTTGTCCGTTTTGCTTCGGAAAGGCGTGTAAAGAGCACTTGCATGATTACTTTGAGAAGGAGGAGAAATGTCCAAAGTGTAAGATGCCGATAAAAAAATATTTCATTTAGATGGGTTTGCAGAGTATGGCGTGGACCCGTAGGTCTAGGAAATGAGATGACTCTGCGGGTTTAAGGACAACCGCCGTATCGGCTCCTCTCCCTGTCCCTCCAATTGCTATTACATCCTTGTCTACTGGTATTAGGCCGGCGTCCGCGGCCATGAGGGAGATCTCTATGCATACTTTAAATCCATCGCAAATTACAGATCTGAACGTTCGTGCGATCAGGTCTACGGGCATCCATACTCCGAGCTTATTTCTAAACGCGCGTTCAACACCCGAAAGTGCATGGATACATGTTAGAACCTTTACTCCCCTCTTTTCAAGTGTCTCCCTAGCTTTACTGCTAAACTCTTGCTCGCCCGACTTAACGAAACCATAGCTATGGGTGACGACAACGAGGTTAAATTCTTCTGGAGGGAATAACTCAACTGCCTTTAGAGCCGTGGCACCTGTTGTGGAGGCTATAACCACGTCTTTCACCTGATTTGCTTCTGCGAACGATTTGGCGATCTTTAGCGTTTCATCGGTGTTCTTTGGACCGGGTGCGTTGAAGAGCACGGTTTCAACCTTCAAAAGAAAATGCACCACCCACGGTTTTTCGCCCACGGTTTTTCGTATACGTATAAATATCCAAATTTCTCAATAAAAAGGTTAAGGAGAATAATGATCTTACTTAAGAAAGAGGCGATGGACTGCTTAACATTTTTATAGGCAATATGTGTTTTATCTTAGCTTAATGGAGTTTTAGGAGGGAAAATGGATGTTGCTGCCGCTTCAGTTTATAATGGGAGTAACATACTTGGTAATTGCGTTATGGTGCATTGTCGCTATTATCTTAGCGGTCTGGGTCTACAGGGATGCTGAGGAGAGAGGAATGGAAGGCGCCCTCTGGCTAATAATAGTGCTTTTAACAGGCATTATAGGGCTAATAATTTACTTGATAGTTAGAGAGTAGTGAAGCAGCCACCTGACCCCCTCTTTTTTAACTAATATTTTTTCCTAAAGTACATGTGAGGTGGATTAATGAATGTTTCTAGGGAGAAAGTTAAGAAGTTCCTACTTTTCCTTCTTTCACATCATACAGAGGAGTATGCACATAGAACTTTAAAGGTTAGGTTTCGTGGGCGTGAATTGCGGCTGTGTGCTCGTTGCAGCGGATTAACAATCGGGTTCATCTTGGGAATTATAGTTCAGTTTTATGTTTGGAAGTGGCTTTACGTTCCAGAGCCTCTAGCGATGCTTATAGTTACCTTGTTTCTGACACCAGCTCTAGTCGATTGGGGAACGCAGAGTGTTCTTGGAAGGGAGAGTAAAAACTGGTTGAGGGTTGCTACGGGGTGTCTGCTCGGGTTTGGAATAGGGTTCACTCGGTTCATCGAACTCTTACGGTTATTACTTCTCGTATCCTTCTTTTACGTAGTAGCGGCGATTATCGTTTTCTTTAGAGTTAAAAGAGAAAAAGTACATTTTTCCGAAGACTATAAGAGGTAAGGATGAGAAAGAATAGCTGAGGGTTGCGCGAAGTGATCTTAGTATTACAGAAGTTTAAGTGCGGCGGCTGGAGGGAAAAGGATGGAAGTTGATGTTTACCTACCTAAGAGAGTGGTCATCTATGAGGATCGGAGCCGACAGTATGTGCTTAAGAGGAGCTTAAAGGTTATCAGTGCTGTCTTCGAGAGACTTGACGAGTACGTTAAAAAACGTGACACGCTCGGTATCCTTAAAATGCTTTCAGACGAGTTTGAGAGGAAGAGCTTCTACCTTGTAGCGTCAGAGTGGGCTAAAGAGGAGGAAAGCGTCTTCGAAAAGATCGGGTTCACAATGAAGCTTCCAGGATTGAGGGAGGGGGAGGAGAGGTATGTAATATACGTCCTCATGGCATACAGTAAAGGGTTTACCGTTGCCCCTGACATGGCGCATCACCCTGGCGACTTGGAGAGGGTCATAATCTTTAGCTACCCAAGCGATGGAAAGCGAGCTTACTATTACCTTAACACTGCGGCTCACGGTTTTCCATCCCTGTTCTTGGGGAGTCTTGGGGTGAAGGGTAGCCTTAGAGAGGCTCTTAAAGGATATTGCTTTTACTTTAAGCCGGGAGATCATGCTTTAGGCTTGATGAAAAAGGAGAGAACAATGATCTTTAGGATGTTCTGGGATAGGCTTAACATGCTACTAGAGAAAATTGGTTTCAAAAGGATTTTGGACGTTATTCTTGACATGCTCATAGGGGCTTCAGCTGCCGTAGGCTTTACTCTAGAGCAGGAAATGCACAAGTTTTACTTGCTGGAACACGAGGAGATTAGAGATAAGCTTGGGGTGAACCTAGATGGGTTTCTAAATGCTGTGGTGGAGTTAGACAGGAAGATCGAGGAGATGAAGAGAGGGGGTGTGGACTCTGGGCTGAGGAGAGTGCTAAACAAGATTTCAGATTTCTTATGGCGCACCCCTATAAAGGAAATATCTAATGAAATGGAGAGCATCCTGAGAGAATTTTCCAGCGTTCTTGATGATGAGATTGTTCGGGGAGTTAGGGAGATCCAGCTTTACCTTGACTCATCCCTTAAGAGGGTTCAAGACCTTAAAAGGGAGAGCGTGATGAACCCGGAAAAGTACCTTGAAAGCAGAGGTATTAGAGAGCTTTCAAACCTTTCACTCATGGCAAAGGTAACGATTCCCCTTGGACTTGAAATGCTCTTAGGAAAGCCTCTTTACGACTGGGGGTATCCTGAGAAAGCACCATTAAAGGATAAGATAGGGAGGGTGCTATTTACGTTCTCGGACATAGCCTACAGGCTGTTCCAAGAGGCAATCATGGATTTGGAAGTTAGGGTTATGTGAAAAAGCGAAAGAAACGCTCAAAACGTGTAATGAACAGTAGGTCATCCTTCTTTAGCTTTCTTCATGTATCTTTCGGCTACTTTAATGGAGTACGCAGGGTTTTCTCTCAGCTCCACTATGAAGAAGCGTGTTTTTGTAAGGGAGTTAAATACAAAGTTAAAGTCGATGCGTCCCTCCCCTAGTGGGAGAGGGGCGTGATCTACTCCATTATTATCAGCTAAGTGTACTTCAAGTATGTGGTTTTTTAAGTGTCGAACGTATTCTTTTAGGCTGACGTCTCCCATCTTAACCTCACGGTAGTATGCGTGAGGTAGGTCGAGGCAGAATGCCGCAAGACCCTCATTGATTATGCTCACTACATGCTTAAAATGACTTAGAAAGATCGAGTCGTCGTAGGGATGATTCTCCACCAAGAGTAGGACGCCTAGGTTCTCGCAGTGCCTTGATAACTCCTTAAGAAAGGATTTCTCCGCCTCCCAGTGGAGGAGTCTATGATTTTCATCGAGACGAGCAGAACCATTGCAGTCGCACCCCCCATAGTGTAGTACTGCAGCTAAGACACCTCTAGAAGCGGCATCGGAAAGAACGTTCTTGAAACTACTCAGCCACTTCCTTCTTAAGGATGAATCTAGTGTGGCAATGTTTATGCTCCTTCCCTCCAAAAAGATCCTATTGCCACCCCTAATTACAGGGTGGTACTCGCGAAATGGCAAATGAATGGAGATTATTTTCTCAAAATCTTCGAAAGAATAACCCCGTTCAACCTGAAGTTCGAACCAGCATGACTTTAATTCTTCCGGTATCGGTAGGGGGGCAACGTATCCGTTTCCTCGATGAAGGAAGCATCCTGATGACACGCCCAAGATACGCTTCATACAAGGCCTCCAAGATGATGAGCCATTAACTCTTAGTATCGCAGCAAATTAAGTGGCAACACAACATGAAAAGCAACGCTTATATAAAAAGTTCCTGTAAAACATGTAAGGGAGGGGAAAACATGATTCCCGAACAGTACGTTTCAAGTACGCTTATTATAGGGTTATGGTTCACCGTTGTGGGTTACTACTTCTTGCTCTTCTTTTACTTAACCTTTTTTAAGTGGAGGAAGGATAGAAACCTGTTCCACCTATCTCTCGCTGTTTTCTTCATCACCCTCGCTATAGGAAGAGGATTCTTCATAGTATACGATTTTTACGCTAGACCGTGGATAATACCCCTTACCCTCGGCGCTTTCTCCTCCATGACAGTGCCATATCCCCAATTTGTCCCCGCAGTATTCACGTATAGTCCTTGGAGTTGGCGTTTAGGATCCTTCTGGCAATGGGTTAGTGTCGCTTTCATAGTATTAGGAACATCTTATGTTTGGTTTGAAAACAAATGGGTCAGAAGAACCCTTCACATTCCCCCATTCATCATTGCAGCATTGTTAATTCTGCTTCCTGAAAACATGCTCTTCGGGTACGGTATCGACACGATAAACTTATATATGCCTTCTTTCTCAGCGGAGCTATATGAAAAGTTTTTGGTATGGCTTGGATTCGACCCGTTCAGCCCATATTTCCCCTTGAAGTGTGTTATTGCTTACCAGCCAAGTGGAACAATATACTTGACTATAAACTATGTATTGGCTTCTCTTTACTCGATATTTGTCCCATTACTTTTCTTTTACATAGCTTGGCAAGGAGTTGGGGTGATAAGGAGAAAGGCGTTGCTCATGGGGTTTGGCTTCACAACGTACTACATAGGCCGGGCTGTCCAAGCAGCGATCATAAAGGCGATGCTTGGGGAATGGGTTATCTTTCTAGCACCTATGATAGTGTTCCTCTCGCTAATACTGATAACAGCAGGTGTACAGTATGAAGCAGAATAAGAGTTAAACCCACTCTATTAAATCTTTCTTTTCTAGTTCCCCTAAGGCTTCAATCACCTTCTCTAGGGGCATGCCGAGTTCGCTTGCAATAAAATCTCTAGATTTCTTTCCGTCACATAGTTCACCAACCAAAAATGCTATCTCGCTAATGAAGCCTATGCGAACCATGCTTTTCATCAGTTTTCTCTTTAACTTTGGCTTCTTAACCTGCTCCCCAATCTTCCCGTCCATTAATATTTCATCTAGTTTTGGAAGAAAATCTTTAAAGATCGACACGTCGCCATTCCATTCCCTTAAAATAGCAGCGTAATCATTAGAGAATGATGCAGCCAACTTTTTTAGAGCGGATCTGACTAGGGGGGTGCTGTCGCCCCTGTCAACTATTGCAACCGCGAGTACTTCCCCTTCAAACGCGTAAACGATTTTATAGGTTTCCATTTCTATTTCTTGAACACGGTTTGGTTCCTTTTCCCTCTTTAACTCGGAAGAAAAGTGCCTTATTGCTGTTAGAAAGCCAGATATAAGCGTTTCGTCCATGTCGAGTTCACCATACTTTCTAAACAGCAAATTTGTGCCACTTTTCTCGTCTATAAGGTAAACCCCGTGAATCAACAAGATCACCTTTCCCACTCCGTTAAAATAGAATGTATTTCTTAGGAGATGTCTTCTTGGGAGAGGGTTATTCGTACTTCAACTTCCTCGCTTCCAAAGTCTATTTCGAATAAGGAGTTGTCAAGTGATTTCTTGCTTAGGGAAGGGACTTCCGAGAGAGCTGAAAGCCATAACTGTTTAATCTTTGACTCGTCATCCAAGCCTAAATCCTTAAGCCTTTTTAAGGGGGCGACAGCATGGATGACTATGATACGTTTCCCATTCCTACCTGTTGAAGTAGTAAAATAATACTCCCAGACATCTTTAAGAAACTTCAAGGTAAAACCTCCGCCAAGGATGATAATGGCTTTCTAAAAGGCCTACTTTTCCATTTCAGAGATTAACTGTTCGATTCTCTTTCTCAGCTCTTCTTTCTCCTTTATCAAAGCAGCTTTCTTTTCCTGGTATTCTTCCTCTGTTAGAATACCACGCATTCTATCAAACGTCAAATCTGTAATGTCTCTATCTATCTCTGCTAATCGATTCTCTAACCTGTTAATCTCATCAGTTATCTCCTCGAGGGTTGTTAGAGGAGGCGAACTCTCTTGCGATGATGCTAGTGGGGTTAGGGGAGGCGTCAACTGCCCTCCAAGTTGGGGTTCTCCAGTAGCTATGTTCTCTTCTACTTCTCCTTCTTCAACTTCGACGGGTTCTGATGCGGCCTCCTCTGGTTCTTCGTAATCGGCTTTTGTTAGGGAGCTTATTGCCTCGCTTAGCTGAGAAAAGAGTTTTTCGGATGGCTGCTCCTCTTCAATTTCTTCTGATGGAGCGCTAACACTCTCGAGGTTTTCAGGGGATTCAGATGGTTGCTGGCTGACAGCAGGGAACTGCAGCGTTGGCTTTGAAATGGTTGATTTAACTTCCATGACTAGGTTCACTAGGTCTTCTAAGAGGTCTATTACCTTAGTTATTCCTTTTGAAAGGGTAAGTTGCTGATCTAGGATTCTCTGAGTGGATTTCTCGAGGGGCTCAACAAGTTCTCTGACCTTTTCTCTGATTACATCACTTAAGTGCTCTGAGTCTAATTCAGGCGAGTGAACTATGGAGGGTTGTAATGATCTTTCACTCTGCACGGATTCTAGCTGCTGAACGCGATCAGAAAGGTCTTGAAGGATGGAGGAAAGCGCGTCTAGCCGGCTTGCTGATTCACGAGAGTACGCTTCAAGCTCGCCTGCGACGGATGCCACATCGTCCTTGATTAACTTTATGCTTCTAAGAAGAGCTCGTACGAAAGGTTCTATGCTTTTCTGGATACTTTCACCTACAACCTTGGCTATTACATCCTTAGCCGCTTCTTCCATGAGCCCCCAACCATGACATGAGTGCTTCTAAATAAAGTTAAAGGTTGGAATACGCTTTAAAACTATCGAAAGAGGTTAAAAGTTAGAATTAAAGGAAGAAAAAAGAGATAATGATAATGAAAGTGATGAGGAAAATTTAAGAGAAATCAATATGAGTAACAAGGTAAACCATATTCTAGGCGTGTTTTAAGGGGGGAATGATGATAAGATCTCAGGAGGAGGGTGTGTTGGATGCCGTTGAAGCATTAGGAAGAGTCGGTCAGTCGCTGAGGGAGCTCAGTAAGGAAGTAGAGGATGCTAAGTTGATAGTTGAAAAAATGAGAGAGACTTTAGCATTTAAAGAGAAAGAAATCAAGGAGAGGGACGGGAAAATAATTAGCTTAGAGGAGATGGTTAAAAGTAAAGAGGAGGCGGCTGAAAAGCTCAAGTTGGAAGCTGAGAGGCTTAGGAGACTATTGGAGGAAAAAACAGGCGAAGTTGCAAGGCTAAAGGAGAAAATGGGGGAAATTATGGAAGATGTTAAGTCTAAAGATGAAGAGTTAACCATGCTTAGAGAGGAGAACGAGAGGGTTAAAGCGGAAATGGAAGCCATACAAGAGCAGCTCTTAAGGATCTCAAAAATGTATAGGGAGATCACGAAAGAGAGGGAGAGAGTGGAGGATGTTAGACAGCTTCTCTCTATTTACATTACATTACTTGAGGAGGTTTTTGCAGGGCAGCCACATGCAAAGGTCCTTTACATACTGCATGGGGCGAAAAGCAGCCTAAAGCGAAATGAGCTTACAAAGACGGCGGGATTCCAACCGGCAGTAATTCTCAAAAGCATACACGACTTGGCTAACGCTAAACTGGTAGAATATGACATGGAGAAGGACGAGGTAAAACTCGTCAGGAGGATATATTAAGAGGGAAAGAAAGAGGGGGCCTTAAGTTATTCACTTATCAAATATTGAAGCTGCAAGTTTAGTAGCCCATAGCCTGAAGCACTTGGCCTAGCTTTACAGCAGCCCTGCTAACGTCTACATAGGATCCTCCGGTATCGCCTTGGGGTGCAACGTAGACCAATAGAATGCCACGGTATTGTGCCGTTGAAAGTATAATGTGTCCTAGGCCGCTAACATTGGTTGCTATGAGTCTTTCCTCCGTGGCCTGAAGGACGGAATATTTGATTCCTTGAATGGATATCGAGGCTGCTTTTTCCCTCCAAGCAGAGAGCAACCCTGCGACGTCTCCTGTGACGTCCCAATTATCTGTTTGATATATCACTCGTCCATCGTTTGTTAAAACTGCTGCTGCAGTTATATTTTCATTTGACGAGAGAAGTTCATTTACAATTGCGACTATTTGGTCTACAGACAAACTCAACGACCTCTCATCCAAGCTTTAACAAAAAGCGATCTCTTCAGAGATATATTTCTTAAAGATATTAAAAACTTTTGCAAAGAGGGAAAAATCTAAAAAGGATAAGGTTAGGTATCGTTCAACCGACTAAAAAGTTCAAGTATAATTACCTTTTTTGTTGCTCATACATTTCAATAATCTCCTTGACTGTTGTGGCTTCCTCTGGACTCTTGTCATCTCGCCATCTTCCAGTAAACCTTGGAAACCTTACAGCTATGCCGCTATCTTCTTTAGCGTATCCAAGAGCGCATGTATGAACCTGACTTATCGTTAACTCGGCCCCTATTATCTCGACGACTTTAGCGGGGGTAAACCAGACGTCAGCATCGAGCTTCGAGTCAACTCGAGGATGTCTGTGAGGGATTTTATATGGTTCCAACATTTTCGGAAGGTTTTCGAGTTCCTCGTCGCTGAACCCTGTACCAACCTTGCAGATGGTCTTGAAGGAGTCTTCTTCTTCGTCATAAACTGCGACAAGGAGGGCTCCATATGCTCCCGCCCGTTTCCCTCTACCCATATACGCCCCCACTATTACTACGTCTATGGTATCGGTCATTTCAGTCTTGTACTCTCGCTTATACTTGATCCATTTGAACCCTCTGCTTCCTGCCTCGTATATCGAGTCTGGCTGGACTGATTTCGCCATTATTCCTTCACATCCTTCTTCTATCGCTATTTCGAAGAAGCGTTCTACCGACTCCACGTTGTCAACTAGTTCGGCTCTGACAAGTTTTATTCTGTCGTTTTCGGAGACGATCTCTGCAAGCTTCTTCCTCCGTTCAGGATACGGCTTCCCCGTGTAGTCCTCGTCTTCTACTAGGAGTACGTCAAAGAGGTGTATTGCAGCAGGATACTTCTCCATCGCTTCCTCGATGCCATAAACACGTCTACGCCTCATAAGCTGTTGGAACGGTAGCAGCTCTCTAGTTTGGGGGTTTATGGCAACACATTCGCCCTCAACGATTGCCTTTTCTACTTTTAAGTGGTCTAACACCAGTTTAACTATGTCAGGGTACTGGTGGGTGATGTTTTCTAGCCGTCTTGAAAATATGTTGACGGCTCCGTTGTCTTTGTGGATCTGCATTCTTTCCCCGTCAAGCTTGTACTCGGCTGAGAAGCAGCCACCCATGCGCTCTAGGAGCTCCTCGGGAGAGGAAACCCTTTGGGCGAGCATCATCCTAACCGGTCTCCCAACAGTCACCTTAAACTTTTGAAGGGCTTCCAGTCCTTTCGTTGCAGCAACCTTCGCTACGAGTCCAAGGTCGGATGTTATGTTATACGCCCTTTCAAGCACCGGCCTGTTTTCCCTAGAGCCAGTAAAGGCAACCGCTAACGCGTCAAGGATCGTGTAGTCGGCTATTCCGAGGCGTAACGCCCCCACAACCATCCTCATTATGTACTTCGCCTCTTTGGGTGTGCCGTTAAGAAGCAGCTTTGACAGATGTTTAAGCTTGGTTTCGACGGATCCTTCACCGGTCGCCCTTGCTATCTTATCTAGTGTTTCATATACTTCCTCTACGGTTAAAGGCTGCTGGAAGAGAGATGCTTGCTTCTTCTTCTTCACAAATGTCTCAGCCACTAGGCCTAAGTCGCCCGTCTCCTTAAGAAGCCCCTCTACTTCCTCGACGGGAACCCCTGCAACCATGGCTATGCTTCTCATCGCCAATTTCTCAGACATTCCAAGCTCTATCGGCACAAAGAGCGGGTAAAGACGACCCGTAGTTAGGTATACGACTTTGTCGATTATGTCTTTGGGTGTCTCAGAGAAGAGCTGAACTAGCAGGTCTATCATTTCCAGCCTTTTAGTTGTAGCCTCTATCTTCTCATAGAAATCCGCTATCTTAGAGAACATCATGTTGAGGAAGCCCCCTTTCCATCATGAAAATATTCTTCTTTCAACACCTAAAAAGTTTGGTAATATTTTTGGCGTCAAAAGGGAGAAGCACCGACACCGAATCCACTATGTTTTTCTGTTGTGAAGTGCTAGTTACCTAAAAAGGTTGGATGGCAACAAATGTTAAAGGGAGGAGCAAAGGTGGACTCTTTCGAAGTGCGTCTCTTCGACGTAGACTTCGACGAATTAACAGTCATTTTGAACGTGAACGATGCTGCCGCTCTTAGGGTTAATGTGGGAGACAGGGTTAAAGTTAGATTTGGCCAGAAGGAAGCGAATGCAAGAGTCTCGCTGTCAAGGACGTATGTTGGGAAAGGGGAAGTAGGGGTTTGTAGGGGGTTAGGGGATGTTCTTGGGTTGACCGAGGGAGAGCGGATAGTACTTGAGCCAGTAATGTTCCCGCGTTCTTCAGAGTACATACATAAAAAGATGAGGGGAGAAGAGCTTTCAGCAGGTGAAATACGTTCAATAATTAGGGATATTGCGAGAAGAGAGCTGAGCCGTGTCGAGGTCGCCGCATTCGTTCTAGCAGAACAATTTAAGGGAATGACTGACTCGGAAATAGAAAGCTTAACCCTCGCCATGATCGAGAGTGGTGAAAGGATCGAGTTTAAGGAAAGGGCTTTTGACAAGCACTCCATAGGAGGAGTCCCGGGAAACAAGGTGAGCTTACTCATAGTTCCTATAGTGGCAGCGTCGGGGCTTCTGATACCTAAGACGAGCAGCAAGGCTATCACGAGTCCCAGCGGAACAGCCGACACTATGGAGGTCTTAGCCCCCGTGAACTTCAAGGCGGAGGAGTTTAAGGAGATAGCCGAAAGGACTAGGGGGATAATAGCGTGGGGAGGTAGCTTAAACATAGTTCCCACCGACGACTTGATAATTAGAGTAGAGCATCCGTTGATGATAGACCCCGTCCCGCAGATGATAGCTAGCATTTTAGCGAAAAAAGTAGCCGTTGGAATAGATAACATGGTTCTAGATATACCCATAGGGGAAGGATGTAAGACGCGGGATGAGGAGGAGGCGAGAAACCTAGCTGTTAAGTTCATTAAGATAGCTAGGAAGCTAGGGATTAAAATGCAGTGTGGTATAACTTATGGTGGGCAACCGGTTGGGCACACCATCGGGCCGGCCTTGGAGGCGAAGGAAGCTCTAGAGGCTCTAGCAGGCAAAGGGCCTTTGAGCCTGGTCGAGAAGTCAACGGCTCTCGCAGGAATGATCCTTGAGATGGGAGAAGCCGCCATGGCTGGGCGAGGACAAGAGGTTGCAAGAGAAATACTTAGAAGTGGGAGGGCTCTCTCTAAAATGAGAGAGATAATAGAGGCTCAAGGAGGAGATTCAAGGGTTAAGCCAAGTGACATACCACTAGGCAGCCACGTTACAACGGTAAATGCTGAAAGCGACGGGTACGTGGTGAGGGTTGATAATGAAGCGATAAAGTTGGTTGCAAGGGCGGCGGGAGCCCCGGTTGATAAGGGAGCAGGGGTGATCTTAAGGTTTAAGAGGGGTTACAAGGTTTCTAGGGGGGATACGTTAATGGAAATTTACTCTGAAAGAGAGAGCAGGCTTTCTAAAGCAGCGGCCCTAGCTGCGGAGCTCGTCCCAGTTCAGATTGAAGGAATGCTTCTAGGAAAAATATAGGAAGGTGTGGTGTGTGAGTGAGATGGAGGAGAAGATAAAGCTTGTTTTCGGGGAGTTGAAGGAGTGGGTAAACAGGGAGAAGATTGTCTCACAGCCAGAACTCCTCTGCAAAATAAAAAGTGCATTAAAGAAGCACTTCTCGAAGGACGAGCTTGAGGAGTTTGCAAAAGAAAGAGGTGAACCTACAGCTTTCTTCATGAAGGCAGTAACGGGTCCAGTGCCCCTCTCAATACACGCGCCTCACCTGAGCGAGAGAGGAGTTTACAGGGGGGAAACGTTTTACTTTAGCCATACGGTCGACAGGGAAAGAGTAGACTTCGAAAAGCTCCTAGAAAAACTACGTACATTCAGGCTTGAAAGGTCCATCCAAATAGTGCAGGAAGTACTCGAAAAGGCAGGATACCTCGTCATGAGAGAGAATGAAACATTAAAGGCTATTAAAAACCAGCGGGAAATGACGATAGTGTTTTTTAAGTCGGTCGAGGACGCCCACAGGGAGGTCGATGACAGAATAGACGAGTTCAAGGGGAAGATACTCGTTGTCCCAACAGGATCAAGGCTTGAGCCATTCTACGAGTTTTACAGGAGGAAGGCCAATAAAATCCTTGAAAGCAATATTGCGGTTTGGGTTGCACAGGTGGAGGAGGGAACGGTGAGCCCATTCATAGGAGTTTTCCCGGGAGAAAAGGATAAGGAGGTAATGGAGCAATTCGGAAAGCCCAGACTGGCGGCTATGATATCAAGCCTCTGGAAAACAGACGGCGAATGAAGGAAGGGCTCCTAAGGGACAAAGGTTAATTGGATTTCCTTTAACAAGAAGGAGGTATGAGGAATAATAGAAACATTTTAATTTAATTAATAGTTAAATTTTTAACAAAAAAGGTGATAACTAGGTTGAATTTAGCTGGAAAAGAGGTGCCAAATTAATGGAAATAGATACCCTTGACGTTGAAATTTTGAAGATCCTTCAGAAGGATTCAAGAATCCCGTTTACGCAAATAGCTAAAACCTTAAACGTACCAGACACAACCATACATTTTCGCGTCCGCAAACTTGTTGAGAAGGGGATTATTCGTAAATTTACTGTGGCGGTTTCAGCCGAGAAGCTAGGGTATAATGCTTTGGCGATGGTAAGGTTGATGGTGGGGGGGCATATCGTTAAGGACTTAACCGTTAAGAGGACACGGGAGATCGCTGAAAACCTTATCAAGAACGACTACGTAAGGCTCATCGGGATAGGAGACGAGGGAAACGAGGTATATTTAATAGCTATTGCAAGGACTAATGAGGAGTTGGAGAGGATTATTTCTGGTTTCAGAAGAAGCCCTGACGTTCAAGAGGTTAACGTTTGGTATATGAATGAACTTCTTAAGGGAGAGGAGATAATAGGGTTAATACCTGAAATAGCTGAAGAAGAGAGGTGAGGGGGAACATGATTGAGAGGGTGAAGACGGGCATTCCAGGCCTTGATGAGATAACTAATGGTGGGTTCGTTAAAGGAACTAACGTCCTCGTTACAGGGGCTGCCGGAACCGGGAAGACAATCTTTTGTATGCAGTTTCTTTACTATGGGGCAAGCGAGTACGATGAGCCGGGAGTGTTCGTAACACTTGAGGAGAGACCTAACGACTTAAGGCGTGAAGCTAGGCAGTTTGGCTGGGACATTGAGAAAATGGAGAGAGAGGGGAAGCTTATCATCATCGATGCAGCTTCGAGTAGAGCAGGACTTCCAACCTCTGAACCGTACACTCTAAGGCGAGGGTTCGACATAAGCACTCTAGCCCAGGAAATTTATAAGGCAACCAAGGAGATAAACGCTGAGCGTGTGGTGATCGACTCTCTTTCAAGCCTCGGAATACGGTTTGAATCGTTAACCGCGATCAGAACAGCGATTTTTAAGATTGCTTCTCTGCTTAAT
Source organism: Thermoproteota archaeon (assembly GCA_029258835.1). Taxonomy (GTDB): domain Archaea; phylum Asgardarchaeota; class Jordiarchaeia; order Jordiarchaeales; family Freyrarchaeaceae; genus Freyrarchaeum. The sequence continues at coordinate 65,286 of JAPDJY010000034.1, read as the reverse complement.
GACCTTAACACCACGAGCTTGCTGACGTCGGAGATAACGTCGAAGCACGAGTTTTCAAGATTTGGGGTGGAGGAGTTTATAGCCCAAGGAATAATCATCCTTTACCTAAACGAGGAGAGAGGGGAGCTTAAGAGGTCCCTAGTGGTTCGCAAATTAAGGTTTTCGAAGCACTCCTTAAAGGTCATGCCTTTCGAGATAGGCGATAACGGGATTATAATTCTTCCAAGTGGAGGCATATAAAATAGCTTAACCCTGAAGCTCCATTACGGCCATTATGTCTTCATCAACGCTAAAGATCTTTCGAGGTTTTAACTTGAGGATGGATTGGATGAAGGGCTCGGCAACCTTCGCTAAAGACGACAACAAGGCTTGGCCGTGGGGACGACAGATCCTAGCAAGCTCTTCGAGAAAAACGTTAACGTTGACGTTTTGAAGGAGAGTTACAGCGAAGACCTTACTGCAGGAGGAGGGTTTTAAGGGGAGGCGATGCACGTCGGCTAGTACGAAGTCAAGGTCAGGATGCTTCCTTCTGGCTTCCAAGAGCATTTTCAGGGAGAAGTCGAACCCCACCCCCAATCCACCTAGGTTTCTTATCTTCTTAAGTAGATCCCCGGTTCCGCATCCTAGGTCTGCTACAACATCTTTCTTCCCTACCGGTAGCTCGGATAAGGCAGCCGCATGCTTTAGGCTTTGCTGGTAGCCGTAACGTTTATCGTACATCCAAGCTGTTTCATCGTAGAGTCCAGCTTTCCTCCTGATTTCGCCTCGACCCATACGTTACATTAAGAGAAGGCGAGGATAAAAAGGTGGTGCATCCATTGCATGAAGGTAGCGTCCTTTTTCTGGATCAACCATCCCTAGAGGAGGCGATACGTACCGTTAAGGATGCTTTGAGGAAAGAGAGGTTTCTGCTTGTTGTGGGCTCCTGTAGAGTTGACTATAGGGGGCGGGCTAGTTCAACGCTGGGTTTGGGTGAAAGAGTTGTGGTGGTTAAGGGGGATGGAAGCGTGCTCGTACACAGAGCTTGGGACGTCCAGCCAGTAAACTGGCAGCCTCCAGGGTCTGTCATCCAAGCCTCCCTTCGAAACGGAAGAATGGTTCTTAGGAGTATTAGGCTTAAACCTAAGGAAACGCTAGAAGTCGAGTTTGAGAAGGTGTACGGCTTGGTTGTGGCAAACCTAGTGGACAAAGCAGAGTTTGCAATGTATGCCAGCGAGAAGGACATGCAGAGGGTGGTAATGGCTAACCCGGAGCTCGTAGAGGAGGGCTTAAAGCCGATAATGAAGGAGAAGAGCGTTGAGCCAGGATTCATAGATGTTTACGCCATTGACCGTGCAGGGAACATCGTGGTTATAGAGCTTAAAAGGAGGAGCGCGACGGGGGAGGACGCCGTGCAACTAGTTAGGTATGTTGAGGATGTTAAGAGGAGAAGTGGGGGGCGTGGTGTGAGGGGGATCCTAGCAGCCCCTTCAGCATCCAAGAAAGCACTCTTAGTTTTAGAGAAGCATGGACTCGAGTTTAAGCAATTGACCCCTCAAAAGTGTGCTGAGATGCTTAGAGAGCCTGCTTCAAGAAGGCTCACAGAGTATTTTTAACCCCGGTACAAGGTCTCCCCATGGGAATCTATGGCGATCACTAAGGGGCCGAACGATTCCACCTTTAAGACCCATAAGGCTTCAGGCATTCCCAAGTCCTCCCATTCAACCCGTAGGACGCAACTAACCTTCGACGCAGCCAAGACGCCCGCCCCACCCGGGAACGCTGCGTAAACAGCACCGTGACGCTTCATGGCTTTAATGGTCTCCTTGCCCATCCCCCCCTTGCCGATCACCATCCTCACACCGAGACGTTCTATAATGAATGGTTCGAAGGGCTCCATTCTCATGCTCGTCGTTGGCCCAGCCGAGACGATGGTTAAGCGGTCCCTCTCCCTCTTCACTATGGGTCCGCAGTGATAGATTACTCCTCCCTTCAAGTTGATGGGTAAGGGGCGGGAACTCCGAATGCTTTCAATCATTCTCTTATGGGCTGCATCCCTAGCCGTCACAATCGTGCCCGAGAGAAACACTATGTCTCCTACGTGTAGAGACCTCACGTCGCTTTCAGATAAGGGAGTAGCTAGTTTAACATTCATTGACATCCTCCTCCACAAACTAGCAAAAGAGCCATTCACCATTAGGGTACATCCTAATTTTAGCTCTCCTCGCAACGTAGCAGTTAAAGAGTATGGCGACGGGGTACGAGGCAGGGTGCCTATGAGCCACCTCAACGTTTACACCTATAGCTGTTGTTTTACCCCCGAGACCCATGGGCCCCACGCCCGTTCCATTGACGGCTTCGAGTATTTCGAGCTCTAGCTTGGCTATCTCCCTGTTGGGGTTTCTCTCGGAGATCGGACGCATAAGGGCTTTTTTTGCGAGTTGCATGACGACCGAAGCCCCTCCCCCAACTCCTACCCCCAATACGACGGGGGGACACGGTGCGCCTCCAGCCCTTAAGACAGCGTCCACGACTGCCTCCTTGACGCCGTGCAACCCCTCACTGGGAGGAACAAACCTTATCGTGCTCACGTTGTCGCTCCCACCCCCCTTGGGGAGAACTGTTACTTCGATCCAGTCGTCTTCGGAGTGTTCAAAGTCGATCCATGGCACATGTAAGCCCGTATTATCGCCGGAGTTTATCCCTGTCACGGGGTCGACGGCATTCGGCCTTAAGGGTATCTCACGGGTTGCCTTAGCCGTAGCTTTGAGGATCACGTCCCTAACAGTTCTCGCGTTCGCGGAGGAGCCGAGTCGAACGCGGAAGTGGAGGATACCCGTATCTTGGCAGATGGGTAAGCGCTTCTCCTCGGCCATTCTTATGTTTTCCAGCATGGCCTCCAGCTGGATTCTGGCGATCTCCTCAGACTCCCTTTTCAACGCTGCTTCGAGAGCGCTTTTAACGTCTGGTGGAAGGGTTGAGACGGAGCGTCTCAGAAGCTCGACGACCGCCTCTTCAAAATTTTCAGCCCACCGCAAGGCGGACACCTCGAAACAGTAGCTTAGAGGAGGGAACGAAGGCGTTTCCCTACATGATCGGACTAGATGTGGGTGGTGAACCTTAAAAGCTTCTCCGAAACATGTTATAGTGGGATTCCATGGACAGGTGAGCTGGTTGAGTTTGGAGGAGAAGATAAGCTTTATAGCTGAAAGGTCTGGGCTGACCAGAAGCGACATCCAACACCTTATAGAGGACAAGAAGAGGGAGATGGATGGGCTGATAAGCGACGAGGGAGCAGCCCACCTCGTAGCTAAGGACCTTGGAGTAGACCTTTCAGAGGTCGACGAGTATAAGCCCGTTAAACTGCGTATAAAAGACTTGAAAATGGACATGCGGAGCGTGACTATTACTGGCAGGGTTAGCAGGGTGTACCCTGTGAGAGAGTTTGAGAGGAGGGGTGTTCGAGGAAAAATCGCCAGCATACTCTTGAACGATGCTACTGGAAGCGTTAGGGTTGTCCTGTGGGGGGAACACGCTGAACTGGTGGAGAACGGCTCTATCGGAGAGGGAGACATAATTAGAGTAGTTAGGGGTTATATCAGAGAGGGGTTGAAAGGGGAGGTCGAGGTGCATGTTGGAAGGGGAGGCGGCGTGGAGCTGAGACCCGAAGGCGTGGATGAGGAAGAATACCCCATTGTTGAACGTAGAACGGTTAAGTTAAGCGAGCTGACTCCTGAAATGCGGGACGTGGACGTGGAGGTGGTAGTTCAGAGAGTCTACCCGGCGACTGTTTTCGCTAGAGAGGGAGGAGGCGAGGGACGGAGAAAAGCAATGATAATAGCTGATGACACAGGGAGTGTTAGAGCGGTCTTCTGGGATGAAAACGCCCTCCTAGTCGAAGACGTCAAGGAGGGAGATAGGTTGAAGATAGAAAACGCATATACCAAGATTGGTCTTCAGGGGGACGTGGAGCTACACGTAGGTAAGCTAGCTCAGGTAACGGTGGAGCACACGGCGGCAACCGTGGGGAGGAAGGTGAACATAGCCGTTTTGGAGCCGGATATGGCTGCTGTGGACGTGGAGGGGGAAGTCGTAGAAGACGCGTCCGTCAAGGAGTTTACGAGAAGTGACGGTACAACGGGGAATATGGCTTCTTTGGTGATCAAAGACGAGACCGGGACTGTTCGAGTTGTCGCTTGGGGGGAGCAGGCAGACATGGTGGCCGACGCCGAGGTAGGGGACACCTTAAAGGTTAGGAGGGGATACACGAGGATAGGGTTGAGTGGTGACGTGGAAGTTCATGTGGGACGCTTCTCGAACGTAGAGGTCGCGTCAACAGAAGATTTCAGCGAGGAGGAAGTGAAAGGGGGGCTGACGCGTAAATTCCTCTTCCAGCTGGAGGACGGGGAGGAGGCGGAGGTAAGAGTAACCATTCGACGGCTCCTGCGCAAAAAGACGGTCTACGAGGTATGCCCGTTCTGCGGTAAGGTTGCAGTTAGAGATGAGAGGTGGGTTTGCCCAGGTTGCGGAAGAATCGAGCCGACACTAAAACTTTTAGTTAACGCCGTAGTTGACGATGGAACAGACACAGCGGAGGCAGTCTTCACAGGGATGCAGGCGGAGAAGCTCTTAAAAGTGACGCCTAGAGAAGCATACATGACTGTAGAGAAAACGGGAAGCGTCGACGCACCCATAAGGGATAAAGCAAGGGAAGTAGAAGGGAAAGAGGTCGTTCTCGCCGTTAAGCATGCGGTAAACCCTGTAACTGGAAGGAGGAGGCTGAAGGTTATCTCCTTCAGGGAAGCGGATCCTAAGGAGGAGGCGGAACACCTCCTGTCACAGCTGGAGGCCATGAAGAAGCAAGCATGAAAGAGGGGGGAACAATGGAGATCGACGAAGCCATCTGTCCCTCATGTGGAAGCAAAGCGACGGTTATTCAGACACAGGTGAACGTCCCCTTCTTCCATGACCTCTTCTTAATAACGGTTAAATGTGAAAAATGCGGTTTAAAGGTAAGTGACGTGATGAATATGAGGTTTGGCAGACCAATAAGGTGCACATTTCACGTTCAGAGCTTAGAAGACCTTAACGCTAAAGTTGTTAGGTCATCGACGAGCACTATAAGAATCCCCGAGCTTGGGGCATCCATGGAACCTGGGCCGGCAGCCCAGCCATTCATAACAAACGTGGAGGGGGTGCTACATCGCTTTCTGGACATAGCCCAAACACTCAAGAACTGGTCCACCACTCCACAGGAGACGCAAAGATGCGAACAAGCGATCAACGCCATAAATAAGGCGATAAGTGGACAGCTAAAATTCACGATAATACTCGAAGACCCCCTAGGGAACGGTATGATACTGCTAAGAGACCAGAAAAGAGTAAAAGTAGAGGAACTCACAAAAGAAGAAGTCAAAGAACTGAAGACCGGGCCATACATGATACTTGAAGCAAGAAGCATCGAGCCTGATGAAGAATAAAGAGAAAGCTAGAAGGATAAACCAGCATAGGGAGACTGGCCGGCAAACTGAGTAAGCCAGCTACCACTACTGCTTAGGTAGAGAGCCAACATGACAGCTGCAATGATCGAGGCAGCTACAGCAACCACCAAGAAGGGGCTCACCTTAACCCCGACACTCTCATCCTCAAAGAACCTTATAAGACCCGCACTAGTCGCAGGTAAAGGAGCCTCCTCACTTCGACGCCTCTTCTTAGCCACACCAAACCCTCCATGCAACAACTCAAATGAACAATAGTAGAACATTCCCTTATAAACATGCTGAAAAACCAATAAAGCCACGCAACATGACACATCCAGCCAATGAGCCCATTAGCACCCTAGCAATCTTAAACCCTCTCTAGCAGCCTCTAAGCTTTACAGCCGGCTTGCACCATCCCAACAACTAGCTCTCACGTAAACACACGAAAAATTTAAGAAGAAAGACTAACCTACTCATTCACTAGGTGCCGGGGTAGCTCAGTTCAGGTAGACGGTGTAAGGCGCCACGTGCGCGCCGGGCCGTCAGCGCCAGGCTGTTATGTACATGTACGCAGCGACCTGGTGGTCGCAGATCCCTGGGCTAGAAACAGCAGCCAAGGGAGCGAAAGTTCGAGATGCAAACGGAAATCCTGCCCCCGGCGCCACAAAACTCCTTCTAAGCCAGCACCACCATTAAAACCTAAAAGTCTTAACCGGCTTCTTGTTGGTAACCGAGGTTTTTCGTTTTTACTCAGGGTGGAGGATGTGGTGTGGTGCCTCGGCCGGGATTTGAAGTCCCGAACATGTGGTTCCCGGGTCAAGGGGTCGATTGGGCGAGGACGTAGCCTCTAAGCCCCTTATGCTATCAGCGTAACCTTGGCCGGGCTACACCACCGAGGCACTCAGAGTAGAATAGAAGTCAAGCATTTTAAAAACTTTATGCGTTTATTCAGACCTATAGCTGAGGAACGTTTTCACGACGGTTTTAAGCGCTTTTTCCATATTGCTGAGAGGAAACGTAACAGATCAAGCTTGAAGCTTATAGGTATTGCTTGGGGTTTCTGGCTGACTGCCTTTTTACATCCTGACATACCCGAAAAATGCCTTTACCTAGAAACCCTTAACCTTCAGCGGCTTCCCAGTGAGGGTTGTCAAGGAAAATGAAAAAGAGGAATTATAAGTTCTTTGTATGTTGAGGGTTGATGGGCCCGCAGGGATTTCCGGCTGGAGGAGCTCCATGCTTTCGAACCCTGGACCAACAGGTTTCTCAACAGTTGTAGGCTGATATGAGCCTGTCGCTCTACCTGGCTGAGCTACGGGCCCTCGTGATCGAGTGAGTAGGTGGGTGATAAATAAACTTTTTGGTTTTGTTCTTCCTGTGGGGGTATTGTTGCTCCTACGTCTATTACGTCTAGTTGGGTGCACTCTGCTTTCGCATTTAGTATTTCTGATACACTTGGCCGTGTTCTTCTCCTGTCCCCTGTTACTAGTTCTTTGACGTAAAGTCCACCTTGACATTTTACAATTAGCTCGAAGGTGTGAGGGTCTACTTGGTTTACGTGTGCCTCGTAGACCTTTTTGAGCCTTGTTTTCACGGCCCGTCTGTGGGCTACCCTTCTTGGCGTTTTCTGCCTTACTGTTTGTCCTGTGAGTTTTTGTTCAAGTGCTTTAAGCTCTTCTGAGGTTATCTCCCTGTCGACTTTAACTATGGCTTTATAGGTTTTAGGGGCGAACTGGGATAGGGCTTTCAGCTGTCTTACCTGTTCTTTTACTGCGAAGTGGAGGGAGTGGACTTCGACTTTCCCCTGGGCGTACTGGTTTATTTTGTCCTGTAGTTTTTGGAGGTCTATGTTGCGTTTCTTTGGGTTTTTCACTTCTACTATGAAGGGGCGGCCTGTGCCGAGCATTCTCGCGTCTATGTCTTCTCTTCCTGCCCCGTGGAACTTTGCTTCTTCCCCTCCGGTTTCCTCGAGGATTGGGGCTGTTACGAGTTCTTCCACGGATTCAGGGTACATCTTTCCTGTTCCTCCACATCGGGGACATCCTTGCCCTTTGCATGCTTTACATGGCCATTTGGTTTGCGGAATTCCTCTTACGTATTTTAGGTAGCGTCCTCCAATGTAAATCGGGTTTGAGTTGATCGTTACTTCTAGGTTTTCAAGGTTTACGACGGCTACTATGTCAGGGTTTTTGAAGTCTACTGGTTTACCGGTAAGAGCTGAGACTATTTTCCCAACCTCCCTGTTGAACTCTGCCTTAAGCGACTCTCCCGTATCCACTTGGTGTGCGGCTTTAACTTCATCGTCCCTCTCAGTGAGGTCTATTGGTACGTGACATCCTATCAGAAGTGTTCTGTAGTCATAATTTTCTAGGAGGGAAGCTATCTTCTGGGCGATTTCCCTTTTTCTGAGCATTAATCCACCGCAGATGTAGCATTTATTCTCGCTGACCTCTATCGGAATTCCTTCCTTCTGTAGGGTTTCCACCGCGGGCTGGAACATTCCGTTGGAGGCGAGAACCTTGAGGATCTTGACGGCCTCCTCGGGATTTTCCCTGAGCATGTAGTGTGCGGTCATTGTTAGGGTTAGCTTTAAGGCATGCCCTCTGCTCGGGTTATTTGATCCCATGCCTAGGAGGGCGAACTGCCTACCTAGGCAACTATTGCAGAGGGGGATTTTCTTTAGTATTTCAAGAGCTTTCACTATGGGGTACATGGCTGAGCCTCCAAGAGGTCTAAATAATTGTTTAGAAGCACTATGAAGTGACTTGGGAGGGTTTTCCTCCGTTTAACGGGAATCGCTCTGAGCTGCTTCAATGACTGTTCCTCGTCCCTTGAAAGAGGGTATAATGGAACTACTACGCTTACATCCTTTAAGCTTTTCAGTTGCCGCACGTCTCTTCCATGGCCGCTAAGGGCGACGAGCACCGTTCCCGGAGGGATGGAGTCCTGAAGGGAGGTGAACGGTTTAGCTGTTACTCCCCGCCACGGCCTTCTAGAGCTCTTCTTCTCATTCATTTTTATGAGTAACATGCAGATGGAACGCTCGTCAGGGGAGAGGTACCTGACCTTGCTCCCGTCAATCACTATCTCCCTGTTTTCATCTGAAGCTATTAGGTGTACTTGAACGTCTCTTCTTATGTCGTGGGAGAGGAAGAGGGCGGCTCTTACACACGAACAGATTTCTGCGGTCTCCTCGTCCACAATGCCCCTATCTATTTGGGGCTTCAGCGGAGACGGGAAAGTGTGAGATAGCAGGTAGAAGCTCCTCATAGGCGGCCCACAAGCTTTTCAAGCTGCTCAAGAGGTATGCCCCGTATGGGAAGGCCTTTCCCTCTCAGCCTTCTTTTCCCTAGGGCTTTCACCATCTTCTTCGCCGTAAAGTACTGGTCTATGAGCTCCTTAACCTCCCTAGGCGTCGTACCAGAGCCCCTAGCGATCCTGTTAACTCTCGACCTATTAAGGATCTTAGGGTCTTCGAGTTCCTCCTCCGTCATGGACTGCATTATGACCTTCCACCTGTCCAGCTTAGTCTCAGCCATATCCTTAAGCTCTTTGGGGATGCTGGAAATCCCCATGAGCTCGAAAATTTTCCCTATGGGACCCATTTTCCTAGCTTGCTCCATCCACTTATAGAAGTCCTTTAATGTAAAACGGCCTGTTAGGAGGACGACGGCATCCTCCTTTTCAGGTCGTATCTCCGCTTCCCTTACCTTTTCGAGGAGGGCTTGAAGGTCGCCCATCCCTAGGAGCCGGCTGACAAACCTGACCGGATCGAAGGCCTCTATATCATCTATTTTCTCCCCTGTGCCTATGAACTTGACCGGAGCTCCCGTTGCGGCTACCGCGGAAAGGGCGCCTCCACCTCTAGCTGAGCCGTCAAGCTTTGTTACAATTATGGATCCTATGTCTGTGGCTTCCTTGAAGGCTTTAGCCTGGGACATCGCCTGCTGCCCTAATGTCCCATCCACGACAAGCATTATCTCGGTTGGCTTTATAGCCCTAGCTATCTCCTTCATTTCAGCCATTAGCTCACTTTCCTCCTTGTGTCTGCCTGCTGTGTCAACGATTATGACCTCGTACCCCTTCTCCTGAAAGTGCTTGATCCCCCTCTTAGCGACTGCCACGCTGTTCTTAGCGCCTAGCTCACCGTAGAATGGTATGCCAGCCATCTCGGCCAGCTGCTTGAGCTGCTCGTATGCTCCAAGCCGGAACGTGTCGGCGCATACAAGGGCGGTTTTGAACCCTCTCTTGAACAGATACCTTGCAAGCTTCGCCGCCGTAGTTGTTTTACCTGAACCCTGAATCCCGACGAGCATTATAACGTTCGGCTGGCTAGGCTTGATCTTCAAGCCACGCGCCCTGCTGCCGATTATGTTAGCAAGCTCCTCATACACGATCTTAACTATGTGCTCCCTCCTGCTTACCCCTGGAGGGAGCTTCTCCTCGAGGGCTCTCTTCTCTATCCTCTCAGACAATTTAAGGACTAGTTCAACGTTGACGTCGGAGGAAAGGAGGGCGCGCTGTATCTCCTTTACAAGCTCTTTTACAGCCGCCCGGTCAGCAACCGTTGACCGGAGAAGCTTATTTATAGCGCTCCTTAAGCCTTCACCAAGAGCTTCCAGAACCATTACAGAACACCTTAAAAACTTAGAAGAGGACTGTGACCGTTTAATGAGAGAAAATTGAAACCTATTAACCTTTTGCTTTCAAAATTTACCTTTTAGGTCCTTCATTTCCCTGTGTTCTCCTTGTCACATAGTGGTCCTTCTTCCTCCATGCCCCTCTCCACCGCCATGTAAATGGAGCACCCTAGAGCAGCCACACGTAAACCCTCCAACTATCCGACCACGTTTCCCCTTTTCCAGTTAAAACTATTAATCCATTGTTAATAGCTACGCATGCAATCTATTAGGGACCACATTAACCCTTGCATTTAACACTTGCCAGTTAACATTAAAATTAACGCTTTCTCTGAACAGATGTTTACGCAGCTTCAAAAATTTAACATCGAATCTGATTCCTGCTCTTGCTGGCACATGCCCCATAGCTTCTTCCACCCGACTCCACACTACAATAAATGCCCCCTAAGCACTTAGAGCTACGGATAGGCCGGTTAAGTTGCGTAATTTCACTATCATTCCACTTCTCCGAAGAATGACCAGAGAAGGGAAAGGTTCCGTTCCAACTGGATAAAGTGAAGAAGGAAAAAATTGGGTTAGTAACTGGCTTGATCTACTCTCCAAACTCCATCCTCATCCAGTTTAACTGTTATGGGAACAGGCATCCCTCTGTCGCTTCCATCAGGGTTCTTACGCTTAAAAAAGAATTTTCTAGTATTAGGAAATGACGACTTACCCTCCTTATAATACTCGTAGTATACACCATAGTCTTCAACATAGTGGCGTCCAGTCTTCCACCAGAAATACGGACTGCTACCCGACCTGCCTGCTACTTCCTGAAGCCACAAGCATAACGTGCTAACCCACCCTTCATAATCTCCTTTCTGTAGAAGCTCGTAGTGACGTATCGCTACCTCCTTTGCCTCGTCAGAAACGTTAGAGGACGTTCCTGCCGGCTTTCTCACAAACCATTTCTTCCACATCTTCCCCACTCATCCTCCTAGCTTCTGCAACACACCTCCAACGAAGACGGCTTCCGTATTCAATAAAATATTCAATAAAAAATTCCATATTCAATAAAAAATAATTCAAGATAAAGATATTAAGAAGAATTGAAAATAAATTTTCTAGAAAAAATATTCGTTGTTATCAGCAATTATTTGAGGTATTTAGGCTCCCTTCCCCTTCTTCCATAGGGGATCCTTAATTAATTTAAACTCTACTGGTACTTATAGACGGTAAATAACTTTAAGCTAGAGGCAATTAACTTTTAGCAACCTAGAAATATAATGAACTGATTTAGAAGAGGGAAGGCAAATCTTTCGTGTATGAGGGTCAGGATAAGAAGTGGTTTAATGCAGCCAGACTTCTTTTTCAAAAGCTACCTTTATCCACGTGGCAGCGGAGGGTTGTAGGCAGAATGGGGCACGTGAAGAGTTCATTTTACGAAGTTCATTTTACAACATAGTCTGTAAATGAAGAGAGGAAAAACATTATGTAACGGAGCGGGTTTTGGGGTAGATGGGCTTTTGTGGATGTCTACTCCTTTCCACGCATCGGCCTGGGTGGTCTCGTGGGCTATCGGGGGAGCCTAGGAGCTCCTCATCTGAGGGTTCCGCCCTCTAGGCCGCTAGGCGGCTGAGCATCCGGGGCAGCCTCCACCTGTTCACTCACCAACACCCACAAATACCACCAAATACCTAACTGCTTCGCAAGGCAGATAGAAAAGGTTTATATTTTGAACTTTTAATATGGGAGAGCGGAGCCCCGGTAGCTCAGTGGTAGAGCGGCGGCCTCGTAAGTGTTCGGGTGAGCCGCAGGTCGCGGGTTCGAAGCAAGTCGGAATACCCGCCCGGGGCTTCCACCTGTTCTTTTCCTGTTGGGGTGGGTGGCAACTTTAGGGGGATCTAGGAGGCATCTGGCGACGTGTGGTTAGATGGAGTTTTCTTGTGTTTGCCTGAGTTGGATGGGAATTGATCTTCATTGGACTTATGGTGGGCGTAATTCCTTTTCGTAGGAATCCCTTATTGGTTGACTGATGGTGGTGTTGAGGAGTTGAGTTAATTTATTGAGCATTCCTCTTTTGTAGATGGTTATGGTGCATGTTTGTTTTTAGATTGAGCCTTTAAGCGGAGGGGTTGCTTGTGAAGGTTGGGGATTTAGGCGAGAAGGAGCTGGTGAAGAGGATTTTGAGCATACTAGCGGAGTGTGAAGGCGTGGCTTTGCCGTTTGGAGACGATGCTGCGGCTGTTCACTTGGAAAAGGGGATACTTGTGTTTAACTGTGACATGTTGGTTGCAAGGACGGATGTTCCTCCAGGAATGACGTGGCGTCAGGTGGGATGGAAAACGGTTGTAATGAATGTAAGCGACTTGGCTGCTAAGGGGGCTAAGCCTATTGGGGGGATGTACGCGTTTGGCTTTCCAAGGAACTTTAAGGTTAGGGATGTCTTAGAGGTCGTTGAAGGAATCGTTGAGGCGTCGAAGGCTTATGGTGCATGTTATCTTGGAGGAGACGTGAACGAAGCGGACGAGGTGGTTATCTCTGGGGCGGTGATAGGCTTAGCTAGAAGAGTTATTTCGAGAGAGGGAGCGAAACTAGGCGATATAGTGGCTACCACCGGATTATTCGGCATGACCGCGGTAGGTTTAAAGGTTCTTTTAAGCGGGTTAGGAAGGAATGGAGTCAGAAAGTGCGTGGAGGCAGTTTACAATCCCAAGGCGAGGGTTAATGAGGGAGTTGTGCTGGCGGAAGGGGGATATGTGTCCTCCAGCATAGATAGCAGTGATGGGCTGGCTGCATCACTCCATGAGCTCTCCAACGCAAGCAATGTCGGGTTCGCCATAGAACACGTCCCAATACACCCTGAGGTTTCGTCCTTCGCGGAGGAAAACCGGTTAGACCCTTACGAGCTAGCATTCTACGGCGGCGAAGAATACGAGCTAGTCGTAACGGTACCAAACGATAAATGGGTGAAGGCTGTGGACGCCGTGAGGAAGGTCGGAGGCAACCTCTACGAAATGGGGAGGGTCATTGAAGAAAAGAAGGTCATATTTAAGCATCCAGAAAAGGGCTGGGTTAATATACCTCAAAAAGGATACGAACACTTCTTTAAGGGTTGAAACGGGGAAAAGGTGGTGGTCCCGCCGGGACTTTCAACCACCACCAAGTTGCTTAGTGGTGGTTCTTGAACCCGGGAACTCCGGCTTAGAAGGCTTACGCCTACGTTTACGCTCTTGCAAGTCGGCGCCCTTTCAGTCTGCAGCTCCTGGCTAGGCGACGGGACCACCCTTCTGTTCGGTAATTTATTCCACAAGAGCGTTTTATATGTGTTATGTTTTATCAATTCTATTGGTTGCATGAAGTTGGAAATGGTGAGGGTTTATACTTACTGCCGCGCTTCCACAAGAATATTCCAGCTTAGAAGGTTGCTAGCTTGATGTGGATTGCATGAATTGAAGATAAGCTACACTTTTTCACCTTTTAAGGAGGATGCTTAAAAGATATGATCCATGCGTATCCTCTTTTTCTAGCTATGTGTCCTGCTATGTCGAAGCACTTTCGTGCTTTCTGGAGTATTACGCTGTCACTTGTAAGGGCTATCTCGCCTGTCCTTATTACTGCATTGTCCGCTTGACTTACCGCTACACTATCACCCTTCACCCCGCGGGTTTTCATGAGGTTTCTGACCGTTCCAGCTAGTTCTCCGCTCTTACTTACCGGGCTGTCGAAGAATATGAGTACTTCCCTTGGCTGGGCTTTCTTAAGCTCTTCTAGGAGGATGTTCACGGCTTGAATCGTGTGGTTTGATAGTTTGTGCTTTCCGTGCACCCCGGAGATATCCCTTACGTATCCGTCGTCCCCTTCGAGAAGTGGCTGATTTCTAAGCATGGTTTCAAGGACTATCAACACGTTGTATCCGTCTACGGATAGCACGTTCCCTTTAAGCTTCTGGAAGGGTACTGTCTTCCTTTTCCTCTCCTCGATCTCCTTGCTACTGTAGACGCTACGGAGAAGGACGATTTTGTGTTTTTTGTCTAGTCTATGATGGTTTGCGACGAAGTTTAAGGCTCCATCGCGGGGGTATCCCCTATCGAGAAGGTACCTTAATTCCTCTGCTGCAGCAAGAAGCCTTTTAATGTTTAACTCGTACATTAATCTATTAACCCCCATGAAAGGATGCGATTTTCACGTTACTTAATGTTGACAGGAAGGTTTTTAGATTGCGGTGGCTTAAGAGGTTACAGCAGCTGGCAGGAAGGTGGCCTCCTTGAACGTGTCCAAGGAAGATTTGAAGGGAAAGTTTGGAAGGGAAAACTACGAGGTTGAACTGTTCAGAAGAGAAGGGTTCACTAGGAAACGATGTGAAGCATGTGGAGACTACTTTTGGACATTGAACCCTGATAGGAGGAACTGCGGCGACACGAAATGTGTGGGAGGCTACCTTTTCCTAGGTAGGAAGGGGGGAGGGTGGAGTTTCCACGAGGCTATAGATAACTGGTGTCGTTTCTTCGAGGAGAGGGGACATACGAGGATAAGGGAGTACCCTGTGGTTGCGAGGTGGAGGGACGACTTAGCCTTCACCATAGCCTCGATAGCCGACTTTCAGCCCTACGTGGTGGAAGGAGTCGTTAAGCCCCCTGCAAACCCGCTAGTCGTCCCCCAGCCATGTATAAGGTTCGGCGGAAAAGGATTCTGTGACGTAGATAACGTTGGAAGGACGGGGAGGCACCTATCTCTTTTCATTATGGGAGGGCAGCACGCTTTCAAGTACGACGGCGAAGGGTACTGGATGGACACTTGCATAGACCTTAACTTCGAGTTTCTCACAAAATATTTGAAAATTGGAAAGGAGGAAGTTACCTATAAAGAGGACGTCTGGAGTGGAGGGGGAACGTTTGGCCCATCGCTCGAAGCGTTTGGGAAGGGACTTGAAATAGTTAACAACGTCTTCATGCAGTATGCTCTGGGACCTGATGGGAGCTGGAGGGAGCTTAAGATAAAGGTTATCGACGTAGGGTGGGGGGTGGAGAGGATGGCGTGGTTTACCCAGGGGACACCTACCATTTACGAGGCGGCGTTCGGTCCAGTGCTCAGCTGGCTCAAAAGGGAGACGGGGGTGGACGTTAGTGAGGACTTACTTTTCAGGTACTCTGCCCTTTCAGGTCTTTTTGACGCGAACGAAATGCAGGATTTTGAGAGGGTGACTAGGGAGATAGCTTCAAGGATCGGAGTCGGCCACGGCGAGCTAAGACATCAGCTTGGCCCGTTAGAGGCGCTATACGCCATTGCGGATCATACGCGTACGTTAGTGTTCGCCGTCGCTGACGGTGGGATACCTTCAAATGTTGGAGGAGGCTACAACCTCCGCATGATACTTAGGAGAGCGATAAGCCTAGACAGGCTGTACGGATTTGAGCTTGACTTCGCAGAGCTGTTCCATAGGCACATCGACTACCTTAAGGAGAGCTACCCTCACTTGGAGGTTGCAAGGGAGGTAATCGAAGACATCTTTAAGGTTGAGAGGGAAAGGTACTTCCAGACACTCGACAGGGGGCGTAGGCAGGTTGAAAGACTGTTAAGAAGCGGGAGGAAGCTGGGATTAAAGGTTTTAGTTGAGCTTTACGAGTCGAACGGTATTCCACCGGAAATGGTTCAGGAAATAGGGGAGGAAATGGGGGTCCACGTGGAAGTTCCAAGCAGTTTTTACTTGGAGCTGGGGGAGAGGAAGGAAAAGTCGAGGGTTGAAGCTAAAAGGGTCGTAGTCGAGGAGGAGCTGCCTTCAACCTACCCGTTGTACTATGATAAGCCCTACGATTCGGAGTTTACCAGTAAGGTCACGGCTGTAGTTGGACCCTACGTTGTCTTGGATAAGACCCTCTTCTACCCTACAGGCGGTGGGCAGCTTCACGATGTTGGAACGCTTAACGGTGAAGAGGTGGTTCGGGTGGAGAAGGTGGGTAACGCCATCCTCCACCAAGTTAAGGATCCGGCGAAGTTTAGCGTTGGAGCGAAGGTTAAGGGAGAAATAGACTGGGGGAGGAGGATCGCGTTGATGAGGCACCATACAGCTACGCACATTTTGAACGGTGCAGCTAGGAGGGTTCTCGGCCCGCATGTTTGGCAAGCAGGGGCAGAGAAGAAGCCTGACGAAGCAAGGCTCGACATAACCCATTATAAGCAGTTAAGCCGGGAGGAGGTTAAGGAAATAGAGGCTTTAGCTAATAGGATCGTGATGGAGAATAGGAGAGTTCGAAAGTACGTTATCCCTAGGGATGAGGCTGAAGCAATGTTTGGATTTACAATCTACCAGGGGGGAGCGGTTCCCGGACGGGAACTCAGAATAGTGGACGTGGACGGGTGGGATGTGGAGGCGTGCGGAGGGGTACACGTCGACTGGACAGGGGAGGTTGGACTAATAAAAATAGTTAGAGTTGAAAGGATACAAGACGGAGTCGTCAGGCTCGAGTTCAAAGCGGGGGAGGCGGCTGTCCGTTACATACAGGAGATGGATAAGCTTGTTGAGGACTCGGCTGCGGTATTCCGTGTCCCAAAGGAGCAGGTACGTGAAGCTGCTAAAAAGTTTTTTGAAGAATGGAAAAAGAGGGGGAAGGAGATAGAGAGGCTTAAAGACGTGCTGGCCAGAAGAGAGGCTGAGAGATTCTTAAGGGAGGCTGAAAGGGTTAACGGTTATGTGTTAGTTGTTGGTGAAACAGAAGGGGACACGGAACTACTTGTGAAGATAGCGGAAGAGGTGGTTAAGATGGAGGAAAGAGCGGCTGTTCTCCTTCTAGGAAGAGGTGAGAGAGTCGGCGTTGTAGGAATGACTGGGAAACTTGTTGATGTGGATGTGCCAATGGTAGTCAGGAAAGTAGCAGAGGTGGTGGGAGGATCCGGCGGTGGGAAGGGGAAAGTGGCTATGGGAGGAGGTACACGCTTAGATAAGGTCGGTGAGGCCGTAAAGGAGGGTTACAGGCTTCTGAAAAATGAAATATGTAAGCATGGGCAGAAAATAGGATGGAGGCACTGAAAAGAAAGATTCCCGATGTTTAAGTTTTTAAAGCTGAGACTTAGCCGAAGAGGGCGCCGAGACCTTCCAGTTCCTCTCCTTCCTCTTCTTTCTCCTCTTCTTCGCCTTTCTCCTCTGCTTTCTCCGCCTCAGCCGGTGCTGCCTCGACAGGGGCTGCCGTGGCTGCTACGGGTACCGGGGCAGCACTTTTTATGGCTTCCTCTATGTCAACTTCCTCTAAAGCCGCTACTAAAGCCTTAACTCTTGCCTCATCCGGTGAAATGCCTGCTGAGGACAAAACCTTCTTAATGCTTTCTTCATTTATGGGTTTTCCGGCTTTGTGGAGGAGTAGTGCAGCATATACATATTCCATGACGTTTTCACCTCGCCACGATTTTTAGATTTGCGATCAAGCTTTTAAAGGTTTCATTAAGCTATGCGAAGAGGCTTCCTAAGCCTCCTACCTCTTCCTCTTCTTCCTCCTCTTCCTCCTTTTCCTTTTCGGGTTTCTCCTCTTTTGAGGGTGGAGGTGTTTCCCTCTTGGTTAAAGCGAAGACTTCCTCTGGTGCTGCTTCAGGCTTCCTCTCCATTATGCGGAGAGCTAGGCTTACCGCCTTTCCCTCGGCGACCCTTAGGATTGCTGGCAGTGTTTCAGCAGTCGCTACGGCAGCATTCACGGCAAGGTTGAAGGCTTCCACGTGTGCGATCCGCAGTATGACCATTGCCGTTTCAGGGGTCATTATCTGAGCGTTCACGGCAAGGTTGAAGGCTTCCACGTGTGCCGCCTTCAGGCTGGCAAACACTTCCTCCACATTCACTTTCAATTCATCCTCTGAAAGAACCACACCACTATCGTAGGCAGCCTTCAACGTTAATCCTACTTCTAAGGGTTCTATGCCAAGCCGCCTGAGGACGTCTGCTAAAGGCTTCGAAACCAAATCCCCTGCCTTAGCTACGACGGTGTCCTTCGTAATCCATATGGTGCCAGACTCGACTCTTGTCGGTAACCCTACATTCCCAAGTTCACTAATCACTGGTCCAGGAGGTAGACCGGTATTACCTGCTGGAACAACGATGTCGACGGGAGTTATGGTTTCAGGCTTTACAGGAGCCCTAGTTTTGTTTTTCTCAAGGAACATGTTAAGCTTGACAGGGTTCATGTTAGTGAATATTAATGCGATTGGGCCCCTGATGTATGCTTCAAGCTTTCCGATTCCCTTCTTCTTGCCGGCGAGCTTTCCTATCGCTTTCTTCACAAGGGTGTTTTTCTCCACTCTTATAAGGGCCTGACCTCTAAGCTTGCTTCTTAACTCCTGAAGCTGCTTTGCACCTATCCCCTCTATCCCCGCTATTCCTATTACATCGTGTTTCTCCATGAGCCGGACGAGCTCGGCTACTTTCTTCAGTTTGTACTCTGGTACTGGTCTGCCTCTAGCTGTTAGTTCTACTTGCAACGCTTTCACCTCCTACTTCTCACGTAGGGGAGCTTTATTGGCGGACCCATGGTTGTTTTGATGAAGAGGGACTTGATGTTTTGAGGGCCCTTCTCAAGCTTTTCTTCTAGGAACGAGACCACGGCGCTGATGTTTTCAGCGACCTTCTCCTTGTCCATCCCCCTGCTGCCGACCTTAGTATGAAGGGAAGGATTGTCCCTCATCCTCAGCCGAACAGTTTTCTTATAGTTTTCCAAGATGAGCTTTAAGTCGGCGTTCGGGGGGATAGGTTTAGGCATTTTCCCTCTAGGACCTAGAACCGGGCCAAGGATGCGGCCTATGAGGGGCATAAGGTCGGCGCTTGCCACGAAGAAGTCAAAG
Source organism: Thermoproteota archaeon (assembly GCA_029258835.1). GTDB lineage: Archaea > Asgardarchaeota > Jordiarchaeia > Jordiarchaeales > Freyrarchaeaceae > Freyrarchaeum. The sequence goes on along the minus strand of JAPDJY010000034.1, from coordinate 46,385 downwards.
GACTTAGCTAGCTTCCTAGCGGCTTTCCTGTTACCTGCCAGGTTCTGGAGTTCATCCTTATCTAAGACCTCAACGCCTAGCTCCTTAGCCTTCACAGCTAGCTCTCCTGATGCTATCACGCAAATCCTAGGTTCCTTCCCTACTTCGTGGGGAAGCGTTAACTCCACGTTTATCCTGTTTTCAGGGCGTTTCAGGTCGAGGTCCTTAAGGTTGACTGTTAGGTCTATTGACTCGACAAAGTTCCTTTTCTTGGAGGAAGCCTCCACCTCCTCCAATGCCTCGACCACAGCCTTTTTGTCGACCGGCATAAGGAGACCTCCACAAACCACACTTTCCCGGCTTAAAACGTCGGTGGCTTCACGTTGAAACATAATAGTTCTTCATTCTTCAGCGAGGAGATCATCGTATTTGCCTTCAAGAACTTCTCTCTGAACTTCTCTTGGGTCTTTCCCTTCAACTGTTACACCCATCGAAACGCAGGTTCCGAGCACCGTCCTTACAGCGCCCGCTAATGTTTTAGCTGAAAGCTGGTTGCGCTTTATTTTAGCAATCTCTATTATGTCGCTTATTGATAGGTTGCCTGTTACCTCTCTTCCCGGATTCCCTGTGGCTCTTTCCTTTCCAAGCTTGCTCAGGATCAAAGCGGATGTGGGTGGAACGCCAACCTCTACTTCGAAGGACTTGTCGTCCGTGTCAACTGTTACTTTAACGGGAACCTTAAGCCCCTTGAACTTCTCCGTGAGCTCGTTGATTTTCTGTACCACTTGGTAAAGGTTGACACCTGTTGGCCCAAGTGCAGGGCCAAGCGGTGGTCCAGCCGTTGCTTTACCTCCTTCAACGAGAGCTTCAACAGTAACTTTTCCCAACCTGTTCACCCTTTTATTTAGAACCCTAGAGGGGCGGCGAACATTATGTCTTTAACACCATGTTGTGAAAGGACAAGGATTTAGCCGTTTAAAAACTTTTTGCGATGGCTGTCTACCGCGGTTCTAATGCTTTGCCCTCTTTCAGTTCCCCCCTTTTATGCTTTTAACTATGTAAAAACAATCGTTTCGGCCTCGTTAACTCGTTAAAGATGGAGAAATACGTGACGAAGCGGTAGGCTAAGTTGATGAATAAACGGAAAACGGCTTTGCAGTTCCTTTAGCATGTAAGCTTTGGAGGGAAATTTTAGCGTTAATGCGGATGGCAGTGGAGAAGGGAAAAATTTTTCCAGAAAGGTTTATTTTTCCGGGATTATTGGCATTGCCGCTCCCTTCCTGATTAAGGCGATGGCATTGTCTCTTGGTAGAGAGGCGACGTCTTCCGCTTTGAAGGGGCCATAGACCTTAAGGTCTGCTCCAACTATTTCGGGAAGGTCGACTAGTATGCGTACCGTTACTAGGGCGTTTTCGTCCAAGTTTTCCAATTCTTCCAGTTCTTCCTCCTCGAAACGTATTTCTGAAGTACGCAGTATGGCGTCGTATACTTTACGCTCATTGCCGGTTAGCGCATTCGTATTGACAGGTTTCCCTTCGGTGATGCATGAAAGAATCTTTTCCAGACGCATCCTCTTCAAGTCTAGTAGCATGTACTCTACCCGTCTTCTCTTAATGCTGGCCAGTTCAGCGGCAAGTCCTTCGCCACCCAGCTTACTTAGAGACTTAAGGTATTCGTTCGCCTTCCTGAAAAAGCCGTCATCTAGTTGTTGGAGAGATGCATTTTCATACTCTTTAACCCATGCCTCAAATATCTTCTCGTACATCGGCATCCTCCTACTTCAAGTAAGCAGCACCTTTACACATTAGAAAAACCGCCGCGGAAAGGGGGAGCTCGACAGCCTCATTCTTATATGGGCCGAAGGTTTCTTCGCCTATTCTAAACTGGGGTGCATCCTCAACCTGCACTCTGATCTCCCCCTTAAACACCAATGCGTCTTTAAACGGGTCAAAACGGTTTAGGTCCTTAACCTTCAGGGGGGTAACCCTAAATCCCGTTTTTCCGTGAAGGGATGTGGGGAGCCTGATGAGGCGCCTAACATCCGCTGTGACCGGCTCGTCTATCTTACCACCTACTCTTTTAACCGTAAGCTCGGCAAGATACTCCCATGTACTTATGTCGACGCCTTTAACTGGATCCCAGAATCCTTTTCTTAGTGACGCCGTAACTTTACCTTTGTTTCTTAGCAGGCTCTTTAAACCCGACCGCAACTTCCGGTTTTCTGGAAGGTCCTCTTCGCCCATTAATAAGATCGTTTCAGCTATTCCTCTGGCAAGCCTCCCCCTCCACCCTCCAGCCTCGACGCTTGGCCCTTTTATGATCCTACTTCTGCCCTCCCTCACCTCGGAGAGCCCGTGATAGCGTGGTTGGAGCCCGGTTCCCCTTATATAGTCAATGATTTCACGCCGTGCAGTTTGGTCCAAGTCCAGCACCGCGTTCGACGTAACGTGAAGATGGTATCCTCTGTGCCCTGAAAATACCGGTTTAAGCTCGCCCTCACCGATTCCGAAATCTGGTATGAGGTACTCCTCGATCAGGTTGACAAGTTCCGTTTTTGCAGCGTCCAAGCAACCCTCGCATAACCATGCTTTCTCATTTAGATCCTGGCTCCCGCACTTAGGGCAGCGCTCCGGCTTCACGCCGAAGCCACTTTCACCGCAACTCTTGCAAGCCCACTTATCATGGACGTTCTTGCATGGAAGGTCTAAATGGTCGGCGTCTATGTCGAAGATTAAGTCGCATCCTATCCACCCTTTCTCGTCCATCCTTGGAGCAGAGGGGTCTAGATAGTATGCCGCTGAGTAGAATGCTCCTGACGGAGCCTCGGATGACAGGAATCCTTGAAGCTCCTCAACGGCTAAGAAAGACAGGTGTCTCGCCATCGCCTTAGTTCCGAAGAACATGAAGCCAAACTCACGCTTTTCCATCGATGGAGGAGGTGTAACAGGGTTTTCACGGTAATACCTTCTGAAGAGCGATTTAAGGTAAAACTCGGTCTTCGCCTTTCCGCTCATTCTCTACTACCCCCCTACTGGCTAAGCGTTCTCGCCTGTGGCGTCTGTAATATTCTAGGGGGTGCCTAACGTTCCCGCAGCCTTCTGGGAGAGGGCATAACCCGTAAGTTTTTAGGGTTTCACATTTGGGGGGAGTATACCTTGTTCCACTCTTCATACCTGCTATATGCTCAACTTGGTACCTAGTTAAATCCTCCCTGAAGTCTGGAACACCGCTGAAAAGGGACACTATTTTATCGACAGGGTAGCCTACGTGGAGAAGGAACGATGTTAAGGTGAACCTGGCACTGTGAGATAATGGTTTGTTGCTTCGCAGCGCCGAAATGATCGATGCTATGCACGGGGGGAAAGCCTCCTCAACCACCGTGCCCTTAACGTCTTCAAAGGCGTACCTTCCACGTCTGGAAGCCGCCTTCAATGAGACCTCATCAACTATTACTCTTATTTCTGGTGGAAGCTTAGCGGGGGCTCCTCGGCTTTCCGACAATTTTTTCTCGACGGCTCCTGATAAGAGGCGGGCAAAGTCGTCCTTTACAAGGTAAACGTAACCTTTTAAGAGAAGGCGGTTAACAAGCTTCCAGTATGGATCGTGGAAGCTTGAAGCGTACCTTAAGTAGTCTGAGAAGTGCACTTTAAAGTGATATACCCTACCATCCACTTCCTCTCTAACCCATTCAACGTCAACGTTAAAGGTCTTCCGGGCTATGACGAGAAGGGTTTCCTCTCCCTCCTCCTCAAATAGTTTCTGAGCTCTCTTAGATTCAGCAGTTGCAAACCTGTGCTTGAGGAAGTTGTCTCTTACCGCTTCAACTATTAGCCTTGCCACCGGGAAGGAGAGGAATTCAACATCCGGTCTTTCCATCCTGCATGAAACTACGCCTTCGTCGAGTGCCTCTAAAACCCGCTCCCTCCCCCTCTCTAAGACTGGCCTGTAGCATGGATCCAGCAGATCTTCTAAGTGGAGATTTAAATCTTGAAGACATTTCTGAGCCTCAGAAGTGAAAGGGTACTTAGCGAGGAACTGGCGGGAGATTATTTTTATAGCCTCCTTTGGAGGTGGCACTAGAAGGAACTCTGAAATAAAAATATGAGTAGCAGAAATTTAATGTTACGGTTTCACTCTGCCTCGATTCGAGGAGCCAACCAGTATGTTACTTTACCCTCGCCGAGAACGCGGAACTCAAGTTTTAAAGGCATGTTCGTTGAAAACTGTAAGGTTACCGTGTCGCTTATCGCCGCGGCTTTAATCATATCGGTAAGGTAGCTTAGGGCATAGATGGCTCTTGACGGCTCGGTTACGTTTAACTCCAGCAGGGCCTCGCTTCCCCGGTCTATCTTCACTTCGACGCCGCTTGTGTCGCCTGACGCCGCAATGAATACTCCTTCAGGGGTGGCTGAAATCTCAACATGGTCACTGAAAAGTTCAGCGTCCTTCAACGCTTGAACAAGGGAGTTAGTGATCAGCTTGACCTCGGTGTTAAAAGTGATCGATGGAGTTGGGGGCTCCTCGGCGCCTAGGTCTAGGAGAGAGATCTTGAATGTCCTAGTTGCAGCCCCCTTAAGCCGTACACGGAGACTGTTTGCTTCTTCATCAAGCACCATTTCAAGCTCGTCGCCTCCACCGGCCCTACGCACGATCTTAGACATTTCATCCAAGCTGACGCCCATAACGGCTTCTCCGCTACACTCATATTCGTCAAAGATCCCGGCTGGCAAGTAAACGTCAACCATTGCTACGTGACTTGGATCCATAGCCCTCGCTCTAAGAGATGAATTATCCGCCTTGAAGACGGCTTCATCAACGAGGACGCTGACAGCTTCAACTATACGCCTCCACAACTTGGCATCTGAAAACTTAATCTTGAAAGCCAAAACTTTCCCCTCCAATCCCATTCGTCTAGAAGAGAAAAACGTGTTCCCTCCTAGTTAATCTTAATGCTTGCGCATAGCTTTTTAACGTTCCGACTCGATCACCTTCCGGACGCGCTTGTAAAGGTCAAGGTCTAGGGAGCTCATGTCCTGTAGGATCTCAGCGTTCACGTAGAGGCCGCCTTTCTCGTCAGATGTCACAAGCCCGAAAACCCTGACGTATTTCCCGGTGGAGGGAGGCGGAGTGCTACTTGCCAAGTTAATCATGACCATACCAGTTCCATCGTCAATTACCACGTGGTTAGATGATGATTCAACCACGACGCCCATTATCCTCACCCTACCATCTGACCGAGATAAGTCCTTAATTTTTCTGGGGGTTGCGGGCGGTATTCTGACAGGTTTCTCTGGACGTCCAAGCCCGAAATCAGCCATGCAAGACACTTCACCGGGTTCTGGGATAACACCATCAGAATGCTTAAAAAAGGTTTTAGTTTGTCGCCACAGCTAGCACTGCCTGCTCTAGTGCCTGCCTTAATATGCTGTACATTTTAACTCTTTTCCTAGGGTCTATGGCAACCATCCCATAGGTGGGTATTCTAAGTATGCTTTCTACTTGCTTCGGTTTCATGGCTCCTGGCAAGTCTTGCTTGTTGGCTATCCCGATGAGAAACGCGTCGGTTTTCTCTTTCACCTCGCTTACTATTTCCCTAGTGTTTAAAACGTTCTTAGGAGTTGAGTCCGTCACGGCGAAGATCACCTTTGCCCCTTTCAGAAAGTCGTCCCAGAGGAAACGGAACCTCTTCTGCCCCGCAAAGTCCCAGAGGCAGACCTCGCATTCACCGACAGATAAGGAGCCAAAGTCTACCCCTATAGTTGGGTCATAGCTTTTAACTACCTTATTGTCGCTTAGAAGCCTTATAATGCTTGTTTTACCAACGGAGGGCATACCTAAGAAGGCCACTTTCACGTATTTCAACCGAGAACCTCCAGCCCTTTACCTGAAACCAAGGAGGGTTAATGTTTTGAAGCTTGGTATTATACAGATACCATCTGAGAGCTCTAGCATCAAGTTAAGGCGTTACATGGTATGGCTAGCGTGCTTGGAGAGAAGGCAAAGCTTTTTCATAGTTGAAGTGATAAAGGGAGGATGAAGAGGGGGATGAGATGGATGGGTGGCTTTAGGTTTCTTGAGCATACGGCGGACGCTAAAATAGAGGCCAAAGGGGGAAGCTTGGAGGAGGCTTTCGAGGAGGCTGCTAAGGCACTCTACGAGTTAATGACGGATACCTCAAGGGTTAACCCTGAGGTGGAAAGGAGAATAGAGGTGGAGGGGGAGGACCTAGAGAGCTTACTTTACAACTGGCTTGAAGAATTCATATATTTGACCGACTCCGAGGGGCTGATCTTCTCTGTGGTTAACGTTGAAGAGATAAGAAGGGAGGATGGACGGTACAGACTGGCCGCAACGGCGAGGGGTGAAAGGTTTAACCCTGAAAAGCACGTCTCAAAGACCGATGTCAAAGCAGCAACGTATCACGAAATGGAAATTAATGTTGGGGAAGATGAAGCACGCCTCGTGTTCGTCCTCGACATATGAGAAAGGGAGCTTAGAGGCGTTGAAGAACATAGGCGAGGGGGCATATCTTGAAGATAGGGAGAGTCTTGGAGAGCTATTCTTCCCAGAGGAATTTCACTCTTAGATGTGAGCATGGGGAGGCTGAAGTTGCCTTCATCGGTAGGGGCTGTGTCAAGTTAAGGGTAGCCACCTCACTTAAGGAAGACGGGTCTTGGGCGGTTGTCAGAGAAGATATTGGAGAAGTCAAAGTCACGGTCAATGATGATGGAGATGGGCTAGTAGCTGGGGACGGAAAAGTGGTGGTTTACGTTGATAAGAGGAGCTGCACATTCTCGTTCACGTTTAACAATGCAGAGTTTTGCTGTGACGCCTCACCAATCGAGCTATGGGACGGCGGCTTCACTATTAGAAAGAAAATAGCTGATGGCGAGCACTATTTTGGATTCGGAGAGAAAGCTAAGACGTTTGATAAAAGGGGATGCCGCCTGGTGATGAAGAACACCGACCCTCAATGCTACAACCGCAACACAGATCCACTTTACAAGTCCATACCTTTCTTCATAGCATTAAGAAAGGGGTTTTCCTACGGCTTCTTTCTAGATAACACTTACGAAACGGTTTTTGATATGGGCTTCAGCGATCCCACAGTCTACACTGTGACAGCTAATGGAGGAGAAGCAAAATATTACGTTATTCCTGGACCCAGTCCTTCTGAGGTCATAGAGAAATATACGCTTCTAACAGGGCGTACCCCGCTTCCTCCCCTGTGGGCGCTTGGATATCAACAGTCAAGATGGGGTTACAAAAGCGCGGATCAAGTGTTAAGAATCATAGACGAGTTTAGACGGCGTGATATACCGTGCGACGTGGTCTACCTCGACATAGACTACATGGATGGTTACAGGGCTTTCACATGGCATCCTAAAAGATTTCCGGATCCTAAGGGGTTTACTAGGGAAGCCATGAAGAAAGGTGTTAAGGTTGTAGCCATAGCCGAGGTGGGAGTGAAAAGGGACAGGAACTACGATGTTTACAGGGAAGGCGTCGAAAAAGGATACTTCGTGAGGAGGAGAAATGGGAAGTTATTTACAGGGGTCGTTTGGGCTGGCGGCGAGGTTTTCCCGGACCTAACCAGAGAGGAAGTTCGAGAGTGGTGGGCCAGCCTCTACATTAAACTACTGCGTGAGGGGGTCTCGGGTATCTGGAATGACATGAATGAGCCAGTATATGACAACTTGGTGATGGTGAGGCGACCACGCATTAAAATCGACGACGTAGTCTTCTATGACGGAAAGCGCTTTCTACCGTTTGAAGAGGTACGAAACGTTTATGCACTTTTAGAGGCCGTCGCTACTGTTAAGGCCTTTAACACCGTACATCCCGATAAGAGGACGTTCATATTGACGAGGTCTGGGTACGCTGGCATTCAGAGGTACGCTGCCACTTGGACGGGGGATAACATGAGCACGTGGGATCATATACTGCTGAGCGTCGAGATGCTACTTAACTTAAGTGTTAGCGGTGTACCCTTCGCCGGAGCGGATATTGGAGGCTTTGGCAAGCTGGCGTTTAAAAGACCGTTCATAGCAAGATGTACGCCTGAAATGTACGCTAGGTGGATCCAGCTTGGAGTATTTTATCCTCTCTGCAGAAGCCACACCTTTAAGGGGTGGAAGCAAGAGCCATGGGTTTTCGGTGAAAACGTTGAAAAAATTGCGCGAACCTACATAAAGCTACGCTATGCTCTTCTGCCATATATTTACTCACTTTTCTGGGAGCATTTGCAAACTGGAATGCCCATCATGAGGCCTCTTTTCCTACATTACCCGAACGATGAGAGATGCTATAGAGGCGACGAGTTCCTCTTTGGACCGTTCATCCTCGTGGCTCCAGTCTACGTTAAAGGAGCACGGTTGAGGAAGGTATATCTCCCCAAGGGCGTATGGTACAACTATTGGACTGGGGAAAAGCACATTGGCCCCTGGGAAGGGGACGTCGAAGCACCCCTTGAAAGAATACCGCTCTTTGTCGCTGAAGGGGCGATGATACCTGAATGGCCTCCTATGAGTTACGTTGGAGAGAAGAAAGTTGACGAGTTAACCTTAGAAGTTTACCCTGGAAATGGAGAGTTTAACCTTTACGAGGATGACGGGGAAAGCGTGGATTCCGAATATGCGGTAACGAGGATGGCGTGTGGCGTCTTTGGGGACAGGGTTAGGTTGGAGATTGGCGAGAGGAAAGGAAAGTATAATCCTGAAAGAGAAAGCTACAAGGTTATGTTCAGATGCATTGACGACGTTAAAGAAGTGATCATGGACGGGAGGGAGGGAGGGTTCTTAGCCGGAAAGGGAGAGGTCACGGTCAGTCTAGTGGATGATGGCAAGAAGCACGTGGTAGAGCTTGTACGCTGAGCTGGGACGCGAAGCCACCAAGATAACTATGGCTAAATGTGGGAGATTCACTTTTAATGTTTGGAGGGATGCTTTTGGTTAAGGGCAGACATATTATACTGGGCTGGATGCATGGCTTCATACCGTGTAAAGGAGAGAGCGAAAGCAACCGTCAGGGTTCTCAGGTCTTTGGATGTTGAGTTCACTATGCTTGGGGAGGAGGAAGGGTGCTGCGGCTCGGTTCTCCTTCGGACGGGTCAAAGAGAAGCTGCCAAGAAAATTGCTAGAGAAAACGTCAGAAGGATTTCGAGGAGGAACGTAGAGGTAGTTGTAACGTCGTGTGCAGGTTGCTTCAGAACGTTTCGTGAGTATCCTGAAATTATAGGCAACATTCCCTTCGAGACGCTTCACATCTCCCAACTCATAGAGGACGTGCTAAGTGAATGTGGAGTAGAGCTTGGTGGTGAAGTACGGTTAAAGGTGACGTATTGTGACCCATGCCACCTTGGACGACACTTAGGCATTTATGAGGCTCCAAGAAGGGTTATAAAGGCCATTCCGGGAGTCACATTGGTGGAGATGGCTAAAAGCCGTGATGAAGCATACTGCTGCGGGGCAGGGGGAGGCGTTAGGTCTGCTCTCACCGATCTCAGCCTAGCTATAGCTGCTGAAAGGCTTAAACAGGCCATCTCAGTGGGGGTCGACGTACTGGTTACAGCATGTCCCTTCTGCGTCAAGAACCTTAGAGACGCTGCGGATAGATACGGGTTAGATGTAAGGGTGCTCGACCTACCCGAACTCGTCTGGGAAGCGTTAAGAGGGGTGACGAGTGGACCATGAGTGAATGGTACGAAGAGTATAAGGAAAAGGTTTCCAGTGCCATCCGTGATGAAAGGCTACAGTTGGCTTTGGAAAGAGCCACGGCACGGTTTTCAATGGCAAGAAAGGAAGCAGTTGCATCGCTACCATACATTCAATGGTTAAGGAAGAGGGCGAGAGAGGTGAAAGCGTGGTCGATAGAGAATTTAACCCAGTTAATTTCCATTCTGAAGGAGAGAGCGGAAGAGTTAGGATGCAGCTTTCACCTGTCAGAGGATTCCGAGGAGCTCAGGAAGTACGTTATTAAAGTGTGCTCTGAACACGAGGCTCAATTAATTATCAAGAGTAAATCTATGGTTACGGAGGAAGTGGACTTAAACGAGGCCTTAGAGAGGGAGGGGTTCAGGGTCGTTGAAACAGACCTTAGGGAATTCATAGTGCAACTTAGGGGGGAGAGGGCGACGCACATGGTGGTTCCCGCCATCCATGTTCCTAAGGAGGAGGTTGCAGCCCTCTTCTCTAAAGCCACTGGTAGAAGGGTTTCACCTAACGTCGAAGCTCTCGCTCTAACGGCGAGGCAGCTGCTCCGCAGAGAATTCATGAGCGCCGACGTCGGGATAACCGGTGCCAACGTAATAGCAGCGGAGACAGGAACTATTGTTATACTTGATTATACTTGAAAATGAGGGGAATGCCCGCTTCGTCTCCAACGTGCCGCCAGTACACGTCTGCGTAGCGGGTATAGAGAAGGTTGTCCCAACGATCGATGACGCTATGGCGATAGTTCAGCTTCTCCCTCCAAACGCAACCGGGCAGCTAATGGCTTGCTACGTTTCACTTATAACCGACCCAAGCAGGACAGCCGACATAGAACTAACAACAACCATCGGAGCACATGGCCCCAGAGAACTCCACCTAGTTCTGCTGGATAATGGTAGAAGTAGTATGATCTTTGATCCCAAACTTTAAAGAGGCGGCATATTGTATTAGATGTGGCGCGTGTCTAAACGTCTGTCCCGTTTACGGTAAGGTTGGAGGGCAGGTGATGGGCTACCGGTATGTCGGCGGCATAGGAGCAATATTCACAGCGTTCTTCCATGGAGTTGAGAAAGCGGCCCCCGTAGCCTTTAGCTGTACCGGATGTGGCGCATGCGTGAAGGTGTGTCCCCTTGAAATAGATGTACCGTCCATGATCGAGAAGCTCAGGCAGCGCCTAGTAAGCCTGGGCTATGCTCCACCCCCACACTTGAAGATAGCTGAATACGTGGAGTCCCGCCAGAATCCCTTCGGTGAACCCGTTAAGGAAAGAATCAGCTGGCTTAAGGAGCTTGAGGAGGGATGTTATTAGGTGGCGCGGGGGGTGGGATTCGAACCCACGCTCCCCAAACGGGGAACTGGCTTTCAGGTAGCAGCTAACTCCAGGCCAGCGCCTTTTGTGGGCGTGCTTCTTGCCCTGCTAGCCACTAGGCAACCCCCGCCGGCCTTCAAGGTTCTTTAGTTTTAACGGAGAAATAAAAATGTTTTTGGAATTAATCCCGCGAGCTGATTATATGCTTCGGCACCGTTACTCCTTGCTTCTCCAGCCTCTCCCTTACGATCTGGGTTATTTTTTCCTCGGTGAGCGTTCTTATCTGTTGAGGGGCAAAAACCCCTATGTCAGTTATAATCAAGTCTATCAGTTTTGGAGGAGTTACGTCGAAAGCAGGGTTATAAATTGCTATCTGACCCTTCCCTGGTTTACCATGAACGAGAACTTCCTTGGGAGGCCATTCACCTAGGCTTTTCCCGGATAGTATGCCTTTTACCCGTTTGTCTTGTGCTTCAAGCCTGTACGGGTATGTAACTTCTTCTATGCTTCTCTCCTCTATTGGAATGCTGCTACCATGATCCGTATCTAGATCTATGGTGCTGTATGATGTAGCATAGTAGAAGTCTATGTTGCCGTAGAGCGCTGCTACGCGCGCTATGTCGGCGGAGCCTATCTTATTGGCTACCGAGCCGTCCCTCGCAACCCTGTCGACCCCAAGCAGCACCTTTGAAACCTTAAACCGTTCTATCGCGGAGGAAATCATGTTATCCGTTATGATAACTACTGGGACACCTGCCCGGTTAAGCTCCCATGTTGTAAGTTTGAAGCCTTGACTTCTAGGTCTGGTCTCCTTAGAGATAACCATAATGTCCTTTCCTTCAGCGTAAGCTTCTTCGATCATCCCTAGGGCATGCCCTCCGAAACTTGAGGATAAGCTTCCCCCGTTACAGTGTGTCATTATTACGTCGCCGTCACTTATTAGCGGCTTCCCTTCCTGTCTCAGGTACCAGTTCATGACCAAATCAGAGGCGAGTATGTAGTCTGCAGTCTCCCTAATGGCTTCAATTGCCTCTTCAACTCCTCCGTCTCGGAGCGCGCTCCGCATAGCTTTCATGCAGAGCTCCACAGCCCACCTTAAGGGGGACGCGGTCGGCCTTGTAGCGTCTAAGAAGGACGCTGCCTCAGCCATTTTCTCTGTGAAACGATTCTCTTTCAGGTTTCTAAAACTGTTTGCTGCGAGCAACATAGCGTAGCCCGCGGCACACCCTATGGCTTGGCTCCCTCTAACTATCATCCCCTTTATTCCAGGATCTCCTGCTTCCCTCCAGTCTTTAGTTCTCCAAACAGCGACCTCGAAGGGAAGCTTAGTTTGATCCAGCAAAACAAGCTCTTCTTTCTCTTGGTCATAATGAACTGTTAAAGGAATATTGGTCTTTTTATGGATGTATGCTCCTACCTCCGCGTCAAACTCTAACCCGATCTTGGAGAAAACCTTCTCGATAACGTCCATTTAAGGAAACCTCCAAGTAGGAGGATAATTAAAAGATTTAACGGAGGATTTAACGGAGTATGTTGAGCAAGTCTGATAGGTTTTCGATTACGTGGTCAGCCTTCTCTGCCTCGCTTCCTGGTTCAAGGTCAGCGAGAAGATCCCTCTTAATCCTTATAGCTTTGGCTCCAACAGATCTGGCCCACGCTATATCATTTTTAGGGTCGTCACCTATTATGACCACATTGTCGAGGGTTACCTTGCAATTTAGTTTTTGCTCGAGGAAGGGAAGAAGTTTCTTGAGAAAATCTGGTGAAGGCTTGCAGACGTTAAAGTTTTCGGATGTGATGAGGATATCATAGTGCTTCCCCTCTTTTAAGCCGAAAATCCTTAGTTTCCTCTGCGCTTCCGCAAGGTCGTTATTAGTTACGATCACCACTACAAAGCCTCCCATCAACTTTTCTAGGGTTTCCTGTGCATCAGGATAAGGCTTAGCCTTGCTTTCAAAAGAAGACCAGTAACGCATCCTAACCTCATCGCGGAAGTCTTCAGGTAACCTAACACCCACTTTACTTTCCAGCTTGTTGAGAAGCATCTCCCACCTTAAGTCTTTATTATGCCTTTTCGGGTTAAGATGGTAGATGCTGTACTGTTCCCTCTTTGTCTCCCTGTAAAGTGCGTGCAATTCCTCTATGCTGACTGCCCTGTTGAAGCGCTTTGCTAATTTCCTAGAAATGAACTCTAATGTTTCAGAGATGGCTTCCTCTTCGGGTATCAATGAAAAACCGAGCGTCCCGTCTAGGTCCAAAAGGAGCACTTTTCCACCATGGTTTTTCCCTGAAATTTTTATGTCCCTCCTAGAATTTACAAGAAAGGCAGAAGTTAAATCGCTTCCAGAAGTATATAAGTGTTCTCTCGGAAACCATATTTCAACTTCTTTTTATAGATTCGCGATCAAGCCCATTCGACTTTCCCTTTAGGCGATCCTTAGGCGATTCGTTTGATGAAACTGGAGAGGTAACCTTTTTTATTTGAAGAGTTACTGTAGAAGAGATGGAGGAAACCGTTGAGACTGCGGAGAGATGTTTACAGGGTCGTGTATCTTTGCCGATGGATGAACAAGGTGAAAGGTTTTTACACTTGACGCCTCTAGGACTGCATGGAGAGATTGCTAGGGCATTCCAACCATCCCTCAACGGAACGGAGGCGTTGAGCATTGGAATGATGAGCATCGGAGAGGAGGGAGCCTTCCGAATGAATTCGATGGGAGGAGATTGGTGCATACCACTGCGGGAACCTTTCTTCCAATGGCCTTCATACCCTGTAACCGTGAGCACGCTAAATGCATAGCTTTAGGGCCGGAAATGAACTTTAATGTTCAACCTTTCCTGAAAGGATACTATGCAGCTGCCTTGAACTTGGATAAATTACATAGGGTTGTGGAAGGTTCACCATGGTTGCTAATTCTGCGTCGCTATGCTCCGCCCCACGTTAGGCAGGGCATACATAGACCTGATGGGAGAGGTTTCCGGTGCAATTTACAGGGCCGTGTTCAGAGGATGCTATCACCCTTGTTTCAAGGGAAGGACATATCCTTACGTTGAGGGGGATGGTAGGTGCCGGTTAGGATTCCAATGAAATGGATCGAGGACGGGGGTAGTCAGCAGGATTGTGGAGGGCATTTGGAGGACTGTCCGTGCATGGCTTTCGTTGGACATACAACAGATAGGAAATTTTATAGGGAGACGAGCACTGCGTTAATCGCTCCTTTTTTCAGAAATTATGGACAGCGTCCGCAAATGCGTTGAGGCGTGCTGATGATGAAATCAGGTGGAGGTGTAAGAAAACTGGCTGGCAACGGTTACATAACTTTTCCTTCCGTGTTAGGTTTCGGCACTGATGATGACTTGAAAATATAGATTAGGGTGGGTTTAATGATAGAGGTTGAAGTTAAGTATAGGGTTCCAAGAGAACTTATGGAAAAAATTGCGTCTAAAGTGTTAACTTTGGGTGGAAAGTTTCTAGGTGAGGAAGTGCAGGAGGACGTTTACTTTCAGCATCCTTCAAGAAACTTTGCGGTAAGCGACGAGGCGTTAAGGGTTAGGCGTGCTAGGGGTAGGGTGGAGGTTACGTATAAAGGGCCAAGGATAGATTCTAGATCGAAAACTAGAGAGGAAATCCAAGTTAAAGTTGAGGATTTCAATAGCTTCGTATCCCTTCTCGAGAAACTCGGATTTAAACGGGTTGCGAAGGTAGTTAAGAAAAGGAAAACTTACAAGTTTAACGATGAGTTGCTCCATTTAGACTGTGTGGAGGACGCCGGTTTCTTCGTCGAAATTGAAGGGACGGTGGAAGATGAAGGGGAAATAGAGGGAAAAAGGGAAAAATTGATTATGAAGGCGAAGGAGCTGGGGATTCCGACGGAAGGCTTCGAATTGAAGTCATATCTAGAAATAATACTAGGGATATGAGCAACGGAGAATTGATGGAAAATCAGGGTAAGCACGTTTTCTCGGCTCATGATGGTTCATTACGGAAAGATGAGGGTGGCTCTTCTGAGGAAAACTTAAAATTGTTTCGGCATATAGTTGAAGATGGGTGTGTTAAGGGAGCTGGTAGACGTGTGTCTTGGGGTTCCAGCTAAAGTTTTAGAGGTCCGCGGTGAGAAGGCTATTGTTGACTTTGGAGGCGTCGTGAGGGAGGCATTTATTACTTTACTCGACGATGTTAGGGTGGGAGATTACGTGATGATTCATACTGGTTACGCCATAGAGAAGCTTAAGCCGGAGGAGGCTGAGGAGACCCTTAAATTGCTGAGGGAAGTAATGGAGCTTGGAAAAGAAGGGGCTAATATTACTGTTTAGCTTTCATTCGTGCTCTATACCATTCTATCGTCTTCTTTAACCCATCCTTTAAAGATGTTTTCGGTTTAAACCCCAAGATCCTTTCAGCTTTTCTTATATCTGGAACACGCCTTCTTATGTCCTCATAACTTGGACCATAAAATTCATTGTGAGGTATGTGTCTCGGCTTAACCTCGGTGGCTCCTGCCAGTTCGATGATTAGCCGAGCAAGCTGGTTTATGGTTACCTCCTCCATGCTTCCCACGTTGAAGACGGTGCCCACAGCTTCGCTTTTGCTGGCGGCGAGTAGTGTTGCTTCGACGGCGTCTGAGACGTATATGAAGGCTCTTGTCTGGTTTCCATCACCGTGGATTAGGGGGGACTCTCCTCTTAACACTCTTCTTATGAAGATCGGGATTACTCCGCTGTAGTCGCTTGTTCCCTGCCTAGGTCCATAAACGTTGAAGTAGCGTAGGATGACTACTGGAAACCCATATTCCTCGCGGTAAGCAAATAGGAAGTGTTCGTCTATGGCTTTAGAGGTGGAGTAACACCATCTAGCTATGTTTGTTGGACCTAAAACGCGGTTATCCTCCTCGCTTAAAGGAATATTATCGTTTTTCCCGTATATCTCGCTTGTCGACGCAAAAACGAACTTTTCCACTCCATTTTCAAGGGAAGCATCTATGAGGTTATGGGTGCCAAAAACATTTGTAGTTAACACTCTTAGGGGGTTTTCAACGTAATGCTTAACGCCAACCACGGCGGCTTGGTGAAAGACTACGTCTACGTCTCTGACTGCTTCCTTAACAGTGGACTTATCGAGAATGTCGCCTTTAATAAGAGTGAAGCCGTCGCGTTTCATGTTGTGTTTAATATTGTCGATGCTGCCGCTGGAGAAGTCGTCAAGAACAACCACTTCGTTTCTTTCAATTAACCGGTCAACAAGGTGTGATCCTATGAATCCGGCTCCCCCTGTTACGAGCACACGCTTACCTGATAGCATCGTCATCGTTCACCTGCCACTTTAATCGCACCGACGAGTTTGGTCCAAGCATGCTACCCGGAGAGAAAACTATTCCTGGGCCTATAACAGAGTTGTCCCCTATCACGACGCCGAAAGTTTTCCCGTCCCCTACCGCCCTTACCCCTGACCCTATTTTGCAGTCCTCTCCTATCACACTATCAGTGATGAATGCATTGTTCGATATGAATGTGCGAGACATTATTATCGCATTCTTTAGAGTTACGTTTTCTATGAGGCGGACGTCTCCTCCAATGTCCACGTTTGGACCGATGATGCAACCTGGCCCTATTTCACATTTATCCCCTATGACTACAGGGCCGAAGATCCTAGCTCCCTCATATATTATGCTGTCGCGTCCTATCTGAACCGGACCACGGATCTCCACGTTTTTCTGGACTTCACCTAAGACGTAGAATTCTGAGAGTTCTGAGAGGAACTTCTGGCTTGCTTCTAGAAGGTCTGTTGGCCTCCCAGTATCCTTCCACCACTTCTTGGTTAGGTATCCGTAAACCGGGTAGCCACGTTCCACCATGAGCTGGATAGCATCAGTTAGCTCGTACTCCCCCCTCCAAGACGGCTTTAAGTCGTCTATGCACTCCCATAGCTCATGTTCAAAGATGTATAATCCGGCAATTATAAGATTTGACGGGGGGACTTTCGGCTTTTCCACTAGTTTCTCAACTCTGAAGCCATCCACGACTTTAACTACTCCGAAGGGAGTAGGGTCGACTGCTTCCGAGACTGCTATGGTTGCCTTAGCTTCTTTTTTTAAGTGGAAGGAGATCATATCCTTTAGATTTAGCTTGAGTAGCACGTCACCTAGAACAGTTACAAATCTTTCCTCTCCTTTAAGGAGGTCTTGGGCTGCTGAAACGGCGTGAGCCAGTCCTAGGGGCTTTCGCTGTTCAACATAATCTATGTTAACGTCAAAGCGGGAGCCATCTCCAAAGTAATCCATTATGAACTCGTTTTCAGAGCCAACAACTATCACGATATCCTTTATTTTCCCAACTCTTAGAAAGTTTATTATGTGTTCTAAGATTGGCTTGCCGGCTACGGGAAGCATGTGTTTTGGACGGGTGAAGGTGAGGGGGCGCATGCGAGTACCCTTACCCGCAGCCAGTACTACGGCTTTCAAGACGAACCCTCAAGCCTTCTTGATAGAAGGTGTTAGTTAATTCAAAAATGATTTCAGGTATAAAAAAGTTAATAGTGTTTGCTTGAAGTGAAATTATGATGGAGGAGTTGCATTGGACTGGAGGGAGCTTGAAAGGTTAGATTCAACAGGAATGAAGGAAGCCATCCTCCTACAAGGGGAGAGTGTTAAACAGTCCATAAAGGAGTCATATAAGAAAGTTATCGAAGTTGCCGAGGGCGTCACCTTTAAGAAAGTTATTATGACTGGGGCTGGAGACAAGTACCTTATACCTATGATTACCGAATTCCTATGGGATGCATTCTCAGGGATACCCGCCAAAACGGTTCACTCTAGAATGCTGGCTGACAACCCGCCGAGATGGGTTGACAGCGAAACCCTAGTGATATTACTCTCTCAGTCGGGAACTACGAAGGATACCTTAGACGCGATGGATGTCTGCTTATCGAGAGGAGCTATATGCGTAGCAATAACGAACAGATGGGAGAAACCAGAGAAGAGGTCTCTTTTAGATCTGGAGGAAGAGGGAGGCTACGTTATTCGCACCAGAACCAAGCCGTACCCAGAGAAGCCCTTACCATCCACCGGAACCTTCCACTCCACACTCGCGGTTTTAAACATTTTAACCTTAGAGTTGATAGCAAGAGAAAGCGATGGGAATGCTTCGGTGGAAGACGCGTTGAGATATCAAAAGAACGTCGTGCCAGATCTAATAGACCGGCTTAGCGGGTCTAACAGGATGATAGACTGGGGTAAGGCGGCGGCGGAATGGGGAGTTAAGTATGTGGATGAAATGTTCTATGTAATGGGAGACGGTGTACGGTATCCTATAGCTAGGAAGCATGCTCTCATCATGCTTATGGAGGGAGTAAAAGCAGACGCTTGCGACGCCAGAATGGAGGAATTCGTCCATTCCCTCATAGAAACGCTTGAAGAGGAGAATAGAAGGAAGAAGCCGCTCATAGTACTCAGGCCTCCAGAAGGCTGCAGGCAATCCTTGGAGGCCTTCCAGCTTGTCAAGAAGCTGTGGACGCGGCAAGCGGGAGCCGAGAGAATGCTTGAAGTCTCACCAAGCCAAATAGACGAAAGAGCTAGATTTCCTCCCGATAACGTGGGCAACCTCTTAACACCCTCAATATACATGATACCATTAGAGTGGCAAGCGTATTACCTTGCACTTCTAAGAGGAGTAGACCCAGGCGTGTCAAAGCTAGTTGGGAAGGTAAGAAGTGCAGATGCACTTTCAAAAGTATGAATAGTTTAAGCATAGAAGGCAAAAAAGACGTAACCATTTCAGAATAAGTACTTGCTTATCTCCTTTTTCAAGCAGACTTTAGATGGATCTGAAGAGAAGGAAGACGTCGTTTTGAAGCCATCGGGTGGAAAACTACTTTAACGGCACATACATTGATGACCGAGTTGCCCCGACCCCTGGTGCTCCATGTTTAACTTGTTTACATGTAATAGAGAATTCGCCTAGGTAATGCCCTATCATTTCAGGTCTGATCTCTATGGGTATGAACTCCTTACCATTGTAAACAGCGATCGTTAGACCCACCATTTCCGGTAGAATTATCATGTCTCTGTTGTGCGTCCTCACAACAACCTTTTTCCCTTTTTTAAGCGCCCTTTTGGCTCTCCTAATCTTCTCTAAAAGTTTCTTGTGTCTTGGCGGGAGCCCTCTGGTTAGGCTTCTCCTCTGCCTTGCCGGAAGCAAGTTTATGAACTCATCCATAGGCATCCTTTGAAGCTCTTCAAGTGTATAACCCTTGTAAGTGAATTCTCTTGGCATTTTATCCTTCACCAATCCCGGTACTCTTAATTTCCAGTTACTTTAAAGGGATTTAAAAGTTTAACTACCGAGAGTGAAGCTGAGAGGTCTCGTTTTATAAATGGTTAAAGGTGGAAGAAATTTATTTCATCATAAATCCGTGATAATGCTTAAAAGGAAATGCTGCGTGGTGTTGGGTGACTGTCCGTAAGAGATGGGGGGTTCAGATGCAACGAGTACTGGTCACGGCTGCTTTGCCCTACGCTAATTCGGATCTTCACCTTGGCCATGCATTTAGCACCTACATTCCAGCCGACGTGTACTCCCGCTTTTGCAGGTTAAAGGGTTTAGATGTAGTTTTCGTTTGTGGCAGCGACGAGCATGGAACCCCTGTCTCTGTCGCCGCTAGGGATGCTGGACGCACTCCTCTAGAGCACGTTAACTACTTCAGGGAGAGGCAGCTCAGGGATTTAAAGGACTTGGAGGTCTCCTTTGACAATTACCATCGGACGCATAGTGAGGAAAATAGGAAGCTCACCGAGGAATTCTTGATTAAACTTAGGGAGAACGGATATATTTACAAGAAGAGAGTTAAGCTTTTCTATTGTGAAACCGATAAAATGTACCTCCCCGACAGGATGATTAAGGGTCGCTGTCCTTATTGTGGAGCAAGGGAACAGTACAGTGACTCATGCGAGGTTTGCGGAAGGACTATTGAGCCGGGAAAGATCCTTGAACCATACTGTGTTTTATGTGGTAGTCCTCCATCGGAGAGGGAGGAGGAACACTTCATCTTTAAGCTAAGCGCTTTTTCTGAAAGGCTCCAGAGCTGGCTTACCTCTAAGAGGCGAGAGGACTTCCCAAGGGACGTCGTCAACTACGTTGTACAGTGGATTAGAGACGGACTTCAGGACTGGGATATAACAAGGGAGGATTACTGGGGTTTCAGGTTGCCATATGATGACGCTAAGGAGAACCAGTATGTTTACGTTTGGTTTGACGCTCCTTTGGGGTATATTGCGTCAACCATAAATTGGAGTGAAAGAACTGGGAGAAACTGGAAGGACTACTGGATGGGAGACTGCTTAATAGTGCATTTCATAGGGAAAGATATCGTTTATCATCACCTCCTCTTCTGGCCTGCCATGCTGATGGGAGTCGGCGACTACACGCTTCCGGGAAAGTACGTTGTAAATGGGTATCTAACCCTTGAAGGGAGAAAAATGAGCAAAAGTAGAAGATGGCTTATTCCATTGAGGCACGTGCTCGACAGGTTCCCGGCGGACTACATTAGATTTTACTTGTCTTCTAAAGCGTCTAATAGTGTAAGTGATAACGACTTCAGCTGGAAGGAGTTCATGGGCAAGATTAACGGGGATCTCGTGGACAACGTGGGAAACTTTGTCCATCGTGTTTTAACGTTTATTTCAAGGTGGTTTGAGGGGGAAGTCCCTAAGCCTAGAGAGCTAGACGAGAGAGATAAAGAGTTCTTGTCTGAGGTCAGGAGGATGGTGGAGGAGGTGGAGGCAGAGTACGAGAAATGCGACTTCTCAAAGGTAATTAGGCGTATTCTTGAAGCATTCAAAGCTGCAAACAGCTACTTCACCGTCAAAGCCCCTTGGGAAGCGGTGAAGAAAGGAGGGGATGCAGCCACCCCCCTCTACATCTGTGCAAACTTCCTTTACTCAGCTGCAATATGCCTTTACCCTATTATACCAGCATCAGCCGAGAAGATATTTGAGATGATGAACGTAAAGCCGGGAAACTGGGATACCGCCAAGGAGCTCAGCGTGAAGGCAGGACACAAAATTAACAAGCCGAAACCACTCTTTAGAAAGATGACGGAGAGAGAAGTAGAAGAGGAAATAAAAGCGTTGGAAGAAGGGAGGATCGCTATAGAGTAGCGGAGCACTTAAAAACAGAGGTTCACACGACTTTAAAGCTGCCATGATCCATACGCTACCTGAGGTTCCTAATAAGTGGAAGGTTATTTGCTGAACAGCTCGCATTCCGGTACAGAACAAGATGGGAGTGCTTAAAGAAAAAACTTGGAGGAAATAAATTAGAATGGTTAAATAAACACGAAAAATTTAAAGGGGTCTCATTTGAGGGGTTAGAGAGATTAAATTATAGGAGATGGTGGATCTTGGTTCAGACTCAGAGAGGAGAAAAATATGAAATTCGAGACCTAAGCTTAGCGTCAGAAGGGAGGAAAGCTATTAGATGGGCTGAAAACCACATGCCTGTTCTGCGGATGATCAAAGAGAGGTTTTCTTCAGAAAGGCCGTTAGAAGGAGTTGTCGTCGGGGCATGCTTGCACGTCACGAAGGAGACAGCCGTTCTAGTTAGGACGCTGCGTGCTGGGGGTGCCGAAGTATACTTGTGCGCGTCAAACCCGTTATCAACGCAAGACCATGTCGCAGCTGCGCTGGTTGAGGATGGAATCCACACCTTTGCATGGTATGGGATGGATACTGAAGGGTACTATAGAGCGATAGGCAACGTGATCAAGGCTAAGCCTAACGTGACGTTAGATGACGGAGCAGATCTTGTTTCAACGATAGCTAAGCTTAAACACGGAGAGAGCGGAGCGGAAGTGGAGATAGTTAAGGGAGTTATTGGAGAAGAGGGGAACTGGTGGAGTAGTGTTTGGGGTGGAGCTGAGGAGACGACTACTGGAGTTATACGTCTTAGAGCCATGGCTGAGGAGGGCACTCTTCCTTACCCGATACTTGCCACGAACGACACCCCCACAAAATGGGAAACCTCCCTTTAGAGGGGCCCAAATTCGATAATATATGGGGGACCGGGCAGTCCACACTTGATGGCATAATGAGGGCGACGTCGGAGCTAATAGCAGGTAAGGTTGTCGTGGTGGCAGGGTATGGCCATTGCGGACGCGGAATAGCTCTCCGCGCTAAGGGTCTCGGCGCTAGGAGGGTTATAGTAAGTGAAATAAATCCTCATAGGGCTCTCACCGCAGCTCTTGAAGGAATAGATGTAATGCCAATGCATAGGGCAGCTGAAATAGGCGACATATTCATCACCGCGACTGGATGTAAGGATGTGATAAGGAAGGAACACATGGAGAAAATGAAGGATGGGGCGATCTTAGCTAATGCAGGACATTTTGATGTGGAGATCAATGTAAAGGACTTGGAGGAGCTCTCCGTTAAGAAGGAGGAGATACGTCCTAACGTCGAGGAGTACACGTTAAGAAACGGTAGAAGACTTTACTTACTTGCCCAAGGACGACTAGTAAACCTTGTCGCAGCTGAGGGGCATCCCAGCTCGGTAATGGATATGAGCTTCAGCGACCAGGCGCTGGCTGTCGAATGGATCGTTAAAAATAGAGAAGAACTTGGGAAGGCTGGAAACGTGGTGCTAGACATACCTAAGGAAATAGATATGACTGTAGCAGAATTGAAGTGTAAGGCTCTTGGTATAGAGCTTGAAAGACTGACGGAGGAACAGGTGGCTTACCTGAAGGGTTGGAGAGAAGGGACGGCGTGAAAACTGTGTGGACGGAAAGGCTATATAGGTATTTTTAGGAGGGGCATTTTCTTTTCCTCTGTCAAAGCTTTAAGAGGAGTCTCTCGAGTCTTTAGACATCAAGGACTAGCCTAAGTAAGCGGTTAAGCGAGTGATGGTAATGAGCGTGAGGAACAAGTACTCCATAGCGGTCTTTGAGCTGATGGCGGCGTCGCTGATATGGGGGGCTTCGTTCCCAGCCGTTAAGGTTGGACTGGAATACTTAGACCCGTACACCTTGGTCTTTCTCAGGTTCCTTCTTGCAGCAGTACTTCTAATTCCAGTAGTCAGATTTCGAGGAACCGAAGGGTTTTCTCTTGCAATGCGTAAACGTGAAGTTTTAGTCCTCGGCTCTCTAAACGCCGCAGCGTTTCTAATGCAATTTGTAGGGATGGAACATACGGCTGCAGGGTTAGCTTCACTACTTGTTAACGTTAACGTTATAGTTGTGGCGGTGCTTTCATTCTTCTTTCTTGGGGAGAAGATCGGAAAAAGAATGGGGGTAGCCATAGCGTTAAGCCTTATCGGGGTGGCATTGCTAACAATTGTACCCCACATTGGTAAGCCTTTCTGGATCGGTGAACTTTTAGGTAACTTGGCAGTTTTATCTGCAGGCGTCATCTGGGCATTTTACATAGTTTTATCGAAGAAGGTTTTGACGATGAATAGCCCTGAGAGATTTTCACAGTTAGACTTAACGTTTTCAGTTATAATTTACACGGCGCTCGTCTTAGGAGCCGCTGCTATCCCCAAACTTGTAACTTTGAGAAACGCCGTGTTGATAGCAACTCTTCCAGTCATCGTTGTGGTGTTTTTCATGGCGGTTTTCTGCACTATAATAGCTTTTATACTCTACTTCAGAGGTATAGAGTTCGTCCCCGCATCTGCTGCCGCAGTCATATTTCTTCTAGAGGTAGTCTTCGC
Source organism: Thermoproteota archaeon (assembly GCA_029258835.1). Lineage (GTDB taxonomy): Archaea > Asgardarchaeota > Jordiarchaeia > Jordiarchaeales > Freyrarchaeaceae > Freyrarchaeum. The sequence continues at coordinate 22,685 of JAPDJY010000034.1, read as the reverse complement.
ATTCATAGTCTCCGTCCTGTTTTTAGGTGAAGAAATGACGGTGCCTACGTTAATTGGTGGAGTTTTAATTGGAGTTGCTGTTTACCTAGCATCGGTCACGGATGCTGAAGGTTAAACCGTTGAGGAACTGTAAATCGTTGGGTCAGAGCCGATGGATTCCAGGAAAGCACGTTTCCGCCTCACACAGCTTTCACAAGTGCCACAATGTACCGGTTTTCCATCGTCTGTTAGCCCCTTGGGGTTATAGCATGAGTTTGAGAACTCAACTGGAACGTTGAGGTCACCGGCAAGCAAGCAAATTTCCTTTTTACCCATGGAGATGAGGGGAGCCTTTAAGTTCACACGCGCCTTAAGCGTTGACATAGCAAGCACAGCATTCATTTTCTCAACGAAAGCGAGAGAATTATCGGGAAAAGTTTCCGCTTCCTCCCTGTTAAACCCTGTAATTATGTCTACTTCCCCGCCGAGTGTTTCAGCGTACGCCGAAGCCACCGCTATGAAGCAAAGGTTCCTTGCGGGGATCCAGACGCTCTTAGCGGTCTCCCTTAGTTTTCGAACGTTTTTCAGGTCATACATTTTCGGCTCTGGAAGAGCACTTTTTCCCTCAATTAAAGCCGACCCTGACATCTGGGAGAATGTTCGAAGCCATGGAAGATCAATAAATATGTTTTTTTTAACGCCGGCTAGGGACGAAATCTTTTCACAAACCTGTCTTACGATCCTTTCTTCCCTTGAGCCGTAGAGGAAGGTTAATGTGTGTAGTTCATCGTATCCTCCTCTTTTTTTAGCCCACCACAGGGCAACCGAGGAGTCTAAACCGCCGCTTAGTAAGATAACACCGAGCATTTTTTGAGTCCCCCCTACAGTCAACATTAATAGTTCTTTCAGGTGAATTTAAACATGGCTTTGACGAGGCGATGAGGAGGGAGAAACATTTACCCCTTAAGGAAAGTTCTCGAGAAGGTCGCAAGGGGAGAGTTAGGGTTAGAGGAGGCTGAACGGATAGTTCGAGCGTTTCAGGTCATGGAGTTAAAGGAGATAGCTAAGATAGATGTTGGGAGGGAACACCGTTCAAGCGTTCCAGAGATCGTTTACGCTACAGGTAAACGTTTAATGGACCTTTTAGAAATAGCAAGAAAAGTTGTTGAGGAGAAAGGGTACGTTGTGGTTACGAGGTGTGACAGGGAGAGCTTGGATGCTTTAATAAAAGAGTTTTCAGCTGAAAAGTACCGGAGGAAAGTTATAGAGGAGGTAGGCACCATCTACGTCCAGCGAGATGATTACAAACCTCCAAGAACAGGCGGGAAGGTTGGCGTTCTAACCGCTGGAACGGCTGACATACCTGTAGCAGAGGAAGCAAAGCTAGTAGCTGAATGCATGGGATGTGAAGTTTACACAGCGTACGATGTGGGTGTGGCAGGGATTCATAGGCTATTCGAACCGCTGGCGCAATTTGTAAAGTCTGGGGTTGACGTTATAGTCGTCGTAGCAGGCATGGAGGGAGCTCTACCATCCGTGGTGGCGGGTTTAGTTGACTTACCGGTGATAGGGGTCCCTACAAGTACAGGTTATGGGCTTGGAGGAGGAGGGATCGGGGCTCTGATCTCTATGCTTCAATCATGTTCTCCTGGACTTGCTGTTGTAAACATAGATAATGGGCTTGGAGGCGGGGCGATGGCAGCTATAATCGCTAATAGGATAGCTATGTTTAGGGAAGGGAGGAGACATGCAGAAGACCGTTAAAGTCATAGTGGATTGTTCTATTGCGGGGATATCAGGGGACATGTTTCTTGGTGCAATGGTCGAGTTAGGAGGAAGCAGGGAGAAACTTGAAACCCTGGCAGGGATGCTTCCAAAGATAATGAAATGTAAAGATGTAAGGGTGAGTGTTAAAAAGGTTAAGCGTGGAGGAGTGGCGGCGACCAAAGTAGAGTTGGTGTTAAAGGAAAAGCTGGGAATACGGGGTGGCGAGCTGATGGATATAGTGGAAAGGGCTGTAGGTGAACTTGGGTTATCGAAACGTGCAGCTGATATTGCTATGGACTCTGCAAGGGCGCTCATCCGGTGCGAAGCGAAGATTCATGGTGAAAGCGTAGAGGACGTACACCTTCACGAGGCAGGTTCTGCAGATACCGTTTTTGACTTGGTGGGAGCCGCACTCCTATGTGACGAACTACACTTAACGGAAGCAGACTGGTTTACAACCCCCGTTGCCGTGGGAGGGGGGCGAGTGTCGTTTTCCCACGGCTCCCTTCCAGCTCCTCCCCCAGCAGTTGTGGAGATAATTAGAGAGAACAAGTTAATTATGGCTGGCGGTCCTGCTCCTTACGAGCTGGCGACTCCGACAGGTGTAGCTATATTGGCAGGTTTAAAGGCTAAGTCCTCACCATACATGCCCATGGTTGCCCCTCTAAGGGTGGGGTATGGGGCAGGCGAAAGAGAACTGGTAGAGGTTCCTAACGTTCTAAGGGTGATCGTCGGTGAGGAGGTGGAAACCCACGGAGACGACGTTTACATTATAGAGACAAACTTGGATGATGTTCCAGGGGAGGTTATCGCGTACGCTATGGATGCGCTCTTCAGGGCAGGAGCAAAGGACGCTGTAATTATTCCTGTGATCGCTAAGAAGGGGAGGCCGGGCTGCATAATCCAAGTTCTGAGCCCACCTGAGAAGTGCATCGAGATAGCCAAGGTATTAATTAGAGAGACGGGAACTCTGGGGGTTCGAATACACCACTCTAAGAGGCTTATCTTAAGCAGAGAAACAGTTAAGGTTGAGTTTGAGGTGGAAGGAGTTAATTATCCTGTCAGGCTTAAGGTTGCACGAGACAAGAAGGGGAATATCATAAGGGTTAAGCCCGAGTTTGAGGACTTGAAAAGAGTCGCAGAGGCTACAGGTAAGGCTTTAAGATGGATTGTTGAAGAGTTTAACAAGAAAACTGGTTTTAAAGAGGAGGTCAGTTAAGTATCGTCGTCATAAAGTTTAAAAGGTTCTTCTCGATCATTCTCTGAAGACAAATCTTGAGAGTGGTGAAAGTGGATAAAGAAGAGGTTATGCGGATCTTGAAGAAGCTTAATGACCCGGAATACCCGATGTCCATTGTAGACATGGGAATAGTTACGGAAGATGATGTCTCGATCGAAGGAGATAAGGTTACTATAACGTTTACTCCCACATCGCCAGTATGCCCCATGGGGAGTATCATCGGTGTTATTATAAAGAAAGTTTTGGAGGATAAGCTGGGGGTTAGAGCTGAAGTTAAAGTTCGTACGGGAAGCCACATTAACGAGGAACTTATAAATAACATGTTAAATGACAAAGCCAGGTATGACCAAGTCGTTAAGCAGCTTGAGCAGAGCGGACTCTTAGAAAGATGCTACGTTGGATAAACCAGGCAGCTTAAAGGGAAAGGCGCCAACATAACTTTTTATTATTACTTAAGTGGAAGATTGTGTTTTCTCCCATTGAAAGCGTATTTCGAGTAGGGGAGGGATCAAGTTTTACGGAGTGGCTGCTTTTAAGGGTGAGGTAAACTCTTTAAAGCGTTGAGGAGTCCTTTGTAAGACCCGGTGTTTTTTGAGGAGGGTGAAATGTTGATTGGTTGCTTGGAGGGAAAAGATCTTATAACGACTCAGGAATGGCGGGTCGAAGAAATAGAGGAAGTTTTAAAGCTTGCTGCGGACGTTAAGAAGCATCCCGAAGAATATTCCGATGTTTTAAGTGGTAAGTCTTTGATCATGCTCTTCTTCAACCCAAGTACCAGGACGCGGTTATCGTTTGAGATTGGAATGACGCAGCTTGGTGGACACGCAATCTACATGCCTGCTGATTCAGGGTGGATTGGTAAGGGTTCAGAGTCAATTAAGGATACGGCATCCGTGATGGCACGCTACGGAGATGCAATATCGATAAGGATATTCCCAAACGTTACAGGGTGGAATTACGGTGAGAGTAATAGGGTGGTCAGAGAGTTTGCCCGGTGGGCGGACGTGCCCGTGATTAACATGGAATGCGACATGTTCCATCCATGCCAAGCTTTAGCCGATATAATGACCGTCAAGGAGAAAAAGGGAAGGTTAAACGGAAGGAAGTTTCTATTAAGCTGGGTTTATCATCCCAAGCCTCTGCCCTGCAGCGTTCCAAACTCGGCGCTTTTAATAGCGACACGGTTCGGGCTTGATGTGACGCTTCTTCACCCCAAGGGGTTTGAGCTAGACGAGCAAATCATGGAGTGGGCGCGGAGGAACATTGAGGAGTCAGGAGGAAGCCTCGAGGTTACTGACAGCCTTGAGGAGGCTTACGATGGAGCAGACATCGTTTACGTCAAAGCATGGGGTTCCTTAAAGTATTACGGAAACCCTCGAGAGGAAAAAAGGCTAAGGGTTAAGTTTAGGGATTGGACCTGCAACGAAGAATTAATGGAATTGGCAAGGAAGGACGCGATATTCATGCACTGCCTACCCATAAGAAGGAACGTGGAGGCCACGGACGGGGTTATCGACGGGACTCACTCGGTGATCTACGACGAGGCAGAAAACAGGCTGCATGTCCAGAAAGCGGTGCTAATGTCGGTTATTTCAACGTAAAACATACTGTATGGTTTTTGTCAGTATGTTTATTGCTGCAAGATACTCGCTTACTAGTATGTTCTCGTTTTCGGTGTGTTCTAAGGAAGGGTCACCTGGACCATAGCTGACAACAGGAATGTTAAACCATTTTCCTATGAGGTTCATGAAGCATGTCCCGGTCTTCTTTATGTACCCTACATTTCCTCCTATTTCCTTTATAGATCTTTCTAAGGCTTCAACAACCTTGGAACGCCTGTTTGCCCTGAACCCTTCTATCTGGCTTAAAACGCTCCATGAGACCTTCACTCCACTTGCTTTCTCGAAGCTTTCTATAACCTTGCGGCTTTCACCCAGCAAGCTCGCTGAGCTGACACTTGGGGGAAACCTTACGTCCACGTAAAGAGAACAGTTTCCTGGAACAATATTCGGCGCGCTCCCTCCCTGAAGAAGTGTTAGATTGGGAATTACCGAGGAAAAACGTGATTTAGCGTCCAGCCTTATACGCTCCTTCAGCTTCTGCCAGAGTTCAAACGCCTTTTCAATGGAGTTTTCATGCAGCCAAGAGCAGGCAACGTGTCCACTAGACGAATGGACATTTATCTTTAGCAATAGTCTCCCCTTTGAAGCTATACAAATCCTACTTAGCCCTGTAGGTTCCCCGAATATGGCGTAGTCAACCGAGGTCAGCTCCTCCAGTAGTGTTTGTATGCCCTCTAGGCTTGCTTCCTCACCGACTATTCCTGCAAAAATTAGGGATCCCTTCATGTTTCTCCGGAAGGCTTCAGCTCCCGCAATCACCATGGCAGCCACGGAGCCCTTAGCGTCAACTGCACCTCTACCGAATATTCTATCGTTATCGTGTCTTACAGGAATGAAGCCGGGGACCGTGTCTATGTGGGATGCTAGCAGTAAGGTTGGGCTGCCTTCTCCAAGCCGTCCTATAACGTTTCCAGCAGGGTCTATTTCCACGTCGTACCCCCAATCTCCCATTGTTTTTTTAAGGAAGAATGCCAGCTTCCTCTCCTCTCCTGAAGGGCTGGGAATCTCGAGTAGTTCTATGAGGAAGGCTACAGGATCTATCATTGGGTGATCACCGTTCCAGATTCAAGTTTAAGTGAGCGCGTAATGGGGTTTTCCTCTAAGCCACTGCACACCACAACCAGCGGCACCCCAATCCGGATCGCCTCTAAAGCGGCGAAGATCTTCTTTTTCATTCCTCCTCCTATTTCTTCAATCAGCCTCCTTGCTTCGTTCGCTGTGAGCTTCCTAACTAGTTGCTCGTCTAACATTAACCCCGGGACGTCCGTGACCGATATCAACATATTTGCCCCTATCGCTTTAGCCAATTGGGCAGCGGCGCGGTCACCGTCAACGTTGACAAGTTCCCCTTCATGGCTTAACGCTATTGGCGCTATCACAGGGGTAAAACCCGATGAAAGGAGGATATTAACAAGCGTTCCATCGACCTCCTCAACTATTCCACTATAATCGCCTCTTACGACTCGTTTCTTACCGCCGTCCTGAACTATTAACTTATCTTTCCTTCTAGCTATTAACGTTGGACCGTCAGCTCCTGATATTCCTACCGCTGAAACACCTCGAAACCCTAGCAGTGAAACTATTTTTTTATTCACATACCCTGCCATTGCTAGGAGGGCGATGTCCCTTGTTTCTTCATCGGTAAACCTGCTTTTGAACCCGCTTGGAGAGGTAAAGTATATGGGTTCCTTTCCAAGCCTTTTTGAGAGAGAGTCTATTTGAGGTCCGCCTCCATGAACTATAACGATTTTTTTGTCTTTAACGCATGCTGCCACGTCGTTTACGACGTTCTCTAACCCTTCGCCGGCAATGCTTCCCCCTATTTTAACGATTACTTTCTCCATTTTTGAGCCCATCTCCTTCCAATTTAACCTAATTAACATGGAACACTTTAGACGGGGTATATTCCGGGGAAGTCGAGGCCTGCGTCTTCTTCGTAGCCGAGCATTATGTTCATATTCTGAATTGCTTGCCCAGCGGCGCCCTTAATCAAGTTGTCTATGGAGGAGAATATGATGAGCGTTTTTTGATCCTTTAAAAGTTTAAAGCCTAAGTCGCAGTAATTGGTTCCAAGCGTTATCTTTGGATTTGGAAAACGATACAATCCTCCACTTTTCCAGTGAATGAATCGTATGAACCTTTCTCCACTGTAGCATGACCTAAACGCCTTCCAGACCGACTGTTCATCCACGTTTTCCATGGTTATGGAGTAAATAGTGGAAAGGATTCCTCGAACCATATCTACCGCATGAGGGACAAAGGTCACTTTCACTTTCCCGTGTGGAGCTAATGCTTGCTCTATTTCTGGCACGTGACGGTGCTCTCCCGGGCTGTAAGGTCTAACCATGTTCGTTCTTTCAGGATGGTGGTCAGCGGGTGACGGCGTCCTTCCAGCTCCTGAGCTACCTGTTTTAGCGTCTATGAAAACATGCTCCCTGATTAGCTTTTCTTTTACAAGAGGAAACAGAGCAATGATGGATGGTGTAGCGAAGCATCCTGGACATGCTACAAGCCTTGCATTCTTTATTTTTTCTCTGTTTATTTCTGGTAGGCCGTAAACGGCTTCGTCTAGGAGGTCAGGGGCTTTGTGATCCACACCATAGTATCGCTTGAAGATTTCAGGGTTTTTAAGCCTGAAATCACCACTTAAGTCTACTACCTTTATTCCTACCTCGAGAATTTGAGGCGTTAACTCCATGGAAACCGCGTGGGGTGTAGCCATGAATACGAAGTCGCATTTTTCAATTATCTTAGGGGGATCTGGCTCCTCAAACTTTATGTTCAATCTTCCCTTTAGGATTGGTATCTCATTGCTGACGGGTTTTCCAGCATTTCTCCTTGAAGTTACCATGCTTATCGAAACCTTGGGATGAGTGGAGAGGAGCCTAACGAGCTCGCCACCAGCGTATCCCGATGCACCCACCACTCCAACATTCAAGGACAAGCACTCTCCTTAAGTAAAATTGAGAAAACTGTGAAAAGGTGCTTTGAATGATAACGTAAACAATGAAGAATTCACTTAGAGGCCTTGTGCTTTAAATAATCAATTATTTTTCCAGCTATGTCGACTTTTGTTACGGAGGCTATGTGCTGGAAACCCGGGTTATGATTTACCTCATTAAGCAAGAAGATACCGTCTCCTTCAAGGAGATCAACGCCGACGATCTCACCGTGAGTGGCTTCAGCCGCCTTCAAGGCCATTTCTTCTATCTCTCCTGTTATCCTGCAAGCCTCCGTTTTCCCTCCGATAGTAGCATTGCTTCTCCAGTCACCGGGGATGGTGTACCTGTACATTGCCGCCACGGCTTCGCCACCTACAATAAACACTCTTACATCTCTTGAGTTGTGATTAACGTATTCTTGAAGATAATATATTTTATGGAGGACGTCGCCTAACGTTTCACGCGTTTCAAGTATGGCCCTTGCTGAGGCAGGGTCGTTTAAGATGGCTACCAAGCGCCCCCAGCTACCCATTAAAGGCTTCGTTATCGCAGGATAGCCTAGTTCTTCTAGCGCTTCTAGAGCAGCATTATATGATAAGGCAAGGTATGTTTTAGGTACGGGGAGTCCTGCCTGCTTTAATGCTATAGTTGTCTTCAGCTTGTCACCACAAACCTCCTGACACTTAGATGAATTAACTACTTGATATCCCATCGCTTCTAACGCTAACGTTGAGTATAGCCCTTTTGTGTAGCTAATCGATCTTTGGAGGAAAAGGTCTACGTTATACAGGGATTTATCTCCTGTTACATCTATGCTCATCCGTCTGCTATCGAAGAGTGAAACATCTACTTTCTTCTTTTTTGCAGCTTCTATTAACTGCTTCTCCTCCCATCCTATCCTATTATGTATTATCCCTAAGATCATTTCCTCATTCGCCCCAGTCTTCCTCTACGCTGACTGCTTGAAGAACAACTTCTCCATCATTTACACTGACAACCTCCAATTCTGCGCCACAGTCAGGGCATTCAACGATCTCCCCTACTATGATATCGTCGTCAACTTCGAATTCGTAGTAGCATTCAGGACACGTCACTTTCAAGCCAATGCACCTCACAGCTTCACGGCTCAGAGAGTCAGGTGAAAAAACAGCTAAAAATTCTTTTTAAAAAGATATCGTGTCGTGGGAAACTCATAAAACCTTCAGCCGTTCTCAATGGAACAGACGTTAAAAGGTAAGAAGTCAGCAGAGGACTACCCATATGCGCGGATAAAAATAGAAAAGTTGAAATTGGCTTAATGGTAATCTTACCTAGATAAAAGGTGTCTGGAGGCAATTTAATGAATCTAGAGAACCTGAAACTTGGGGACATAATGAGGGTTAGAGTTCTTAAGAAAGGACTTGACATTGACGAGTTAAAATTGAGGAGGCCAGTGGTCTTCCAAGGGTTTGCGGGGATAGGTAATGTAGGACTTGTCGCTGTCGATTATATGTCAACTAAAATGGGGGCACGGCCCATTCTTCAAATATCCAATTTAGACGTGCCCGCGATCGCGCTGGTTGATGATGGAATCTTCTCGAACTGGTTTGACTCTTTCTCGATATTTATACACATGCTAAGAGGCACTGAAAGAGATTACTTGTTTATATCTTCTTACAGTCAGCCCTTTACGCCTTTAGGAAGTAACATTATAGCACACGTGCTTCTTCACATCATGAAAAGGCTTTCAGCTGAAACGATAATTTCTCTCGGATGTTTCGGTGCAACCCATTATGTGAGAAATCCGAAAGTTTATGTTTCAGCTACAAATAAAAGGATGTTGGAAGAGTTTCTGGCCTTAGAGAACATTGTCCCCCTTAGAGGAGGAAGAATTTCAGGGCTAAACGGAACAGTACCTCTCCTTGCGCCCCAGTATGGTATAGAAGGAGTCTCACTCTTAGCGGAGGGGCACTCGGGGATAAACTTTAATCCTCGATCGTCCAAGGCGCTCATAGACGTACTGAACTTAAAGTACAATTTAAACGTTGACACGACGTTCTTAGAAAAGCATGCTGTAAGAATGGAGGAAGAATTAAAGAAAGAAGAGGCGGTTCCACCAGAAGTGATGAGGAGAATTATGTCATCCTTCAGGGAAGAAAAAGATAGAGAGCCAACTGAGACGTACTACACGTAATCACTTCTCAACTCAAACCCTTATTTTCCTGGAAGCGTTTAGAGGAGCATTCCCTAGGGAAGCAGATTATTTGAGATTGGAGGTATGGTGTTGTCGATTCTTCTGGCTTCTCTTAAAATTGCATTACAGTAAAGCCATGCAAGGTTGCGAAGGAGAGTATCAGGTAAGGGAGTGTGTGATGTAAAAGTAACCGTTACACTACTACCATCACGTTTAATTACCATTCGAAGTATTGGAAACGGCTGAAAAATGGTTTCCCATCGCTCCCTAGATGATAGTGAAATGCTGCCTTTAAGGTGGATAACGGATTCCTTTAGGATTTGCTCGGGCAACATTAAGAGGATATCTCTTCTTTTACCTTCAATAGGTAGCGTTTCAACGGCGCTTCTCTCTTCCTCATGGGTGAGGAGAAAGCTTAAAGCATCTATTAAAACCTCCTCTAATCCCACAGCTTCTTCTGTTGGGATGTAGCCAAGCATTCGCCTTTCGAGAAATATGTTTGCGTTGGCTCCGAACTCTTCATTGTAGGTGAAAAGGAGGATGAGAACCACGTTTGGAAGAGGACTAAACTTAATAGCTAGTTTAGCGCTTTCGTACGGCCTCCAGTTCAGCACCTCAAGGCCTAGCTTTCCAGCAGCACTTACTACTTTGGTTATTCCCTTGAGGAGGAATAGGGAAGCGAGTTCTTTGAGGTCATGTTTAATGCGTTGATGCCATCCGAAGCCGCCTTTAAACTCCTTAAGAGTTACAAGATCAAAGGAGGAAAGCCCTTTAGCACCGACTTTACAGGTATTTTCCCGTGGCAAAGACCTCCTCACCGTCTAACTCTATGAGGCCTGCTGCCTTTAGCTCAGATATCATCATCTTTAGCTGAACCATGCTTAAGCCGAGGGATTTACTTAGCTCGTTTACGTTACGCCTACCGGAGTCACGTATGATCAGAAAGAGCCTGTACTTTGGATCTTTTTCCAGTATTTCCTTAAGCTTCTCTTCCCTTTTCTTCACTTGCTCCAGCTCGGCTTCCAACGACTTTATTGTCATATCCTTCTCTGCAAGTATGGACTCAAATCTTTTCAAAGTTTCCGACTTAAGACGCAACTCTTCTATCTTTTTAGCATCCCATTCGCTTATTTCTTTAACTTTCTCCTCGAGTGCTCTAACTCTATCTTCAAGCTCGTTAATCCTCTTGTTTTTATCTTCTATTTCGCCAAGTCTGTCTGAAAGCTGCTTCATTAACTCACTTTCCCTTTTGAGGGCTTCTTCCTTCGCCTTACGCTCTTCTTCAAGTTGTTTTCTTAGTTCTTTTATTTCTTCGTCTTTCTTGTAAATTTCTTCGCCTTTTTTCTTTAAAGTCTCTGAAAGCTCCTGGACTTGACGTTCTAAGTTCTCTAAAACCTTCCTCTGACCTTCGGTAAGAGACACCTTATCTCCCCCGGATGGCGTTTAACGTCAGCATACGTTAAGCAACTTTTAACTTTTATTTTTTAACGTGAAACTTAAACCAGCGTGGCGCCGACGCTATTTGGCATGTTTATGTTAAAAATTTGCGGGAAACGGTGCCTTTTTTAAAAAAGGAAATTTTTTAAAAGGGCAAGTTATTTTTATATACTATTTTTTCTTTTACATTTATATTCCAGCAAAGAGAATATTATATCGGGTTTGTACCATTCCGTTAAAGGTGGATTTAAGAACGAAAGCATACGTTTTATTGCCTCCTTAACTGGAGGTAGGAGGGAAAATATTGGAATGCATAGCGTTTCCATGTTCATTCCTAAACTTGAAGAACAAATGTTCCGTGATGGTTTGCGACGATAACGTCGACGTCAAGTGGAATTCTACCAGCTTCCTTGAGAATTGCAACTTTCAGTGGGATGTACGTATAACAGGACGTAAAATGAGGGTTCAGATAGACGCGTTCAGCAGGGCAACTGATATACGATTCCTCTACTTAGGACTTACTGAGGCTTTTGCGTCGTTGATGCCGTTCATTAACAATTTATCTCAGAAGAGCAGAGACCGCAGGTTTAGCCATCTTAGTAGTTACACCAGTCTTCGCCATTTTCTAGGTAACATGAAAATGCTGGCATATGCCATGCTTCTATGTGGAGGCGAAAACCTTCACTTTGACCAAAGCCCACATTTAAACGTTAACACTTTGAACGAACTTGTTGGCAGGGATCTACTTAAAATTAGGCCGGGAAGAAGGTTTCCTCTCTTGGTTAAAGCATGGAAGGAAAAATTCAACATGTTAATGGATCTTTTCTCGAATAACTTGAATCTGTTATTTCTGGAGTATTACTTAGATGGCAAGTTGACAGAGTATCCACTGAGCTGGTTGAAGGAGCTGGTAAACATAACAGGAGAGGCTAAGAGAATGGGGTTCCGTGTCCTATTGCCCCTGAAAGACAAGAGCTTATATGATTATTTACGAGAGATCCCGTTGAACGTGGTTTTAGTTGACCAACAGTCATTGAAGTTCTATGAATCACTCCTTGAAATAGCATGTGATAAAGCACAGGTTTGCTATTCTCTCTTCGACATTGTGGGCTACCTTTACGGCAATGTCTCCTCAGCGTATACTGGGGATGTCCAGAAAACGCTAGATGAACTGGTATCACAGGGACTTCTTAAAAAAGTTGAGGGAAAGTACGTCATAGAGTATTGAGCCTCTGGTTTTGTGAATTTCCTTTTTATAAGGAAAGCATGTCATTGCCGCCGGTTTGCTGGGAAACGCTTATTTTTAAGTTTTCACATGAGAATAGGGTTGGTGATGATGCGGGATTCGTGAAAGATGTTTAATGTAATTGTTTACCTTTAAAAGGAATGGTGATTTCTATGGGTGAAGCAACGGAAGAACTTATTGCTTCAATCATGGAGCAAATACCCGAAATTGAAGGTGTGATATTGTTTGATTCTGATGGGAAGGCAATCATAAGTCAATCGTTGACCCAAATGAAACATGCTGAGATCGCTAAGCACGCTGCGGCTATGGTTGACGCCGCCAAGAAGCTTAGCCAATCAGCTGAGAAGGGTGATGCTGCCGTTGCCTATGTAGAAAGCGATGATGGATTTACCGTCATCACATTTGCAGGAGGGAAAGGACTTTTAGCTATAACGGGGAGAGACGCTACGAACTCTCTGGGCCTTATAATGAGGAACCTTAAGCTGGCACTTTCGAAAATAAAGTGAACACTAATTTGTCTGCGTCGAACCTGAAAGCTCTGCCCTTTTTATCCTCCACCTTAGTTGGAGTTTCATTTTCTTAACATCATGAGACAGGCCAAAGTAGTCGGAGAATAGCTCCGTTGTGCAGAGAATCTTTGTTCTTTTTTCAGCCTCACTTCTCAGGAAGCCGAGGCTTTCAAGCCTCTTTATGTGGCTGTAAGCTGACGACCCTCTTGCTTTGACAACTTGCGACTGCTTTACAGGCTGCATTAAGGCGATGTAGGCTAGAGTTTTAAGTTCTCCGAGTGAAAGCAGCCCTCCGGGAACTACGTCCTTAACAGCTGACGAGTAGGTTGGCTTAAGTTGCATGGCGTAGCGTGAACCGGGTAATTCAACTACCTCTATTGCACCATTTCGCGCCTTATAGTCAGCGATAATTTCGGAGACCACCTTCTTTGCTTTACTTCCTTCTACTCCGGCTATCTTGGCGATTTGATCTAGCGATAGAGGCCTTCCCGCAGCGTAAAGTGCGGCCTCAACTAGAGCTTTAGCATTTTCCTCCATTTCTCCCCCTCCATAATATATATTTCACCACCTGGCTTCTCCTGCCAAATATAGACTAAGCCTCGGAAGGAGAGGTAGAGAAGAGCGAGAAAAACGTCGATGACGCTTTCAGGATCCCCATTCGCTAAACTAGAGAGAGTTATTATGTTTTTACTGGACGAAACGATTCTCTGATAGAGGCTTTCTAACTTTAATTCAACATCATATTCCTCGTGTAGTGATTCTAAAATTATCTCTTCGGGGTTGTGGTCTTCTTGGTCTTCGGAGGGTGCTTTCCTAATGGAAACTTGTGTTCTCCGTTTAGCTTCGGCAATGAGAGCCTGTTGCAATGCGACTAGAAGCTCTGAAAGGGTTACCTTTCGACTGGTGATTCTGAATGGCATAGGTATTGGAGGTATATCAACCTTTACGACGTCGCTTCCACAACTATTTTCCTCCTCGCCGTATGAAAATTTGAGGAGGAGCTCGGATTTTATTCTGTGAATTATGGAGGCTGACAGGAGGGCTTTACCTGAAATCCAGTAATTTATCAATTCGAGCTCCCTCATCTTCTCGAGAAAGCCCATGATGAGATCTGCTATGTCAACGTTCCAAGGGTCTTCTTCTACTCTGGAAGGGTCTATTAGGAGATTCCAAGGATGTTCTAGCCAGAACGGTTTCCCACATGAGCATGCGTCCTTACGCAACAGCCCCCCTCCTCTCCTGTTGTTCAGTGTACATCGCCATTTGGGCAGGCTCAACGGAGAATATGTGTGATGTGCCATCTAAGTAGGTTACACCAATTATCTGGTCTGCCCTCTTCATGGTGGCTTTCCTGAGGGACACAACAATGAACTGTGACGTTTTTGAAAATTCCTTGATAAGGTCCGCTACGCGGCTGGCATTCTGCTCATCTAAGAAGGCGTCTATTTCATCCATGATGTAAAATGGTGCAGGGTGATGCTGTTGTATGGCAAATATTAATGCGAGGGACGTTATCGACTTTTCGCCGCCTGACTTTAGCTCCAACCTTTTAACCTCTTTCCCCGCTGGACGCGCCTCGATGATCACTCCTCCCGAGAAAGGGTCTACCGGATTTTCCAGAATGAAACGTGCGCTTCCACCCGGGGAAAGAGAGGAGAAAATCCGCTTGAAATTCCTTTCTATGGCGTAGAACGTTGAAAGAAAAGTGTTTCTTTTATCTTTCTCGATTTCCCGTATGAAGTTCAGTATCCCCTCCCTCTCTTCGATGAGCTTATTCCTTTTCTCTATAAGCTCATCATACCTTCTTCTTTCTTTCTCGTAGAGTTCTATTGCAAGCATGTTTACGGGCTCAAGCCTTTTCTTTTCTTTCTCCTTAGACTTGATGACTTCCCTGATTTCTTCGATGCTTACGGATTCCACGTTGCTGAACGAATATGAACAGTATTCCTCAGCCTGTTTTTCAAGCTCCTTCAATGCTTCCTCCACAAAGGACCGTTCGACCTCTGCGCTTTTCAGCTCCAGCTCTAACTCGTTAATCTTGCTCTCTAACCTTTCAATCTCTTTTGCCAAGGCGAAGTATTTCTTTACTGTTTCCTCTTTCTCTTTTTTGAGCAGCGTTATCTTGTCTCTAAGCTCGCGCTCCATACCCTCCAGCTGGGCTACCTCGTCTGCAATTGCCTCCAGCACCAACCCTAAACGTTTAACTTCATCCTCTAGCTCCGCTCTTTCACGCTCTAAAAGGGGAATTGCACTTAATTTCTCGTTAAGCAGCTTCTTAAGGTGTCCGTCTACCAATGTTCGTTTTTCAGCAACCTTAACCCTTATCCCGTTAAGTTTGTCTTTAAGTGTAAGTAGCTCTTTTTCCAGCTCTCTTATCTGTGTTTGAAGGATAAATGACTCAGAATTTGATATTACTTCTTCAAGACGCACCTTTTCTTTCTTCAAAACATCTATTTGCAAGCTTATTTCCGACGCTTCTTCAATCACCCTTTTCAGTACGTGCTCTTTTTCAGAGCGCTTACTGGACAATGTTTCCAGCTCTTCCTCGAGCTCTTTTACCTCGGATTCCAGACTTTGAAGGCGGGAGGTCAGGTCGTTAAGCCTGTTTCTGCAGATGTAGTTTTCTCTGTCTGCGTCTTCGATGCTTCGGAGAATATCGTTTCTCCGACTTTCCAGCTGGCTTACTTTTAAAAGAAGCGTTTTCTTCACTTCGCCTATACCTCTGAGTTCGTTTTCAAGTTTTGAATGATCTTCCAGTTTCTGGAATACGCCTACGTGTCTTTTGTTTACGTGGCCACCCACCATTAGGCCAGATGTCTCGAGTATTTCTCCATCCAACGTTACTTTTCTAGCTTTAAGGTCGTGGAGGCTGCGTGCCACGTTTAGGTCTTTAACAATTACCGTGTTCCCGAAGACGTATTCAAATGCGGGTCTGAAGCGTTCGTCGAAGCGTATTAGGTCTACAGCTGACCCTATTATTCCATTTCCTTTAACATCCACCGCCTTCCTAGGACGTATTAGGTTTAGAGGGATGAAGCTTACACGTCCCAGCCGATGCTCTTTGAGAAATTCTATGCACTTAACTGCTACCTCGTCGTTTTCGACCACAACGTAGTTTAAACGTTGCCCGGCTGCAGCTTCCAGTGCCAATGCATATTCTTCCTCGGCACTCCCTAATTCAGCTATTGTACCATGAATGCCTGTTATGATGCCTTCATCCCTTAGCTTTAAGATCTTGTAGACAGCGGATTGAGATCTAAGTATTCGCTCTCTCTCCTCATTGATAGCCTTAACTTTAATTATTTCTTCTTTAAGCCTTTGGAGGATATTCTCCGTCTCTTTAAGTTCTCCTTCAACCTTCTCTATTTCCTCTTCAACTTGCTTCAGGGACTTGGAAAGATAATCTTTTTTCTCCCTGCTTTTACGTTCCTTCTCCCTTAACAGCTTGACTTCGCCTCTTATAGCTTCGATCATTCTACATATTTTCCCGTATCTTTCAGACTTTACCGAAATGGATTCTTGGTAATGTGACAACTCGTTCTCTAGTACTTTCCTTTCAGCTTCAAGTTCAGCTTTTCTTCTCTTTAACTCTTCTACTTTACCTTCAAGCTGCTGAAGCTCGCCCTTAAGCTTTGAGTGTTCAGAATCAAGGGCTGCTGCTTGCTCGTATAGGGCGTCTAGTACCTTCTGCTTCTCAGAGGCAGTCTTGGAGATTATGCTTTCATCACTTAACAGTTTAGCAAGCTCCTCCCGTTCCACGTTAATTCTCCGTTGAATTCCTTCAGCTTCTTTCTTCAACGTTTCAATTTGCCTTATTTTACCTTGAAGATCTCTTTCCTTGAAGTCTACAATGACCTTTTGTTCTGAGAGACGTCTTCCCTTCTCATCTAGCTTCGAAGTTAAGGACCGCCTAGACTCTTCTAAGGATGCAATTTCCTTGTCCAGGGATGAAACTTTAGCTTGAAGTGAACTCAGCGTGTCACGGATTGAGTTTAACCTTTCCTTTGAAGTTTCAACTTCTTTTTTCTTGCCTTCTATCTCCCTTAAGATACTTTCAAGACGTTCCTTTTTCTCTTTAAGTTGGAAGAAAACTAGTTTTGCTTTGGCCTCCCTTATCTCTTCTTCTAATTTTTTATATTTTATGGCTGCCTCCCTCTCTCTAGCGAGCCTTTCAACAACGTTACGTACTTCCTTAACTTGGGCGAGGTTTTCTCTGAGGTTCTGCTCTGCGATTTCGAGTTCCTTCTGGGCTTTCTCTTTTTTCTCGTCAAAAGAGGAGATGCCGGCGATCTCTTCGAAAAGCCTTCTTATTTCAACGGGTCCCTTCTGTATTACCTCTAAGATCTCTCCTTGAGGAACCATGTTGTAGCCGTCTGGGCTTATCCCAGCTGCTTCTAAGAGGTCTACTATCTGACTTCGGGAAACAGCCCGTCCGTTAAGCCTGTAGGTACCTCTCCCATCTAAGTCTACTTGGCGTGTTATAACAACGGTGTCGGAGTCTACTGGTATTCGCCTATCGGTATTGTCAAGGTAAAGGCTGACCGAAGCGTATTTAGCCATGCGTCCACCTTTACTCTTAGAGTAAAATATTAAGTCTGAGAAGGTGCTTGCCCGCATAGATTTAGCACTAAGCATTCCTATACCAAACCGGATAGCGTCTAGAAGGTTGCTTTTACCGGACCCATTAGGCCCAACAACTACCACGAATCCCCTTGAAAAATTGATTGAAACCCTGCGGTTGCCGAAGGACTTGAACCCCTTAACAACTATTTTCTTGATGTGAACCGTTGCAATCACCCGCCCACGCTGAAAAGGGCGGAGAAAAGTAGGTGAACACTTAATTTAAGAAGAAATATCATAGAGGTGATATCCTCAAAATATGTCAACTATCAATTTTGGAGTTCCGTCGGTGAAGGCAGGTGACGGCTGGCGGAGGACCCATAAAGTAAGGGAGGAAGCTGCGAGAGCGGGTTAGGGAACCGTGACGCTTTTAGCGAGGTTACGTGGTTTGTCCGGGTTGGCTCCACGCTCTACAGCCATGTAATAAGCAAATAGTTGGAGGGGGACGGTGTATGTGAGGGGAGTGAATGGAGGGGGAGAGGGCGGTAAGAGCAGCGTTTTATCTGAAAGAGACTTTATCTCAAGCTCTCCAGTCTGGGTGAGACTTATGATCATTGCTCCTCTGGCTTTCATTTCCATTATGTTTCCAATGATCTTAGCTTTCGTTTCATCAGGTGGGGCTATAAAAATTACTGGGAAGCCTTCGCTCACAAGAGCTATTGGGCCATGCTTAGATTCTCCGGCAGGGTAGGCTTCAGCATGGACGTAAGAGATCTCCTTTAGCTTCAGGGCACCTTCCATGGCTGTTGCGGTGCTTATTCCTCTACCTAGAAAGAAGCAGCTTTCCTTGCGAGAAAGCTGCTTAGCCATAACCTTAATAGCGCTTTCAGTATTTTTTATGGTTTCAGAGACTCGTTTGGGGGTGGCGTGGAGGGATTCCCTCAGCGACTCTGCTTCTCTACCGTTCAAGAGCCCCCTTACCTCGCCTAACTTAATGGCGAGAAGTGCTAGAACTGCAAGCTGTGTTAGGAACGTCTTTGTCGCGGCGACGCCTATCTCAGGGCCAGCTCGAGTATATATGACAGAGTCGGCGATTCTCGTTATTGAACTCCCCACCACGTTTGTAACGGCGATAACTTTTGCACCCATGTGTTTAGCATATTTGACCGCATCGATCGTGTCACTCGTCTCTCCGGACTGGCTTATAGCTATGACTAAACTGTCACTGTCTAGTAACCCTGCAGTTGCCTCCTGAAACTCCGAGGCAAGGACCGGCTGGGCTAGGATGGATGCAAGCCGTGCCATCGTGTACTTCCCTGCTACCCCTGCATGGTTTGATGTTCCAGCTCCTGTAATGTAAATGTGGGATGCGGCATTAACCATTTCTACCGGTTCATCCAGCTCTTGCCAGCTCAAGGTTAAGGTCTCCCTGAGAGCACGGGGTTGCTCGTGAATTTCCTTCAACATGAAGTGGGGGTATCCTCCCTTACATGCCATTTCGATGCTCCACGGCACCTCCACAATACGAGGTTTTAACATCTTTCTTTTGGATAAGTCTTCTATGATCACTCCTTCATAATTCACGATGCTCACACATCCATCGTCTAAAAGCGCTACTTTTCTAGTGTAAGGGAGGAACGCTGGTATGTCGGATGCACAGTAGGTTGCATCCGCTCCTAAGCCAATCACGAGGGGACTTCCGCTCCTAGCGCAGAGGACACCATTGAAGAAAGGGGTAACAACAACTATAGCATAGGTTCCTTCCAGCCGCCTCACAGCTTCCTTAAATGCGTAAGGGAAATCCAATCCATCCTTCATGAATTCTTCAATTAAGTGTGGGATCACTTCTGTATCGGTTTCTGATGTAAATTTATGCTTCCGCCCTAGTTCATCCTTTAAATCTAAGAAGTTTTCTATTATTCCATTGTGAACAACGGCTATTTCACCTTCACAGTCTAAGTGTGGATGAGCGTTTTCCTTCGACGGCTGACCATGAGTCGCCCACCTGGTGTGCCCCACACCAACGTATCCGGGTAGACATTTAAGGTTTAATCTTGCATCAACTTCTTCAACCCGACCTTTATCCTTTTTCACGAAAAGACAGCCATCATGAACTGTCGCCACACCGACTGAATCGTACCCTCTATATTCTAGTCTTTTTAACGCGTCAAAAATTATCGGTGCGACGTGTACTTTCCTGTGAACTACGCCTACAATCCCACACAAGGTATTCACCTCTAAAAGCACTAGAAGATACTTCAACTTAGAAGCGGTGGAAGCTCTTCAGTTAGAGGAGCTAAAGCCTGTGGCTATCATTGATTAAATGATTAAATGGTTTCCATTAGATGATGTTTAAAAGGATTTTTCAGAAGGAAATTGAAACGGTCATGATGGAGAGGAATTTGTTTTCCTTGCAAAAAGGGTTAATGGTCGTTTTAATGTGATTTAAACTTTAATTTTACGATTTCGGGAGGTTTAAAATGTAGAAATGAGAGAAAAATAGGCATTTAACAGATTTCTGATGCGAAATTATTATAAATTAATTTGTAATGGTATAGTTTCTGTTGGGGTGGTTGATAGTGGAGAGCTTCGTGCTGAAGAAGGATGATGAAAGTTACGTAGCCATACCTACGGAGATAATTGAAGATTATAGTACTGCAAGAATCGTCTTTAGCGAGGAAAGACTGCGTATCCTCAGGCTTCTGGCTGAAAAGCCAATGTATCCTAAAGAGTTAGCAAGAAGGCTGCGTGTTAACGAGCAGAAGGTATACTATCACATAGGGGAGCTCAAGAAAGCAGGTATTATTTTTGTAGCTAAGAGGAAAGAAGTTAAGGGAGCCACGGCAAAGTACTACTCAACTAAGGCTAAAGCGGTTTCTTTCATTCTCAATGGGGAAGGAGTACACGTTACACCCCCCCAAACTTTAAATTTAACGGAGAAGGCGGTACGCTTTTTAAGCCCGTTCATAGAGGGAGGAAAGCTTAGCGCGTTAATAGTGGTTGGCAGCCCCGACATCCATGGACCATACAGGGCGCAGGCTAGAGACAACCACTACGCAGTAGAATTAGCTATGTTTTTGGGATGTATTTCCAATAGAATCGAAGGAAGTAATGTGAAGTTAGATACTGAAGTGCGTGAAGACGACCTTAAGAGGAATATGATAGTTGTAGGGGGGCCGATAACGAACATGATCACCAATAAGCTTAACGAAAAGCTACCCATAAAGTTTGATGTTGCCGAGCAAAATAGGATATTCTCTACTGTGACTGGCCGCTTCTATTATGAGGATGAATGCGGGATAGTAGCTAAGATAACGAATCCATTTAACCCTGAAGCAGAGATCCTCGTTTTAGCCGGGAAAAGATTTCAGGGAACTAAGGCTGCTGTGCTTGCAGTAACAAGGTACCTAGATGAGTTAACTAAGAATAATGCACTTAACCCCTCGGTATCTGCCAGAGTAGTAGCAGGATACGACTTAGACGGGGATGGAGTCGTAGATAGTGTTGAATTCTTAGAGTAAACGCTTTCACTAGTTTAGTTCCCCTTGGAGGATTAAATATCCGTTGTATGGTTCTCTATCTGTTATTTCTCCGGATATGCTGTGGGTCATCAGCTTTTTCACTTCTTCGTGATCTCTTGTATGACCTAGAACGTAAATTAGTTTGACATATGCTACTTCTGGGAGCATATTTCCACAGGGAATGACTCCTATCTTCAACAGGTCACGTCCTCTTTCGTATACGTTCATTCCTACAAAGCCATAGAGACATTGAGAGGTCATTGCAACTGCTATGCCTTCCTTTATAGCTCTTTCAAGGGATGGAAGTATTGTTTTAGGGCAGTGTCCAAGGCCTGTTCCGGCAAGCACTATTCCATGATAACCCGTGTCGATTATGTGCTCTATCAGGTCTGCTTGCATTCCAGGGTATGTGTAGAGTAAGACAACTTTCGGGTCAATTTTCGTGTCCGCCGTAACAATCCTTTGGTTGCTTCTGCGCCTGTAATCGTTTCTAAACATCTTTATTTTACCGTCCGCAACCATTCCTAAAGGTATGTCACCTATCGTTTTGAATGTGTCCCTCCTGCTCGTGTGCATTTTTCTGACCCTAGTGCCTCTATGGATTAGATTGTACTCATCGCTGCTGCTTCCATGCATACAAACAACGACTTCGGCTATGTCACTTCTAGCCGCCACCGTGGCAGAAGAGATTAAATTTATTGCCGCGTCACTTGAGGGCCTGTCGCTGCTTCTTTGGCTTCCAACCAGTACTACTGGAACTGAAAGGTTTTTTAGCATGAACGAGAGGGCGGCTGACGTGAAGTGCATGGTATCGGTTCCGTGAGCCACTATGATGCCGTCAGCCCCTTCGTTTATCTCTTTAGCGACTGCTTCCGCTATTTTCACCCAGTATTCGGGTTGCATGTCTTCTGAAAAAATTTCGAGAAGAGAGAGGGTTTTTAGATTGCATATGTCTTCAAGTTCTGGGACGGCGCTGAAAAGCTCTTGGGGGGTGAACGCGGGAATCACGGCTCCGGTTCGGTAGTCCAATCTACTTGCCACGGTTCCTCCTGTCCCAATTAAGGCAACCGTCGGCTTTTTTGGATCAAAGGAAACATCTCTTTCTGGTAGGGCATAATGACTTGGACTATAACCCAACTCTTCTATGATTGTTTCCTCTGAAATTCTCACCCCAATGTTATAGCCAGTTTTAAGCTTTAGGACCACGTGCCGGTCGTCTCCTAGCTCGCTCCTTGGGAGAAGGATCCCCTCGTATGTGGTGTCAGGATTCACTACCCTAACAACACTCCACACCTTCACTTTAGCCTCTTCAAGTTTACGCTTGGCAAAACCGCGGTATCCTGGTAGCTTATCTTTAGGAGCCATGCTTTATCACCTCGCTGATTTTTGCCTTTAAAAGCTCAGCGACCGTTTTACCATCGATTTTCCCTCTAACTTGCTTCATGATGGCGCCCATGAGAGGACTGAACGCTCTTTCACCTTTACTTATAATTAAACTCATGTTACTTTCGACAACCTTGCTAATTATCTCTTCAAGTTCCTCCTTGGAGAGAGGCTTTATGCCTAACGCGTTTAATGCATCATCCAAGTTAGAAGGCTTCTCAGCCAGCTTAGCTAGTAGCTGCGGTATGGCTTCCTTAGCTATCTTACCTTCCGACAGGTATTTGAAGACTCCATTAAAGTCTTCCC
>JAPDJY010000035.1:0-141301 GCA_029258835.1 Thermoproteota archaeon | reverse complement strand
AGGGAGGGAACGATGGGATCTCAAAGAAATGTGCTTCAAAATCCTCCTCTAGCATTTTCAATATGCTCCTTGTCCTCCTTAACCCTAAGACGGGGGGCATTGCAACATAGTCAAAGCCGGTTGCACCTGCCTCCTTTAAATGGGTAATTATGCCTTCTGCTTCCAAATCAAAAAAGCGAGCTAATTGGAAGGTCGTCTTAACGGGTACATTGACCCTCACCATTCTTGCCTTAACGTTTCTTCTCCGAAGCCCCTCCGTAAACAAGTTAGGCGCGTATCCCGACAATCCCGGTATTGCCACAACAAGGACCTTTTTCCCTGTAAGCTCGCTTGGATTATTTAAACTCATCGTGTATTGAACTAAGCAAGTGTTCTTCACCGTTCCTAATGGTGTAAATATACGCGTGTTCCTTCTGGGTTCTCCCTTATATTCTACTATATGAGATGCACTCTCGACTGCGAACTCTGTCAGTGCTTGAATTACCTTTTCCTTACCAGCCAACGCATAAATGTGCCTAGGATTTTCACGTATGAACCCATCCAGTTTAGCCTCAAGATCCACTACTTCTTCTCCTTGGTAGCGTCCTAGAACGTCAATCGTCCCGGAAGACATTTGAGTGCACCCATACCCAGATGCTAAAACGTGCACACTATACCCCTCTTTGCCTATAATCTCCGCTGCGGTCATTCCTGCTACGCCGCACCCTATCACTAAAGCGTCAACGTGCTTCTTCTGCCTATTCAAGGCCTCCCACCAGCTTATACATCGCCTTAAAAAATTCTAGCTGCGCTCTCTGTGTGCCCTCTAAGATTTGCTCCGTCTTCCACTGGTTCCTCAAAAATTCGTTTAAGCTTCTTAATGCATCATGAAAGGAGGTGCCTAGCTCAACCATTATGTCCGCTACTTTGTAGGCGCAAAATTGTCCTTGGCACTCTCCCATACCAGCTCTTGTCCTCCTTTTAATATCCTCTAATGTTTTTGCACCCAGCACTTTAAAGGATTCTTCCACCTCTCTGCGTGTTACAAGTTCGCACTCGCAAACTACTTCCTTTTCCCATTTCGCCTCTAAAAGAGACGCCTCGTAGCGTTCCTTACACGTTCTAACGGGGATTTTGGGTAGTTCCTCCTTGCTCGTTCTGCAAGTAGCGCGCACACCAAGTTTCCTGCAAACAAGATCAGATGTTCTTTCAGCCATAAGCCTGTACGTTGTGAGCTTCCCTCCGGTTACAGTGACTAACCCCTCCACTCCTTGTTTTTCATGGTCCACTACAGTAAACGTTCTTCCCGCCTCCCTTCCTGACGTCCCCTCAAGAAGAGGTCGTGCACCTGAAAAGGCTCTGATAACTCTAAGTTCCCTAAGGCATGGTAGCATCTTACCACATTCCCTTAAGATAAGATTTACTTCCTCTATGGTTGGCATTACTTCGTCGGGGTCTTTAATGTATGTTGAGGTTGTTCCGAGGATCATCGTTGTCTGGTGTGGGACTATTATATCTCCATCAGAAGGAGGCCTCAGCCTGTTTAACACCGCGTTAACGACTCTCTTACCCATTACTACCAGTGTTCCCTTATTGGGTTTAACTCCAATCTCTAATCCTGCCTGGCGACATATAAAATCCGCCCATGGCCCGGTTGCATTAATCACGACATCAGAATAGATCTTTTGCTTCGTATTTACCGTTTCTACGCCGACCACGGTGCCTTCGTGAACGATCAACCTTACCGGCTCATATGTATATATTTCCGCGTTATGTTCCTTTGCCGCGAGAAAGTTTGCAATGGCCAATCTAAATGGATCCACAACTGCATCATCTACAAGGAACACCGTGTAAGCGCTTGGGTTTAGGTATGGCTCAATTTTTCTGCTCTCCCTAACACTAAGCTCCTCCACCCGCACACTTGCTTTCTTACAGCCTTCTAAGAATTTCCTCTCATAGTCCAAGTCGTCCTCCTCTACGGCTACGAACATACCGCCTGTTTCCTCTATAACGTTGGGTGCAATTCTCCTTAAGACCCTGTTCTCTTTCGCGCATTCGCTGGCTGAAACCGGGTCCCTCACCACGTACCTTGCCCCACTATGTAGTAGCCCATGTGATCTTCCCGTCGTCCCAGAGGCTATGTCTCTTCTCTCAAAGAGAGCGACACGCAGTCCCCTTTGAGCTAAATCCCTAGCTATACCTAAACCAGTTACGCCGCCTCCTATGATTACTGCATCAACCCTCAACTTACTTCACTTTGAAGACTTGCTAATTTAGAATAAATTTTTCTCTCTTCTATTACCTCGTATATCTCCCCGTATATTTTGTAAAGTTCATCATAGATTTCTCGGTTAGCTTGGTTAGGCTCTATTCTTTCTTTGACATTAACTACTTCTTCAGCTGCCTCCGAGACAGACTTGTACACTCCTGACCCTACCCCTGCAAGTATTGCCGCACCCAATGCAGTTGCTTCTTCAATAACGCCCGTCATCACTGGCAGGTTATATATGTCTGCTTGGATCTGGTTCCAAAGCTTACTCCGCGTTGCCCCTCCTGTAATCCTCATCTCGTCAACCTTGAGGCCTAGCTGCCTCATAACCTCCACGTTTTTCCTTATTTCAAAGCAGACGCCCTCCATCAGGGCTCTTACCATATGGCTCTTAGTATGTCCTAGGGCAAGCCCGATTATCACTCCCCTAGCATCCGGGTTCCAGTGTGGCGCTCCTGCTCCAACAAAATGTGGGAGGACTAGTATTCCGCCAGCTCCTGGTGGGGCTTTCTCGGCCTCCTTATTAAGAATGTCATACGGATCCTCTCTTAATATTTCTGCTAGAGCTTTCTCAACATGTCCTAACTGATCTCTAAACCACCTGTATATTGCTCCTGTGGTAAATATGCTTGCCTCTATTACCCACCTTCCCGGGTCTGCGTGGCAGCTGCATAGCACCCTCATTTTTGGATCCCATACTGGCTTATTGGAGTATGCCAGTATGAACGTCCCTGTGCCTGTTGTAGCCTTTATTCTTCCTTCTTTTACTACTCCTATTCCTATAGCGCCACACTGTTGATCGCCTCCTCCCGTTATGACCGGTGTCCCCTCCGCTAACCCTGTTTCCTCGGAGGCTTTTCTTGTTACTTCACCGATCTTCTTTGCTGGAGGTTCGGCTGTCGGCAACTTGTCTAAGGGTATTTCTAGTTTATCACATATCTCCTGAGACCACTTGAAAGCGTTTATATCAAATAGCATGGTCCTCGAAGCGTTAGACCAATCCGTCACGAACTCTCCTGTTAACTTCATAAGAATAAAATCGTGAACCAGCATGAACTTGTAAGTCTCATCGAACACTTCTTTCTCATTGTTTTTTATCCAGAGAATTTTCGGAGCTGAGAAATACGGGTCTATAGTCAATCCGGTTATATGATATATTTTCTCTCTACCTATGGTGGCCTCTATTTGCCGACACTCTTCAATTGTTCTACGATCTTGCCATACTATTGCGTTCCTTAGAGGTTTTCCTTCTTCATTAACTGGAACTATTGTTTCCCTCTGATTTGTAACGCTTACTCCCGCCACCTTTTTAACGTTAATTTTGGCGCGTGAAAGAGCCACCCTTAACGTGTTACATGTAGCCTTCCACCAGTCATCGGCTCTCTGTTCAACCCATGTGGGAGATGGATATATGCTTTGATATTCTTCGTATGCCCTGCTAACTTCCTCTCCTTTCTCATTGAATATTATCGTTCGACAGCCTATCGTCCCAGCATCTATGGCTACAAGATACTCCAAATGAGTAACCTCCCTTCTTCTTTTAACTACTTTATCCCGTCAATTCCTTACATTAATAAAAGATTACTCTATGTTAGCTTCTACTCTCTCTATCTCTTGAACTAGTTGCGGGAGAAATGCGCCTACATCACTTATTACCCCTAAAGCGTATGTGCCTCTATCCGTTAACTTCATTACTGCGGCAGGGTTTATGTCCACACATACTATTTTAACGGTCGAAGGTAGCATGTTTCCTGCTGCTATGGAGTGGAGCATTGACGCAAGCATCAAAACTAATCTTGCATTTTTTAACTGCTCCCGCATTGCATCCTGAGCTTCTAGAACATCCGTTATAACTTCTGGCAGCGGTCCATCGTCTCTTATAGACCCCGCTAAGACGAACGGTACGTTATTAATTATACACTCGTACATTATTCCCCTCCTTAAAACCCCGGTTTTCACTGCATTTCTTATTGAACCACGCTTTCTGACTTCGTTTATCGCCATGAGATGGTGCCTGTGTCCCCCCTCATAGTTTTCAAGGGTTTTAAGGTCCATTCCAAGAGACGTGCCATATAAGCTGTTTTCTATGTCATGAACTGCTAGTGCATTGCCTGAAAGCAGCGCGTTTACGTATCTTTTCCTTATGAGCGCGGCTAGCGCATCCGCAGCGCCCGAATGCACCACTGCTGGCCCCGCCACCACAACTATTTTCCCTTTCTCCCTTTTTATACGCCACATCTCTTCCGCTATTTTCCTAATTAAGGCCGAGGTAGGCTTCTCAGGGGAGACCTCGCTGGTCATAAACCCGAATATCTCCTTTTTCCTAGACCTTTCTGGAGGAACTACTTTGATTCCCGGGTCGTTTAGCACTACTAGATCTCCCTTCCTAACTTTTCGCATAGGCACGCAGATGGGTTTCCCGTCTCTTACAACTATGACCTTATCCATCTCTATATTTTCACATTTAACCCATTCTTCGTCAAGTAAAATGTAGGTTGGATGATTCGTCGTTGAGTAAAAATTGTCTGGTAAAACCCCATCGGCTGGTGCCGGAGCTAGCTTAACACTCTTAACTCTCTCTAAGACGTTTGCTCCAAGCTTCTGGAGTTCCGCAAGGATCATTCTAAGATGTTTTTCGTTCTTTCCCATTATCAAAAGTTTAGCATATGAATGTTCAGTTTTTGTCTTTCCAATGTTAAATTCTAAAACTTCAAATTCGCCTTCTAGGTCGTAAATAGTGGCAAAAACTTTTGGAAGGATAAACGAGTCTATTATATGCCCCTTAAGCTCAACTTCCGCTTCCTTCAAATCGACACCCTCCAAATAGCAGAAGTGCCTGTTTTCCCTGAAAACGTCCGCTTCTCCTCGATAATGATTGGTGTGTAGTTTAAATTCTTTTATGCGCTTCAGTGAAGTGAAACACCTAATTACTCTCGGCTAAGGGTGGTTTACCATGATGCTTCTCCCCGCCCTTACAGTTATGCTTTCGATGTTCTTTGCCGCCATGCTTCTCTCAAGAATTCTCAAGAGCCGTATTACTCTTCTTATCCGGAGGAATGGAAGAATAACGCTCTTAAAGAATGGTAAAAAAGTTAGGGTTGGTTTCTTTCTTCCACTTAAACAGGGTAAAAACATGCTAAGTTACTTTTCCAACTTTAGCATTTTGAAAGGAAGAACCCCGCTGATTTTATCATTAGAACTTCTTTTCTCTCACGGGAAGAGAAACGGCACTCTTTATGTTTATTATTCTCCATCAAACCCTATTTCAAAGTTTGTTGAATCGTTTTTTAGCAATCCTTATATTTGTAATATGGCAACGAATGCTCCCAAGTTAAATCTTTTCACAATTCTTGAAGGAAGAAGCCATCAGTTCACCTCATCAGGCAAGCATATTCTCCTCGTAGAGAAAGGCGAAAACCGGTTTTTTATATCCCTTATGCTGCTAAATCTAGCTTCACATCAAAAAATGCTTAATGTAGCTGAGAAACTTGCCTCTCTCTCAAAATGTTTCGAGGTTGAAATTTTCCTTATAAGTCCAATCGTGTTAAAGAAAAAAATAGGTTTTTTAAAAGCTCGGAGAGTAGGCACATATCCTCCTCACAATTCGTTTAAGGTGCTAATTGCATCATACGCACTCTTCATAAGTAAAGACCTGTATAATTTGAAGGAGGCTTTAGACGATGCCGTTTCCTCCCTATCACCCTTAATACAAAAAGTAACGCTTTTAAACTGGAAGCAATTAGCAAAAAATAGACTAAATGTACTATGCAGGTTACCCATTAAACCTGCCAACTTTTCTCTTGTTTCCTTAAGTGAGGTCGATTGTTTTATCAGGCATCTTACCGAGAATAGAAGTGAGAGTTCATACGAATCGTTTTTCACCCCCCATAACTTCTTCATTGGCGAACTTATAGTTAAAAACCTTAGAATTCCCCTCAAATTAGACGAAAGGGCGTTCAGCCCCGCTTTAGCCATCTTCAAAAGGAAGAGCTCCCTCCTAAACTTTCTTAACCGCTTTCTTCCCCAAGTAGCTCATAAATGGGTACTCCTAGATTTTATAGGAGCCCTTTCCTCGGGTGACATCAAGGATTCCCTGTTATTCTTATCCAGCGAAAAAGGAGACATTCAAATAGATCTCTTATATCCCCACAGCATCCCATTTTACGACCATGTAAGCATGCTTTCAACAGCCGTCTTTGCCTTATCCGGCTTGAAGCCTTCAAAGGATATCGTTTTCCAAATGTTAATTAAAGATAAGCTTGAAGGGTGTCCTAGCCAGTCATTAACGTTATTCAAGATAATCAACATGGCGCTATCACAAAACCATTCAAAAAAGAATCCTCAACGTCCTCTTCAGCACCTTTTTTCGGATCTAAAACAGGGCGCTCTAGATAAAATCTTCAGGAAAACACGATCGGACCTTAGGGACATAATTGCTAACTCCAATTCAAACGTTATCCTGGACCTCAGCAATCTGTCCAAAATCGTTAAACCGCCCACCCTTGCTCTTACGCTTACACTTTTTTTAACGCTTCTTTCGAGAATTAAATGTTCTCTCATAGTACTTCTAAACAAGTCCCTGTTCAATTATATGACCACGACGGGGTCATTTACTTCCCTACTAAGCTCCTTTAACACTACTCTTTTCCTATTCCTAGGAATCCCCCCATCCTCTCCCGTCCTGAAAGATCCCTTTAAAGTATTAATTGAGGAGCAAAGTAGTGAAGGCGTGCTCTCTCCCTCTACTCCCTCCTTCGTTTTGATGAGGATGAACACTGCGCCCCTAACTTTTTACCTCCCTTCGTTTTCCCCCCTCTCAGCCCCCTCCAAGTCTAATGACCAACATATTATGTTTGCCTCCGCCCTCAAAACGAAGCTTCTTCAACTGTTAGAGCGCTTCACGTACGTTACCGAAGAATTTCTTTCTTCACAACTACGTGTTAACAAAGGAGAAATTACATCCACCTTAAACTCTTTAAAAAGGGAGTTCCCTCACATCCGAAAACTTTATGTTTCCTTACCTAACGGTAAAAGAACCTCCATTTTTTTCCTAAAAAAGAATGAAGAATCAGAAAGAGAGGCAATCAAATCATATGTTCAAGACCTAATTGAGCAAATATGCATCGATTTAGGACTAAAATTGACTCAAAGGAAAGATCCAAAACTAGGAATAGACTGCTTTATAGAAAGTTACCCGTTGAACATATCTGCCTTAAAAACTGAAAGCGAACTGCCTGAATTACTGTTTCAAATTAACAGATCCCTTGAAAAATATGGGCGGATAATTGTGCTTTTTATGGACGAACGAGACGCAAAAATAGCGTCAAGATTAAGATCTCTCTTTAAAGGAAACGATAATCTAATCATAGGTTATCTCCATAATATCCTCTGTTTATTTCGTAATCTTAGATAGGCTCTCTTCTTTTGCTACTTACAATTAAAATTCACTTCTCCCACTGAAACCTCTACCTCTACTTTTAAACGTAATTTGGTTCTTTAGCGTTCGTTTGCGCCTCGTTATCATTTCACTTCTCCTTAAGAATTAAAAGGGGGAAGCGCAGCCTTTTTAATGCCGTCATGCAGAAAATTTCAAGAGAAGACGAGAATGTTCTCCTTTCACATTTCGTTGTTAGTTCTTTGGAGGTCATGTGATGATTAGTGAAGCTCAGCTTGTAATCATCTTGCTCCTAGCTTTCTGGTCTGGAATTTTAATTGTAGATAGAATATTTAATCTTAAAAAATATGGATTAGACGTATTTCCATTCCTAATTATCTATAGGACCGAGAAATTCAATAAGTTCATATCGAAAGTTGCTTTTAAATCACCTCGATTATGGATTGCCTTGGGAAACATAGGCATCCCTTTAAGTTATACTGCTTTAGGATACGGTGTCTACCTCCTAACTTTAAACTTACTTAACGTATTCGTTCAACCTCAACAAGCATCCCCAATTGTACCCTTAATACCTGGAGTAACAATCACTGGGCTAAGCTTCCTCTACGCCCTTTTGGGAATAATGGTCACTCTCGCTTTCCACGAGCTCGCCCACGGAATAATGGCTAGAGCAGAAAATCTCCCGGTAAAATCCTCAGGCCTCCTTTTTCTCCTTTTCCTTCCGGGGGGCTTCGTTGAAATAGAAGAAGACGCAATGGTGGCAGCTCACCCTAAAACAAGGCTAAGGGTTTTAAGTGCCGGCTCGGCAGTAAACCTTGTTACGGCGTTGATAGCATTGCTACTACTGCTAAACTTTCAGACAGTAATTTCTCCATGGTACGGTCCATCAGTAGGGGTGGTCGTAACAAACGTCGATCAAAACTCCTTCGCCTATGGCCGCCTTCCTCCCTCAACAATCATATTTGCAATAAATGGAACTCCAATATGGTCTCCATCGGCCCTCGACGTTTACCTTTTAAATGTTAAACCATTTGAAATCCTCAAGTTGACGACCAACATAGGAGAAATAGAAACGATAACGGGAATAAACCCTCGAGCACCTTATAGGGGATATATAGGAATCCTTTACCCTCAACCATTCTACATTCCCTATCCAAATGCATGGTGGTTAAGCTACACTCTTCCAAGCCAAATTTATCTGGTCATACAGTGGATGTTTATAGTGGCGTTTAGTGTTGCCATAATAAACATGATGCCAATACCGGCATTCGATGGGGACAGAATGTTTGAAGAAGTAATAAATTACTTGATTCCCGAGGGGAAAAAAACAAAGATCCTCGAAAAAGAATATCCAACCAGAAAGCTACTCCTGAACATATTGAGAGTGTCTGCTATTTGCTTCTTATCATTAAACATACTACTTCCTATTCTAAAAGTTGGCTTCACCCCTCTCTAAGCACACAAGGCTCACAAGTAAAAATGTTTAAGTTGGAGGCCGCCTGATTGAGCACATGCATGTACTGTCACCGTGAAGCAGTAATTTACCGTCCATACTCAGGCGAAAAATTATGTAAAAAATGTTTTACGGAATCCCTTGAGAAAAAAGTTAGAAGAACCATTTCTCGATACAAAATGCTACAACCGGACAGCAGGGTAGCCATTGCCGTTTCCGGAGGAAAAGACAGCATGGCGCTGCTTTACATCCTTAACAAAATAGAGCAGAAATATCCGGAAAGCGAATTAGTGGTAATAACAGTTGATGAAGGGATACTTGGTTACAGGGAGGACGCCCTGAGAATAATAAAAAAGGCAACTAAGAAACTTGGGGTTGAATGGAGAAAGTCCTCATTTAAAGAACTCTTTAGCTACACTTTAGATGAGCTAGTTTCAATAGCTCAAGAAAAGTTCGGTGAAAAACGGCTTAAAGCATGTACTTATTGCGGCGTTCTGAGAAGAAAAGCCATAAACATGCTTGCAAGGCAGGTTGGTGCGGACGTGGTAGCGACAGCTCACAATTTAGACGACGAAACCCAAACTATCCTTATGAATATCTTAAGGGGAGACATTGTACGTTTCCTCAGAAATAGACCAAGAAAAAAATTAACAATAGAAGGATTGGTGCCTCGCGTTAAGCCTTTCAAAGAAATACCTGAGGAAGAAATCGCCCTCTACGTGCACTTCAACCAGATCGATCATCATCAAACACCATGCCCCTACCATCAGGAAGCGTATAGAGAAGATGTGAGAAACTTCCTTAACAGGCTTGAAAGAGATCACCCCGGAACAAAATACAGCATCTTAAGAATATATACTAAAATACTTGAGAAAATACCTGAAGAAGAAGCGTACCTTAAAACGTGTATTAGGTGTGGGGAGCCGTCATCAGAGGAAATATGCAAAACATGTCAGCTTTTAGGCGAACTTCTAGGAGAGAGCAGCTAACTTCACTTTTTCAAATTAAAGAGTATTTTTTCAGAAATTAGAGGGCGGTGGGTCCCGGCGCTCGACACTCCTTCCCACTACCCCCTTCACGTTTGGTCTCAAACCCGCGCTCCCGGAAGCACTGAACGTCCAGGGTTAGGGTGCTCCATCGAGGCATCCACCGCTCTCCCGGGCCTAGCCGGTTCCCCTGGTAAAGGCCGAACACACCCTCCCTACGGAGAGTGGACGGCCACCGCCAGCCCTCCGGGACGAGTTTTCATCGCCTTAACGTGAAGGGCAAAACAGCGGGTTGGAGGTGCCTCACGCCGGCTTTCGGCCCGCCATATAGAGGATTTGCGGTCAGGAGGGATAAACCCTCCGTCAGGCTACCCCTAGCAGCCCGCCTAGACCCACCGCCCAAGTAATAAAGTAGTTAAAAAACAAGATATAAGTTTTCTCTAACTTAGTGAGTAGACGGTTAAGCAATTACGACTTCACGTATAAAAACATTTAAAAACTATGCTTCGATGTTTCTAATGTTGAAAGCATAACGATTCTTTTATATTTAACGCCTTCTTCCTCGTTAATAACGGTTACTGTGAACGTGGAGCTGGTGCTTTTGCTTTTTGTAGGAGTTGCAGGCTATCCTTTTACAAGGTTTACCGAGAAAGCCTCCTTAGAGACCCTTTCTAAATGTTTAAGGAATAGTGGATTAACGGTTGTCGAGCTTTCTTTCTCGAAATGTAGACTCTACGTCAAACCTGGCAGTCAGGAAGTAACCTATCCTTCAGTCAACCAGGTAAAAGCTGTGCGTGACCTTTTCGAGGGATTGCTAGTAGGGCTTCACGCCCCATATACGGTCGTATTAACTTCTGGTAACAGGAAGAGGGAGCGTTTATCCAAAGCACATTTCACAGTATGCTTTAAGTTAGGTAACATTTTATCTGCAAACCATTTAACGTTTCACTGTGGTCCTATAAGGAAGCAAGCCGAGGAGAGGGTCAAGAATTTCCTGAGAAATGTCATGAAAGAAAAAGAGGAGGAAGGATATGTTACCATGCCGGCTCCTGAAGTTGCAGGTAAGAAAGGAAATTTTGCAGGATTCGAGACTTTGGTTAAACTTGCAGGGGAAGTCGGCTGCCTTTTTTGCTGGGATGTTGCTCATGACTACGCCCGTGGAGGTCTTGTAACATTAAAGGAGGGAATCTTACGTCGCCTTGAATTGATAGATGCTTACATAGACCTAAGCAAATATAAATTACCTATTCATCTATCAGGTATTGTGGTTACAAGGAGGGGGGAAAAGGAGCATACAGCTCTTAAGAGTGGCGGGGTTCCTTGGAAGCTTTTCCTGTCGGTTTTAAGAGAGCAGAGGTACCTCCACAAAGTCGCTATTTTTTGCGAGGCGAGGGTGGAGGGGGGAATCGAGGGAAGAATACAGGAAGCATTAAAGCTCTTAGACTTTTTACGTGGTGATCTTACCATCGTAAGATATAATGACAAAAGCAAGATTGATAGTTTTTTCACTTAAGGAGCTTTAACCTTAAAAGCCTAGGACCTTTAGAGTTTAAAGGGAAGAATGGGATGATGAGTGTAAGGTGGAGGGAGCGCCTTACAAATGTTAACTTTTGAACCGGGGTGATATCATTTGAGTGAGGAGGCGTTAATGTGGACTGAAAAATACCGTCCGAGAACTCTCAGTGACATGGTTAATCAAAAAGAGATAGTTTCAAGGCTTAAGATGTTTGTTGATAAAGGAGATATGCCACACTGTCTCTTTGCGGGGCCTCCAGGAACAGGAAAAACGACTGCTGCACTATGTTTGGCACATGATCTGTTCGGGGAGCATTTCCAGGGGAACTTTCTCGAGTTAAATGCAAGTGATGCGCGGGGCATCGATGTTATTAGAGGAGTCGTGAAAGATTTCGCTAGAACGATGCCTCTTGGTGATGTGCCATTTAAAATTCTCGTTTTAGATGAAGCTGATGCATTAACTCAGGAAGCACAGCAAGCATTAAGAAGGACGATGGAGCGGTTTACTAGAACATGCAGGTTTATACTTGTAGTTAATTATTCAAGTAAGATAATCGAACCGATTCAGTCTAGATGTGCTCTATTCAGGTTCTCACCCCTTAGCAGGGAGGACATCATAGGGCGACTAGTTTACATAGCAGAGATGGAGGGGGTTGAGCTCGACGATGGTGGCGTTGAGGCGATCCTTTACGTGTGCGAGGGCGACTTGAGGCGGGCAATAAATACGCTTCAGGCGGCAGCAGCTATGGGGGGTCCTGTCACTTCGGATTCCGTGTTCATGGTTACCGGTAAGGCACGTCCTGAAGAAGTGCGTGAGATGCTGGGGCTTGCCCTTAAGGGCAATTTTGTTCAAGCAAGAAGAAGGCTTCATGAACTTTTGATTTCATACGGTCTTTCTGGAATAGACGTTGTCAGGCAAATTCATAGGGAACTATTTAACTTAGATATTCCTGAAAAATGGAAGGTTCAGCTGGCTGATACAGTGGGCGAAATAGACTTTAGGATGAGCGAAGGTGCAAACGAGGAAATCCAGCTTAGTGCGCTCTTAGCAAAGTTTTCCTATATAGGGTCGCAAATTGGTGGGTAAAGGATGGCGAGGATTCTGTGGAGCGAGAAGTATGCGCCTCGAAGATCAGAAGATGTTGTAGAAAATAAGAAAGCGGTTAGAAGGCTCGTGGAGTTTGTTAAGGAATGGCGTCCAGACCAGAAGCCTAGGGCCTTGCTTCTTTGGGGTCCCGCTGGCGTGGGTAAAACCGCTTCGGTTTACGCTGTCGCTCACGAGCTAGGTTACGACTTAATCGAGGTTAATGCTAGTGATAAGAGAAACGTCGAAGCACTTCAGAAAACGGTTGGGTCCGCCGCCTCTCTTTCATCAATCTTAGGTGGAGAAAAAAGAATTATTCTGGTTGATGAAGTTGATGGGATAAGTGGAAGTGAAGACCGAGGAGGTATAAGTGAACTAGTAAAGATACTCAAGAACACGACTTACCCAACGATTTTAACTGCTAATGACCCGTGGGATCCGAGGCTTGCCGCCTTAAGGGAGTACTGTGAGCTTGTCAGGTATAACAAAGTTAAGTCGAATGTCATGGTTAGCGTTTTAGCTGGAATCTGCGAGAAAGAGGGGGTAGAAGCTGAGCCTCAAGTCCTAAAAAGGATAGCTGAAAATGCTAGGGGTGATTTGAGAGCTGCAATTAACGACCTTCAAGCAGTAGCGGAAGGAAAAAGAAAAATCACCATAGAAGACTTGGAAATTCTTTCTTTAAGAGATCAAGAGAGAAGTGTCTTCGATGTTCTTGGAGCCATTTTTCACGGTAAAACCGCGAAAGCCATAATTTCAGCCGTGTCTGCTGCCGACGTGGATTATAGTTTGCTCATGCAGTGGATATGTGAAAACACATGGCAACACATGC
Organism: Thermoproteota archaeon; assembly: GCA_029258835.1. Taxonomy (GTDB): domain Archaea; phylum Asgardarchaeota; class Jordiarchaeia; order Jordiarchaeales; family Freyrarchaeaceae; genus Freyrarchaeum. The sequence continues at coordinate 127,791 of JAPDJY010000035.1, read as the reverse complement.
AGCATCCTGCAGAGTTGGCTAACGCGTATGATATGCTGTCTAGGGCTGACGTTTTTCTTGGAAGAATTAGAAACAGGCAGCATTGGGGGTTATTAACGTACGTTTTCACCTTAATGTCTGCTGGTGTATCATTATCTAGGGAGTTCTCTAAAGGTAAGTTCGTGAAGTATCAGTTTCCAAGCTGGGTTAAAAGTATGAGTGTAGCAAAGGCTAACCGGGAAGCTCTTGCATCCATAGCAGGAAAAATAGGTGAAAAGTGTCATGTTTCCACCAAGGAAGCTCTCGCCTCCTACCTCCCATATCTTAAGTTCATCTTTGAATGTAACCCTCAAATCGCTGCTGCCATAGCAAAATGGCTTAACTTAGACGCAAAAATGATCGAGAGGATTGTGTCAAAAGAACGAGCTAAGGAGATCCTTGAAATCATGGGAGAATAAGAGGAGAACCGCACAGCTTTTCCCGTAACGTGTCATAAACGGCAGATAATGTGAGTGTGCTATAAAGCATTTCATTCAAGTATTTTAGGAAAGTTCTCTTGCTTTTCTCACAAACCTTAAACTCGAAAGGGTACATTATATCATATAGGATTAAGCCTTCAGGTTTAGCCGGCTCCACTCCTTCCTGGACTTTAAAATTAGGGTCTAGGAGACGAGTAATAAATTCGGGAGGTTTTGAGCCTCTGCCAACCATGAGAAGAGCTGAAACTATCTTCCTAGCCATTTTCCACAGGAAGCTCCTAGCTGAAAGAGTAAAGCAAAGAAAGATGCCGACTTTTTCAACCTTGACTTCCTTAAGAGTTCTAACAGTTGACTCCCCTCCCCGTGGCTTACATAGGTTCTTAAAGTCGTGTGTCCCGATTAAAAAGGACGCTGCTTTCCTCATACTTTTTAAATTCTCTCCTCTCCAAACAGCGTAGTACCTGTAAGTTTTCACTAGGGCGTCTCTTCTAGGGTTAAACTCTTCTGGCACCTCAGCGTAAGCCCAGCAACATACATCCCTTGGAAGGAACGCATTTAGCACGGGAAGACATGGTTCCTTGTCCGTGTTGAACGCAATAACTTGGCTAACGGCATGAACGCCTCTATCCGTTCTTCCTGCTGAAGCATACTTTGCCTCTCTAACCGATCCTATCATCCCCGCCCTACGTAACCCTTCTAACAGAACAGACTCTACAGTAACCTTAGAAGGCTGACGTTGAAAACCGAAATAGTTCGTCCCAAGATAAGCTAATTTAACAGCGTAACGCAACAAAATCACCAAGAACATGAACATATCTCAAAAAATTAAAATGAATTTATTATTATCTCTATACGTTTAGGATTTCCTACGCCTTTAAGTGTCTTTAACACACCCTTCAAAACGTTTTCAAAGATGCTTTGTACAAACGGGTTTATGGAAAGCCTTTCTCCGTCAAGGTAGATCATAACTCTTGGCGATATTTGAGGGCACATTGTTGGTTTAGCCCCCCCTGCTCTAAGAGCCCTAATAAACTCTTCACAGTTATGGTATCCACAAACTCCACATCCTTTCCCTCCAACCCTTCGTGCCACCTCTTCAACCATGAACTCGTAAAGTACGGTTACTAGCTCATTTACATTTCTAGCCACAGTAACCGTAGGATATAATTCTTTAATCTCGTCAAAACTGGTTTCAGCGACGCTTCCCGTCACAGCTAAGACCTTATCTGAGATAAGGCTGGTTACTTCCTCGACGCTGTTAGCAACGATAACCCGCGGGTAGCCGCCGATTTCCCTGAAACCCTCCAAGAAAACCACATCCACCAGCGGCATTAACGACCTTACTACTTCATCTAAAGATTTAGCGTCGGTGAGCGTTGCAGTCAGCTGCTCAGTTACAGCAACTGCAGCTACCGCTCCAGCGTCCATAAACCGTAAAGTGTCCTTACCAGCCGTCTCGCTTTTAAGATCAAAGGATGGATCGTAACCGTGGGCATGCTTAACCACTCCAACCCTCAATCCCTTACTTCTAAATGCACGTATCAATTGAACTATATTCCACGTTTTACCTGTATGCCGTTCTACCCCTACAAACTGGAAAATGAACACTTTTAAGCACCTTCCCTCCATTAGTCTACTCTCGACGGATCCTGTAAAATGTTCCCTTAGTTAAATCCTATGGAAAAACAGTTTAAATCTAACCATTAACTGTTTCTCACCTGACAACTAAAGAGGTTTGGGAAATTGCATGTGAGTATGGTCGACATAGGAAAGAAAAAGGATGTCTTCAGGATGGCGGAGGCAGAAGGAAAAATAAGGCTTAAACCAGAAACTGCTAAGCTAATAAAGGAAGGAAGGATCGAGAAGGGAGATGTAATTGCAGTTGCACAGATAGCAGGGATCCTAGCCGCTAAGAAAACTCCAGAATTAGTTCCCCTTTGCCATCCAATACCTATAACCAGCATTAGCATAAATGTGGATGTAGGTGGAAGCTTCGTCAAGGTGAAAGCTGTTGTTAAGTCTATAGGAAAAACAGGAGTGGAGATGGAGGCGTTAACCGCCGTATCTGCGTCTCTGTTAGCAGTCTGGGATATGTGTAAACAGTACGAAAAAGACGAGAGGGGGCAGTATCCTGAAACAATGATAGAGGAAATACGTGTCATCAGTAAATCTAAAGCTGGTGGATAAATTGAAAGCTGAACCAACCCACCACAAACATAGAATAAAGAAAAAACTAGACTTTGCTCTCATAATAGTTAGTGATACACGCTATAAGGAAGAGAAACAAGGAGGAGAAAGCACAGACGAGACCACCCCAATCGTAAAGGAACTAGTTGAAAGAGCAGGACACCGCGTTAAGTTCAGAATAGTAGTTCCAGACGAGAAAAAAGCCATAGTTAAAGCCATTAACACCGCAATTAGCAAGGGAGTAGATGTCGTGGTTGCTTCAGGGGGGACGGGCCTCGCTAAACGCGATGTAACGGTAGAGGCGGTTTTACCCTTACTCGAGAAGAAAATACCTGGGTTTGGTGAACTTTTAAGGTTTGAAAGCTACAAGGAAATAGGTCCTGCAGCCATGCTTACGCGCGCCGAGGCAGGAATATACCGTGGCGTCCCGGTTTTTTGCCTCCCCGGCTCACCTAACGCGGCTCACATAGCGTTGACCAAGCTTATCCTCCCAGAGATTAACCATATAATATACCATGTTGAGTGAGCTAAAGCGATTTGGAGGTAGCTGGTTGAAGCCTAAACACGTTAGGATGAAGGGCTTCCAAGAAAGAAGAAGGCTAGACGACGTCTTAAAGGCTCTCCTTAAGAAAGTGGCGCGTATGCCCCCTGAGAAGATACCCACCATTTCAGCTCTAGGCCGAATAGCCTATGGCAGCGTAGAAGCCAAAAGAGACGTACCTCATTTTGATAGGGCTGCTATGGATGGATACGCCGTGGTGGCAGAAGACACCTTCGGGTGCAGTCAGGAGAACCCTGCAAAGCTAAAGATTGTAGGTGAAGCACTCGCTGGAGAACCAGTGAAACATAGGGTTAAGCGAGGGGAGGCCGTCCACATATCTACAGGTGCAGCCATGCCGCAAGGCGCCGACGCGGTTGTTATGGTGGAGTACACGTCAGTGCATGAAGGATACGTGCATGTTTATAGGCCGGTGACACCATACCAAAACGTCTCGCGTAAAGGCGAGGATGTTAAGATAGGAGACATCGTGTTGCCTGATGGCGCCACGATAAGACCCCAAGAAGTAGGATTACTTCTGCAATGCGGAATTAACGAAGTAAATGTCTCTATGAAGCCAAAGGTGGCAATATCTTCAACCGGAAGTGAGCTTGTTGAGACTGATGAAGAGCCAAAGGTGGGCCAGATAGTAGCTTCTAACGAATACGTGTTAGCCGGTCTAACTAGAATCTACGGCGGCGAGCCCACATATCTAGGCGTCACACCAGACGAACCGGGAAAGCTGAGGAGGACAGTGGAGGAAGCTCTAAAATTTGACATAGCAGTTTTCTCGGGTGGAACCTCCGTGGGTAAGTACGATTACATGCCTGAGGTCATAGCAGAAATGGGGGGAGAATGCATTGCACACGGGATAACCATTAGGCCGGGTGGGCCAACAGCTGTGTTCATAGTTGACCAGAAACCTGTTTTCTGCCTTCCAGGTTTTCCGGTAGCTGCCATGATCTCTTTTGAAAGCATTGTGGCCCCTACGATAAGGTCGATGCTTGGGGCGAAAAACATAGACCCCAGACCAGTTGTAGAAGCAGTTTTGGCTAGGCGTGTCCCCTCGTCTCTCGGTAGAAGGGACTTTGTTAGGGTTAAACTTGAAGAGAGAGATGGAAAACTGATCGCAATTCCACTAAGGGTGGCTGGCTCGGGCATACTTAGCAGCATGACTAAAGCTGATGGAGTGCTTGAAGTCCCTGAAGAGGCTGAGGGAATCGAAGAGGGAGAAAGGGTTAAGGTTAAGCTTTTCCTCCATGTTTTCTGAACTTTGGAGGTAATTGATTTGAAGGAGCTATTTTATTCCGTTTCATCCCTAGAAGAGGTTTTCGCTAAACTCGATAGTTTAAATGTTAAACCTGGTGTTGAGGAAGTGCCTATCCAGCAAGCTTCAGGCAGAGTTTTAGCTGAAGACCTCAGATCACCTATAAATGTACCGCATTTTAGAAGGGCTGCACGGGACGGCTACGCCATAATCTCAAAGGACACTTTTGGAGCAGGGGAGGAAAATCCCGTTGTTTTGAGGCTTATCGGGGAAGTAAGGGCAGGGCAGGAAGAGGCCCCTCATGTTTCACCAGGTCAATGTGTAAGGGTTGCCACGGGGGGTTTAATTCCAAGTGGAGCTGACGCCGTAGTAATGGTAGAGTACACCATCGAGAAAGGGGGGGAAGTGGAAGTTTACAGGGCAGTAGCCCCAAGAGAACATATAATCGATGAGGGAAGAGACATAAAGCGTGGCTCCCTCATCCTGAAAAAAGGGGTAGTGTTAACCCCTCAAGATTTAGGTGCAATAGCCGCTACAGGAGCTGAAAAAGTCAAAGTTTACTCTAAGCTTAAGGTCGCTGTGGCAAGTACTGGAGACGAATTAGTCAGGCTAGGGGAAAAGTTGAAACCCGGGAAAATATACGATGTAAACTCTGTTACCCTCATCAACGCGGTTCGGGACTCGGGAGGAAACCCAGTTTATATGGGAATAATAAGAGATGATAGGGAAGAACTTATAGAGGCACTCAAGAAGGCTCTTGCAACATGTGATGTAGTAGTCTTCTCTGGAGGAACGTCTAAAGGTCCTGGAGACGCTGTTCCTTCCGCTCTTAGAGAAGTATTCACGCCTGATTTCTTAATTCATGGAGTAGCAATGAAGCCCGGGAAGCCGACTGTCATAGCCGCCTATCATGGTAAGCCTGTTTTCATGCTTCCAGGATATCCTACTTCAGCCCTTCTAGTTTATTACATTATCGTTGACCCCTTCATAAGAAAGTGGTCCCAGCTCCCCAGAAGAGAGCTGAGGAAAGTTAAAGCCAAAGCTGCAGTTAAAATGTTCTCAGAGGAGGGGCGACACGAGTTTAAACCCGTAAAAATCATTTTAGAGGACGGAGAGCTGAAGGCGTACCCTACAGCTACAGGCTCAGAGGCCATAACAACCCTTTCATCCACCCATGGATACGTAGAAATAAAAGTTGGACAAAGCTTCATCGAAGAAGGGGAGGAAGTCACCGTAACATTACTTAAACCCGTCAACGAATTAGAGGGTGGAGGCGAGAGGAAACCTTGAGGATCGTTGTAGGCGTAACAGGGGCAAGCGGTGTAGTTTACGCGTATAAGCTATTAGAAGAATTGAAAAAGAAGGGTAAAGAGGTGATTCTCATAGTATCCGAGGCCGCAAAAAAGATAGTTAACCTTGAACTAGGAAGTATAGATGAACTTTGCAGGCTGGCTTCGGAAGTATTCGACAACAATGACCTAACAGCACCTGTGGCCAGCGGCTCCTACCCTGTAGATGCGGTAGTCATAGTTCCATGTTCAATGTCTACCCTCGCTGCCGTGGCCACGGGATGTGCAGATACGCTAATAAGGAGGGCTGCCGACTGCGCCCTTGCAGAAGGGCGTCGCCTAATACTTGTACCAAGGGAAACACCCTTAAACCTGACACACATAGAAAACATGGCCCGTGCAAAGAAAGCGGGTGCAATAATCCTGCCAGCAATGCCGGCCTTCTACCATTCCCCTAAGAAAATAGAGGATCTTGTTAATTTCATAGTGGGAAAAATACTTGATATGTTAGGGATCACGCACACCCTTTACAGAAGATGGGGAGAGAATGAGGAGAGGAAAAGTTAAACATGGTTCAGTAAGCATCTTTCAATCGCAATGTTTATTATGTTTTAATTAACTTTTTCAATTTGAAAGCTTGTTTTGGGGCTATTAGGCTTGAGCCAGAAACGTTGTACACCCCTATGCAAGTTTTTCAGATGCGCTAATAGAAGCATGAAAATAATACACTCAGGAAATAAGAAAATTATTTGGTGTCAATGGGCCGAAGACCCGTGTCAGGGCCCCTCATGTAGATATGCAGTATGCATCCGAGGGCAACTGCAAAAAGACCTAACATGTGGAATGTCCACTCAAAAAAGTCAGAAGCATATGCCTAAAAAAGAAGAGAAAGAAGACGTTTTTGAGGAAGGAGCCATTTTGAGCAGGGCAAAAGTAAAACCGAAGTCTCTTAAAAAAATCAGAGACTTAGACTACGAGATCCTCTAAAGAGAAAAAAATTAAGCAAAAATGCAGAAGGGCCGGAGATTAGGAGCAGGGCTCCTCAGGCCTGCGCGAGCTCATCACTTGCAACTCAGAATCCCGAGTCCTCCTCATCGGAGCCTATCCAGCAGCCTATCAGCCTTTAACTTTCCTACTTTCCGCTCTTACTTAGAGATCATCATTCTAAAATCTTCCTTAACTACGGTTAGAACGACGTGTGTGTTCGTTCTTTCAACATATGGTATCGAGAGAAGATGTTTTGTGTAATCGCTTAGCTCCTTCCTGCTCCTAAATTTAGCGATGACTATGCAGTCAATCGCCCCCGTCACGTCGTAGACCGCGCAGGTAGACGGGATCTTTGCAACCTCTTTTTCTACATCCAAAAGCTTTCCCTTAGAAACAGTAATTTCTGTTATGGCTGTAATTTCATAACCTAGTTTTTCATAGTCAACCATAACAGTATATCCCTTTATTATTCCCTCACGCTCTAAACGCTTAGTTCGTGCTATAACGGTAGTTGTAGAAACGCCCACCCGCCTAGCTATTTCTCTCGATGAACGTCTAGCATCCTTTAAATACTCTTCAAGAATTCGCACGTCAATCTCGTCTAATGTGGCCGACAAGTTAAGCACCACCTATGCTAACATTTTCCTTTTACTTAATAAATAAGATAAATGTTACTTAAATGTTTTTAATGAAAAACATTTGTCTATTAAAGGAAAGCCAGAGTAAATTATAAAAGATTATTTAAAAAACTTACATGATGGCATGCGCAAAAATAAACTTGTATATGCGTAAAAATATGGTTTCTAAGGGGCATGTTGTTTCAAACAAAAGGACATGGACAAATGTCCACTATATAGGAAATAGATTAGGTTTTTCTAGACAAATGTTCGCTTTAATTAATATTATAAGGATGATTAACCAGATAACATAACAGAATTAATATATTCATGTATGTAAGAACTACGAGATGTAACAAATAAGAGGCAGGTTGGAGGTTTGAAGGAGCAGGAGCTAGAAGAAATTAAAGAAAAAGTTCTTAGAGAAGCAAGGGAGAAGGATATCCGCCTAATTTTACTAAAGTTCGTTGACATTCTTGGCACGCCAAAAGCATGCACGATACCAATTGAACGCTTCGAAGACACCTTAAATGAGGGCGTGGGCTTCGACGGCTCGTCCATAGAGGGGTTCGTTAGAATTTATGAAAGCGACATGAGACTAATACCCGATCCAACGTCTTTCCGAGTACTCTCAGGGTTAACCATGGGAAGAGGAGTAGCCCTCGTGTACTGTGACGTTTACAGGCCGGAAGGTAAACCGTTCGAAGGAGACCCTAGGTACGTCTTAAAGAGAAATTTGGAAGAAGCACGCAAAATGGGGTTCTCCTACAATGTAGGCCCAGAGCTTGAATTTTTCCTTTTCAAAATGGAAAACGGAATTGCACCGGAGCCTCAAGACTATGGCGGCTACTTTGACCTAGCACCTTTAGACCAAGCATTTAACGTGCGGGCAGAAGCCACACAAGCACTTCAGGAAATGGGAATACCGGTCGAGATGGGTCATCATGAAGTAGCGCCGGGACAACATGAAATAGACTTTAAATACAGTGATGCATTGACCATAGCGGATGCTGTTATAACGTATAGGTTTATCGTCAAGTCTGTGGCAAGAAGGCATGGATTACACGCATCCTTTATGCCAAAACCGATCTTTGGACAGAACGGCTCAGGAATGCATGTCCATCAAAGCTTATGGAAGGACGGAGAAAACGCCTTCTTCGATCCCGACGATAAGTATAACCTCTCTGATATAGCATATTACTTCATAGGAGGGCAGCTTAAATACATTAAAGAAATCTTAATCGCTCTTGCTCCAACAGTTAACTCGTATAAAAGGCTTGTGCCAGGATACGAGGCGCCAGTATACATTAGCTGGGCTCGCCGTAACAGGTCTGCTCTGATCCGTGTGCCGGAATACTTCATTGGCCGCGGAAAATCAATGAGAGCCGAGTTAAGATGCCCTGACCCTTCATGCAACCCATACCTTGCTTTCTCCGCGATGCTCAAAGCCGGCCTCGAAGGAATCAAGCAGAAGATAGAGCCACCCGAACCAGTTGAGGAAGATATATACCACTTCGATGATGCAAAACTTAAAGAGCTATACATCGACATGCTCCCGGGATCTTTGGGAGAAGCCCTCGAATACGCATCTAAGAGCTCTTTGTTAAGGGAGGCACTGGGGGACCACGTTTACAATAAATACTTAGAGGCAAAACGCAGAGAGTGGGACGAGTTTAGAATCACCGTCACAGAGTGGGAAATAAAGAGGTACCTTCCGATCTTATAAATTAACACATTTTCTTTTATAGCGCTAAAAATTCATTTTGAATGGAAAATTTCATTCGTCGAAGGGAAGTGTTATAAACGTCTCGGTTGATGTTACTCCTGGTGCACCTCTTATTTTTTCGATTATAATGTTGCTTAGTTGCTGGAAGTTTTCCGCCTCAACTTTGACTATGAAGTCACAGGACCCAAAGACTGCGTGCACCTCTTTAACTCCGGGAGCCTTCTGGAGGACCTCTTTAACCATACTAATCCAATTAATGTCCTCACCACGTTCGATTTTAATCATTACGAATGCAGAGATCATCGAACGCCCCTCTTATAGCTTAATGGCAAGAGGTTTTTAAGTTTTTAAGGCTAAAAATTTTCCGCTAACTATGGGGGTGAATGGATGTTCGTACTTTTGCTTGAGATAGATGTTACCCCTGGAACTGAAAAAATCGTTTTTGAGAAACTTGCCGCGTTTCCTGAAATCGTTGAAAGTTACTTGGTTACTGGAGGGCATGATATAATAGCGATAGTTGAGACTGAGAGTATGGAAAGAGTTTTTGAGGTGGTTATGAATGTCAGGAGGCTTAAGGAAGTAGTTAAAACAAAAACACTACCTGTAGTTAAAGTTTGTAAATCATGAAAGGTGGGGGAAATGAGATCCTTTATGATCTTCGATGTGAGGCCAGGATTCGAAGAATGGGTGATAAGCGTACTTAAAAAGGACAGAAACGTAAAGAGAATCTACGTCATAGCGGGTGAGCATGACCTCATCTCAATAGTGGATTTCCCGGACTATGATTCCTTATACAACTGGCTTCTAGAAACGAGAAGAGTGCAGGGAGTAGAACACATCAAAAGCTACATTGTAATAGACATGAGTAGCAAAGGAAAATGAAAAGAAACATTAATACTATTCTTCCTTAGTGCGGCTCTTCATTATCACTCCAAAACATAAAGGCTTCCGAACGGCCTCCTGGTTTTAAAGGTGACTTTCATGAATTCTGTTGGAGAAATCTCCAAGGGAGTGTTAAAGCTAGCTGAATATAGTTTCACTAATTCGTTGATCATTCCAATTTCGCTTTTTTTAATTGGAGCTATGCGCGCTCCCACGCCGAGATCTGATTCTCTAACTTTTCCTCTAATATATATTGCGCCTCCATGCATTCCAGTTCCCGTGTAAAATCCAACAGGGCTTTCCTCGTCGTTTAAGTTTAAAACGACTATCACTCCGCCAGCCATATATTCACCTAGAAAATCGCTGCCGACGCCTCCGATGACGATCTTAGGGACGCTTTCACCATACGCCTTCATGTGTATTCCAACCCTGTAACCGGCATTACCCTTAACCAGAAGGGTTCCACCTCTCATGGAATACCCGGGAATATCACGTACGTCACCATGAACGACTACTAATCCATTATTCATGGTGTTGCAAACACCGTCTTGACCGTTCCCATAAACTAAAATTGTGGGGCCATCCATGAAAACTGCTAGGTCGTTCCCCGGGGTACCATATATTTTTATAGTTAAGTTTCCTCTCAATCCTGCTCCAATATATCTTTGACCATTAACGTTAACAACTTCGATTTCGCTGGCTCCATCCATTGCAAGTGCTCTAATCCGCTGGTTAAGCTCCCTAAAGGAAAGCTTAGATGCATCAATACGCGCCAAGCCCTCATCACCAACTAATTCTAGAATAGTTCTGACGCAAGCTTCTTTTTAAAAAACTTTTCCATGCTACTCTCCTGCAGGTTTGACGCCTAAAATCTTCATAGTGCTTTCATGTAGTTCTACAGCTCTCAGCTTCTCTCTATTGCCTCTAATTGAGTCAATAGAGTTAACGCCTAGGGCACCTAAAACTTCTTTGATTTCCTTAGTCCATGCTGAGAGAAGGTTCACAACACGTTTCGAAGCAGTTTCAGGGTTAAGGCGCTTAGCAAGCTCCGGTCTTGTAGTAGCTATTCCATGGGCGCATAATCCACGGTGACACTGCTGACAAACCGTACATCCCATAGCAATCATAGCCGGCGTCACTATTGCCACCGCATCCGCCCCTAAGCATATTGCTTTCACCACATCCGCAGCAGATCTTACTCCTCCACTGGCGATAAGGCTAACTTCATTTCTTATTCCCTCTTTGCGTAAACGCTCATCAACGGCTGCTATAGCGACTTCTATAGGAATGCCAACGTGATCCCTCAGAATTCTTGGTGCAGCCCCCGTCCCCCCTCTAAATCCATCTATCGTTATTATGTCTGCTCCTGACCTCGCTATCCCACTAGCTATAGATGCGACATTATGAACAGCAGCTATCTTTACTGATACCGGCTTAGTGTATTCTGTCGCTTCCTTGAGGGCGTAAACCAGCTGGGAGAGATCCTCTATACTGTAGATGTCCTCTTGGGGGGCAGGGGAAAAGGCGTCGGTAAAAGGCGGAATCATACGTGTAGCTGCTATGGGAGGGAGAACCTTGCTTCCAGGCAGGGTGCCGCCATGCCCTGGCTTAGCACCCTGCCCTATTTTTATCTCTACTGCAGCGGCAACTTCAAGATACTGCTGGTGTACTCCAAACCTTCCTGAAGCTACCTGTACCATGATATGGTCTGCGTAAGGGTAGAGTTCGGGGTGAAGCCCACCCTCCCCTGAACCAAGTATGGTTCCAGCTTCTTTCACAGCCATGGCAAGCGCCTTATGGGCGTTAAGGTTTATGGCGCCATATGAAATATGCCCTATTATAATAGGGGTTTCCAGAACCAGGTTTGGTGCTATTTCCGTTTCTAAGTTTAGGTCTGCGTCAAATCTCAACTGTTTTGGCTTTTTTCCCAGAAAAGTTGTAACCTCTATAGGTTCTCTTAGAGGGTCTATTGCTGGGTTCGTCACTTGGCAAGCATCGATCACCAAATGGTCAAATATTGTAGGGTACTCTAAGTCGTTTCCCATTCCAGATATAAGTGCACTTCCTGTAGATGCTTGCTGGATTATATCACGTCTTACACGCTCACTCCAATGAGCATGAGGCGCAAAGGTCATTGGATGCTTAGTTATGGTTATTGCTTTCTGAGGGCACATCATTGCACATCGGAGGCAGGCAACACAGTTCTCATCATTAGGAACTATACGGTCTAATTCTGGGTCGTATGAAAGGGCGTCATAGGTGCAATTCACCGTACATCGCTTGCATCTGATACATTTCTCCTGATCTATTTCAACTTTAAATCTTGGAGGGAACATGACGCCATCCGTTCCTCCTTTTATGATGGCTGCATGTATATTATGACCGGCTCTCCTGCCCTAGGCGCCCATACTCTATCAGGGTTTTGACATACCGTTTTAATAGCACATTCCTCACTTGAAATATAATATACGTTGTCTTTCTGCGCGGCTATTAGAGGACGTAATTTTATCCTGTCCCCTAAGCCTAGCATAAATCGATTGGTAGCAACTATTATGCTGAAGGGACCATTAAGAAGTGCTCCGGGGTATGTCATTCTTATTGCTCTTAACACCTTAGCCTGCTTATCATAGTTGTTATTAATCTGCGCCCAGAAAGGAGGCGCCATCGCCTTGCATGCAAGTTCAAGAGGAAGTCCATGCCTTCTTACTAGAAGGTCGAAGAGATACGCGACCACTTCAGTATCGGTTAACAACGTACACTTATACCCCCACATTTCCAAGAAGTTTTTGTTAGTGCCATAAGAGCTTATTTCTCCATTGTGAACCACGCTCCAGTCTAAAATATTAAAAGGATGAGCACCCCCCCACCATCCAGGAGTGTTCGTCGGATATCTTCCATGAGCGATCCATGTGTACGCATTGTAAGATTCTATTTTATAATACTCTGCAACCTTCGCCGGGTATCCCACGGCCTTGAAGACTCCCATATTTTTACCGCTAGAGAAAACATACGCGTCAGGTATGCTTATATTTATGTGCATAACTATTTTCACTATGTAATCATCTGGGTTACCTTCCTCCTCAGGAGGTTTAACAAAGTACCTCCAGTTTATTATGCCGTTATCGTCTATTTCAGCGACTTTTCTATGGGGTATCTCCTCATCTTTCACTACCGTTAAGCGTTCGTAAAGGAAATTCTCAACAGCAAGTTTAGCCTCTGGGTTCATTATGTGAACGTGGAGGGCATAACAGTCAGCATATTTCGGATATATTCCGTATCCCGCAAAGCCGCCGCCTAGACCATTATACCTGTAGTTCATCGTATCTATCGCTTTAATAACCTCTTCGCCAGATATTAGGCGCCCGGTAACATCCATCATACCAAATATGCCACATCCAGAAATGTCTTTACCCATCTTCCTTCACCAGTATCTTTAATTCTTCAACGTTCGGGGAGGGAGGGGCAGGAAGCCCAAAACGTTTTCTAAGAGCCATGCTTGGCGGAATGGCAAATCCGTTCTTAATCACAGCATTTCTTTGTTCTACGACATGAGGGGGGAGCTTCCGCCTTTCAACGGCGATTCTTTTAAGAGTAGAGAAAATTTCCACGAGTCCCATTCGTTGAGGGCACATTTCATGGCACGTGTAGCACTCAGCGCACTTCCAATAATTTCCTTGTTCGATCACATCGTCAAGCCGTCCCTCGAGCAACGCTGAAACCACCGAGTGCGGATTGTAATCTTGACCTGCTATAGGGCAGACCTCACTGCAAGCACCGCAAGACACGCAGCTCTTCAGCAATTCCACATCAAAGAAATTGGAAAGGTAGTCTATGGCTTGCCTTCTTCTAACCGCTTCCTCAATCAAGTTTTCTGGTTTAACTCTATGATGGCTGAAACCTATTTCAGAGAGGGGAACACCCATAGCTAAAGCTAACAATTCTAAGTAATGAATTATTGGGACGCCTGGGGAGAACTTCATCCTCACCTGCCCAGAATCATACTGTGTGAAGCAGAACGGGCAAACCACCGTTAAGCAGTCTGCAACATCCCTTACTTCTTTAAGCTTTCTTCTCGCCATGTTAAACGACTCCTCTGGATCAACGGGGCTTAGCTCGCCTCCACAGCACAGCATTTTCGTTTCATAGTTAACGCTTGTAGCCCCTAAGATTTCTACTAGTTTGTCAAGAGATTTAGGGTTTAGCGGGTCATCGAATAGTACCTCCTCGCTCGGCCTGAGAAGGTGGCATCCGTAATGAGGCGCAACTCTTATTCCAGTAAGCGGGTAAACCACTTTTTGCTCTAAATCTTCAAGTCCGAGTGAGAGGAGAACTTCTACAAAATGCCTAACCTTTACTGTTCCATTGTATTCAAGGTTGATTCTTGAAAGGCGAGAGTTAACTTCTTCTAGAAGTTCAGGATTGTTTTTTAAGTGAACGTTGGCGGTTTTCAGGTTTTTAGAACATCCACTGCAGAGGCATATTATGTCTAGGTTTTCCTTTTCGGCTAAGGCAAGGTTCCTAGCAGCTATAGTGTGCCACGTGATCTCTCCTAAGGGCTTGAGATTTGTGTTTGGGCAGCATGAAAATTGGGGTATGTCACAAACTTCAACGTCTAGAAGGTCAAATATTGTCCTAGCTGTTTTCTCTATAAAAGGAAGGCGGAAAGGTATTATGCATCCTAGGAAGAGGGCATACATTCAAGTTACCTCTTCAGACTGGTTTTATTTTTAAACTGAAGGAGGCCAATATTCCTACTATCCTAAAAACTGAAGGGTTAAAAAAGTAGCGGTTAGTTAAAGTAAGGGTTTACAAGAATATATGCTTAAAAAACAAATAAGGATTATTAATCAGGTGGTAAATTAACATAAACGTGTTAAAAAATTAAGGGGAAAATGAGCAATACTCATATTTAATCAAAATACAGCGCTCCTAAGCACGCGTGGATTAACCAAAAGCCCCAGCTCCTCGCTCTGAACCTCAGGAATCAAGTCGCCTTTACGCATAGCCTCTAAGAGCCTCTTCACACGTTCCTCCAACTCACTATGAAACTTTAGAGTTGACGTGAAAAGTAATAATACACGCATTAGCTCTTCATTCCTAACCAAGGTCTCATCTAAAATTTTTACTTCAAACCTTCCTCCTAAGTCTGCTATCTTGCCATCAATGCGGCCTATACGTTGCTCATCAGCACCGTAGAAAACGTCGAAGTCTGCTCCGAGGGAAACACGTTTACCCACAATCTTAACCGGCTGAAACGTTTTACTTTTCTCGTCGATAAAGGAAAAAACATACGTAACGGTTCTTAGCGGCCCCCTATAGACTCTCTCAATGTTATAAACTAACTTATTATCCGGCAAAACCGCTGCGAAAACAGGCATTACTTCGCCTACACCAATAGACTTTGAAACGGTTCGGTTAACAACTTCCTCAATACTACCCATCCACGAGAAGGAATTCGAAAAAGCCTTGATAACGAGTCTCTGTTTATCCAATCTCCCTGCCTCCTTGAGATCCCACACTCCCCTCCGATAACCTATGTATCCAATCTCCTCTGAACCACGTTTCAGGCGCCCACATAAGTCTAGGTCACGCGTAAACTGCCGAGACTTAGACATTAAAAATTCCTTTTGCCGGATGCCAAATTCCTCCCTGTGAATTCCAGTCCTCCAGAAGTCTACAATGAAAGTCTGCCCGCTCATTATTAGGCCACCAACATAAAGTCTACTAAAACTTAAAAAATAGTAAAATATAAAGCATGTGGTTTTCCCTTTAATTCACCCTTAACCTTAATAAAAATAAAAATTCATTGAAGCTGGAGGCGAGGTCATGTTTCATGGAACTTAAGACGGTCAAAAGTGAAATGTTCTTCTAGCTATTAGCTTAGATTTTAGCGTAATAAATCAGAAGGAGAAAAGTGGTACCATACTTTTTTAAATTTCGATTATGTCCGGCTCTATCGGCGTTTTCGGAAGCACCTCATTCCCATTTTCTTTTATCCAGACTGGCGCCTCCAGCCTCATCCCTCCGACACCAGGTTTATTTAAGACAACAGCTGCTACTTCGACCATGTTAGCCTCCAGCTCCATGTCACCCCAAGGAGGCATGTCTAAGATAAGGGGATACGACTCGTTTCCTACGCCCCCTATCCCATGGCCAAAACCAAAAAGGACATTATTTCCGTATCCGTGTTTTTCAGCTACCTTCATGGCTTTCTTTGCAACATCACCGATCTTTGCCCCCGGCTGCATTTCATCTATAAGAGCGTAAGAAATTTCAACGAAGGCGTCAGACAACTTCTTTTGTTCCTTGGATGGACGCCCCATAATATAATTATGGGAAAGGTCTCCATAGTAGAGGCGATACATGGCATGAAGATCAACCAGTACATTATCTCCCGGCTGAATTATTTTATCTGTCGCAGGAGTACATCCGCCCCAAGCATAAGCAGTTCTATATCCAGATGCAATTTCTTGCCCCCCGGTTAGCGTCCAAGCCCAATCGCTTCCTGCCTTTCGCATGGCGTACTCCGCCACCCCAGCAACCTCCGTCTCCGTCATTCCAACCTCGAGGGCTTCTTTAACAGCTTGCTGTCCGACGTCAGTAATTTCCGACGCCCTCCTGAGAAGTTTTATTTCCTCGGGCTCTTTGTAAAGAGTTAAATGGTCTATTATCGGCGTAGCGTTCTTAAACTCAGCATCAGGCAGAAGCTTCTTCAAGTTGTCATATTCAGAAGCAAGAATGTGTCCGGAAGCCAGGATCCACTCCTGTCCATACTCCACACCTATTCTACCCTTTTCATATCCAAAATTTCTAATGGCCTCAGCAATTAATGGTTCCAGATACATTCCCTCCGCCGGCCCCCATCCCTTAACGTTCTTGATCCAACTGTCATCCTTAACCCTCTCAACATCAAGCAGAATGGTGAATATCTCCGGTTCGCCTTCTAAAGGTATTACCACAGCACTTCTCCAAGGAATAAAGGCGCCTGTTACGTAGCCCAGCGTCCGAAGACGGGTACCTACAATGACATCGATTCCTTCCTCCTCCATCTTCCCTCTAATTCTTCTAAGCCTTGCTTCAAAATTAATGCTGACAGGCGAACTCAAATTAATCACCTCAGAAAAGATGCCTAAGTTCCCTTATATAAAACTTCAGCCTTTTTATTTTTCAGAAAACTAGACGCCCTTTTATCCATTCAAAGAGGAAAATGAGAAAAGTACGAGTTTACATACTAAATAAATATCCCATTAATGAATTAAAGAGCGCACTGTTACACGCGTTTTACATGCCCCTGCTTGGGTTCAAAGAGTAAACCATCGTTCAGGAAGCGGCTTAAAGCTCTCTCCACAAATTTCCTGTCAATATTCTCCGATGCCGCTTCACTTATTATTCGTTCAACCGGTACTGGGCCACCAAGCTCAGCTTCCAAACCGCTAATAATATCTAGGATAACTTGCATTTTGTCCCGTTGACTCTTAGGGCTACCAAGGTAAATTGTATCGATGTCGAAAAGCCCCGACTCCACATCACGTCCAACTTGCTGTAAAGATGCCTTCATTAAACGTATAGCCGCTTCAGCGTCTTCAACAGTTACTTCACTCCTTAACGCCATTTTCGCCCTTGCTTCTGCAAGCCGGACTAGAGCCTCAAGCTGTCTTGCTGTGATGGGGACTGGAGCGTCAGGTTGCTCACCTTTGCTTCTCATCTCAAGGTAGAAATCACGCAGCTTCTCCACGGCCTCCGACGAAAGCTTTGGTTTAATGTTCCTCCGAGCATATGCAATGTACTTCCTTAGTAGATCCGGTGGTATCGGTGGAGGCTCCTCACTGGAATACTCGCGATGAAGGTGAAGGATGTGGTTGGCCATTCGTTCATCGTGCTCTTTAGCAGGCTTATCGATTAAAACGAAAATTAGGTCAAACCGAGAGAGAATCGTTGGGGGAAGACTAAAGTTTTCAGAGGGTGGCCTATAGGGGTTGTAACGTCCCAGAGCCGGGTTTGCAGCTGCTAGAATAGATGTTCTTGCGTTAAGCGTTGCTACAATGCCTCCTTTAGCTATGGATAGCATCCCGCTTTCCATCGCCTCGTGAAGGGCAACCCGGTCCTGCTCACGCATTTTGTCCATTTCGTCAATACATGCAACACCTTGGTCAGCCAGTACTAGTGCTCCTGCTTCGAGCAGCATTGTCCCGCTTTCTGGATCTCTCATTACAGCTGCGGTTAAACCAGCTGCTGTAGCGCCTCTCCCTGAGGTATATAACCCTCGTGGAGCTATTCTGGCAACGTACTGTAAGATTTGCGACTTACCCACCCCTGGATCTCCAAGGAGTAACACGTTTATGTCTCCGCGGATCCTGACCTTGTCAGGCATCTCTTTGGGCACTCCACCGAAGAGAAGAAGTGCTATCGCCTCTTTAATTGTTTCATATCCGTAAATGCTAGGAGCTATTGAACGGATAATTTTTTGAATTATGTAGGGGTCTTGGGCTAACTGTGTTATTTTCTCCTCGTCCTCCTCGCTTATTTCGAGTTTTTCAGATTCCGCTCCCACTGTTTCTATGTTATTGACTTCCACTATAGTGCTGAAGGTGGTTAATTTTGCCTTTCTCGTACTCGTTTCGGGAACAGCCCTGAGGATCCCTGTTATCGTCACGCGATCCCCTGGCCGGGCTAAATCTACTATGTCGTCTGTAAGTGTGGCATCAATGCTTCGTGGCAATTGGCCTGGAGGAAGGTCTTCAGGTTTTTCTTGGATCCTTATTTTTTGCCAGTCCATGAAGTCCGACTCTTCTATTTGAAGGTCGAATGGGCCTCTACGCCTACAGTTAGGGTTCGTGCACTCTGTAGGGGTTACTATGGTTCGGTCTTCTTGGTGGATGGCTATTAGCTCTCCACATCTACGGCATTTAAACACTGCCTTGATAAGGCGGGGTTTCACTTCTGTGGCACGTGTCAGGATTCCACTTATTACTATTAAGCGGCCTATGTGTTCTGATCTTAGCCGTCTTAGCGATACATGGTATTCTTCAGGGAAATTTGAGAGTCTAACGTGGAGCCGCTCCACTTTGCTCGAATAATCTGGATCTGTTTGCTTAAGAATATTCCTTAGGGCTTGGTTGGCTGCTGCGAGGAAGCGGTCTGGATGCTGGATTGTCCGTCTTGCTAGTTCTGGGTCGAACGCTACAAGATGGTTAAAGTTAACTATTAGGCTTCTGTCCCCGGTAACTGTTAACTGGTTTATTTTCTCCCTGTAAATGGGGGTTCCAGCTTCTGAACGATACTCTTTCAGGAATGTTTCAAAACGTTCCTGTGGATCCATTAGCATCGTTAAGGCACCTTTAGAAGCTTCATGATAGCTCTATCATTAAACATTTAAAAAGTTATGTAATGTTGCTAGCCACTGGCTTATCATCTTGCTTAGTTGCTGGTAAAGTATCCTTTCTTCGCCGAGCATGTTTTCTGATACTTTTTTAGTGTGTCCTGCTTTCAAGGCGGCTTTAACGATCTTTTCAGCTCTTTTGAGGAGAAGGTCTTTTACGACCGGGATTATTTTTCGTCTGTCACCCTCGGAGGAGGATTCAATGAATATTTTTAGTCGTATGTAAAAGTCATCTGGGAGAGGCTGCAGGGGGGGTTGCTGCTCTTCATTCCATAAGTAATTATATAATTCCGCTAGGTTAATGGCTTCCTCGTGTTTACACTGCACTACATTCGCTTTTATGAAGGGGGCCACCTGCCACACCGGAAGGGATACCGTTTGTCCCTCCATTAGGGGGCCTATTTCCCTGTCATCCAATGCTATTTGAGGCATATTCTTCGTTACTATAACTTGTACTTCACGCTCCTCTAGACGGAAAAGGGAGCGCAGGAGAAGGCTGCCCAGTGCACCTTGCACTTTCGTCCCTCCAAGTTATTAAAGTAATTTTTTTGTTGCATTCCTTCCTAAATAAAGATTTAAGCGAAGGAGGGTTCGCTGTTGGCGTCTGTCTCGCTACAGTGTACCACTTGTGGTAGAAGGAAAAATATGTTTCCCCCCGTGGCTAGATGCGATATATGCGGAGGAATTCTAGATTACACTTACAATTACGAGGAATTGCCTTCTCCGTATGATAAGGGAAAGGGGCTTTGGAGGTATCGCCGCATTTTCCCCCCTGTAAGCGATAAATGTATTGTAAGTATGGGTGAAGGAGGTACTCCCCTTAGAGAAGCCCGGGAGCTTGCACATAGGATCGGCGGAAGACATATCTACCTTAAAGACGAGTCTGTTAATCCAACTAGCTCATATAGAGATAGGGCGGCTTCATTAATAGTATCTAACGCCTTGGATCTCGGAGCTAAAACCATTGTGTGTGCTTCACACGGTAATTTCGGAGCCGCCGCCGCTGCATACTGTGCTAAAGTGAAGATGGGTTGCACCATCGTAACCCCAAAAGAGGTTAACGTCGGAAAACTAGCTCAGATGCACATTTACGGTGGGAAAATTCTAAGAAATGGCGACACAATCGATGAAGCAATAGTTGAAGCAGAGAAAATGGGCGCTAAGTCTTATCAAGCCACGCCTGAGCTTAACCCGCTTTCAGTTGAGGCGCAGAAAACGATTTCCCATGAAATTTTTGAAAAAGTGAAAGGTGTGGATTGGGTTATTGTTCCCACAGGAACCGGAAACACAGCATATTCCATTTGGAAAGGCGTGAAGGAATGCTTAGCTTTAAGTTTAATCGAAGACCCTCCGGGAATGGTGCTCGCTCAGGCGGAGGGATGTGCCACCCTGATCAGCGAGGAAGGAAAAATAGAAGTGAGAAAGGTTAAGAATCCTAAAACCATAGCTTTAGGTCTTTTAGTTGCAAGCCCTGCTTATGGGGGGCTAGCGGTGCAGGCTGTAAGAGAGAGCGGTGGGAAGGTTGTCACAGTTACCGATGAGGAGATTATTACTGCTGAAAGAATCCTAGCTAAGGCTGAAGGCATCTTCTCGGAGCCCGCCAGTGCGGCATCAGTAGCATGCTTCAAGAAGCTTTTAGATTATGGCGAAATAAATCCCTCTGAAACCGTTGTTTGCCTGATTACCGCCAGCGGGCTAAAGGACCCATATGTTATAGACGCTTTGGCCAATGGCGCTAAGAGAGGGGTGAGGTCAAGGGGAGGCTTTAAAACAAAGCTTGAAATATTAAGGTTCCTCGAGGTTGAAGAATCTTATGGTTATGAAATATGGAAAGCTTTAGGAAAGCGCCTCTCCATTCAAGCAGTCTATCAGCACTTAGAGGATCTTTTAGCAAGAGGGTTGATCGAAGAGATAACTGGGAAACGTAGAAAATACTTCAAGTTGACACGGAAGGGAGAAAGGATCCTTCGGGCTTTAGAAGAATTATCGCTTCTCCTATAAAGTGGTGGTTTGCTTTGATAAAAAACAGGGAATCCCTCTTAGATGCCGCTAATGGTGAGGAAAGAAGAGCACGAGGTCTTATTTTAGACCTGGTTGAAAAAGCGATAAAAGTTTCAGATCCTAGAGTTGCCGTTAGACGCGCAGTCTCACTAAGCGGAGAAGTTATCCGGGTTAAAAATATACGTGTGTCTTTAAGGAACGTAGGGCACGTTTACGTTGTTGGGGCGGGTAAAGCTAGCGGAGCAATGGCTGAAGCCCTAGAGGAACTCCTGAAGGATGTCATAAGTGGCGGTGTCGTGTGTGTTCAACGCGGTACAGCCGGAACATTCAGGGTTAAGAGAGTAAGGCTCCTCGAAGGGGAGCATCCTGTTCCGGACGAAGCGAGTGTTAACTGTGCACGGGAAATACTTAAGGTAGTCGAGAAAGCAGGAGAAAATGACATCATATTCTGCTTGATATCTGGAGGCGGCTCGGCTCTGATGGCCATGCCCGCCGATGGTTTAGGGTTAGAAGAAATGCAGGAAATCACGCTGCTGCTTCTCAGAAGCGGGGCAACAATAGGAGAAGTCAATACTGTAAGGAGACATCTTTCTAAGATTAAAGGTGGGCGGCTAGCCGAATATGCACATCCAGCCAAGGTTATAAGCTTAATAATCTCAGATGTTGTAGGTGATGCGCTGGAAGACGTCTCTTCGGGTCCGACGGCTCCAGACCCAACATCCTTCTCCGACGCTATAATAATCCTGAGGAAATATGGAATATGGGAAAAGTGTAGCGGTAAAGTCAGAGCGTTGCTTAAGAGGGGTAAGGAAGGAAAAATTGCAGATACCCCTAAGCCTGGAAACCCCGTCTTTCGGAGAGTGAGCAATATCCTCATAGCAACCAACAGGATTGCTTGTAATGAAGTTGCTCGTGAAGCTGCTAGGAGAGGGGTGCACTCGATGGTTTTAACAACTCATATGGAAGGGGAAGCTAGGGAGGTTGGCTGCTTAGCTGCAAGCATCCTGAAAGACCTAGCATATTATGGAAAACCGCTTCGAAAGCCTGCATTGATGATCATGGGAGGGGAGACAACAGTCACCGTCGAGAAGGAAGGAGGAAAAGGCGGAAGAAATCAAGAGCTTGCTTTAAGTGCGGCGCTTAGAATGTCTGGAATCAAAAACGCGATTGTAACCAGCTTTGACACGGACGGAATAGACGGATTCTCCCATGCTGCAGGAGCACTCGTGGATGGAAGAACGATTTGGAAGGGGGAAAGGAAGGGTTTAAATGCTAAGGATTTTTTAAAACGCCATGACTCAACAAGCTTCTTTGAATTGTTAGGTGACGGACTTATAGTAACTGGGCCAACCGGAACCAACGTTAACGATATCCTAATGCTGGCAGCGTTTTGAATTAATAGTAAAATAGTAATTTTAGAAAGAAAAAACAAGGTTCTTTATTTTTTATAATGTTAGCTGAAAACTAAAAACTAAATCTTTTTAATTGCTTTCTATCCATGTTGTCCGTGAGGGAGTCCAATGGAAGAAAAGGCCTACGAAATCATTCGGGAAGCAGGAGAAAAAGGACTTCTTCAAAGCGACCTGTGGAGGAAGCTTGGCGTAAATAGTAGGGAAGGATCTAGGGTTGCCATGAGGCTCGAGAAAAAAGGGCTTATAAGGAGGCTTAGAGAGCTCTACAAGGGAAGATGGACTTACCGGATCTTCGCAAATGAAAAAGAAAATGTGGAAGTTAAATGGAACACACTTGGCGGATGTCCTTGCTTCACCTGCAAACAAATATCACGCTGCGGCATAGGGCAACCTATCTCTCCGATCCGGTGCTGGAAACTAACGGAATGGATAAACATGGAAGCTAGTAAGATCTAACAATGTTGCTCTCCACTTTTTATCATTCTTTTCAAGCTACCTCTCTCTAAACCATAAAATTTACTTCATAAAGTACTTCGCTATCACGTACATTTCAGCGCTTCGCCTTCTAGAAGCAGCGGGCTTAGTGGTGTAGACTTTCCGAAAACTTTTACGTATTTCTTCGAGGATCGTTGTATACTCTGATCCTTGGAACACCTTCAAAACGAGTGTTCCTCCTTTTCTCAGCGTGTGCTTAGCAATGTTTAAACTAGCCCTAGCCAATTGTATCTGCCGTTCATGATCCAGACACCATACCCCACTCACTTTGGGGGAGCAGTCACTTAGTACTAAATCAACTTCACCGGCAACTTCTAAAATCCTTTGGAGTGTCTCCTCCTTTTGTATGTCGCCTTTGATAAAGGTGACGCTTGGAATACTTCGTATGTCCACTAAGTCGACCCCTATTATCTGCCCTTCTTCCCCCACGAACTCTCGTGCCACCTGAAGCCATCCTCCAGGGGCACAACATAAATCTATCACTTTCTTTACGTCCTGAAAGATTTTAAACTTGACAGCGATCTGTTTTAACTTGTAGGCTGCCCTAGACCTATACCCTTCTCTGCGGGCTTTAACGTAGTAATAGTCTTTTCGACGTAACATTATTCCCCCCAGTGTCTTAACTACATCTCGTTGAAAGGCAAGTTGGAGTACCAAGGATTTTTTAATATAGTTGAGAATTAAAGTTGTAATTAAAGTTGTCTATGGAGGCCAGTATTACATGCAGACTGAAGAATTTTACAGGGCGAAAATGTCAGAGATCGAAAAGCACCGTCTAAAGGTTCAGGAAGAACTAAAAAGATTACGGGAGTACGCTGAGAAACATAAAGAAGCGAGAAAAAAAAGCAATATGAAGGCTAAAAAGCTACTCCAAGAGATAAGAGAGCTCAGAAAGAAAAGGCAAAGAAAGGTTGAGGAAATTAAAGAAATTAAAGAAGAGCTGAAAAAGGTTAAGGAAAGGATAAGAGTTCTGTCGGAGGAGATTAAGAATAAGTCAAGAAAGGAATCTGCCATTCGGGAGAAGCGGGTTAGAGAAAGGATCGAAGAGTTAGAATGGGTTATTCAGACAAATCCGCTTCCTCTTGAAAAGGAAAACATGCTAGTAAAAGAAATCGCTAGGCTCGAGGGAGAAATCGAGATCTGGGAGAAGTTAAAAAAGATGAGAGAAGAGATCGGAGAACTTAAAAAGAGAAGACAGAGGATTCTTGACGAGATCAGGCAAAAAAGCGAGGGGATCGCGCTTCTTGATGAAAAAATCTTCGAGCTACAGGAGAAAATGATGGAGTTTAGGGCTCAGGCAGAGCAAGCACATAAGAACTTCTTAAAGGTTTTTGGGAAGATCGTTGAGAAAGAAAATGAGCTAGTGAAGCTTGAAGACGAGGAGGCCGTTTATAGACGGCTGTATAATAAAGCATTGAAGAAAAGAAAAGAAGAAGAGGAGAGAAAAAAGAAGAAAATGATGAAGGAAAGAGCGGCAGCTATAAGGGAGAAGCTAAAGCGGGGAGAAAGGATAAGCATACAGGAGTTAAAACTCGTCTTTCTGGAGGAGTTATAGTTCAAACGTTGCTATAGCTCCTTCAGCTTCCTCTACTGAGACCTTAAGATTAAAACCTTCCGGGAGCTTCTCCCTAATCTTCGCATAGAGATATTCAGCAATTTTTTCTACAGTTGTGGCTTCTAAAGGTAGTAACGCTACATCGCTTCTGGGGAAAACGTACCTCCGGTCGGTGAGAACAACTTCAACCTCGTTTTCACATTCTTTAATCGAGATTTCATTAGACTTAGCTGGTATTAAAACGCGATGATCCAACGGTTCGCACGCCTTTCTAGCCAGCTCTCTTATGGAAAAGAAGTCGATCACCATGTGTTTTCCATCTAAAAGGTCGGAAGCAACTTCCACCCTAACCTTATAGTTATGACCGTGTAAACGGGCACACTTCTCATGTTTGAGGAGGAAATGGGCAGCTGAAAACGTTAAGTCTGCTCTTTCAACCGTAAGCCTGTAGGGCAACTTATCACCCTTAGAAGGTTTTAGATTTCGCAACGTCACTCTCAACGTCTAGTATCTCACGCCTGTAACGTTTAGCGAGGGAAACAGCAAACGACTCGACTTCACCTTCGCTAACGCCTAAGTCTAGGAGGCTTGCTACTTTGATTCCGGGAGGCGCTCCCTCAACGGAAATGTTTATTGCAAAATGGATTTTTCCGGATCCCGAGGAAACTGTTGCCACCCCAACGTTAAGTTTTCCTCCATTAAAGTATGTGTCTGTACCGTCACGTTGAAGCCTTAAGCCGCATTTTTCCTCGGCAAGCTCCTTAAAAAGGAACGCTATGATCCTAAGTCTATGATACATTAGCCGTAGAGATGGTGGTTGCTGATCAAAATGTTCTATGATAAAGCTTATGGCATCCTTAGACGAAATAACAGGGCGTCCTTTTCCTCCTTCAAAGACAAGGTCTTTCACGTCTACGAGTTCGGACTCTAAAACGCTAAGGGGACCACGGAAAACGATTATGGAATCCCCCTGTATGCCGAATGTCTTCAGAGCCCACAGCGGCGCTATTTCCCTTCCGGTATATGGAAAATGATGAGTAAAGGGAACTAATGCCACAGTTAAAGGAGCCTGTTCCACTACTTCCAAGTTTTTCAAGTTCAAGTGGGTGCCTCCCCTTAAGGTATACCCAAAAACTTGTGTACTTGAACAGATATGGCCACATTATCGCTCCCAAGATGTTTTGCTGCCGCCTCCGTGAAGCTGAAGAGTTGGCGTTGTGAAGGCGGCCTATAATTCCTTATAGGCGTTACCGGTTGAATACATAGCGGGCAGTCCATCCTTGAAAGCTTTGATGCATACCATTCAACGTTTTCAGGCTTCGTCTCCGAAGTAACGACAACCTTAGCGAAGACGCTGACACCATTATCTATAAGTATACTTATTGTTTTTAGCTCCAGCTCAACGAGCCGTCTCCAGTTTTCTGCTGCACCTGCCGTTTCATCTTTAATATCACAGCAACAATAGTCTGTTAAGAATGCTATTTTATCCATTCGTTCCGGCATTGAACCGTTGGTTTCCAAGTATGTTTTGTATCCTTCCCCTTTAAGGGCTTTCATTATTGAAGCGAGGAACTCTAGTTGAAATAATGGTTCCCCTCCTGTCAGGGAAATCGCGTGAACATCTGGTGAGTGGACACGTTTAACGTATTCTACAACTAGTCCTGGCTCCACGGGATTTTTCACTTGAAACATGCCTTCTTCAACTGTTGATATCTTCAAATATTCAGATTTAGGCTGAGCGGCGTGGGGCGTCTGGCGCCGTTTAAGGTGTCGCACCACCCACACCCTCGCCTACCAAACTCTCCTAACCATATGTTACACCCCGAGAAGCGGATAAGTCGACGGCCCCTCGGATGGCCTATATCGTCCGCTTCCCGTAATTTGACCCCTTTACGCTTCCACCCTCCCCTTCACCCCTTATTTTAGTAAGGATTGGTAGGAGGAGAAGATTTCGAATAGCCATCCCTTCACAATGCTCCCGCCTCCAGCAAACATTATGGCCCTTTTAACTATCGAGGATTAAAAGCGGTAAAAGTTTTATTTTAAGCTTGCCTAAAATAGCCTGAATGAAAGGAGCGTCTTAGAATGTCGCTACTCAGGCTTTTAGCTCCTAAATTTGAGGTCACCATTTGTGGAGTTCGCTCTGTCGAGCAATCGATCGAGAAAGCAGAGAAAGGCATGGAAGGATATGTTGAAACCACGGCAGTTATCCTTCTAAGCAAGGAAGACATGGGAAAGAATGGAGTGAAAAATGGGGATAAGGTTAAGGTCACAACCGATCATGGGAACGTTGTAGTTAAGGCATATGAAAGCGATGAAACCAAACCTGGATTAGCACTTATGCCGAATGGTCCATGGTTTAATGCCATCTCCGAAAAGGACATTCAGGTTACATGGGGAGAACATTACTATCTTGTAAAGGCAACGTTGGAAGTTACCAGTAGTGAAGTAACTACGTTAGAAGAAATCAAGAAAATGATTGAAGAGGTAGAAGGGAATAGAGAATGAGCGGAATAATATTGAAGAACGGGTTCGTTTTTGACCCGCTTAACGGAATAGAAGGAGAAAAAATGGATATTATGATTAAGGACGGCTTCATCGTGGATCAAGTGGACGAAAGGGAAAGCAAGGTTTTAGATGTAAAGGGGAAAATGGTCGTTCCTGGAGGGATAGACTGCCACACCCACTTAGCGGCGCAAACGTTAAGTTTCGCTAAAATGATCAATTTAAAAGTACCTCTTCCAAGAGAAACAGGTGAAGTATACCTCAAGAATGGTTACACCTTCATAGTGGAGTCCGGGACATTCTTTTCAAGAGCTCTCCACACACACCTTTGGCTTCAAGAAGCCCACTCACTAGATAAAGCATGCCTACTCCTCCTCGACTCCAACTGGTTTCTGTTAACGCTCGCCCAGCAGGGAGACGTTAAAGCCGCCGCTGACACTATAGCATGGCTTCTAAGAACAACAAAAACGTATGGAATTAAACTTGTTAATCCGCTGAGCGCCGAGGCTTGGACATGGAAAAGAGAGTGGAAAGGAATGGAAGAAAAAATAAGACATTTAGGAGTAAGTCCCTTGGAATATGCCGAGTTCATTTTGAAAGCCTCGCAAATCCTTAACCTACCGTCCCCTCTCCACATCCATCCAGATGGCGCCTTACAGAAGGGAGGATACGAAAAAGCAGTTAGAACGTTAGAAAAGTTAAGGGAAGTTGGAAAAGTACACTTGGCGCATGCACAGCTCTACACGTTCGGAGAGGAAGAAGAAAAAGCTGAGGAACTCGCCAAGTACATAAATTCAGCTTCGAACATAGAGGCCGAGATAGGGCAGACTACGTTAACAGGAAAAATCATGACGTCTTCTGACCCGTATCTCGCCTACGCTCATCTTGGAAGACTAAGTTTTCTGGATCAAATCGAAATAGAGGGCGTTTCAACCCTAATTAAAGTAGGAGAAAAACTGGGTGAGCTTTGGGCAGTAGGACTTAAACTACTTCTCAACGTGAAAGATCTCTCAAAAGTGCAATTAACAGTGAATCATCCAAACTGTGGGTTAGCATCAGATTACCCCCTTGTAGCAGCGTGGCTTGTAAGTAAAAAAGCAAGAGAAAAAATGGATAAGAACGGGCAACTCTCACAGTTAGACCAAGAGCTCACCTTACAAGAATTGTTCATGGTAACTAGGTGTAGTCCAGCCGCGGCCTTAGGGTTAAATGGGAAAGGAAACCTCTCACGTGGCGCGGAAGCAGATGTGGCAGTGTATGACTTCAACCCAGAGAGTACGGATCCAAGTAAAGACTATGAGGCCCTGGTTAAAGCCCTATCCAAAACAGCATACACTATAAAAGGCGGGGAAATTATAGTCAAAAATGGGGAGGTAATGCGTTCAACTGCGGGGAAAACGCTCTGGGCTAAGAGGGAAGGAGAACCCCCAGACGATGTCTTTGCTTTGATGGAGCGTTTTTACTCCTTCGACTTAGAACTAAGCGAAATGGAAAAAGTACTGAAAGTCGCGCTTTCTTCCGTGTAACAGAAGGTGGGAAAGATGTCAAAACTTAATGCCTATCAAATTTATAAGCTTCTCCCAGGAACCAACTGTAAAAAGTGTGGCCTGCCAAACTGCATGGTTTTTGCCGTCCAACTTCTTAAAGGAGAGAAGAAACCAGAGGATTGCCCTCCACTAGTTGAAGACCCAAAGTATAAAGACAAGCTTCAACAACTTAGAGAGTTATTTGCACCTAAGGACGCTGTTGCGGAGACGGGACTTATAATACATCCAGAAAAGTGCACCGGGTGCGGCAATTGTGTGGTTGGCTGCCCAGCTATAGCGGCGGAACACCCTCTTATAGGGAGCGGAAAAGGAGAAATAAAAGACGACGTAGTTTTCAGGGTGGAAGACGGGAAAATTAAGGTGATAGACCTTACAAAGTGCAGGCGATATGGTCCCATTAAAACGTGTAGGGTGTGTGAACTATACTGCTTCAGCGGGGCTATCGAACTAAGAACAGTATAATAAAAGTATAATAAAAAAAAGAAAGAATAAAACTTCCTATACTCCCTAATTTTTTAAGTATCTTTCAGGTTCTTCTTCAAATGCTTGTTTGCATCCGGGAGCGCAGAAGTAATATGTTCTACCTTTATACTCGCTTTTCCATTTAGCAGTCCTCTTGTCAACCTCCATTTTGCATACAGGGTCTATAACCTTTCCTATATCTTCCACTATATCGCCTCCCCCTTCCTCTTCTCAGTTTCTCTATATTCACCTTTTAAGTAGAAGAGAGTTTGTTACGACGCTAACAGAGCTCATAGCCATTGCAGCTGCTGCTATTGCAGGATGTAAAAGTAAGGGGTAAAGGATGCCGGCGGCTATAGGGATGACTGCTGCGTTGTATATGAAAGCCCAAAACAAGTTTTGCTTTATCTTACTTACAGTTTTTCTACTTAACTTTATAGATAAGGCGATGTCTCTTAAATCATCCTTAATGAGAATTATATCTCCCGCTTCGATTGCTATGTCTGTCCCCGACCCTATAGCGATTCCTACGTCTGCCTGCGCAAGAGCCGGCGCGTCATTTATTCCATCGCCAACCATAGCCACGGTCTTTCCCTCCGTTTGAAGCCTTTTTATCACATGCGCCTTATCCTCAGGTAGGACCTCAGCTAGTATATGGTCCACACCTACTTGGTCCGCTATTGCTTTAGCAGTCCTCCAATTGTCTCCGGTCAACATGATGACCTCTAAGTTCATCTCTTTCAGTTCATGCACGGCCTCAATGGAATGCTCTTTTAACCTATCAGCTATCGCTATTAACCCCTTCGTCTTTTACAATCGCTAGTTCACGGGAAGAGTGCTTCTAAGGCGTACCAAATTAAAGTTTACTTTAACTCCTATGAGCCATCAAATAAAAACCTAAATATAGGTAAATGAGAAGTTTTCACATCCTAAGTTAAATGCTAATGAAGGGTGGCATGGTTGAAGGTTAAAACTGTTTGTACCGGATGCGGTTTGTTATGTGATGATGTTATAGTTGAGGTCGAAGATGGGAAAATTACTTCTACTTTCAACTTATGCGGCCATGGTGAGGAGAAATTTTTAAAGGCAAAGAGCGAGGAAAGGCTTCTAAAACCATTTATAAGGGATGGAGGAAAAAGAGAGGCAACCATTGATGAAGCGATCGAGAAGGCTGCTGAGATTCTACTTAATGCTGAGAGACCCGTGCTTTGGGGATGGAGCTCTTCCTCTGTTGAGGCTCAACTGTTAGGTATAGAATTAGCACGTGAAGTAAGAGGCGTCATCGATGGAACCGGCTCCATTTGCCATAGTGCTACTTGGATCGCCGGCTCAGAGAGTGGTTTTCCGACGGCTACACTGGGTGAAGTGTTGAACAAGGCGGATGTTATCGTTTACTGGGGAAGTGATCCAGGACACTCTCATCCTCGCCATCTTGGCAGGTATAGTGTTCTTCCTAGGGGGGCGTATACGCAGAGCGGTTATGAGCAAAGGCAAGTTTACGTTTTTGATATAAGGAAAACTAGAGTTGGGAAGGTTGCTAATTTTTTGGTTGAAGTCGAGCCAAACAGGGATTACGAATTGATCTCTGCTATGAGATTGCTCTTAAAAGGTAAAGACGTCCGGTCAGATAAAATTGCAGGTGTACCCCTTAAAACGTTAAGAAGAATTATTGATGAATGGAAAAGCAGGGATTTTGGAGCTGTCTTTTACGGGATGGGGCTTTTAGCTAGTAAAGGGAAATATCGTAACTTGGCAGCGCTCATCAAACTGGTCTGGGAGTTAAACGAGTACACACGTTTTGTAGTTTTACCAATGGCAGGGCATTACAACATGATTGGCTTTAATCATGTTGCAACACAGACTGTTGGCTTTCCCTTTGGAATCGATTTCAGTCGAGGGGCACCATATTCAAATCCCGGAGAGACGACGTTTGCTGAAATGCTTGGAAGAGACGAGTTTGACGCAGCACTTATCATAGGTTCCAATCCTGTATTCAGCTTTCCAATAGAACTAGTTAGAAAACTCGTCCGGAAACCATTAATTGTTATAGATTGCTTTAGGACTGCTACGGTGGAGCACGCACAAGTTGCTATCCCCGCAGCAATTACAGGAATAGAAGCTGGAGGAATCGCCTACAGGATGGATTCCATTCCAATAATATTGAAGGACTTTTTAAAACCACCTGAAGGCGTACTTAGCGACGCAGAAATAATCAAGCTCCTACTGGAGAAGGTCAGGAGCGGCTCTTAGTAGCTACTAGCAGCTTCACCATTAGGAAAGGGTTAAATGTGATGGCTCTTCCCACCACGGTCACATCATAGTATCTTGGGTAAAAAACTTTCAGTGTTTTTAAACTTCCCGAGTGAAGAGAAATTAAAAGTTGAGCTACTGCTCTGGCCTCCTTTGCTTGCAGGGCAAATAGCCGAGTAGCTACCGGCATGTGAGCCCTATAAATAACGTAGTCACCTAAGAAGATGAAGGTGATTGCTAAGAAGCATGCTGTGACAGGAAATATTGTAAAAGCTTCGTTTAATCCCAAGATGGGAGCAAAAAAGGAGGTGATAAAGCAAGCGAGTAAAGAGAAAATGAAAGCACGAAAGTGTAGAGTTCGCCTGTAAAATTTCTGCATTTCCTTTAATCCCTTCAAAAGAGAGAAAATGCTCCCGTTTAACACATTCTTTCTTAAAAAAAGATATGTAGAGTTACTGAACAGGACACTTGAAAATAAGGGAGGTTTGAATGAAGCGAAAGCGTCTAACTCCTCTATGACGCGTCTCACAATATCATAACATGCCAACTTAAAGCGCCCTCTAAAACTATAGGCTAGTAGCCGAATGCCCTCTTAATTACTTGTATATTCGGGTTTTTCTTATGGGCGGCTCTAATAAGGACCTTCTATTTTTCCGAGAGAATTTTTATGTAATCTCGAGCTAATTGAACGTAGATCTCAGCACCATTTTTATTCTAGCTATTACCTCTGGAGAAAGTTGCTTTTTAAGTATGGCAGGGTTTCCTACTATAAGACTATTTGGAGGAAATTCTTTTCTTTCGGTTATTACCGTTCCCGCGCCAACTATACTTCCATCCCCGATCTTCGCGCCGTTAAGGATGACACTTCCCATACCGACCACTACGTTATTTCCTATTGTGCAACCGTGCAGAACAGAGTTATGTCCTACTATGACATCGTTGCCTATACGGCAAGGGCATCCAGGATCAGCGTGTATAGTCACGTTATCCTGAATGTTTGTTCGTTCGCCGATCTCTATTAGTTCAAGATCTCCTCTTAGCACAGCGCTAAACCATATGCTCGCATCTCTCAGAACTCTAACGTTTCCTATTATCGTGGCGTTAGGGGCGATAAAGGCTGAAGGATCTATTTGAGGCGTTTTCCCTCTAAATGAGTAAACGGTCACTAGACCACCTCATTAATCGCCTATGCGAAACCTTCACGTTCTAAAAAATAAAACTTAAACTCAATTTAAAGAATTAGACTGTTAGAACCTATCCTTTGGAAAATCCCTTCTGCTTTAAATATTCTGCTATCGGGGTTATGCGCGCTCCTTTGGATTCAAGGTACGCCAGAAGATCATGTATCTTATAGATGTTTTCTCTTACTTGTTTAGGAGGCAGCTTCTTACATTTTGATATATTATACGCTAGATGCCACGTATGTGTTGAAACCATTAGTATGCCTCCGTCATCGTTTTCTATATATGTGGTTAGAATATTCTTGTATTCCTCAAGCGTTCTTTTTCCCTCCAGCAGCGTCCAAGTGTAAAGTGTTGCCTTCCTTTTGCCGATAGGATATAGTGGTAAAGGGACCTCGATAAGCTTACACCCAAGAAAATATGGGTGAGGTGGCTTAAATACTTCCAGATACTTCGATGAATCATACATGTAATTTAAGTCTGCAAGGATTCTTTCTATGCTACGGTTAATAGATAAGTAAGGCGCCCTAAACCCTAACGGTTTAACGCCAGTTATACGGGCTATAATTTCTGTTGCTTTTTTAATACTTTCAAGTTGCTGTGTTGGCGTGAGTTGAAGACCTGTGTGTTTTCCGGTGAGGTCTTCATGGTTTAGTCCATGGCATCCAACCTCGTTCTCCGCGATTGGTCTAATTGATTCTTCTTCTTGGAGTTGTAGGTGCTGCAAAGTTACGGCTTCTACGAAGAAGGAAGCTTTTATGCCGTTTTCCTCCAAGAGGCGGATCACTTCCCTTAATCCAGTCTTTGTACAGGTAAAGTTTGGTCTTCCGTCTGGAATATAGCTGGAGGCTTCAAGCTTACCCCTAACCGGAAGTGGGTAGTCCCTGTCAAGGTCTATGGTTAAGGCAACGTACGTTCTAACTCACACTCCTTTTCGGGTGTGTTCGAGTTGAAGTGGAAACGCACCTATTTAAAAAGGCTTGCGTCGTGTAGAGAAAGTTAACATGTAAAATCTCCGTGGAAGCAAGATGATTACGCACACTCTTATAAATCACGCTTACATAAGAGTGCTTTGGAGGTTAGGGGGATGGGCGCACGGGTGATTGATGGAAGGAGAATTGCGGCAGAGATTAGAAAGCAGCTTGCCGAGGAAGCTAAACTGCTATGGGAAGAGCACGGTGTGCGTCCAGGACTAGCGGCTATTCTCGTCGGCAGTGATCCTGCCTCTGAAGTTTACCTGAGGATAAAGAGGAAGGCATGTGAAGAAGCGTCGTTCGAGTTCAGAAAGTACTCGTTACCAGAAAACGTAGGTGAAGAAGACGTAATCGAACTTTTACAGAAACTTAATGGTGAGAGTAGCATTCACGGTATAATTGTTCAACTTCCATTACCGCCTCACCTAGATGAAAATAGGATAATCACTTCAATCCCCCCTGAGAAGGATGTTGATGGCCTTCACCCTGTTAACATGGGTCGCTTGCTGCTTGGTGATGAAGCAATCACCCCATGTACACCTACTGGTATAATAACCCTTCTTAGCAAGGAGGGAATTTCACTCAGAGGCAAACATGTAGTTATAATTAACAGGAGCAAAATTGTCGGGCGCCCCTTAATGGTTATGATGACTAATAGGGACGCAACCGTAACGGTGTGCCACTCAAAGACTGTTAACCTCACGGACCATACAAGGTCGGCAGACATTCTGGTTGTTGCCGTTGGGAAGCCGATGTTCATCACCGAAGACATGGTAAAGGATGGAGCTGTGGTGGTAGATGTTGGAATTAACAGGGTTGAGGGGCGGATAGTGGGCGACGTCGACTTTGAAAGGGTGAAAGAGAAAGCCTCTGCTATCACGCCTGTACCTGGAGGAGTAGGTCCCATGACGGTGGCAATGTTACTGAAAAATGTTTTAGACGCAGCCAAAAAAAGTTTAAGAAGAGAGGCCTAGGAGGGTGTCTGGTGAAGGTTAAGCGGGCCCTAATAAGCGTCTGGGACAAGAAGGGAGTTTACGAGTTTGCAGCCGCCCTCCATGAGATGGGCGTTGAAATAATTGCAACGGATGGAACTGCTAAAGCGCTTAAGGGGTTGCCCGTCAAGAGGGTGTCTGAGCTAACAGGGTTCGCAGAGCTTCTAGATGGCAGAGTTAAAAGCTTACATCCGTATATTTACAGTGCGGTCTTGGCTAGAGATAGAAAAGATCACTTAGAGCAACTTGAAAAACTAGGCGTAAAGCCAATAGACCTGGTCGCCGTCAACCTGTACCCTTTCAAGGAGGCTGCCGTGAGAGAAGGATTAGAGAAGCTCGTTGATTACATCGACATTGGTGGACCAAGCCTTGTTAGGGCTGCAGCAAAGAACTTTGAACGCGTCACGGTTGTCGTAGATCCTAAAGATTACAAGATAGTCATAGACGAACTGAAGCAACACGGAGAAGTTAAGGAGGAAACGAGAAGGCGTCTTGCAGTGAAAGCGTTTGCATACACTTCAGAGTACGATGACTTCATAGCATATACTCTTTCCAAGAGGTTTTTCGAGGAAGAAGTATTACCTGAATTTTTAACGCTCAAATTCGTTAAGGTTCAAAATTTAAGATATGGTGAGAATCCGCATCAGGTAGCAGCGTTGTATAGAGAGGCGTATCCCAGTGAGGACGCAACGGTAGTTGACGCCGAGCAGCTTCACGGAAGAGAATTATCCTTCAATAATATGTTGGATTTAAATGCAGCCATAGAGATAGTCAGAGAGTTTACGTCTCCAATGGCTGTTGTAATTAAGCATACGAACCCCTGTGGCGCAGCAATAGGGGAAACCATACGTGAAGCATACGTTAAGGCTAGGGAAAGCGACCCACTGTCTGCTTACGGCAGTATAGTCGGGCTGAACAGAGAAGCTGACTTAGAAGTCGCTAAGGAGATTACCTCCACATTCGTCGAGGCGGTTGTCGCACCCGGCTACACGCCGGCTGCGTTAAACGAGCTTAGGAGAAAAGAAAACCTAAGGGTACTCAGACTTCCACGCCTTAATCCGCGTAGTGCTGGAATAGACTTCAGGAGGGTGACTGGTGGATTACTAGTTCAAACAGAGGATGTGGTAGACGAGCAAGTAGAAGGTTTTAAGGTTGTAAGCCTGAGAAAGCCGACGGAGAAGGAGCTTCAAGCAGCACTTTTCGGCTGGAAGATAGTGAAGCATGTTAAGTCGAATGCTATAGTGGTTTCTACGCCAGACTGGATTGTAGGAGTGGGAGCAGGGCAAATGAGCAGAGTTGATTCCGCAAAGCTTGCCTTAGAGAAAGCAGGCGACCGGGCAAAAGGAGGCGCCCTAGCATCAGACGGCTTCATACCGTTTAGGGACACGGTAGACGCAGCAGCGGAGGCAGGAATCACGTGCATTATACAGCCGGGAGGATCTAAGCGTGACCAAGAAGTCACAGAGGCAGCCAACGAGTATGACATGGTCATGATACATACTGGTAAACGTCACTTTAAACATTAAAATGGTTACATTATTTTTCAAGTACTTGAAAAAATTGAGGTGAACCCTTATGGTTGCTCCACTGGAAGGGATCATCGTCTTGGATTTAACGCGGCTACTTCCCGGCCCCTTCTGCTCCATGTTTCTCGGCGACCTAGGGGCAGAGGTGATAAAGATCGAGGAACCAGGGAGCGGAGACTGGACTCGCTGGAATCCGCCCTTCATTAATGGAGAAAGCGCAATCTTCATGTCAGTTAATCGTAACAAGAAAAGTGTCACGTTGAACTTGAAGAGCGAGAAAGGACGGGAAATCTTCTATAAGCTCATTAGGAAAAGCGACGTCGTCCTTGAAGGGTTTAGGCCCGGCGTTGCAAAGAGGCTTAAGATAGATTATGAAACTGTTAGCAAGTTGAACCCACGTATAATATACTGCTCTATTTCTGGCTTTGGTCAAAACGGGCCATATGCTAGAAAAAGCGGCCACGACATTAATTACATAGGAATCGGCGGCATACTCGCTTTAACGGGAGAGAAGGGTAAGCCTCCGATCATCCCAGGAGTCCCCATAGCAGATTTAGGTGGAGGGGGAATGATGGGGGTCGTAGGCATACTGGCAGCCCTCCTTATGAGGGAGAAGACTGGAAAAGGCCAATATGTTGATGTCTCGATGCTGGATGGAGTGGTTTCATGGCTTTCAATCTACGCTGGCATGTACCTTATAGGTGGCGTCGCTACAAGGCGAGGGGAGAATATTTTAGCGGGGGGCCTGGGTAGCTATGGCGTTTACGAGACGAGTGATGGAAAGTACATCACCTTGGGAATGCTGGAGGAGGCGTTCTGGAGGAACTTCTGTAGGGCAGTGGGTAGGCTGGATCTTGAAAATTATCCGTACCTTTCACCTGAGAAACGAGAAGAGCTATCCGGGATCATCCGTCAAATAATCAGAAGTAAGACGAGAGATGAATGGTTGAAGATTTTCGGGGATGCAGACGTGCCCTGCGGACCTGTTAACGAGATAGAAGAAGTCTTCTCTGATCCTCAGGTTTTGCACCGTGAGATGCTAATGGAAGTTGAACATCCAAAGGCGGGAAAAATTAAGCAGGTTGGATTCCCATTAAAATTTTCAGAGAAATGGAGTGTAATCAGGCGGTATCCACCTCTTCTAGGGGAACACACGGAAGAGATCCTTAAAGAACTAGGCTATAGTGAGGAAGAGATTAAAAGGCTGAGAGAGGAAAAAGTGATTTAGAGTCGCTTAGTTCTAACTTATGTTTCACTCGTAAATTGGTGGTTGAAAAATGCAGGAAACCCTGATTCCGAAGGACCTTTCAACTATTTTGAGGAAGCAAAAGTATCAGCTAGTTGGAAGGCACTCTGCGGTGAAGCGCTGCCATTGGTTTTATAAGGGTCTAACTGGAAGAGGGCACTGTTACAAGCAGGAGTGGTATAATATCAAATCTCATAGATGCTTACAGATGACGCCTTGTGCCGTTTTCTGTACAAATAGGTGTCTTCCGTGTTGGCGCATAGAGCCAGGGGATGCTGGTATTGAATGGG
Source organism: Thermoproteota archaeon (assembly GCA_029258835.1). GTDB lineage: Archaea > Asgardarchaeota > Jordiarchaeia > Jordiarchaeales > Freyrarchaeaceae > Freyrarchaeum. The sequence continues at coordinate 90,025 of JAPDJY010000035.1, read as the reverse complement.
ACCAATTAGCGATAATGCGGGCAGAAGTAGATGATCCTGAAGAGATAGTTGAAGGCTGCATAGAGGCGCAACGCAGGATCCTCACCGGCTTTAATCCAGTACATCATCCATTAGTCAGCCGGGAAAGGTGGGAGGAGGCGCTCGAGCCGAAGCACGCCGCTATAAGTTTGGCGGGGGAACCAACCCTATACCCTAAGCTAGGCGAGCTGATAGAAGTATTCCACAGGAAAGGCATGACCACGTTTCTAGTTACCAATGGCACCATGCCCGAAAGGTTAGCGGAGATTAGGAATCCTACTCAATTGTACCTTACACTCTACGCTCCAGATGAGGAAACTTATAGAAGGGTCTGCAGGCCTCTCCTGAAGGATGCTTGGGAGCGTGTCAAGGAGAGCCTCAGCCTTATGAGGGGATTCAGCTGTCCCACAGTCGTCCGGCTTACCCTAGTTAAAGGATTAAATTTCATGGACCCGGAAGGGTACGCAAAGCTAATAAACTTAGCCGAACCGACCTATGTAGAGTGTAAAAGTTATGTTTCTGTTGGAATGTCCACTAGGCGAGGGTTGAATAGTGGTAACATGTTATCGGTTAAGGAGTTGATGCCCTTCGCAGAGAAAATAGGGGAATTGATAGGATATAAAGTAATAGGCTCGTCCATTGCAAGTAGGGTTGTGCTCTTAAGCAAACTTGATAAACCCGTGAAAGTGGCGTAATAAGAAACGTGTGCTTCCATGCAATCGATAGAAGAAAAAGGGTAAAAACGTTTCCTTCTAGGTGATGTTATGTTTAACATGAGAGACATAGTCCTTGAGATAATAAGGGAGCTCGATGAACGTGATAAAGTTAGAGAGAGGGTTTTATCGCTTTCAAGGGATGTTGTCAGGTATTCGGGTTTTGCTATTAGGTCCATGCAGAGAGGAAAAATGGATGACGCCGAGGAAAACTTGAGGAAGGCGAAGAAGTGTTTAGAGGAAATGGTTTCTGTAGCGGAGAGATACGTAGACTTCATTTTCAAGGGCTTTGCGTCCACAGCGTTTCAAGAGTATGCGGAAGCTTGCCTTTTACACTCCTTCATGAAAGGTGAAAGGATGCCTTCCCCTAAGGAATTGAATGTGCCGAATGTTTCTTACCTAATGGCGTTAGGTGACTTCGTAGGGGAGTTACGCCGCAGCGTCCTAATAAGCATGAAAGAAAAAAGGTTTGGTGATGCAGAGCGGGCGGTGAACCTAATGGAGGAAATATACCTGAGCATGATGCTCATCGACCACCCTGAGGTTATTGCTTTAGGCTTTAAGCATAAGTGCGATGTTGCCCGTAGCCTCTTAGAGAAAACTAGGGCAGAATTTCTCCTTGTGTTACAAGAAGAAAGGTTGACAAGAAAACTTGAAGAGTTCATGAAGCAGTTAGGGTGGAAAAAGAATGAGGTTCAACATTAAAGCACTTCTGGAGAAGGCTAAGAAGGATTATGAGTCCGCTTGGATGGAGTCTCGCAGATTTCTCAGGATAGAAGGGCGGTGCTTTAGACTTAAGCCGTTGGGCAAGAGTAATGAAATAATGGATTTCATAGAAGAAGTAAGAAGAACTTTGGTGGAAATGGGCTTTGAAGAAGTGATCTTGCCGGTGATTGTCAATGAAAGTGAGGTTTATAAGGAATATGGGCCTGAAGCGCCCATAATTTTAGACAGGGTTTTCTATTTGGCAGGATTGCCTCGACCTGACATAGGCCTTAGCAAGGATAAGATCAGGCAAATCAAGGAGATGACTCCGTCCTTTAACAGGTTTAGGGAGCTGCAGAGGCTCTTTAGAAGGTACAAAAAAGGAGAAATCGAGGCTGACGATCTGGTTGAAGCCATGGTTAAAGAATTAGAGCTAACTGAAAGCGATGCCACAAAAATAATCGACGGTGTTTTCCAAGAGTTCAAGGAGCTTAAACCCATCCCATCATCGCTTACTCTTAGATCACACATGACTGCTCTCTGGTTTCCCGTACTAAGTGAAATTTATAGGTGGCGTGATCTTCCAGTTCAGTTATTCACTGTTGGACAAAAGTTTAGGCGGGAGCAGAGGCTTGATGCGGTGCACCTTTACAGCTCCTTCACGGCCTCGCTGGTTATCATGACCGATGAAATCACGTTAGACGACGGAAAAGAAGTAGTACGTGAATTCCTCAGGAAAATAGGTTTTTCAAAAGCGGAATTTAGAATTAAGGATGCCACATCAAAGTATTATGCGCCACGTACAGAGTTTGAAGTTTTCATCCAGCATCCAGAAACCAAGGAGTGGATTGAAGTTGGTGACTGTGGCTTTTACTCGCCTGTGAGTCTAGCAAAGTATGGAATAGGCGTCCCTGTATTCAACGCTGGATTCGGTTTAGAAAGGTTTGTTATGATAAGAACAGGTGAAACGGACATAAGAAGGCTAACTTACCCCTACTTTTACAAGAGAGAATTTTACCTTGACGAGGAAATAGCTGAAAGCCTCTCCTACGCGGAATATCCTGAAACCGGGTTAGGACGTGAAATAATGAACGCGTTGATTAACACTGCTGAAGCCAATAAGGATGCAGATGCACCATGCGAGTTTACTGCTTGGAAAGGAAACACTAGTAAGGGTGAACTTACAGTCTCCGTCTTCGAGACCGAGAAGGGGGTCAAGCTCCTTGGTCCAGCGGCGTTAAATGTAATATGCGTTGAAAACGGAAACATACTTGGGTTACCCCTAGAGAAAGCAAAAGGTGTAAGGGCGAAGTTAAGATACTTAGACGGGCTAGCTGCTTTATTCGCCAGAAAAGTGGAGAAAGAGATTTTAAACGGAGAAAAAATGGAACTTTCCATGAGAGTTAAAATGGTTAAAAGTGCAGCTGACATTAACCTCTTAGTGAGGGATAACATAAGGTTTTACTTAACTTCAAAGAACAAGAAAATTGATGTTAGAGGGCCCGTATTCATAGGTTTTTCAGCTAGGTTGAACAGGTAAAGGCGTGTTCTCTCCTCGGCGGGGGTGTGGTCGTGAATGAGGAATTGTGGTTCACCTTGTTTGAAATAGCTAAAATGGGTGGATGCAGAGAAACCGTTAAGTTGTCTTCGACTCAACTCGCTAATCGTTTAGGTATCAGCCAGCAGACAGCATCAAGGAGATTGCAGGAATTAGAAAGAGAAGGCTTAATTACTAGGGAAATGACTCCTAAAGCTCAATATATCAGAGTGAATGGTAAAGGGATGGATGAACTTCTAAGAGTTTATCTTGGACTTAAAGAAGTTTTCGAAGAGAAGCCTCGCCACCTCAGGATAAGCGGAGAAGTCTTTAGCGGGATGGGTGAAGGGAAATATTATGTCTCTATTGAAGGGTACATGAAAAGGTTCGAAGAAAAATTAGGTTTCACCCCGTATCCTGGGACTTTAAACTTAAGGTTAAGAACATATCAGGACATGCAGGCGCGGAGAATGTTGAAGGCCTACCCTGGCATAGTAATAGAAGAATTTGAAGAAGGGGGGCGAACCTTTGGCAGAGTTAAGTGCTTTAAAGCGATAGTGGAAGGCACCGAAGGAAGCGTGTTACTTATTAATAGAACTCATTATGGAGAAGACGTAATAGAGGTGATCGCACCCGTTTACCTAAGAGAAGCTCTTTCCCTAAAAGACGGGGACGTGGTAACCGTTGACGTAGTTCTTGAGAGCTAAATGGAAAGCTAAAAAATGGTGGGTGTTATGAAGAAAGTAATGGTTTTCGGAACTTTTGATATATTACACGTGGGGCACCTAAGGTTCCTTGAGGAAGCAAAGAAGCTTGGAGGGGAAAACGCTAAGCTCACTGTAGTCATTTCTAGGGATTCAACCGTGCGCAGGCTAAGAGGCCGATCCCCAATTTTCAATGAGGGAGAAAGGAAAAGATTAATAGAAGGGTTAAAGCCTGTCGATGAGGCAGTCCTCGGGTACGAGGGAGAGGACATGCTTAAGATCGTTGAAGAAAAAAAGCCGGATATAATCGTATTAGGATATGACCAGAGAAAGGATATGGAAAAATTCCTAGAAGAACTGAGAAGAAGAGGGATTCATGCAGAAGTTCATCGTCTTCCAAAGTATGGCGAATTAAATAGTTCAAGCATCATTGTCAAAAGAATAATAGAGAAGGCTAGAGAGTGGGGATTACTGGATCAAGCGTAGCTCTTAGACTTAATATAACCGCTTTTAGATCGAGAGAACTGATCTTGGCGCATTAGCTAGGTGGTAGAGTGCCTTTGCCTCCTTAAAGTGAAGCTTCCCTGTGGCGATCAGGATGTGAGGGGGCGGTCCAAAATCGTAACTTAACAGGTGTTGAAAGTATCCTGCTTTAACAGCGGGATCCTCTGATCCTACCCTTGCCATTCCAACCATAAGTATTCTTTCTAAAATGGGTTCTGACGGTGATATTTTAGCTTCTAACTTTGCGAGAACCTTCAATCCTTCATTAATCGTCATGAAACGTTTCTTCTCTTTCTTAATATCAAGGAAAATTAACGTATGGAGTCCTCTTTCAAAATTCTCTTTAATAACCAAGTACGGTGTTTCTGGAAAGTAGTTTCCCTCAGGGAAAGGTATTGTCACCGACCTTCCAAACTTATAGCTTTCCAGTCCACATATGCTTGGAGCTGCAGAGTATATTGAAACACCGTGAATCACGCGGGTTTTTACCCCGTTTTTTTCAGCCTCTAACCTAAGGGCAATATGCGTTGTAGCCACCATAGGGTCGCCAGGAACTAAGAATGCGATGCGCCGCTTCTTAGCGCGAAGTACGAGCTTCCTCGCTTCCTCCTCAACGTCTTTCCTGCTTAACGGAAGAACTTTCTTACCTATCAAATCTTCTAACTCTTCGATTCTCAAGCCGCCCATTAAGCTTGTGTAAGCGTCCATGTAAACCTCGTCCGCAGACCTAGCAGCTTCTAAACCCTTAAGGGTTATATCCCTAGCATCCCATAATCCTAAGCCGACAAATAAAAGCTCTCCCAATTAGAACCCCCAAAAAGTTTTAGAGAGAATGACTTTAGAGGATGCGCTTTAACTCGTTTGGCTTCAAGATTCCCTTCTCTGTTACTATGGCTGTAACATATTTTGCCGGGGTTACGTCGAATGCGGGGTTCTTCGCTGGTACATCGGGATGAATTCTAACATGGACGTGCCTTTTAGCTCTATCATCATAACCTTTTACATGCGTAACTTCCCTCGGAGCTCGCTCTTCAATTTTTGGGCAAGTGATTGCCGCGTCGAACGTAGTCGTAGGCGCTGCGACTATAAATGGAACGTCGTTTTCATATGCCGCCACTGCAAGCATGTATGTCCCAATCTTATTTATGACTGTTCCGTCAGGGAGTATGCGGTCTGCTCCGACAAGAACAGCATTCACTTCTTTTTTGAAGATATAGTATCCCGCCGCAGAGTCCGCGATTAGGCAGTAGGGTATACCTTCCTGATCTAGTTCCCAGCTGGTAAGTCTACCCTGCAACCAAGGTCGCGTCTCGGTAACGTAGACATACACGTTCTTCCCTTGAGCATGGGCGAAACGCACTATGCTGAGAGCAGTTCCGTAATCCACTGTTCCTAAAGCTCCGGGATTGCAGTGAACTAAAAGCCTGGCATTCTTCGTTATTAGTTGACTTCCGAACTCCCCTATTTTTCGGCAAGCCTCGGCGTTCTCCCAAGCTATCCTACGGGCTTCCTCAAGAACTGCCTGAACTATTTGCTGGGAGTTGCTTCGCTTATTCAGCGTTCTCAGCACCCGTTCAACCATGTTTTTCATGTCTACAGCCGTCGGCCTTGTCGAGAGGAAAAGAGACGCTTTCTCTCTAAGAAGAGATTTGAGTTCGTCAGCCGGAAGATTAGCGTTCTGGATTGCTGCTTGAGCTAATCCATAGCAAGCTGCGACGCCTATAGCAGGTGCCCCCCGCACTCGCATATTTCTTATAGCGTCAGCTACCTGTTCCGGCGTACTTGCCCTATAAACAGAAAATTCAAAGGGAAGCATTGCTTGGTCTATCATGCAAACTACATCACCCTCCATCCATACAGTATAGTACTCTTTCAATGAACCATTCACTCTAACTTTCATATGTAATCATCCCCTTCTCTGCTTGCTCAAGCGAGGAACCGAAAAACCACCTAAGTTTAATTATTAACTTTTACTTTCTTTTGAAGTTTAGGAAGCGAAAACTTAAACTGTCCCTCTTGACTTAAAGCATGGTTGCCGTGTAAATTCTCTGTGGGAGGTGGTTTTCTTGTCTTTGGCGATGGAAGAGCTTGAACGTTACCTAAAGGGCGTTTTTAAAGAAGCAGTTAGAGTTAAGGATGTACGCCGGATTGGTGGAGAGGGAGAGGACATTAAGGAGGTTGGATACGGGACTCCTCAGCTTATAGAGGCAGAGATTGGAGGACGCCTGAGAAAGTTTGTCATGAATTTTGTTGCACCTGGGCCTTATGGCCACGAATACATGCCTGACCGCGCTCAGGTAGTACTTCTTGCCCATAAAACATATAATAAACTTCCCAAACATGTGAAATCCTTCGACTGTGGAGGAGTAACAAGCGATGGACGCTTAATATCAGTTGGCGATGTTGAGGAATTCTTCGTTCTTATGGAATACGCTGAGGGAACACTTTACAAAATAGACCTCGACAGGATTTCTGAGGAAAAAAAACTGAAGCAAATAGACATTGAAAGAGCACGAGCCCTTTCAGACTACTTAGTTGAAATTCATAAGGTTAAAAGAAACGAGCCGAACCTTTACATAAGAAGGGTTAGAGACCTTGTAGGGCATGGGGAAGGGCTCATGGGCCTGCTTGACACCTATATGCCAAGTCCAGAATACGCCACCACGGAGGACCTCATTAAAATAGAGAAAAAGTGTGTTGAGTGGCGGTGGAAACTAAAAAAGTTCACACACAGGTTAAGTGTTGTACATGGCGACTACCACCCTTGGAATGTACTTTTCAGGGAAGGAACAGACTTCACTCTTCTAGATAGAAGTAGGGGAGAGTGGGGTGAGCCGGCGGACGACGTAACATCTATGTCAATAAACTACTTCTTCTTCAGTGTTATCACGTTCGGCGAGCTTACAGGGCCATTTAAGCAATTATTTGAGTTGTTTTACGAAAATTACCTCGACAAGACAGGAGACGAAGAACTCCTTAAAGTTGTTCAACCATTTTACGCTTGGAGAGGAGCTGTAATATCGCACCCTCAATGGTATCCAACTCTAACACCCAAAACAAGGAGGAAACTGCTAAACTTCATAAGAAACGTTTTAGAATGCGAGGTATTTAACCCTAGAGAAGTCAACTCGTACCTTAAAGATACTTAACGCAACGCTGAAATGGCACACCGTAAAAATTAGAGAAATCAAATTAGAGGGTTCAAGCCACCTGCTCTCACTTCTTTCTCCGTAATTTTTTTACTATGGGTTCTGCGGTCAGGGTTATTATGTCCCATGTTGGGCAACTTATAGGTGCGTAGCATGTCTCAAGCCATTCTAATTCCTCCACGTTCATGTCTGCCTGCATGGCTGCTGCTATAACGTTAATTTTCTGATGCACATCTTCATACCCGACAATCTGAGCTCCTAATATTCGCCCCTCTTGGTCCGCCATTAGCTTCATCCTTATTGGTTTACCTCCTGGCATGTACTCCGGCTTGCTTGAGTACGTCATTTTGCCTATTACAGGTTTTATACCTGCACGCTCTAAGTTTCGTGTAATTGGTCCAACAGCCGCCACTTCCACACCAAACACCTTTGTTATCCTTGTTAATAATACTCCTTTAGGCATGGTCGCGTCTCCGCCAGCAGCATTAATACCTGCTACTTTACCCTGCCTAACCGCTATGGTTCCCATTCCTATTGGTACAGGTTGTCCCGTTACGAAGTCAACATACTCCGTGCAGTCTCCTGCAGCGTATATCCCCTCAACGCTAGTCCTTGCCCGTGAATCCACCTTTATGTATTTCGTATCGCCCAGTTTAACTCCTGCCTTCACAGCTAGCTCTGTATTAGGTCTAACACCTGCAGAGATAACGACAAAGTCTACAGGAACAGATGTTTCTTCACCTGTCTCCCTGTTTTTCATCACAACTTTTTCCGCTTTTTCCTCTCCTATAAGTTCAGTCACTGCCGTGTTAACATAAACGCTCACCCCATGTTCTTCAAGCGCTCCCTGAATCATGTCCGACACGTCTTGGTCGATCATTAACGGTAGAACGCTCGGAAGGAATTCCACGATCGTTACGTTTACTCCAAGCTCAACTAATGCCTCCGTAGTTTCCACTCCTATAAGCCCTGCCCCTACTATGACGCAGTTTTTCCCTTTCTTTGCTGCTTCATGAATTGCCCTCGCATCGTCTATTGTCCTTAACGAGTAAACGTTGTTTTTCCCCTCTACACCCTTTATAGGCGGAAAGGCAGGTTTTGACCCTGTGGCTAGCACTAATGCATCATATTCAAGCTCTTTTTCCTGTCCGCTTTTCAGGTCTCTTATAGTTACCATCCTATCGCTGGTGTTCACGTCGACAGCCTCTGTTTCAAGAAGCAGGTTCATTTTTCCGAAACGTGAATACCATCCTGCATCATGAGTTATAAGGTTCGTGAACTCTGGAATCCGCCTTGAGATCGTGTATGGAAGGCCGCACCGGGAATACTCTGGGTAAGGCTCTCTAGTTATTAATGTTATCTCTGCTTTCCTGTCAGTTTTCCTAGCCCATATTCCCGCCGTAGTTCCTGCGGCACCTGCCCCAATGATAACTATCTTAACCACTTCCATCACCTCGCACTTCTTAACTCATTGAGCAGTATTTTATTTAAAAAGTTTCTCGGTTTCTTAATCGAGTTAAAGGCTGATATAAAAAGAGGCTGTAGTTATTTTAGCTGCTCTCTCATTCCATCCAGATTGTAACTATGGTAAAACGTGATAAGCTTCACTTAAGATTGGATCGAGTGGCTAAACTAAATTAGCTGATAAACTCTCCTTTTCATTCTATTATTACTCCTTCTCCATTACACATATCGCATAAAACCCGTCCAGTCCCCCAGCAAGTCTTGCAAATTAGCCCACTATATGGATCAAGGTTTCCTCTCCCTCCGCATTCAGGACACTTGATCCTTCCTGCCCCTCCGCATTTAGGACATTTTCTCCGCATCCTTCACCACCTAACTACTTTTCCTCTTCACCTTAACGCTTTGGCTGAAACGATTTTAATTACGCTTTTATCCTCTAATTTATGCTCCTCTGAAAGGCGCTGTTTTGTTCGGGCGTCTAAAGCGTAGATAAATGTTTCTCCTAACTCTGTGTGTATCATATACGCTAACTCTCTTACCGTGGTTCCCTTGGGGACCAGTAATGCATCTGGCAATACATTTCCTTTATGATCTGTAAATTTATTCATGTCCTCTACAGGATAAACAGTTATCATGCCTAGAACGTCGAAAACTGCTCTGTTTATTGCGTCTTGAACGCCTGTTGAACCATAAACGTCAAGTATTTCCTCTTTTATTTTCTCCAACGCCTCTTTCTGTTTTTCAGTTAGTTTTTGCGGCTTTAATACTTCGAAATCGTTATCGCCAGGAAGGTAGTTTATTACATCGTCTCTTGCTAGCACTCTTAAGAAGTACTCCGCGAGGGCGCTGGCTGCTACAAATTTTATGTTTTCTTTTTTAAAAGCTTCAATGTTCTTTTTGGCTGTCTTTCTGTCTATTTTATTCAGACAGATCAAAATGGGCTTTGATACTTTTCTGAGCTCGTGGGAAAACGTGTAAAGGTCATCATCACCCCACCGGCTCGGCTTAGTTGGGTCAAAACCAGTAGACTTAACAGCCATTCTAACATGGTAGCGTCTTACTGCAAGACCTGACAGTTTCTCTGTAAGAATCTCTTCTAATGATTTAGTACCTGACTCAACCTGTCTTACAATTCTCTGCCAGTCTTTACTTATTATCTGCTTAAACCACATTGCTACTTCTCTCTCTAAAAACTTAATGTCATCCATAGGGTTCCACGATCCTGGTTCTACGGGCCTTCCTTCAGCGTCACATGACCCAGATGCATCTACAACGTGAATTAGGACGTCTGCTCTCCTAAGGCTGTCAAGAAACTGATTTCCAAGTCCTCTTCCTTTCCATGCATCAGGGACAAGTCCTGCAACGTCCAAAAGCTTTACTGGTATAAACCTATTGCCCTCTATGCACATCGAGTTTTGTGGGTTGTCTTTCACACCTAACTCCTCACATACACATTTTACCCTTACGTAGCCTACTCCTTGTTGTGCATCTATCGTTGTGAAAGGGTAGTCCGCTACCTTGTAAGATGTCAAGCTCGCAGCATTTAGGAACGTTGTTTTGCCTGAATTTGGCTTCCCAACAATCCCTATTAATATGTCCATTATCCCATCTCTCTTTTACGTTCTAAAAGAGATTCTCTAGAAAGTCCTCCTAAATTTAATTAAAAACGGCCTAAAAACTTGATTTATTTTTTAGATAGCTAACTTCTCATTCAACTTAATTAATTAAAATGAAAGTAACTTAAGTAGGTTCCTTCTTCTACTATTTTTCAGAAATTTCTTCTATATTCTCTTTCGAAAAAACCCCAAGTTATTTTGCTTCCAAATGATCGTAATCCTTTTTCCTTAAGTTGCTTAAGAATGCGGACAGCATGTTCTTTCGATATTTCTCCCCTCTTCGTAAGGTATTCGATGATCTCTATAGCCTCTTCCTCTTTGTCGCACCTTCTCATCAGTCTTACAACATCTATGTCCTTTATTTCGCAAGTTCTAACCCCTGTTATTCGTATTCTAATATCCTCTCTGTTCTCAAGCTCCCTTGCGATATTAGGAAATTCCTCTCTTAACTTCTTCATGTTATACTCCATTCCTCTCCCCCAAATCCTCATTCACCTTCCCCTTACCCAAAAGACTTTCTGTGAAATACAATAAAAAGATTATGTTTACTTGCTTAAAGCCCTCGTTCGTTTCGATTTTTAAAAAGGAAGGGGTGGCTTCTTCAGTCTATAGTGTAACATACCCCGCATTGATCACAGCAACTATAAGGCGATGTTTGAACACCATCAACCGCCTTATACCACTCCTTAATTAAAAATTTTCTGCTAACTCCTACGTCGATTACTTCCCATGGTTGTTCTGCATCCATAGACCTAAACTTGCTCAAGTCCTCTAAATTAGTAGTTTTTTCTCTTAAAGCCCGCCTCCATGCACCGAATCCTCCTCCATAAAGCGTTGCTAATTCTATTATTTCCCCTAACTCTCTTCCTCCTAAGGATAAAATCGCCTCAATAGCTGCCTTCCGCGGGTCCATTCCCTCAAAAACAACGGATTCTTTTCTTAAGAATGAACGTACTTTCTTCATTTTTTCTTTAAGGACCATTTGAGGCTGCTGAGGCGCCCATGCAAATGGCGTATGAGGTTTAGGCACGAACGGATTTACACTTACTTTTACACTTGTCCCCCTTCTTAATTTAGAAATCCTACTAACAATCTTCACTATTCCTTCGACGTCCTCCTCCTTCTCAAACGGCAAACCAACTATAAAATACATTTTTAAATTCAATTTTTGTTCTAATATGGTGTCAGCTGCAGAAATTATTTCATCATCGGAAAATGGCTTATTAATCTTTTTTCGCAGCTCCTCTGTTCCCGTTTCGGGGGCTATGGTTACGGTTCTTTGTCCTCCTTTGACCAATGCGTTAAGTAGCTCATCAGATATAACGTCTATGCTTAATGAAGGCAACGATATTTCTAATCCGGAATTTACCATGTTCCAGCACAATTCCGTTATGTTTGGGTGTTCTGAAAGGGATGGCGCTATAAGAGTTACCTTCTTAGTGGCACTCTCCTTCACTCCCCTCTCTACAATTTCCTCAAGGACTCTTCCGCTTCTAATGCGTTTAGGTCTATTACAGAATCCTATTAAGCAAAATCTACAGCCCTTTTCACATCCTCTAGCAACTTCAAGAAGAATAGACCTACCAAAAACAGGCATAACAGGTGAACTGTCGCGTGCTGGTAGCACCTGACTGGTTGGATGAAAGATTTCATTAATGTTTTTACACCAAACTCTCTTAACCTTCCCCTCCGTATAAGCTGGAACATAAAATCCTTCCAAGTTTGAGAGTGCTTCGATACGTGTTTCTCTATCTCGTTCTTCGATGCAAATGTCCAATATCCGGTCTATGAGTGCTTCTCCATCTCCAATTACGAAGACGTCAACGAAATCTGATAATGGCTGTGGGTTTTCCACAGCACAGATCCCCCCAGCGACGACTATAGGGTCCCTCTCTCCCCGTTCCCACCTTTTCAATGGAACCCCTGAATTGAGGATCATTTCGATGAACCTTACATAGTCCTCCTCAAATTGAAGGGAAACCCCTATTACCTCAAACTCAGATAACTTAAACCCTGACTCAACGCTTCGAGGCACCTTCCCCGGCTCGTAAAAAAATCTTTCACAAGCTACATCTTCTCTTAAATTTATAAGGGCATATAATAGACGTATGCCTAAAGATGACATGCCTACCATATACGTATTCGGGTAGCATAATGCAAATCTAAGCTTTACCTTCCGTCTATCTTTTCTAATGGTATTAACTTCTAGGAGCTTTTTCAAGTTAAAGCCACCTAATTCCCTTGAGGAATTCCCTGCAAAACCTGTCTTAAAGTTTTACTTTGCCAAGAAAAATTGAGAATTTATATTTTAAATGTGTTTATTAAAGGAAATTTATTAAAGAAAATCGCTCTAAAAAATGGGGAGAAATGGCGGTAATTCGCAGCTCAGAAGCATCTGTGTATGACGGCGCTTCCGCCTTCCTCATACTCCTTCCTTGTAACCCACATTTTCTGGAATGTTCTTAGTGACGCCAGGATTGACCCGCCGATCCATACACTATAGTGTCTTTCTGGGGGAGCAATTATTTTAATTTCGACATTTTCTGGAACCAGTTCTGATAACTCCTTGTGTAATCTTTCCTTTAATCCTGGGAACATTGTCGAGCCGCCTGAAAGTACTATGTTTCCGTAGAGTTCTCTTCTTAAGTCAACGTCGCATTTCCTGACAGCGTCCACTATGACCTCATCTAGTGGTGGGGCATCGAGCCCAATAACTCCTGGGTTAAAGTAAACCTCTGGAGCAAGGAACCTTTCAGCACCTACTGTAATTGTTTCTCCATCAGGGAGTACATATGTTTTCTCGATTCCTGAAACTTTCTCTGCAAGCTTCAACTCTTTTTCTGGGTCTAAAGCCACATAACAGAGCTTCTCCTTAATGTCCCTAACAATTTCTCTTTCAGCTGTTGAAACAAAGCTGTACCCACGCTGCCTTAGAAGCCTCCTCAAATATTCTGTTATGTCTCTCCCTGCTAGGTCTATTCTGGTGATTGCATGCGTTAGAGCAAATCCCTCGTAGATGGGTACTATGTGCGTGACCCCATCACCCGAGTCGACTACAAGCCCAGTAGTTCTGCCGGACGCGTAGAGGGATAGGACAGCTTGCATTGCAACATACATCGCCGGTACATTAAATGTTTCAAACATTATCTCTGCCATTTTCTCCCTGTTTTCCCTAGGGTTTAACGGTGGCTCAGTTAGAAGCACTGGGTGCTCCGATGGGTCGACACGTAAATCATTGAAGAATGTATAGTGCCATATTTTCTCCATAGCATCCCAGTCGGAAACTATCCCGTGTTCGATAGGATACACAAGCCTCAGCACACCTCTAAGGTTTAGAGCTTCCTCGCCTATGTAGTATTCCCTTGTGTGGTGTTCTACATCGGTCATTATTGAAGTGTACTTTGGATATCCTATACATGTAGGCCAAACTGAACGGGGTTGATCTTCCCCTGCAAATCCGTTCTTTGTTAATCCTGTGCCATTATCTAGTACGAGAGGTTTCGCGGCAATCATTTCTTCCTCATAAGCCATTTCCCATCTCCCCTTTTAAGATCTTATCAAGATAAAGCAATTTTTTCTAATTTTTCAGTATACTTATTTGGATTTACTACTATTTTAATTTTTTTAAATGTCATTTTTATCAATAATATAGATGATAAAGTTGACATCTCTTTTAAACCTAATAAAAAATTCTCAAGGAAATTCTTCACGTAAACCAAGCACCCACATCGCCACTAAAAGTGTTTATTTTAAATATGTTTTTGTTATCTCAATAGTTGAAGGCTAGAAAGGGGGTGTTTCTCTTGAGCTTCATAAAAGACGAGCGAGCCTCACCAATAGTCGAAGAGGCGATCTTGATTGGTTTGGCAATGTTGGGATTAGCCATAATGTTAAATGTCATGTTCACTATATTTAATTGGTCAAGCGGAATCGCCAATAATTTCTTTAATTACATTAATAACATGTTTAATGGTTTCTTTTAGTCGTGTTTACTTTTGAGGTAGAGTTAAACGAAAACGTCACCTTAATCTTTATATTTTCTTCCCTTGGAAATTTATTAGAAACATGGATAGGCGTTGTTAAAAAGGGGTTAGTTCCTTGCAGGCTAATGTATGGAAAGGGCGTTTTAACCGGTGCTGGCTTATAAGCATGTTCATCCAACATTCTTTACTTTCCATCGAAGGTGTTAAGATCCCCTCTGTTGATGAACTTATGTCTTCAAATCCAAATCTCACAATTGCTGAAGCTATAAATCTCCAGAGGAAACTCTATGGTGCTGAAGTTGACTGGGAGTCTCGTAAAATATTTGTCCGTTTTAAAGGTAAGCGGTATAACATAACAGACATTGTCATATCGCTAGTAAATACACATAGTTTTGGCGATGCCATTGATGAACTAGGCGCTGACACGCGCGGCTTCAATTTTCTTGGAGCCGTTAAAGAAGCTCAAAAGGAAATCATATCAAAAATAGTTAAAGGTGAATTACAGCCTGAAGAATAGATGATATGAAACTCAGGATAAAAATTTCATTTCTCAGTTTTAAATTAATGCCGCATGAAATAATTTCATCTTTTTTGAATCCCATTCTTAAAATTAAGGAGACAAATAAGGGAGTGATCCGAGGAACTGCAATGTTAAGAAGAGGTTTCTCGAAAATGGACCGGGTGGAAATAATCGGAATTAAGGGTATTCCACTAGTAAAGCATGGCGATGATATAGGAAAGTTGATTGTTGAAGCTGCAAAAAGACAGGGATTGCAAATAAAAGACGGCGATGTACTTGTAGTCGCGCAGTCTATAGTGTCTAAGTCAGAGGGGCAAGTAATTAACTTATCTCAGGTGACCCCCTCACCTTTTGCTGTGGAAGTAAGTAGGCAAGTGAATAAACCCCCTCAGTTAGTTGAAGTAATCTTAAGAGAAGCCAAACGAATAGTTAAAATGCGTCATGTTATAATCACAGAGACACGGCACGGTTTCATCTGTGCTAACTCTGGAGTAGACGAGTCTAACGTATCCGGTGGAGGCCATGTTACGTTGCTTCCCTCAGACCCTGACGAGTCTGCAAGAAAGATCAGAAACACTGTTTTGAAACTTACGGGCGCCAACGTAGCTGTAATAATTTCAGACACCCACGGCCGCCCCTTCAGGGAGGGAGCAGTAAATGTAGCGTTAGGTGTAGCCGGTATGAAGCCACTTTGGGATCGACGTGGAGACCGGGATCTTTTTGGCTACACTTTACGTTCAACCATTGTGGCCGTTGCAGATGAAATTGCATCGGCGGCCGAGCTGGTTATGGGACAGGCGGACGAAGGGATCCCTGCAGTCATTGTAAGAGGGTATAAGTACATTGAAGGAGAAGGAAGCGGCAAGGACCTAGTAATACCTCCTGAAAGAGACCTCTTCAGGTGATCAAGTTGATCTCTCTCCTTACAGGGGGAACAGGCGGATTAAAGCTCCTGGAAGGTTTCCTCGAAATCCTCCCGCAAGACGAAATTGCAATTATAGTAAACACGGGCGACGACATAGAATTCCACGGCCTCCACATAAGTCCGGACCTAGACAGCACAGTTTATCTAATAGCAGGTTTACTTGACAAAGAAAAGTTTTGGGGGATAAAAGGCGACACTTTCAACTGTCTCGAAATGATGGAAAAATACGGATTAGAAACATGGTTCTCTTTAGGCGACCGTGACCTAGCAACCCACATCTTGAGGACTTTCCTTCTTAGGAAGGGAATGACCTTGTCTACCATTACAAAACTAATTTGTAAGCAGCTAGGCGTTAAGGCAAGAGTTCTACCCATGAGCGATGATCGCGTTCAAACCTACGTAAGAACCGACTTAGGGGTTATTTCCTTTCAAGAGTTCTGGGTTAAGCACCGGGGAGAGCCGGATGTGTTTGGCATCGAATATCGAGGCGCAGAGAAAGCTAACCCCCCTCCCGAAGTGATTGAAACATTAACTTCATCGGATGCAATCATATTTGGCCCCAGCAACCCTATCACAAGCATAGGGCCAATATTAGCAGTGCGAGGAATAAAAGACACCATTAGAAGGCTCAACTGTAAGAAGATCGCTGTCAGCCCAATAGTCGGCGGACAGGCTGTGAGTGGCCCAGCAGCTAAGCTAATGCGCGGTCTTAAGATGGAAGTATCACCTTTCGGCGTTGCTCTCTTTTATAAAAACTTAATAGACACGTTGGTCTTTGATAAACGAGACGCACCACTCAAAAAAGCAGTAAATTCCATCGGTATTGCAACCTACGTAACGGACACTTTAATGGTAACCCGTGAAGACACGATACGTTTGGCATCAGAAATTATGGGGCTGATACGATGAAGCTTAAATTAAGAAGTCGCGTAATTCTAGCAGCTATGGCTGGAATCTGTAATGGCGATTTTTGCTCAAAAGCATCTAAGGCAGGAGCGGGCATGGTCACATTAGGTGGGCTAAACTTCGACATGGAAACCCTTACTGCCAGCAGGAAAATAAGTCAAAGAGGACGAAGGGAGTTTGAGATAGACCTTCACTTTCTTACTGACTATTTAAAAGGAGAAGTAAGGAAAGCATCGATAAATGGAACCCCTGTCGCCGTCAATGTTAGGGCAGCGACCATGAAAGGCATCATTTTTGCCGGCGAATCCGTGTCGCAAAGTGGAGCCACAGTTTTAGAAATAAACGCGCATTGCCGCCAGCCTGAAATGCTATCCGTAGGTGCTGGGCAAGCCCTCCTAGGAAGACTGGACGAGCTGTCAGAATGGATTAAACATTTAAAGGACTCATTTAACCTCAACGTGATCTTGAAGTGGAGAGGAAACGTCGTAGACGACTTGCATGTGGCCAAAATAGCGGAGGCTGCTGGGGTCGACGCAATTCACATCGACGCAATGAAACCCGGAGAAGCATGCGGAGACTTAAGGCTAATAAGGAAGCTATCCGAAAACGTAGATGTCTTCCTTATTGGAAACAATTCAGTCCGAGACTTCGAAAGTGCAATTAGAATGCTAAATTCCGGGGCTGATGCCGTGTCTATTGCCCGCGCGGCAATCCACGACCCAACACTCGTCGGCCGTATTGCACTTAAAGTGGAGGAAGCTCTCAGCAATTAATGGTGGATTTAAATGAAGAACCTTCACTTAATCATCCCTTTTAAGGGCGTAGGAAAGGCAAAGTCTAGGCTCTCCCCTTCTCTGCCCCATCCTGAAAGACAGAAGCTGAGCCTTGCAATGTTACTAGACGTGATCGATGTGGCAGTGGCTACCGGATCCTTTGATGGAATCCACGTAGTTACACCAGACCGTGACCTCACGCTTCCATTTAAAAAGATCAACGTAATCGTTGAGCCTCCCCCCCATAGTTTAAACAATGCCATTGCACATGGCATCCTCCTCTGTATTAAATTAGGGGCCAAAGCAGTTCTTGTACTCCCAGCTGACATACCCTTCATAGAAGTAAGCGACATTAACGCCATAATTGAAAAAGGCGAAAACGAGGAAGAGGTTGTGGTTCTTGCCGAATCTAAAAGCGGAGGGACAAATGCCTTGCTTTTAAAGCCTCCCACAGCCATTCTTCCCGACTTTGGAGAAGACAGCTTCAAAAGGCACATCCTTAGGGCAAGAGCTAAAGGTGTACACGTGGAAACATATGCTTCCCCAAGGATCAAAACGGACATAGATTACCCACAGGATCTCCTGTCAGTAGAAAACGTCAAGGCAGGGCCAAGGACCGCCCTTCTTCTTGAAAAATATCGTAGGCTCTTCCGCTCCGGCTTAATCACCCTTCAATCTCTCTAAGCAATCTTTTCACTTCCCTCTCAAGCACCCTTACATCCTCCTCACGTTTAGCCCTTCTAATGAGCTCTTCAGCCTCGTCCATCCAAGGAGGCCTTTCACCTTTTCCCTTACTAAAGCACACGTATGCGTTCAACCTGGCATAAAGCGCATTTATCCTACTTCCCATTTTACATAAAACCTCCTCGGCCCTTTTATGGCACTCCCCCGCCCTAACCCACTGCCCTTTCCCTTCGGCGTCAATCGCCATCGCCATCAGCCCCCTTGCCTCAGCAGCCATAGCTCCCTGCACATCCCCCATCTCCCTCATTAACTCACTTATCTCCATCTGGTACCTCGCCACGTTACCCCATATCCCATCAGCCATAGCATGGCGTGACAGGAATCTGAGCGCTGCAACCTTATCCGCCCTCCAATTCAACCCTAACTTTTCCATTATATGTGCAATTTCTAAGTACGATTCCCCCACACCTAAGAAGTCTCCTTCCACTTCTTTCTTTAGCGCTAAGAGCCTGAGATGTTTAGCCCTTAAAAGCATCAGCTGTTTAGCACTTAACCCTGCTTTCTTAGCTATTTCCTCTGCTTCAGCCATTACATTACATGCTGTGTTCAAGTCGCCGGCCAAGGCATACCTTTCACCTCTCCTAACAGTCATGACTAACAAAGCACGATACGCGCCTCTCTGATCCCCCGCCCTCCTAAACGCCTCCACCGCTTTTTCCCACTCCTTTTTCTCGCCCAAAAACTCTAAATCTCCTCTCTCATCAAAGGGGGTGCTAAGGCTCTTAATCCAGTGCATTAAAGCCCTCCTAACAGCAACGTATCCCTCCCTTTCAAAGCCACTCGTACCCGAAACAAGCTTATCTGTAAACCACAAGCAATCCTCTAAAAGCTCCCTTACCCCCCTCTCAACACTTAAAGCATCCACAATCAACTCGAAAAGCCTCTGAGAAAACCCCTCCACATCCGTCACCCCAACCCAGCAAATTCCATGCTTCAAGAACGAAAACTAGATCTAAAATGTTTCAACTTCGAACACCTTAAATTCTAAATTTAACAACGAGGGCATGGAAGCCCCTCATACTGGAGACGCATTATTACACTTTTACACTTTAACGCACTTCCCCTCCCATTTACTTTCCTCGCAAAGCTTCCTCCTAAAAAAGGAAGGAAACCTTTAGTCTTCTACTCGGAAAAAACACTCTGAATTTCCTTAACAGCATCATCAACTATGCGCTCGTAACGTCGATCCTTAAAGAAAAGTACAGACGCAGCATCAACCAGCCTACGCTTAGCAGACACGGGTAAAATCGTCGCTAATATCAACCTCTTCCTGGGCGTCTCCACGCTTTTAAAAATGATGATCCCATCCGTTGTTTCAATAGTAACCTGCTCCAAGTCCCCTAGCCCAATCTGGTCTTTAACCCTCATCGCCGTCGAATGGGCTAAGCTAGCCATCGCTGCTATCACCTGCTTGTTCTCTGCACTACTAGCTTCAGCCACCACGAGCCCATCATCTCCGGATATCACACTCGCCGAAAAGCCACCCCGCCTGTTCATATTATCTAGGATCTCGGTTAAAGCCGAAAGCTTATCCTTTGACATCACAACACCTCAAACCGTTTACTTCATACTATCCTTTACAAACATTTAAATTTTAATCGTTGCTACCCCCCCCTTGAAAGCCCTAGGAAAGGTGAACCCCTTGAAGCTAAACTTCGTAATCCCTAAAGGTTCACTGCAAGAGGCAACGTTACGCCTCCTAAGGCAAGCTGGCTATGAAGTAAAAGGAGGCGAGCGCTCCTACCGGCCGTGGATCAACGACCCCGAAATAAACCTGAAAGTACTTAGACCGCAAGAGATCCCAAACCTCGTTGAGGCGGGCGCCCACGATATAGGAATAACCGGACTGGACTGGGTAAGAGAAACATCAGCAGACGTGGAAGTCCTATCAAACCTCACATACGGTAAAGTTAAGATCGTGCTAGCAGTCCCAAGCCATTGGACACAAATAAACTCCCTATCAGACCTCATAAAATCCTTTTTAGACGCAGGGAAACCGATACGAATTGCCACAGAATATATAAACATCACACTCCGTCACATACTAGAAAACCATGAATACCAAAAACGCTTCCATAGAACGCTCCCCGAAGTCATAACTCCATGGTACAGGTATGGAGAAAACCCAAACGTGAAAATAATCCTGTCCTTCGGAGCCACCGAAGCCAAACCGCCCGAGGACGCCGAAGCCATAATCGACAACACGGAAACGGGAACAACCCTCCTATCCAATAACCTAAAAGTAATAGAAGAAATATGCCAATCCCAAGCAGTACTAATAGCCAACAAAGACGCCCTAACCCACCCATGGAAAAAGGAAAAAATAAAAGACGTAATGACTCTCATCGAAGGCGCTGTCGACGCAAGAGAAAGGCTACACCTCTTCATGAACGTAAAAGGCGAAAACCTAGATAAAATACTCAAAGTCCTACCAGCCCTGAAGAAGCCAACCATATCCCCCCTCGCTGGGGAAGAAGGATGGTACGCCCTAAACACCGTAATACACAAAGACGAATTCCTAAAAATAATACCACATCTACGGCAACTAGCCCAAGGAATAGTCGTCTACGAACCAAGGCAAGTACTCCCCCTCGAAAAAATTCAAAGCAAACTCTCCTAATCCTCCTCCACCCAACTGCCGAAAACAACCATAAAAACCCAACTCAATGTAAGCACCAACATAAGGAAGACCCTCCCGTTAAGAAAAGTTTAAATTACCTCTACTTGTAGTAATTGAAAAAGAAATCCTCCTTCTGTCCATTTTGGGGGTACAAGGTTGGCGTTCCGGTTTGTTAAGAGAATCAGTTCAATAAGATTCAGCGTCCTCTCTCCAGACGAAATAAGACGCATGTCCGCTACGCGGATAATCACCCCCGACACCTACGATGAAGACGGCACCCCGATCGAAACAGGCCTCATGGACGAGCGTCTAGGCACGGTAGAACCCGGACGACGATGCAAACTATGCGGCAACCCAGTCGGCGAATGCATAGGCCACTTCGGACATATAGAACTCGTCCGTCCAGTCATCCACGTAGGCTTCGTCAAAGTCCTCCATAAAGTCTTAAGAGCCACCTGCAGACGTTGCTCCCGCCTTCTACTACCTGAAGACGAAATAGAATTCTTCCTAGCAGAAATGGAACGCTACGAGCAAGAAACAGGAAGGCTGAGCGATGAAATAGCCGAAGAAGTATTCCGGCGGGCATCCAGAACATCAACATGCCCCCACTGCGGAGAAATCCAACGCAAAATAAGGCTGGAAAAGCCAACCACATTCTACGAAGAAACAGAAATAGGCTCAATCAGGCTCACCCCAAGCGACGTAAGGGAACGATGCGAACGCGTACCAGACAACGACTGCAAACTACTAGGCATAAATCCCTCCTTCGCCCGCCCAGAATGGATGGTCCTCACAGTCCTTCCAGTCCCACCCGTATGCGTTAGACCAAGCATCACACTCGAATCAGGCGTCCGATCGGAAGACGACCTAACACATAAACTCGTCGACATAATTAGGATCAATCAGCGGCTGAGAGAAAACATAGAAGCAGGAGCCCCCCAACTAATCGTAGAAGACCTTTGGGAACTACTTCAATACCACGTAACAACATACTTTGACAATGAAATTTCAGGGATCCCACCAGCCCGACACCGCTCAGGACGAGCACTAAGAACACTAACCCAAAGACTAAAAGGCAAAGAAGGACGGTTCAGAAGCAACCTTTCAGGCAAACGCGTCGACTTCTCAGCCAGAACAGTCATATCTCCAGACCCAAATCTCGGAATAAACGAGGTAGGCGTCCCCATCGAAGTCGCAAAGATCCTAACAATACCCGAACGCGTAACAGAACTAAACATCGAAGACATGAAAGAGCTGGTAATGCGAGGACCCGACGAACACCCAGGAGCTAACTACATTATCCGAGCAGATGGCAGACGCATTGACCTACGTTTCGTAAAAAACAGGAGCAAAATAGCCGAAACCATAGAAATAGGCAGCATAGTCGAACGCCACCTAAACGACGGCGACATAGTCCTATTTAACAGGCAACCCTCCCTACACAGAATGAGCATCATGGCTCACCAAGTCCGGGTAATGCCATACAAAACATTTAGACTTAACCTCTGCGTTTGCCCACCATACAACGCAGATTTTGATGGTGACGAGATGAATCTTCATGTTCCCCAGTCAGAGGAGGCGCGTGTTGAAGCTCATATTTTAATGAAGGTTCAGGAGCATATTTTAAGTCCTAGATATGGTGGTCCAATTATAGGGGGGATTCAAGACTTCATTTCTGCCGCCTATCTTTTAACCAGAGAGCAAACCCTCCTCAGTAAGGAGGAGGCGTGTGAGCTGGCGCTTGCAGCAGGTATAACTTCCCTTCCTCCTCCAACGGTGAGTGAGCCTGAGGAGCTCTGGACGGGTAAGCAGATCTTCAGTTTGACTTTGCCGAAGGGCCTTAATGCAAGGTTTAAGTCTAAGGCGTGTAAGCAGTGTGATACTTGCTTGGGGGAAGAGTGTCCCTATGATGCGTATGTGGTAGTTGTCGACGGCGTTCTTATTAAGGGTGTGATTGATAAAGCTGCTTTTGGGGCTGGCGTCCCGGAGAGTTTGCTTCATAAGATTGTGAAGGAGTTTGGGACTGATGCGGCGAGGGAGTTTTTGGATTCGGTGACACGTATGCTGATTCGTTTTATTACGAAGAAAGGTTTCACGTTGGGACTTAACGACGTGGAGATACCTAAGGAGGCAACTTACCGGATAAAAGAGATCTTGGAGGAGGGGGAGCGTAAGGTTAATGAGTTGATTGAGACGTATAGGCGGGGTGAATTGGAGGCGTTGCCGGGGAGGACCATTGAGGAAAGCCTTGAAATGTTGATTATGCGTGAGCTTGCTAATGTGAGGGATAAGGCTGGCGAGGTTGCAAGTGAGTATTTGGGTTCGGATAATCATGCTGTGATTATGGCTTTGACTGGGGCTAGGGGTAACCCCTTAAATCTTGCGATGATGGCTGCCTGCATAGGGCAGCAGTCTGTTAGGGGTGAGCGTATACATAGAGGTTATAGGGGGAGGACTCTCCCACACTTTAAGAAGGGTGACTTGAGCGCTAAGTCGAGGGGGTTTGTGGCTTCCAGTTACCGGAAGGGGTTGGACCCGATAGAGTTTTTCTTTCATGCTATGGGTGGCAGGGAAGGGCTGGTGGATACTGCTGTGAGGACCAGTACAAGCGGGTATATGCAGAGGAGGTTGATAAATGCGCTTCAGGATGTGAAGGTGGAGTATGATGGAACTGTGAGGACGCCGTCTGGGGAAATCATCCAGTTTAGGTATGGGGAAGACGGAGTTGATCCTGCTAAGAGTGACCACGGGAAGGCGGTGAATATTGACGCTATTATTGATAAGTTTCTGCTTCGCCGTAGTGTTAAGTAGGCTCACCTAGAGTTTTCTGAGTGCTTCGGCTATGAGGGGTGCTACGGACACGTAGCTTACTGGGCTAGGTATGGTGTCTGTACCGATTACGGCGTCTCCTCCCGCTTTATAGATTCTTTTTAGTGCGTTTTCAACAAGTACTGGATGGGTGCATGTTGCAACTATTTTTTTTGCTCCTTTCTTTTTAAGTACCTCTACGGTTTTTGCTAATGTCCCTCCTGTGGAGATTATGTCGTCAACTATGACCAAGTCTCTGGTTTTAACGTCGAGTTCTCTGGGGGCTATCTCCACTTCGGTCGCGCTAAGCCTCTTTTTTTCGAGGATGTCGTATTCCGTGCCAAGTGTTTCGGCCATGGTTTTAGCCCATTGCTCGGCTTCCTCGTCTGGTCCTATTACTAGTGTGTCGTGGAGGATGAATTCTTTTTTAACGTATTCGCCTAGTAGGGGTATGGCTGTTAAATTTTTAGCGGGGATTTTGAATAGCCTGTTTACGTCTTCGACGCGGTGAAGGTGCATATCTACGGTGAAAACTTTGTCTGTTCCGGTTTTTTCGATGAGGTTTACGATTGTTTTGAGGCTTAAGGCTTCTCCTGGCTTAAATCGGGCATCTTGTCTAGCATATGCGAAGTAGGGTATTACTCCTATGATCTCCCTTGCTCCCATGTCCTTTAAATTGTCTACTAGGAGGAAATATTCTAGGAGGTACTCGTCAGGGGTTAAATACATTGACTGTACGAGTGCCACCTTTTTCCCCTCAACATCCTCCTCGACTCGAATGTACTTTTCTCCATCAGGAAACTTTTTGTATTCACAGTCTATGAAGGGTGCGTTAAGCTCCTTAGCCACTTTAAAGGCTAATGCTTGCGCCGACGACCCACCTATAATAACAAGGCTCAAGCCGTTTCCTCCTGTTGCTTCTACTTTAAACCCGCACTTTCTTCTATGAACGTTAGCTTTTTAATATTAAAGTTTTAACTTAGTTTTTGTCTTGTTTCCTCGCCGCCTTAAAAGATGATGGAGGATTAAATGCTTGGCATGGTCCGTTTGGATACTGGGTTTACCGGGCTCGGGTAAGAGTACCATCGCTAGGGCGCTTCAATCCATGTTAAGGGAGAGAGGTATTAACGTGCAGGTGCTTTCAACGGATATCCTTAGGAAGGTTGTCACTCCAAACCCAACGTACTCGGAGGAGGAGCGTGAGATAGTCTATGGCGTTCTGGTGTTCATCGCAAAACTTCTCAACGATAACGGTGTTAACGTTATAATAGATGCCACGGCTAACAGGGAAGCTTACAGGGAGCGTGGTAGAAAAGAAATTAAAAACCTCCTGTTTGCCTACGTCAAATGCCCCCTAGAAGTGTGCATGGAGAGAGAAACAACTAGAAAGGAAACTTACGGTGCACCAAGGGAAATCTACAAGAAAGGGCTAACAGGGGAAAGTCAGACCGTGCCAGGCATCGGTGTACCGTTTGAGGAGCCCAAGAACCCTGATGTGGTTGTAGAGTCTGATAAACTTCATCCTGAAGAATGTGCACAAAGGATCTTAGAAGTAATCTTGGAAAGGTTTCCTTTATAGGTTCTAAACGTCTAAATTGGATCCTGCCTTAAAAAACCTAAGGAAAAATAGTATAATAATCTACTCGGTTAACCTTCAGCTGAATTGTTCTAATGATGTGGCTGGCTGGAGGACGGTTCGTCTTAAACAAGAGGTTACATTGGTTGATCGGATCATTCACTTTAGCCTGCATGGTTTTGAAGAGTAGCCCTGTTAGGTGGCGTTTTAAACTCTTTTTTAAACCCCTTATGGAGAACTTGGGAACGAGAATCCTTACTTAATGTTTAAATTGCAGTTGTATTCTTCATGTTTATCAGGTGGTTTTTAGATCGAATAAGATAGCGAAGGTATGAACAGTGGTAAGTGTTTTTAAGGAAACCTTTTAATTTCCGTTTTAGGTAAATGTTTATTGGTTGAAAAGAGGATGGATGGCTGTTTTCTTTGTCACAGGGGAAAAGAGTTGAAATAGAAATCGATGCAATAAAAACCCCGGCTGGTGAGGTTCCAACAGTTGAAAGTGTAAAAAAGATAGTGGATGGCCTAAACCTCTTAAGTGAAGATGTAAACGCAATCTCTCTTTCGCTTTCGGAGTCGTTAAACTTGTTGATGGCTGAAGTGAAAAGTGTTCAGAAGGTGATCGCTAACACCGTTGTCTCCTCAGAAGCCGCCATGGAAGCAGTTAAAAGACTTGAAAGAAAAATTGATTCGTTCCTAAAGATGGAGATTGAGAGGTGGGAGACCCTTCAGCAAGTACTAGCCATTATGTCGGAAGTGCTGAAGACGATTCAAAGCGAGCTACATGAAAGAACCTCAGAAACCCTCTCAAGACTTGACACTTTACTTTCTCTCCTAATTCCTCCTACAGCTCCCTCTCCCGAAAAAAAGCATTTTTCAGAGAAAAAATCTAAGCCGCTGAAAAAGCTTCGCTAACATAGCCTCCTCTTTTACAGCTTAATTTTTGCCTCATCTCCTTCAATAGTTACTACCTGCCTCCTTTCCAGCCGTGAGAGAATAACCCTAACTTGCCCCTCAGACATCCCCATCGCTTTAGCTAGATCGCCTATTTTACAGCTTTTCATGTTTTTCAAGATAAAGTATGGTCTATAGTTTATGTCGTCCTCGATTAGTTTTTCAATGCTCAGCAACCATCGTTCCGTTCTTTCTTTTTCCTCACGTAACTCGACTATTTTCTCTTCTAGTAAGGCTATCCTATCCTTAAGCTTACCGTTCTCCTCCTCCCTGGCTTTAACCTCCCCTCTTAACCTTTCGACTTCTATCGTTAAACTTTTTTCAGCAAGGTTCTTCTCTTCTTTAATCCTTTTAATCTCCAAATCTTTCTCTCCGATTTGCCTCTTCAACTCTTCCTTCTCTTTAACAATGTTATCCATCTGTTCTATAACTTTTTTAAGCTCTTTAATTTCTCTTTCACATTTCTCCTTAACCGCTTCATACCTGTTTCTCCACTCACTCACCTCACCCCTAAGCTCTTCTATGATGCGTTTCTGCTTCTCAATCTCTTCTCCCTGCTTCTCCAGCCTCGCCTCTAAAATCCTTATAGATTCCATCCGTCCCTGCGTCATCATTTCTCCTCCATGGCGGGTCAGGTCGTCACGAGCTCATCATCCCTCTAACTCAGACTGGGACGGCGCCATCATCCCCCTTTATAAGAGGGGGAACCTCCCTTTAATTAATATCGCTTGTTAGACGTTCTCTGGAAGGAACCTTCCTAATGGTGGCTTCAAATCTTTCATGACGTGCAAACCATGTTCGGCGCTTCCCTCCTCGTCTTAACGTATCTAAATTTCCTAGCGTTTCCGCATCATGATTTCCCTCGCCTTCCTAAGACTTCCAGAGACGCCTAAAACGTTAACTGCAGCAGGCTTCCCCTCAATCTCCGATATTAATGTTACCCCTGCACAGACGTCCATCACAGTCTTATGGGTACAGCGTAGGATCCCTCTCCCTCGCTGCCCATCATACTCTATAACGTGTAGTTCCATGTAGCTAACGCCCACCTCCCCAAAGAGAGCGAGTAACTCGCCCCAGATCTCGCGTACTACTTCTTTTTCGTTGAGCATGCTGTCGCTTACTACGTTAAAAACAACGTACCGTCGCCTCACCCTACCCACTTCCGACCACCGCCCAGCAACTCCGCTCTTTCACATTCACATTTTCCATACTCCCTCGTATCCGCGCCACTCCAAAACTAAGAATGGATACGTAGAAATCGCTTTAACCGATATTTCTGGTGGTATTCCAAGTAGGCGTGCAATGGCGATTAATCCTCTGGGAGCCTTTAGCTCATACCTTCCCCTCGGCTCACATGTAATAGCGAAGGGAGCTGACTTATCCACCAAGACTCCTGCAGCCCTCCTTAACATGGTCATCGCACGGACGCGCTTACCTCCCTTAAGTTTAAAAAGAGGCCTTAGTGACAACTCCAAGATGGTTCTTCCCTCGTAAGCAAGCCTCACTAATGTTCCATCTAGTATTCTGTAAAAGTTCACGTCTGGAAAGTATAGTATGTCAACGTCTGGGTTCCTAGCAGCCCAAGACCCTATCTCTCTGCTTAGGCATGGCGCAGCCACAACGTCCACTTTTCCTCTGATCCTTCCTAAGCAACGCCTCATCTCTTCAAGGTTTCCTCCTTTAAGATTAAACCTAAGGAAAACCTTACATTTACTGTTGATCCCCTTTAAACACCTCACATCTTCTCGAGTGGCTACGAAGACCGCATTGTACCCGAGCGTCCACGCAGCATCAGCAGCCTCCTCCGGTAACATTTCTCCCCCAGCCAAGGTTGAACAGATAAACGTCTCAACGTATTTCACTCCTGGACGAGTCCCACATCCCTGCATATTTCATATATCTCCTCAGGCTTATTCGTTGGAAACTTCACCTTAACCTTCACCACGTCCTCATCGGAGCTTAGAATAGCCTTTTTTAAAAATGCTTTCTGCTTGTCAAAGCGTAAGTACAGGTTTCCTCTCCCATCCACCCTTAAATAGAACTGCTTTGCTAGCCGCCTCCTGTCCTCTTCTCTCATCTTAGCTGCGATATGGCGTAATACCTTGCCAGCTTCATTCCTCAAAAGCCGAACCCTGTAAATTAACACTTCATTGCCATGATGTCCTCTAACCTTCTCCTTCCTCACCTTAACTTCTTCAGGCAGGAAAAATTGCATTGCCTCTAAAACCTTACCCGGGTCCTCCGTTGAATGCGCAAAAACCTCAACTTCAACGCTTATTACATCCTTCACGCTTCCTCTATGCAATCTTTCCACCAGTCTACTCATAATACCTTTCCCGACTCGGCCTTATTTTCTCGGCACCCTTCCCCTTCCTTCTCAGTCCCCTTGCTTTCTTTCCGCTGCTTGTAAGTCCCCTGAAAACACGTCCTCGATGTTGCTTCTCACGGATCCAGTTTATTTTAGGGTCTGCCTTTATGACCGGGTGATGTGGATCAACCAGTATAACTTCAAACCACTTCCATCTTCCATCCTCGCCCACGTAGTAGGAGTTAAGGACCTCCATGTTAGGATGCTTACGGGCCGCTCTTTCCTCAGCTATCCACTGAAGATTCTTCCTTGGCGTCTTCTTTGCTACTCCAAGTCCCTTAGGTTTCCTACCGCTTCTAGGTCTAGGCTTCCTTAACCCTCCCTTACGAACTCGCACCCTCACGATCACAAAGCCCTGCTTGGCACGGTAGCCAAGCCTCCTTGCTCGGTCAGGACGCGTAGGTTTCTCCACTCTCACTATTGCTGGTTGCCTACGCCAAAGTGTCATTCTTTCACGTAAGAAGTCCTTCAACCCTCCTTCCTTTTTAGCAATCCTTCTCCAACTTTCTGAAATGTAATTGTACATTGATTTTACCATTTCCCATCTCCCCTGTAAACGATCCGCTGCCACTTCCTTTGACGGTGTAAGGAATCTAGCACCCTCATTCACGTGGATCCTTTTATAATTTACTCATTCAATTTGCAGTTTAACCTTCTTATCTGAAAGTTAATCAAAAAAGTGAAATACTCGTTAAGTTTTATTTTCTACGGATCTTTCCTCCTTTACGGATTAAATCAAAGTAAGGTCTTGAAGGGGCGTTATTATGCCGGTTTTAAAGTATTTTGGTCACGCTGCTTTCAAAATTTCTTCTCCTAAAATGAGCATCCTAATCGACCCTGGAATCATTAATGGAACCCCTCTAGTATCAGAGGATGAGCGTGTAAACGTCATTTGCATCACACATGCACATCTAGACCACTTCGGAAACGCTGCTAAAATAGCTACCGCTCAGAAAGCATTCTTAGTGGGAAACGCCGAGACTATAGAGAAGCTGAAGGAGGAAGGAGCCCCAGCATGGCTACTTCGCCCCCTCCCTCCTGGGGAGAGCTTCATTAGGCCTGAAGTTAAAGTAACCGCCATAGACTTAAAACATGGCCCGTCTAGATCTCCACCTTCCATATCCCACACGGCTTTCATCGTCGAGATAGGACGAGTAAAGTTTGTTCACTTAGGTGATGCCGCCACGAGAGGCCTACTGGATCAATGGTCAATAGATGTGCTATTGATCGGCATAGACGAAACAGAGACGTTCAATCCGGTTCATGCTTTACAAGCTGTAGGCGACTTAAGTCCCAAATTAGCAATCCCCATGCATGTTAGA
This sequence comes from Thermoproteota archaeon, assembly GCA_029258835.1. Lineage (GTDB taxonomy): Archaea > Asgardarchaeota > Jordiarchaeia > Jordiarchaeales > Freyrarchaeaceae > Freyrarchaeum. The sequence continues at coordinate 60,119 of JAPDJY010000035.1, read as the reverse complement.
AACCAGGAGGAGATCGAGTACTTTGAAGCACACTTACCCATAATGGCTCCCCATGTAAAGTATAAACGCATGGAAGCAGGGGAGGAACTCCTCATCGAGTGGGCTGCTGGAACAGAATTTGTGGTCAGACCGGTAACAGGAGTAGAACCCTAAAATAACTCCTTGAATTTTCTAGGGAAGCCTACAGAAAATGGTTAAATATTTTCAAGTACATATTTCTTCCTTACGTGAAAAACTGTTTGGGAGGGAAGGACCCTGAGTGATGCCTTAAAAGCTGTTGTGGATTTAACAGAAAATGTCAGTTGTACTTTAACGGGAGACAATGAAGTAAAGGAAATCTCTGCTAAGGGAGTTCTTACCATCAAAAATTTAAGCTCGAAGAATAAGCTCTGGAGCTGCGAGCTACACCTTAAAGGAGCCTCCTCAACCTCATTAAAGGAGGAAACTTATAATGTAGGCGAGGTTCCCGCAGGAGGAACATGGTCTCTCGAATATGATATCCCCGTTGAAGACACTATACTTCGGCTGAAAGAGACCGTTGACACTTTTTCCCAGAATGATGTTGTCAACTGGGCTGTTGCACTTAACAAAGTGATGCCCATAAGGTGCACGATAACATTAACGAACCCTAGTGACCTTTTTGTGAAGGATGTGGAAGTGAGGAAGAAGATACCCAAGGGATTTGGAGACCCATCCATTGAGCCCCCCCAGACAGGTACTGCAGAGTACCTTGCAGATGTAAGAGAAGTCGTCTGGAAAGATTTTGAATTAGCCCCAGGGGCAGAAGCGACTCTAAATATAAATGTTCAAATGAAAACTGACGCTGTTCAGCCAGTTGGGGCAGGAGAGATAAAAGTCACTTATCATATTGAAGGGAAAACGCGGTCTACACTGGAACCCGACCTTTTCTGCATATCTGATCTAAGGTTCGGCGTCGAGCCGGCGGAGTCCCCCACAAAGCCTAATACATGGGACTGCACATTAGAATTCCTCAATACAAGTGATTTTATAGAGTTGCTCCTTAACGTGGAATCCTACCTCGTATCAGATGGAAAAAGACAAGTGGCTTCCATTGCCCCTAACGTGGAGCTTCTACCAAACCAACCATGGTCCTACACGTTCCAAGTTGAAAGCCCTGACGTACCAGTCTTCGAAACAAATTTCGACTATAGAGTAGCATATGAAGTAGTACGCAACACGTACACCACAATAGTTAAAGAAGATACTGTGCTCCCTGTTATGCACGTAACCGCTGAGAAGACGTTCACTCCTTCAGAGGTCGATGCATACGACAAAACCCCCATAACCACTACAATAAAAGTTTTCAATATGGGAAGCGCCGACTTAGATGCAATCTCGATCATAGACACAATACCAGAAGATTTTAAACCGCCAACAACAGATAGGATCAAGGTTTTCATAGGAGAGCAAGAATTAGCTGAAGGTGTAGATGCGCTTCTAGAGCCTCCGTCAGGAGATCCGTCTCAACCAAAAACCCTAAAAATAATCATTAGCGGACTGGGTAAAATTGGCGGCTTCAGGCCGGGGCAAACGTTAAGGGTTACATATCCTATGGTTGCTTGGGGTCCAAAGCCGCAAGGGAAATACCTCGCCCCATTAAAGGTTTCATGTAACATTAATCCGCCGGGGTTAGAAGCTGAGTTCCTCGAGTTGGAGGAAGCACCGCCTGCGATCGGAATCAAGTATGCACGAAGAGCCGTAAAGATCTTTAAGGAGGCTGTCACACCGGGAGCCGAGAAGAACCAGTATGTGGTTCCTCTTGTACTCGTCAACTCAGGAGAAGTTAACATAGAAAATGTAACGGTAAAGGATTTCGTTCCTCCAGGGTTTAAACTTGTCTCTTGGAAACCTGAAGAGCTCCAACCAAAGGTTAGTGAAACATCTGAAGGGACAATGTTATCGTGGGTTTTCGCCAGAGTGGAACCAGGACAAGAGATAAAATTCTCATATGTCATAGAGGGAAGCGGCCGTTATATACGAAGAGAACCTCAAGTTTCAATCGGCCCACTTACCTAAAAATTCCTTTACTTCCTTACTTTTCTTCTACTTTTAATTTTTTTATCCTTTCTTCTACTCTCCTCTTTTCCTCTAACTTATCCTCTAAAAGCCTTTTGTCTTCCATTGTGCCAAGTCCTGCATCAATTAAGTTTTTAAGACTTGCTATTTCACCTTTAATTTTAACTAACCTCGTCTCGAGCTGTGCTATCTCTTTATATGCCTGAATTCTCTCTTCTGGTATAAGAACCATGCCCTCTAGCTTTAGTAATCGTCTTTTCTCTGTCGGCTCACCTCTCTCTTTCATTAGCTCATTTTCACCCTTTTCAGAAACTATAGCCTCTCCACCAGCACTTTCATCGCCCCCCTCTACACTGTTACTTTCCATTCCGATGCTTTCCTCTAGCCCCCATTTTCCCCCCTCAGTAACCGCAGCTACGGTATTAGCGTTGCTAATTTGTTTTTCTAAGTTAACAAGGTTTTCATCTATTCTTCTTAATAGATCACGAATTATCCCGATTTCTTTCATGAAGCTTAATTTAAGGTCTGCGATTTCACACGTTACTTCAGAAATTGCCTCGTTAAACTTGGTGATTTTCTCTAAAAACGGCGTTATCCTTCCCATTATAATTTCTAGGACATCTTCGGCTATTCTTCTAGCTCTAAGTTCCTCGAGTTTTTCAGCTATCTTTCCAATGTTATTTTTATTTTCTCTTTCCGACTTTAAGTCTTCCATAATAACGCCAACACCTTTCGCATTTTTCACAATTAAAACATCAAATTATTAAATTTTCTCTGCTCCATTGGATTAGAACACTCATTAATAAAAATATTGCTTTTCTAATTATGAGAAATGTTTTCTAAATGAACCAAAATTGAGATCTTAATAAGTAAGTATCGTATATCCTTCATGATTCTCAACCTCAGTTTTAAGAAAAAATTATTATTAACCAGCCAGAACAGTTAATATAGACGTCTCACCATAAGGATGAATCTATTGGTGTAAATCATGAAGGCTTCTCAAGAGTCATCTAATGAAACCGTTGAATCGGAAGCACAACGGATAATAGAGCAGCTCTCCCCAGTAAGAGAGCAACTAGTTCGTTCCATACTCTCACGCTTCCCTATGAGAGGTCTAGAACAAATACTGCGTGAGGCGTTCGACAGCGCAGTCACAGAGAACATAAGTATTTTCTCTTCTCTTCTATCTACTGAACTCCCTCAAGAAGCAACACTTCCTGAAGCAGCTCCTCCTGAAAATAGCCAATCCCCTCATCCTCGTCAATCCGTCCAACAGGATTTGCAGGTTGCCCTCCCTGAAAAGCCTCAATATGCCGATATGCGAGGAGACACGTTAAAATCTATTACTTTAGAAAGAGCTAATAATTTTGAGAAGGCTATTTCGGAAAGGAAAATAGATGAGCAAGAAGACGTAGAGAGTGAGGTCTCTCGGCTGAGAAAAGAAATCGATAGGCTAGTTCTTGAGCTGAAGGTTAGGGATAGGAAGATTCGTGAGCAAGAGAGGCTCATAGCTAACATGAAAGCCATGGCTGAGCAGGGTGCCCTTAAACCTTCACTGGGACAGCTAAAGCCTTCATTAGCTGCAATTCATCCTTCCCATGAAACATTGCAATCCCTCTGGAGCCGAATCAATAAGCTTCTTGAGAAAGACCCAAAATTCAAAATTTTACGCCTCTTAATGATCGCTCACGACCTTACTCTAGATAAAATTTACCAAACCCTTGGTGTCCCAAAACAGCTGGTGGCACGATATCTTGAAGAGTTAAAGGACGCCGGGCTAATACAGGTCATAGGAGACACCGTGAGCCTAAAAATCTAGAGGGAATCACTAAACTTGTTCTTCGCTAAGTTCTGAAGCGAAATCCTGTATGCCCCCTCTCTGTCCGAGACTATCAAGGGCTTCCCTTGAAGTAGTGCTTCAAGGTCTATTTCGAACACGCCTCTACGTAGTATTTTCACAGTTTCAACTTTTTCCCTCGCCTTCCCCCTCTTACTTGCAAGCGTAACATCGTTTCCCTTACTCTCAACTCTTACAAGCTTAAAAACACTTGAACCACAGATTGGACAGCTTAGCTCCTCCCTATTAGGCGGGATCTTTTTCCCACAGACAGCACATACATTGTAAATCACTATTAAACTCCTCCTAGGCACCCCCCAAGCATCAGCGAAATCAAGTCTCCCTGCCTCGCTACTTCGACGACGTTGGACGGCGCCACAACGGTGATCTTCCCCTTCCTCCTTTCCTCATTAAACGTGACAACCTCTATTCCGCAGAACCGCTCACAATCTATTTCCATCATTGTCTCTTTAATGAGTTCAGCCTGCTCCTCAGGCTTCAACCTTTCCTCCAAAACTAGAATCGCATTTCCCTTAACTCTCTCAAGAATCATCCTCGCTTTGTCCTTCGGTCTCATCCTCCGAGTAATGCGCTCCGGGACTATATCTATACGCAAGTTAACACCTCCCCTAGCACTCCTCAGCTATCGCCCTGTAGAGCTCTTCTATGTTGTCGCCTCTAAGCGCAGACACGCATACGACTCTATGGTTTGGAAAAGCCTCCTTCACCAGTTCTGGACGCGCCTCTGGAAGATCGATCTTGTTAGCCACCAAAACAGTTGGTATCTTCTTCGCCTCTAAATTACCTAGTATCACAAGGTTCACTTGGTCGTATGGCGCCTTAGTTGAGTCGAACACCGTCAACGCCAAGTCAATGCTATCAAGCCATTGAATCGCCTCTATAACCCCGCGCGTCGCCTCCTTAGCTCTCTCGATAGCCTCCTCCTCGCTCAGGCCATACCTTACGAACTCCCTGTAATCCACCTTACTCGCTACTCCTGGCATGTCAACCAGGTCAACGTCGATGCTTTTTCCATTAAACCTCACGTTAATGTGCTCTGCAATAGTAACTCTTCTCGTTTCATGGGGTATCGGAGAAACCACGCCAATTTCCTTCCCCGCAAAATCTAAAGATATCCTGTTAGCAAGCGTCGTTTTGCCAGCATTAGGAGCACCATAAACACCCAAAACCAAGCTTTGCTTCTTCTTAAATATCCTTGAAATCTTGTCCAGCAAAGTTATCCCTCCAATCCTCTCTTCCTCTAGCCAACTCCTCTCTAAACACGTTAAACATCAAAACATGATTCCTTCCACCTAAGTTTTAAGAGTACATGATATGCTAAAGATATCCAAATAATCTTTTTAAGAACATTTTAATCCCTATCAATCCGGGGTGCAACCTGTTGCGCTCAAAAAGAAGACTTGTACGGTTAGTATACAAAATAGTAGTTCTGCTGACCATCATATTTGGGCTGGTGCCGACTGGCCTCGGATCCCTGCTTGGAGCTAACGCCACAAAAATATACTTTACTCCTCTCTCGTCAACAACGTCTTTCCCGCCTCCATGGGACACTTTCTACTATGCCTACCCTGTCCTACTAGGATATAACGGCTACATCCTAGATCTAAATGTGCTCCTACTAATTGACGTAAGAAAAGGCTCTCCATATGGTGAACTAGCAAGTAATGGCAGCTACGCATACGACACTGCCTTATTCATCTCACCCGGTACTCTAAGATTGCTGAATGTCTCCCTCTCTGTTCCTAGAGCGGAAATAGAAGCAGCGGCAAACGGCTCTCCTCTCTGGATGACCATCACCACGGTGGCATGGTTCAGCACCTATTTCGCAGGAAGCATCCAAGTAATAACTCCAACGGTAATCAGAACTGTAATTCCACTGCACACCATACTTCCACACTATAAGTAGGGAAGATGAGCAGGAAGGTGGTTCAACTGGCAAAAATGTTAAGTCTTTTTAAGAAGCCAATAATTGACGCGTCGTTTAGAGCATCCACAACTTTTCTACTTTCAGTTATTGCACCTATCACGGGAAAAAACTTAGCAGAGAAGCTAAACCTCTACGTTCGACTCTTTGACCCGGTAACCATAGCAGTGATCGGTTCCGTGATAACAGTCTTCATTTTCATAGAGCGATACTTCCATCACTCAAACCTTGCTGTAAGTGGAGTATTCGGTGCCTTCCGCCACTTCGTAGGGATCATATACCTGATAGTATTCGCGGAGATGTTGACTAGCATTAACATACCAACAACCCAAATACTGTACAACGCAGTAACCTTCATCAGCATAAACTACCAGCCGGTCGTAACCCTAGCAGTAGCAGCATTCGCAGCAAGAATGATCCGCTACTCGTACCAAATAGTCTTCTACAAGGACCTGCAAAAACCTACATCCGAAGCTGCCACAATCCAAACTAACGAAACCTGACGCCACATAAACAAAAGTCCTCCTCAGAAACTAGTTAACTTTATTTTTTTAATCTCTATCTTTCCTAATGGAGAAAAACCAACTTTAGCTCTGTTTTCCTTCAATCTTAAAATCAGTGGAGGTAAGATAATGGTGGCGATCAGAGAGGTTGCCCCGGGGCGCTTCGAAAGAATAGGTGCCCACTCCCACATAAAAGGCCTAGGTCTGAAAGGTTTGAAAGCAGAAATGATAGCAGACGGAATGGTAGGCCAAACAGAAGCCAGAGAAGCCGCTGGAATAATTGTTCGAATGATAAAGGAAGGGAAAATGGCTGGTAGGGCCGTCCTCCTAGCAGGCCCTCCGGGAACGGGGAAAACCGCCATAGCAATAGCTATCGCAAAGGAGCTTGGCCCAGACGTACCAGTAGTAATGATAACAGGGTCAGAAATATACTCTGAAGAAGTCAAGAAAACAGAAATACTCACACAAGTCCTCAGGAAAGCCATAGGAGTCAGAATACACGAAATGAAGAAAATCTATGAGGGCGAAGTAAGAGACATTGACATCACAATGACCAAAAATCCGTACAACCCCTACCAGCAGATCCCACAGTCCGCCAAAATAACACTCGCAACCAAGGATGAGTCAAAAACATTCGAAGTAGGGCAAACCATAGCCATACGCCTAATTAATGAAGGCGTAGCTAAAGGAGACGTAATAATGATCGACGCCGAAACAGGCAGAGTTACTCGATTAGGAAAATCGGAATCTTCACTAGCTAAACATTACGACATCGAGGCGGAACAGCCAGTTCCCGTTCCATCAGGCTCCATACTTAAAGAGAAAGAATTCATTTACACTCTTACCCTCCACGACCTTGATGAAATAAACGCCAGAAGAAGCAGCTTCTCCATCTTCAGCATATTCGGCGGAGGCAAGGAAGAACGAGAAATCGACCCCGAAATACGTGAAAGAGTAAACGAAATGGTCAAAAACATGGTCGAAGAAGGACGAGCCGAAATCCTACCCGGCGTCTGCTTTATAGACGAAAGCCACATGCTAGATATTGAAGCCTACAGCTTCATAGCCAGGGCAATGGAATCAGAACTAGCACCAATAATAATACTAGCATCTAACAGGGGATTCGCTAAGATAAGAGGAACGGAACTCATATCCCCTCACGGCATGCCTCTCGACCTCCTAGATCGCCTCCTCATAATAAACACCAGACCTTACACTGCCGACGAAATCACGGAAATTCTGAAAATACGAGCTAAAGAAGAAAAAATAGAACTTGAGGAAGACGCCCTCCAGTACCTAACAGAAATCGGCACCAAGTCAAGTCTCCGCTATGCGGTACAGCTCCTAACACCTAGCATGGAACACGCTAGGGAACAAGGGCGCTCAAAAATAACGAAAGAAGATGTACAAGCAGTAGAAAAACTCTTCTCAGACGTCAAGCGCTCAGCCAATTACGTCAGAAAACTAGAGCAAGAATTCATGGTCTCGGAGCCAGCATAAGCGTCAAAAACCCCCTAACAGAAACTTTTTTAGGACATTCCTTTCCTCAGAAACTTTTGAATTAAACAGTCCAAGTGTGGAGATTACGTTGCAACCTGAGAACGAATACTCATATCTCTTCAAAGTAGTTGTCGTGGGCGATGGCGGCGTCGGGAAAACATCCATTACCATGCGTTTCAGCCAGGGGATATTCCGAGAATCCTATAAGATGACGATTGGAGTGGATTTTGCCGTTAAGACCATTGAGGTTGATACGCCTTTTGGGAGAAGGCTTGTTAAGTATCAAGTGTGGGATCAGAGTGGTCAGGAGCGCTTTGCTCATATACGGCCTTTATATTATCGTGGGGCGATCGGCAGCCTTTGTGTTTACGATGTAACTAACTATGAGTCGTTTGAGCATTTGCCGTCGTGGATTGAGGAGGTTGAGCAGTATTGTGGCGATATCCCAATGATTCTGGTTGGGAATAAGCGTGATCTTCCTCGTTCGGTCTCGCTTGAGGACGCTCTTGAATTTGCTATTAAGAGGAACCTACTTTATTTTGAAACTAGTGCTAAAACCGGCGAGAACGTCAATGAAGTTTTTGCCGATCTTGCTAGGCTTATAATCCTTTCGCGTAGCCAAGTGTAGCCTTATTAAGCTTCTTTTAAAGGGGAGGGAAAAATTTAAGTTATGTTTCTGTTTTGTTGTATGCTGGTGTCTGATTTGAAGGTGTTCACGTGTTCATTCTGTGGTAAAGACATAGAGCCTGGAACTGGCATACAGTACGTGAAACGTGACGGCTCTGTTTTAAGGTTTTGCTCAAGCAAGTGTCGGAAGAACATGCTTAAGCTAAAGCGGAAGCCTCGTAAATTTAAATGGACGCGTTTTTATGAGAAAGCTAGGTAACAACCTACGACATTTTGGAATTTTAATCTTCTTAGTTAATGTTTTCGTCTTTTGGGGGTGGCGTTTGAAAATTTCTTGGATAATAACGTTAAAAAAGATGAAAATTTGATGGGTAAGTATTTTTAATCTATTAGGCAGTTTTGAACTATTGCTTTTGCTAATTTGGTTACGTATTGACTATTAGTATGAGGGTTTTCTTCAAGTATTAACATTTCTATTTCTTCTTGTGCGCTTTCTGCTTCAATTTTTCCTTCTGAGAGGTTCTCGCAGATTTTTCTAAGTTTTTGAGTGTTGTCTCTTGGAGACTGGATCCATTTTTCAACGTATTTTTCTGCCTGTTTTCCGTTTTCTTTTTCCCCTAGTTCTGTTTTGGTGAGCCAGATGGATAGTTCTCTTTCTGCTGTTTGAATGGAATCTGATGCGTGGGCTACGTTTACTCCCCCCCATATTCCATATTTTCCTCTGATCGTGTTTGGCTCTGCATTTTGGACTAAGGTTGCCCCTAGCAGCTTTCTTACGCCTTGTACAACGTTTTCTCCTTTTACTTCCATGGCTACGACTGGGGCTACCATTATGAAGAAGACAAGCCAGTTGAAAAATGGTTTGCCTGCATGTTCCTCGTAGTGTTGCTCTGCAAGTTTCCTGTTGACTTGTATCTCTGCAAACTTATGTATTTCGTAGCCTTCGTCAAGTAGTGCTTTTATGGTGTTTGCTCCAACGAAGCGCCTAACGGTAGCGTCTGGTTTTAAGAGTACAAGTGTTCTCTCCATTTTTCCGCTTCCTTTATTTACCTGTTTCACTCTAATGGGTTCACTTCTACTTCAATTGTGTTTTTGAGTTTCCCCAGTTTCTCCTCGACCTCGGTTAGTGGAACCTTACTTTCAGTGCAGTCGACTATTAGGTACGCGTCCGACACACCCGTTGTGCTTGGGGGAATTAGCGTAGTGTGTATGTTTATCCCCATTTCTCCGAGAGCGGTGGCTATTTCACCTAGCGCTCCGGGCTTATCAAGCATTCTCACTTTTACTTCGGCGAGCATTCTCTCCTCTTTAACTATCGGGTACGCTACGAAGTTCATTTTGTTGATGTCTGCGACTATGAGTAAGCGTGTTCCTTCCTTAATTTTGAGGGCCTCCGCTATGTTTGATGGTATGTTCATCATCGTGTCCTTCTTAACGTCAACGAACTCTGTTATGTATGCCTTCTTATGATTCATATTAACCCCCTCACATTATTCCATGTACGCTTAAGACACGTATGTCTTGGAGATGCTTAATATTTAAAAGTGTTTTTTGAAGTATTCTTAAATGGTTACATGAGCTAATTCGCTTCTTGGCGGTGTGCTTGATGAAAGTTTTAGTGTCAGGCGTCGTTGAGCTTAGCTTGGTAGACTATCCTCGTAACCCTGCATTAGTCATATTCGTTCCAGGGTGCCCTTTCCGTTGCCCTATGTGTCATAACTGGCGTATGCTCGAGGTTAAACCTGAACATGAAAAGGCCTTTGACGAGCTCCTTTCAAAACTGAAAAGAGCTATTGACGCGGTTGAAGCTGTTAAAGTATCTGGAGGTGAACCCACCCTTTACCCTGATTTCTTGCGTGGCTTATCCGACTTCTGCAAGGAGAATAGTCTCCTTTTCGGGTTTGACACTAACGGGTACTTTCCGGAAGTGGTGGGAAACCTGCTGGGGCATGTAGACTTGGTCTCGGTTGACGTTAAGGCAGCGTTTAATGACCCAGACCTGTACAGCAAGGTTATAGGTGTTAACGCCGGCGCCGAAGCTATTAAGCGCCTCAAGAAAACTTTAACCCACCTTTTCTCGAGCAGTGTTTACGCTGATCTCAGAACCACCTTTATTCCGACGGTTAATGATAAACCGGAGCACATGAGGAACATTGGGGAAACACTTCTTAAGCTGGGCTACGGTGAGAAGGCTGAAAGGGGTGAAGCAAGCTACACCCTGCAGGAGTTCGAGCCAAACCTTGCTTGGAAGGATGAAATGAAACGGTTAAGGAGGCCTACTCTGGAGGAGATGGTTGAGGCAGGCAAAGCTACCGGGATACCGAACGTTTACATTAGGAAGCAGGACGTAGGGTTTATGGCTCCCCTCGAATCGCTCTTAGAGCATCGCCCTCAGAAAATAGGTTTAATCTAGAAGTATTTAGTCGGCTGGCATGCCATGAAGTTTGAACATGAGTTCGAAGGCTATTTTCGCGGCTGTAAACGCTGTTCTTCCTCCTGTGGGTGTAACCTCGACCACGTCGAAGCCAACTATTCCCTCACAGTTTTCCAGTAGTTTCATGAGTTCCCTCATGGTTAATCCTTCAGGTTCGGGGCTCCCTACCTCAGGAGCAAATGCCGGGTCTAACACGTCGACATCCACCGTAACGTAAACTCTCCCTACCTCCTCTTGGAAATCCCTCAGAGTGTTTATCGCATAAATTAAGGAGTCGCGTATGTCATAAGCAGACACAAACCTCACATTGTTTTCTCTAGCGTACCTGTATTCCTCTCTTGAGCACGCCCTCACGCCAAGTTGAAGTAAGGGAACCCCTCTCTCGTGAAGCCTTCTAGCAAATGTTGCATGGGAAACCCTCTGTCCAGCGTAATCATCCCTTAGGTCCATGTGCGCGTCGAACTGGATTACTCCAACGCCTTTCAAGCGTTCGACAACGGCCAATGTGATGGTGTGCTCCCCTCCTAAAACCGCAGGTTTCTTTCCGTCATCAATTAATTCCGTCATTACGTTCCCTAGCCTTCTAAGTGTTTCGTGGACGTTCCCCGGAACTACGTCCAAGTCTCCCAAGTCGCAGAAGCCTAAATCCTTCACGTCAGCCCTATACTTTAAGCTAAAGCTTTCCATGTTCCGCGACGCTTCTCTGATTGCTTCAGGTGCAAACCTGGAACCCGGCTTATATGTACTCGTACCATCAAATGGAACACCCAGTAACACGATAATTGCTTCACCATACCCCTTTGAACACGACAAGAAGGGTTCTTTAGCCGTTACGTAGAGCTCCTTAAACCCCATTCACCCGTCCCTCCATAATGAACTTTACAAATTTCTCCACCATAGGCTTTTTAATCCTCCCTTCGTTCACGGGGCCATTCCACAGCTTGACCACGTCCTCGTATCGCTTCCCTTCCTTTTCAAGCACCTCCACTTCCTCGGTTAACATGTTAAAATCGCAGCGCCTTCCACCCCCTATACCTTTACAGAAAAAGAGGGCTTCCCTGTTAAGCTTAAACTTTCCACCTTCCCCATACAAATGGAAACACTCTGCGCACTCTCGGTCTAACAGGGTAAACCACGCATACCCCTGTTGAAGATACGTTTTCCCTCCTCCCTTAACGCCAACACCCTCTCCACTCCATCCTCCCCCTATAAATCTGGGAATGTCCGAATTTGGGAATGTCCGAGTATGTGTGTGCCACTCTACCAGCAGGAATCACTCCTGTAGTAAAGCTGCAAGGATCAACCCCATATTTTTCAGCTATCCTTTTTAACATCTGAATCAGTGACGCATATGGTATAAACGGAGCAGCAAGCACCACATTTCTGGCATTTGAAACAATTTGGCTTAATTACTGCCTTTAAAAGGTTTAGAAGTGCTCGTAGAAACAGCTTCACCCCAGCTTTCATTAGCCTTCTCCCTCAATATTTTATCTAGGAAATACCTTAAAGTTAAAGTGCTTACTTCGTGTATTTTTCTTCTGGGAACATCGGGGTGCCGAGGATGAAAGTCGTAACTAGTGAGGAGATGAAGGCAATAGACTTAAATGCTGAATTCCTAGGTGTATCACGCCTTCTTCTAATGGAAAACGCTGGAAGATGCGTTGCGGATGCGGTGGCTAGAAGGTTTGACATTAAAGAAAAGCAAGTGGTGGTTTTCTGCGGACTGGGAAACAATGGAGGCGATGGTCTCGTAGCGGCTAGGCACTTCGCATCTCTCGGCGCAAAAGTAAAAGTTGTCTTACTTGGGGAAGAAGAGAAAATTCGAACCACAGAGGCGCGAACCAACTGGAACATCACCAAAAAACTCTTTAAAATAGAAAAAATCATAGTTAGAGATTCTTCGGAAATTCAAACCCTTAGAAAAACCCTTGCCAAGGTAGACGTTGTTATAGATGCCATCCTTGGAACAGGAGTTAAAGGCGAAGTAAGGGAGCCCGCCGCGTCAGCAATAGACCTAATTAACACATTAAACTGCTTTAAAGTGTCCGTAGACATTCCCTCAGGTTTAAACCCGGATACAGGGGAAATTGCTGGGAGAGCGGTAAAAGCAGACTTAACAGTTTCTTTCCATGCCGCTAAACCTGCACTGTTAGGCTCCCAGTTAACAGGAGAATTGGAAGTTCACCGGATAGGCATCCCCCCTGAAGCCGAGCTGATAGCCGGCCCCGGAGACGTCGAAATCATAAAAGTTCAACGTCTCCCCCAATCACATAAAGGTGATCATGGAAGAGTGCTGATTATTGGCGGGGGCAAGCAGTATTCCGGCGCTCCAGCCCTAGTTGCTTTAGCTGCTTTAACAATGGGAGTAGATATCGTCGTGGTTGCAGCCCCATCAAGCGTTGCCCAAGCCATACGCTCATACTCCCCTAACCTGATTGTAGCCTCTCTCCCTGGAGACGTTTACACTAAAGAGTCGCTAGACATCGTGGGGGATCTACTAAACCAATCGTCAGCCTTAGCTATAGGACCTGGACTTGGAATTGAAAGGGAAACACAAGAAGCGGTCTTAGAAACCATAATTCTAGCTAAGGAAAAAGACATTCCAACTGTAATAGATGCTGATGGGTTAAAAGCGCTTCCGAAAAGGTTAAACGCTGTGGGAAACAAGATGGTGCTGACCCCCCATCAAGGAGAGTTTACCATCCTAACAGGAGAAAACCTTCTTGGCAAGCCACTAGAAGAAAAAATATTAAAAGTAAAGGAGTGGGCAGGACGCCTTAATGCAACAATACTCTTAAAGGCCCACTGGGATGTAATCTCTAACGGAGAGAAAGTGAAATTAAACCTTACTGGAAATCCTGGCATGACCGTTGGAGGGACAGGGGACGTTCTTACAGGATGTTGCGCCGCCATTCTCTCTTGGAGGAAGGAACCATTTAAGGCCGCTGTAGCTGCCGCGTTCATAAACGGGAAAGCCGGAGACCTCGCCGTGCAACAAAGTGGATACCATATAACAGCCACCGACGTGATACGTTACATACCCTATGCCATGGATAATAAGCCGGTAAATTCCCGTTAATGATCCCCTAAAAACTTCTTCCTCAGGATACCGCATACCGCATTCAATCCCGAAGCAAGTTTCCTCGGCGACCTCTTACTCTGACTAACTTCCTCTCTTTTAAATGCTACTAGAAGCTATTTCTCCTTTTCAACATTATTTCCAGAAAACTTTTTATTGCTTCCTTCCAACAGTTGGCTGCTGAAAGTGTTAAATTTAGCCCGATTAAAAAAGGAGGTAAAGGTATGAGTTCCCAGCAGGATACTGCGACACCAGCTGAGGTAATAGCCATAGTAGATAGAACTGGCGTTTACGGCGAGATAATTCAGTGTCGTGTACGCATTCTTGATGGTCCAGATAGAGGACGTATTCTAACCCGAAATATTCGTGGACCCGTCAGAGTCGGTGACATAGTTATGTTAAGAGAAACTGAGAGGGAAGCAAGGAAAATTAAACCTCGATAATCAAGTGTTTTCCAAAACTTTTGGGTTGCAAATTTTAAGTGTCATCTAATTATATCTCATACGTTTCTCCGGCTTTTGGCGTTATAGCCTCCTTATCGTATTTTTCCTGTATTTCTTCTGCTAGGGCTCTGCAAGCCTCCTTCTCACCGTGCATTGTAAAGTATATTGGTGAATTATTATGGTTGAGTGTTTCTATTACTTGACGTATTTGTTTTCCGTCGGCATGAGATGAAAAGTTGAAGAACCTAACTTGAGCGTTTACACGTTCTGGTTTTCCATAGAGGGGGAAGTACCCTGTATCAAGAAGCAATCTTCCCGGTGTTCCGGGTACTTGGAAGCTAACTAGGAAGACAGCGTTTTCAGGGTCTTTTGCTAACATTCTCATGTAGTGAATGGTTGGGCCGCCTTTAAGCATGCCTGCCGTTGAAACGACTACTCCTGGACGGCTTACTGCTTCAACCCTATCATGGAACCTGCGCACCCACTTACAATTGCTTAATGCTCTAAGAAGGCTCTCATAGTCTTTAAGATAGTCCGGGTATTGAAGTAATATTCTGCTCGCGTCACGTGCCATCCCATCAAGAGTTATACTGTAACTGTAGTTTAAATTGTACCTTTCTAAGACGCAAAGTATCTCCTGCGACCTTGCTACGGCAAATGCTGGGATCAGGACCACTCCTCCGTTTTCCACGGTCTCCATTATCGCATTTACTAACGCCTTCTCCGTCTCTAACCGTTCCGGGTGCTCTTCTAGTGCGTACGTGCTTTCTATAATTACCACTTCAGGCTTTATCCCGTTGAAGTCTGCGTTTTGCACAAGGCGAGTTGCCCTAGTGTTAAAGTCTGACGTATAAAATATTCGTTTTCCATCAGCCTCTATTAGGGCAGAATACGCTCCCGGTATGTGCCCCGAATTTATTATCTTTACTTTTATGCTTCCAACTTTGACAAAATCCCCATAATTTACTAGCCTCGCCCTACCTAGCATCCTTCTTTCTTCCCTCTTGCCAAAAGGAAACTTCTTGATCTTCAGCATATCGTCTATTAGCAATGGCAGCAGTCCCTGTGTAGGCGGCGTTACATATACTGGTGGGCTGGTTTCATGGTTCTCATCATAAAGGATAGGTGTCGCCCCTACGTGATCTAAATGTGCATGGGTGAGGAAGACCGCATCCACCTTGTCTGGGGGTAGATTCGGCATTGGCTTTTCCTTCCGCCCCATGTAAACTCCATAATCTATTAAAACGTTAGTTTTTCCATCAGATATGAAAACACCAGATCCACCTACAGTCTGACAGCCACCTAGAAACGTAATTTCCAAAAAAGACATCCTCCAAGTGTTAAAACTTAATTTCTCATATCCGCGTTATCTCTCCTTTGCCTCCTTCCACTCTTCGTCTAAATTGTTTCATTATTGTTAAGAAGAAGATTCAGACAGAATATAAAGGTTATCTTGCTCTTCTAACTAATTAATTCTGCAGGCCTCCTTGCTTATTTTAAATATTCTCTTCCAAGATGGAAGAATTATTTAAAGCATTTCCCGCTCATCTAACGTATAAGCTGCTCATTTTCCTCTAATCAAATTATCATACCAACCCTTAATGGAGGCCTCGTTTATGAAGAAGGCAGTATATTCCCGTTTTTGCATTCTTGCTTAAAGAATCTCTTACCTCTCGGGCGCTCAATCTGATTTCCAGTTCTTTCTATGTCATGTTTTTAGAATTTTCGTTACATACAGGCTTAAGTCCAAGGCTTTCGATGAGTGTGTTACGTAGCCTAAGGAGAGCACGTCCACGTCCAGCTCAGCATATTCTTCAACGTTTTCGAGACTTATCCCTCCTGATACCTCAATTATAACGTCCTTTCTAACCCCCTTCTGCTCTAGAAGCATTAACGTTTCTCTTACTTTCTCTTTACTCATGTTGTCGAGCATTATTACATCTGCCCCAGATAATGCTGCTTCTAACGCATCCCTAGGCTCACTTACCTCCACCT
The DNA here is from genome assembly GCA_029258835.1 of Thermoproteota archaeon. Classification (GTDB taxonomy): domain Archaea; phylum Asgardarchaeota; class Jordiarchaeia; order Jordiarchaeales; family Freyrarchaeaceae; genus Freyrarchaeum. The sequence continues at coordinate 43,719 of JAPDJY010000035.1, read as the reverse complement.
CTATTTTCTTGGAGAAACTTGCTCTCTCTCTCGCCCTTCTGATGGCCTCTGAGACGCTTCCAACTATTTTGACATGGTTATTTTTTATTAATATCATGTCGTCTAGTCGGAACCTATGCGGGTCGCCTCCTCCAGCCTCAACAGCCTTCTTCTCAAAGTACCTGAATCCAGGAGTAGTTTTTCTGGTACATGCTACCCTAACCTTGCTGTTCAGCCTTCGAGCCGTCTCAACGATCTTCGCTGTCTCAGTGGCTATCCCACTCATAATCATCAGAATGTTAAGCGCCGTCCTCTCAGCCCCTAGAATTGTCCTTGCCCGTCCCTTAACTTTCATGATAACCTGTCCTTTCTCGACGGCATCTCCATCCTTAACCTTCACGTCCACCTTAACTCCAACCATCTCGAAAACCATTTTTGCCTCATTCACTCCTGCAATTATGCCTCTTTCCTTACTAATTATTTCTCCTTCTATTTCAACCTCCTCCGGTATAACGGCTTCACTCGTTACGTCCCCGAAACCTAAGTCCTCCAAGAGAAACCTTTCTAGATCGCTCTTAACACCCTCTAACAACTGTTTTCACCGCCTTCCCGCAAGTAAAATTATCTCGTTAATAACCTCTTGGATCGAATTGTTCTTCAGCAATTTTTCCTGGATCTTAATCACTCTTTTCCTGATGAGATTTGACTCCAGAACTTCCCTAACCGCTTTAAGAAGCGTCTCTCTGTTTAGTTCATCTTGCTGAATAACCTTCGCCACGCCCATCTCTTCAGCCGACTTGGCGTTCATCTGATGCTCCGTATGGGCGGGAGTAGGTATCAAAATCAATGGGACGCCATAATACATTGACTCAGCTATCGTGTTGTGGCCTGAACGCGAAATAACAAGGTCACATGATTTAAGAACGGCATATCTGTCAGGGAGCCAATTAAAAATTCTCACTCCATTCCCCCTGTAAACTTCTCTCACTCCCCCCGGATCCCCTGTACTCATTATGATTTGGTAGTCTTTAGGGAAATCATGGATTATCCTTCTAAGAATTTTATTTATGGCCTTCCTTTCTTTTTTCGTGCCAGATATGCCTATGTAAATTAAGGGGCGTCCATCAAATCCCAGCTTCCGCTTAACCTCCTCCTTATCTGGTAGCTCGTAAGCCATCTTATCTATTATTTGGCCGATAAACCTGACTTTTTTCAGGAACTTCACAGGAACGTTTACATGCTCCTTAGCTATAGTGTATGGCGGAGGGAAGTCTGGAACTAGAATTCTCGTGCTCCGACTCCACATCAGCCAGAGCACGTTGAGGATTATCCATTCACCGAAAGCCTTAAGCTTTCTCTTAATCTTACTTAAAGGCTTCTTATGCGGTATTATTAGCTTGATTTGATGAAGTAAGAGTATGCATGGGATTCTTAGCAAAGCAGAAGCGAGCACTGGCGAAAGCCTAGAGTCGGATACGACAACGTCTGGCCTAAAGCTCCTGAGTAGCTCGATCTCCCTGATAAGCTGCCTAATGAACACCGCAACGTATTTCGGCCACCTTATGCTCGTTTGTAGCATTTCAACGGTTCCATCTTCTCCCTCAATCAACTTGATCTCTGGAACCGTGACGACGGGAAGCCCGGACGCCTTAATGAACTCGACGGCGTCGCCATACGTTGAGAAAAGAACTTGAATACCTTTGCTTGCCAGCTTCTTTGCTATGGGAACGCATCTACCAGCATGTCCTAAAGCCATACCGTTAGGGGCAAAGTACACTTTCATCTAATGTCCCTCAGAAAGTATTTTCCTAATAATTTCCCCCCGCGGCTTCTCCTCCTCAAAAATAACGCCTTGGAAAACGTAGACTTCAGTTTCATCATCAAACCATGCGTCAGGAGGCAAACCTGCCTTCATGCAGCACTCACACAAAAACTCTTCAGCATCCCAGTTCCACTCAACAGGCACCTGCGGTAGAAGTAAGCCTCTAAAGGGGCCGCGTGCAATCATGAGCCCATCCCGTCCAACCTTGATCTTGTCAAGGTACTCCCTAGGATCTTGAACCTTAAGCCGCTCTGGAACAGTTAGAACAGTCACTTCAACAACAACATCGCTAAGCTCATCCGGCTTAAGAGGTGGAAACCTAGGGTCTCTTGTTGCCTCGGCAGCTGACCTTATAGTTGCCTCCACCAATGGAAAGTGAGGGAGTGGATAGCCTATGCATCCTCTCAAGTGCTTTCCTCCCTCCACTAACTTGTTAATAGTGACAAATACGCCTCCCTTCTCCATCAGCCTTGGTGGAGCATCACTAGGCGTTTCCATCACTTTTCCAGACCTGACGTACTCCTCTATTGTCCGCCTTGCGAGTCTAACCAAGTACCTTCCTTCCTCATCACTTAGTTTAACTTCATGGTAGCCGGCCACTTCATCATCCTCTCCAAGCCACATTTTTGAAAAGATCTCTGATAACTTAACTTTAAATGTTTCCTAGTATCCTCCGCCACTCCTCTCTTTAATTTTCTCAACGACTCTAAGCATCGACTTCCACATCCCTCCTTTCCAGTAAACTTTACCACACTTTTCACAGACCCAAAACTCGTTATGCCTCTTTAAAGTTGTTCGAGGTACGACCCCCGCCACGCTTTCCTTTGCCACGCTTACTATCTTCCCGCCACATTTAGGGCAGTGTGAGATTGAGGGGTCCACCTGCAGCCTCAACTTAAACTTTAAAACGATGCTTGAAAGCTGACTATAAAAGTCGTCTCCCTCCACATAAAACGCTTCAACGCCCTCCCTTTTAGCTCTCATGTAAAGCTGCTGGTCTCTCGTCAGAAGTATGCCCTTAAGCTTTTCCGCCTTCATAAGTAAGGTATCATCGCTTTCGTCTGGCTCATAGTCCGCTTCGTATCCGAGCAACCTTAACCATCGGCAAACCCTACCAAGCATAGCATCACAAATGAAAAGAAGCATTACGCTCAAAAACCCCTTCTAAGCCTCAGCAGGTGCTCCTTCAAAAATGTCCTTAGCTCCCTTCTTGACAACTTTCATGTTAACTTGGTATATTTCCTCTGAAATCGTATTCCCTCTAACCAGCTTTCTTCGTCTCTCACCCCTCCTCTTAGGCCTGAAACCTGGACCCTTACTCAGCAGCACCCTCTTACGGACAGGCCCCTCAATATCAGGTCTCATAGGGAATCCATCCTTATCCGAGCCGCCCATAACTTGGAGTTCGTAGCCGACCAAGCCCAACGGGTCACCCTTAACTATCTCCCCTATTTTAACATCAATCAAGCTTCTGAACTTTGCAGCATCAACCCCTACAGTAACGCTTCTACCAGTCTCAGGATCACTGATAACTAGCTTATGGACATATTCCTCTCTAGCTTTCTTCATCGAACATCACCACTATACTCGCTTCATGGAATACCAGACACGAAGCCCCCTTTAAAAATCCTTCTCTACCTACTTATCAGGCATCACCTCTCTGAATGCTACCCTTCCTTCCCGCCTATCATCGCCTCCTTAATTTATTGTAGATCTTCCCCCAATCCACGAAAACCAAGGCTATAAATACCAAAACCATAAGTATTATGCTCGCAATCATGGTCGCCAATCCGGCTTCCCCCGAGTACCATCCGAGAATCGTCTTCCCAAAAATCCTAATGTTCGAAAGGGTTCTGGCTGCAAAAGTTATCATCACACACATCAAAATTTTCCCTATGAAGCAACTCACGATCGTCTTAACGTACGAATACTCCACCATCCCTAAAGCTAAAAGTAGCACGTCATCTGGTAATGGCGTTGCAGCAAAAAGGATAACCAATGGAACCCCCCATCCCCTCTCAACAAGTTCTCCATAACGTCTGAGCCTATCCCCGTAGCGCGTATCCTCCAACACTTCCGACGCCCCCCTCCCCAGAATCCAAGCGCTGGTTTCACCTATAGCTGCACCAGCCCCAGCAGATACACCCAAAATAAACGGATTAATAGTCACCCTAAAGACCACAAGGAACCATAAGAAGATAACATATGGAACAGGAAATATAATCGAAATGTTTCCGAATATGCTAACGAGGAACACCGCTATATATACTCCTAAGTCTCCTCCAGGAAACCAGTTCGAAAACCAGAACATACCCCAAGCTAACGGGTTCATCCACAACCTAAAAAGATCCCATATCACGTAAGATGGATCAAGCCAGTATGCTATGTAGGGGCTAACGAAGTAATAAATGTACCATGTAACTATACCGGCTGGAAGGATAGATAAAGTAAAAAAAACCTGGGTTGTAACACCCGTCTTGTCTTTTTCCGCCAGCCTGACCACCTAAATTGTTTTTCGGAGAAGCTACTCCCATGTTTCCCCGCACTTTTTGCATTTCCATATTTTCTTATAAATGGGTTGTCCTCCAACATAGCTAAGCACTCTGCTTTTATCTTCAACCTGTTTCACATCAACACTCCCGCACTTAGGGCATTTAACTCGTGTCGGCGTGACTTCGGACATGTTACCCTCCTCAACTTGGCATTTTCTCCTAAATATTTTATTGTTCTTTATTTAAAAGGTTTCTTTTCCTCTTCTTTTTTATAAGCTGCTTCCTCATAATGACCTTAAGTTTTTTAAGCTTTTCCAAATTTTTCTCCCTTCTTTCGACGATTTTCTCAATTCGCCTCCTTTTAAAGTAGCTCTTTTAATGTCCATAGAATGTTTGAGAAGGACTGGGTGTTTCTAGCCGTTTTCTGGTGGTTTTGCGGAAGGTACCTCCGAAATTCATTTCCGTTTGTTTTCCCGTTTAAATCGTACGGAAAGGTATATTTGACCGTTATTTTACTGAAATATTTAGTCTAACTCTGCCCTCTTGGAGGATCTGGAATTGCAGGAAAAATATGCTGTTATTATTAGGGAAGCCCGCTATGAGGACTTAACACAAGTCGTCGAAATCAATCGTATATGTCTACCTGAAAATTATCCGTATTATTTCTTTCAGCATATTTTAGAGCGTTTTCCTAAGGCTTTCATAGTGGCTGAGGTTAACGGGGAAGTGGTAGGTTACATGATGAATAGAATTGAGAAGGGTATGTCCTCTTTTAACCCTTCACCCTTTAAGCTTCTAAAGAAAGGACATGTTGTTTCAATAGCTGTACTCCCTGCATATCGAAGGATGGGTATAGGAAAGAAGCTCATGGAGAGAGGTCTTAAAGCAATGAGGGAATACGGTGCAGAGGAGGTTATTTTAGAGGTTCGCGTGTCCAATGACCCGGCTATAAAGCTTTATACGTTAATGGGCTTCACTATAGTTAAAACACTTAAAGGTTATTACCATGATGGAGAGGACGCTTTCCTCATGTGTAAAAAATTGGTGGATGCGATGTAAGCGTCCATCCTAGAATCTTTCATTACTCCTCCTGTAAACTTCTTGATTTAAAGAATGTTTTTTCGCTTAAGATGGTGGCATAGGGGAAATGGAGGGATGATTATTTCATTCCTTAAGAAAACTACGCTGTCTAGATGTAGTGTTTGCGGACGGAAAAGCGTTTTGATATCTGGCAACTTGGGCGTGTGTGGTAGATGCTTAAGGGAGAGACCTGATGACGCTTTACCCATCGCAATGGCCGTCCACTCTGAAAGTAGGAAGCGGTTTGGCTTGCCTCCTTATCCTCCTAAAGACAAAAGTGGGGTTCCATGTAAGCTCTGTGTCAACGAGTGTATGATCCCTGAGGGCGAACGCGGATATTGTGGCATAGTCGAGAATAGGGATGGGAGGCTGTTTTATCTTGCAGGCACCCCCTCTAAGGGACTTTTAGAATGGTACTATGATCCTCTACCTACAAACTGTGTTGCAGCATGGGTTTGTCCTGGATGCACCGGCATAGGATTTCCAAGGTACGCGTACCGAATGGGAGCCGAGTACGGATACTTTAACTTGGCTGTTTTCTATGCTGCTTGCTCCTTTGATTGCCTATTCTGCCAGAACTGGCATTACCGGGAGCATGCTAGAAGCCTTAGGCCAATCGTGGGTGCACGTGAGCTCGCTGAGAAATGTAATGACCGTGTTTCTTGCATCTGTTACTTTGGAGGAGACCCCGCAGTTCAAATGCCTCACTCGATTAAATCCAGCGAATTAGCCGTTGCGAGGGCGGAGGAATGGAACGGAATTATGAGAGTGTGCTGGGAAACTAATGGTTCAATGAGTTGGCCTCTCCTGAGGAAAGCGGCTTCCTTAGCTCTTAAAACTGGAGGATGCATAAAATTTGACTTGAAAGCGTGGAGTGAACCTCTTAACATAGGCCTTTGCGGTGTAACTAATAAACGCACCTTAGAAAACTTTGCTAGGTTAAAGCCCTTCATCCGCAAGTCCCCTGAGCCTCCATTCTTGATTGCAAGTACGTTACTGGTTCCTGGCTATGTGGACGTCGAAGAAGTTCGGCAAATAGCAAGTTTCATAGCAGACATAGACCCGGATATACCCTACTCTCTGCTGGCTTTTCATCCACACTACGTTATGCGCGACTTACCTACGACGAGCCGTAAGCTTGCATTGGAATGTGCCGACGCTGCTAGAGGGGAAGGGCTTACCAATGTTAGGATAGGTAACATACACCTACTCGCCGATTACTAGCCTTATAGGAGGGTTCCCATGGAAAGGATGTGGAGTAAAGCATATAGTTACGCCTTAAAAACCGCTAAACGCGTAAGGCAACGCTTAACCTTCATAGTAGGTTTTAACGTTAACATAGATGCTGTGAAGCACGTTAATGAAGGTGACGTTAAACGTGTTTTCAACTTTGCTTCCCCAAGTGAGGTTATACGGAAAATCGAGTCACCGCCAATGGAAATCAATTCTCTAGAAGATTTCCTAGCAGGCTTTCTCCTTTGCGTGAGAAACGGCTTAGGAGAAGAGTGGATTATACGCGACGCCGCCATTTCTCACCGTCTCAAGGAGCTATTAGGATGGGATTCTACTCGTATGGGCGGTCAAGGCGGTAACATGTCTAACATAATAGCAGGAATGGGTCATTTGGCTATACCGAATGCCCCCTCTCTCCCCCAACAGCAAGCCGACCTCTTTCATGATAAGAACGTGCTGATACCTACCCTTGCAAACGGCGAAGTACGCTTTAAACCTCCCAGCAAAGCCGTGAGAAGTAGAGATGAGCCTTTAATCCACTGGATATTCGAATTTGGAGAGGGCTTCAGGGTCAAACTAGGAGAGTTAGAGGTGAAAGCTCCTAGAGAAAACCGTTTTATCGCCACGTTTGACGACATAAACACTCGTCTTGAAATCGCGCCTGGCTTCTGGGAGGGTAGTATGCTTAAAGTGGAGGAAGCGTCAGCATGCGTAGTCGCCGGATACCACCTTCTTCAAGAAGTTTACTCGGACGGTACAACTTATAAAGAGCACATTGAGAGGACTGTCTCCTTAATTAAGGATTGGAAATCCGTTAATCCCGAATTGACCGTACATGCTGAAATGGGCTTTACTGCCAGCGTTAAGGTTAGAAAGGGCATTCTTAACTTGCTTTTTCCACACGTCGACTCGGTAGGACTCAATGAGTCAGAACTACTACAATTTTCATTTCCATCTCGTAGTGTAGACTGGAACTCTTCATCCTATTCTGCTCCAGAAATATATCTTAAGGCCCGCTCCCTCATGAGCAAGTACTCATTAAAACGGGTTTTCATTCATACTAGGGAGTTTTCGATGAGTCTACTTGATGATAACTACAAGGTTTCTCCTAGGAGTGAATTGCTCTCCCTCCTCTTAGGTGCTAGCCTAGCAGCTACCTTAGCCGTTACAGGTAGCACACCTACAATTGAAGAAGCAGAGCGTCTAATGAAGTCAGAAGCCCTTAAATTAAGTGGTAAAGGACTGGAGGAACACCAGAAACTAGCTGTCTTCCTAGAATCCGAGGAAGGCGTCAACGGGGAACTACTTCTGAAGCGCGGCTTCGTGGAAGGTAAGCCCAACCTAGTGTTTATCCCGTCAAAGTTAGCATCCAAGCTAAAGGGAACGGTTGGGCTAGGTGACTCAATATGTGCTGGATCCCTAGTCGGAGAGCATATTTTCGAAAAAAGAGAATAATTCAATATGAAACTTCGTTCCCATGATGTTAAATTTTCTCTTTAATTTTTTCAGTCGGCCTCTTCATGCATCACTCCCTATTTAGCTTATGTATTTTGGCTGTCCAGTACCTTTCTCTATCTTTTTCCCTTCCTCCCCTGTACCCCCACTAAAAGCACTTAAATCTATTTTAAGGTTCAACTTTTCCTTTAAGATCCGTGCCAGTGCTTGAGAAGCTCTAAGGTCTTTTTGGAGAACACTTAGGGTTTCCGAAAGGAGTATCATACCATCAATGTTAAAAAGATTGCTGGCGAGGCATGGGACTATACCATTCATTCCTATTATGATTCCACTCCTAAGAACCTCCACGTTTGGCAGTTTGCCATATTCCTTTAGTAACGTGTTACTGGTTGCAGTTACGAAAATCCGTGGCTTATCGTTTAGCTTTTCGACAGGCATTGCACCCAATGCTATAATAATTTTAACATTCATTTCATGCAGCGTTTTCGCGATATATTTTGAAAGAACGTTCATGCCTACGTTTGAAGTGGGCTGTGCGTCGCCTGTCAGAAGGAAAATATCCCTTCTCAAGGCTTCATCATAGTAAAAATATATCTCGCTTTTTAACGCGTTAACCTTTCCGCTTTCATCGACGGATACGTGCGATGGGAAATCTGAAAAATATATTTGAGAGATCCTTTCTGCATCGTTTTGCTTAAGCATAACGTTTATCACCGTCTTACCGACGTTTGCTATTCCCGGCATACCCTGAATGCACAGTGCATTTTCCACTTTTTTAGTAATCCCCCTCTCTCTAACTTCAGATATACTGAACCTATCAACTTCTAAGTTAACAGGCACCAACCTTCACCCTTTCTCCATTATTGCTCCATTGAGGAAGAGGAAAAACAGTAAAAAACTTATCTATTACCATAGTTAACTCCTTGGGTGCACTCTTTGACCATGAGGAAGCGAGGAGTGTTAATCGCCTTAGAGGGCATAGATGGCGCTGGGAAAACAACCCATGCTCTACTTCTAGCAGAGTGGTTAAAAGGGAAGGGATACAAAGTTATAGTTACAAGTGAACCCACCGAAAGCTCCATAGGAAAACTAATACGGACAAAACTAGCTGAAAAAGCTTCTCATCCAGCAGTAATGACGCTCCTCTTTGCAGCTGACCGTGTAGATCACTTCGAAAAACTAAAGCCCTTCATCAAAAATGGTGCTATCATCATTCTAGACCGTTACACTGAATCATCCATTTGCTACCAAGCGGCTGAAGGACTCAATATGGAATGGATTGAAACAGTTAACAAGTGGGTTCCTAAACCAGACTTAACGGTTCTGCTAGATGTGGATGTAAGAATCGCCCTTCAAAGGATCAAAGAGAAGAAAAGAGAAAAATATGAGGAACAGGAGTTTCTTGCGTTGGTCCGAAAAAACTACCTTAAAAGAGCTGAGGAAAAAGGATACCTCATAATAGATTCATCACTACCCTTAAAGGAAGTTCAAGAGAAACTAAGGAAAGTAGTTGCTTCCTTCTTGGAAAAGAACGTTTAAAAACCGAACATTTTATTTTCTTCTATTCAGTTAATCATTTCTTGGCGATGAAGACCCTAAACATCTGACATGAGGATGAAGAACGACAGGCGGTCTGAGCCATTAAAAATAACTTAAAGAGACCCCTTACCCTCGATTAACTTATTCTTCAAGTAGCCTCTTAATTTCCTCCGAGATTTTCTTTAGGACCATAAGTATCAATCCTAGGTTAGCATCATTTCTTGCAAGGACGGTAATCAACGCGTTTTCTCCAGCACCCTTAATTATCACGTATCCTAAATCTCCTTGAACCAAAACTTGCTGCAGTTTGCCTCTGACGAGCTCAGTGCTAACTCTCTCTGAAACGCTGAGGATCGCTGATGCCATCGCCGCCACAACAGCATCATCAACTTCTTGTGGCATCGCCGATGCGATTGGAAGTCCCTCAGTGCTTACTACCGCACTCGCCTCGATACCAGGCGTGGATGCTTCCATGTTACGAAGTAACTCTAAAATTTCATCAATTTTCGTCAAATATTTCACCCTTCCACTAGGAACTGGTTAAAAGATAAATATGATTCTTTTCCTCATTTCCAGTTCATTTTGTTTAAATTTAAACCTTAAAAAGGTTATTATACATGTTTTCCGGGATACTATTTGTTCAAGCTACACAATCGTTAAAGTTTCCAAGGAGAGAGAAAAATAGAGCTAATAAGAAAAAGAATAAATCCTTTTATATTTTCTTTTCTTCTATGTTTATATTGGCCAGTCCTTTTCGATCGCTCCCTTCTTGTCGCGGTTCCTTTATATTATTTCAAAAATAATTACTGGTAGTTGGCTTTGTTAACGAGCGTGCATGCCTCTTCTTAAAAAAGGGTGGAGGCGGAAACTTGAGTGACGATAAGCACGAGGAAACATTTCAAAACACCTTAGAGATATTGGAAAAACATAGGGAAGCTGGAAAAGTACTGCAGGAAATTAAACAGTTACTCGGTGATCTTGTTAAACCAGGAGTTAGATGTATCGATATATGTGAGAAGGTGGAAGCTGCAATTATTGAGAGAGGCGCTAAGCCAGCTTTCCCATGCAACATCTCGATCAACAATGTTGCGGCACACTACACTTCCCCGGTAGGCGACACTCTTACTATTAAGGATGGAGACGTAGTTAAGGTGGACTTTGGAGCACACATTGACGGTTACATCGCTGATACCGCCGTGACCTTCTGCTTTAACCCTGACCTTCTTTCTCTCAAGGAAGCCGCGGATGAAGCATTAAAATCTGCCCTCAAACTAATAGCCCCCGGAGTTGAAACTAACACCGTCGGCGGAGAGATCGAAAAAATAATAAAAGAGTATGGTTTCCGGCCTGTCCGCGAACTTTCAGGACATTTACTAAGCCAGTACGTGCTTCACGGGGGCAAAGTGATCCCAAATATATCCCTCCCTCATGGAGCAAAGATCGAGGAAGGAGAAGTTTACGCTGTCGAGACGTTTGCTTCGACGGGATCTGGAAGCGTTAGTGAAGCGCCATACGCATATATTTTCAGCATTCAGCCTGTTTTAGCTCCTATCAGACTCAGAGAAGCCCGCCGAATAGTTAGGTTCGTTGAGGGCGAGTATAAAACTTTGCCATTTGCGGAAAGGTGGTTGGCTAAGCAGTTCTCAAGAGGTAGGCTGCGCCTCGCTTTAAGAGAGCTTGCGTCTAAAGGAATTCTTCGCCAGTACAAGGTGCTTTCCGATAGGAAAGGAAGCTACGTTGCCCAAGCAGAAGAAACAGTGATAGTTTCCGATGACGGTTGTGAAGTAATAACCTAGCTGGGTGTCTCGTTGAAAACGAAATTGTCTTTCTTAGGCGGGGCACGACAGGTTGGACGATCCTGCCTTTTCGTTGAGTATGGTGACAGAGGTATAATGCTGGATGCAGGCGTTTCTCTGAGCGGTAATGATAGCATGTTTCCGCTTGACCCTCCTAACCCTCCAAGCGCCCTCATACTAACACATGCACATCTAGATCATGCCGGCTTCGCTCCAAGCATAGTTTCAAAATACCATGTCCCATTAATAGGTACTCCCCCCACACAAGATCTTTCAGAAACCTTAAACATAGACTACGTTAAACTTCAGAAGGATACCTCCCCTTACACTTTCACAGAAATAATGAATGTCAGAAAACATTCAGTAGACGTCCTCTACAAGCAGCCCATAAATCTCGGAGGAGAAATCGAAGCAACCCTCCTTAGAGCAGGTCACATTCTTGGAAGTGCGATGGTCCGCCTCAAAATAGGTGATCATGTGATCCTCTACACCGGGGACATATGCGCCCGGAATACAAGAACCCAGACGATGGTGGATGTTTCAATGAACGACGCTGATACAATAATAATAGAGTCAACGTATTCCTCTCCTTCTGACCAGCATCCAAGCCTCCAGAAAATTGAACGAGATTTCGCGGCTGCTGTAGCTGAGACCCTAACTAACGGTGGGGTAGTATTGATCCCTGTATTCGCTGTGGGAAGAGCACAAGAGGTGATGTTATGTCTTGAAGCATATGTTAGAAGCGGCATCATACCGAGGGTTCCAATATTCATAGATGGGATGATACGGAAGGTGAACGTAATTTACCGGATGTACTGGTTTGACTTAAGCGACCCCATTAAACGGCAGATCCGCTACACTAAACAAAACCCCTTAGAATCAAACCTTTTCATCGAAGTTGAATCCAGAAAAGACGTGTTAAAGGCTGAAGAGCCTATGATCATCATTAGCACTTCAGGAATGCTTGAGGGGGGTCCTATTCTCTACTACCTTAAAATTTTTGGTGCCGACCCAAAGAATCTAATTTGCTTAACAGGATACCAAGTTCCAGGTACGAGAGGCCGGCTTCTTTACGATGGTCAGCGTGAAATACAGCTTGAAGGTGAAAGTCTCCGCGTTGAAGCACAAGTTAAGTTTTTCGATTTCAGCGCTCACGCAGACTATCCTGGATTACTGCGTTTCCTCAGCTTCTTCAAGAACCTCGAAAGAGTTTTCTGTGTTCATGGAGAAGAGAAAAAAGTCTTGAATTTCTGTGAACGGATAGAATCCCTCCGAAAAGTTGAGGCGTACGCGCCTCGCAACGGAGAAACAATTACTCTTTAATCTTAAATTTAACGCTTCATGCATCTTCTTTTCACGATCCTTTTATATCTTGAAACTTTGTCCGCCCTGATACCAAATTAGACAGTATTTTCGGCACCTCGTCCATTTCGACTCTAACCTGCTTCCTTGTATCTCTATCTCGTAGGGTTACCGTTCCATCTTCAATGGTCTGATGATCTACGGTTACACAGATTGGCACTCCTATTTCGTCTGCCCTTGCATATCTTTTTCCAATAGAACCTCTATCATCATACTCAACGAATAGTCCTTCCTTTCTAATCTTCTTGAAGAGCTTCTTAGCTATTGAAGTCAAAGGCTCCTTTTTCATTAATGGAAGTATTAACGCGGTTATAGGGGCTATTTCAGGGGGGAACTGGAACCAGCTCCACCCCCTCCCGTCGTCTTCCCTATAGCAGCATTCCATGATGCAATATACCATCCTTTCGACGCCAAACGACGGTTCAATTACTTCAGGAATCACCTTTTCCCCGTCGACGTCAACTGATAAGTCTTCACCACTATGCTCCATGTGGCTCCTAAGATCATAGTCTGTTCGGTAAGCGTTACCGACAACCTCCTTCACTCCAATACTTAACTCCACTTCAAGGTCGAAGTTTCCACCCGAATAGAATGGTGTCTCCTCAGGCAGCATGTGCCTAAAATAAAACTTCTCTCTAGGTATTCCTATTCTTTCAAAGAACTCCGCTTCCTTCGCTAAGTAATATGCCATGTATGCGTTAGGGACGATTTCCCTTTCAACCGCCTCCTTGGCCGTTACCTCGATTGCTTTCCTCTCTCCCTTCTTCTGCTGTTCCCGTGTTAAAATCCTAAACTTGAACTCTGCAACATCACTTATGCCGGAGCAGTTGTTAATATCTCTCGGGTTCACGAAAACCTCTATTTCCATCTGGGTGAACTCGCGTAACCGTATTAGCCCTTGCCTAGGCGATATCTCGTTTCTGTAGGATCTCCCAACTTGAGCTATTCCAAAGGGGAGCTTACCTCTCATCGACTGAAAAACCTTCTTAAAGTCTACGAAAATGACTTGTGCGGTCTCCGGTCTAAGGAACGCGGTCTTACCCTTAACGGGGCCCACCTCGGTTTTAAACATGAGATTAAACAGTGTAACCTCGGAAAGCTCCCCTCCACAATGAGGGCACCGTAACCCGTTTTCACGTATGATTCTAGTGAGTTCATCGGTAGTTGCGCCCTCAACTCTGATTTCTAGTTTTTCCTCGATGAGATGATCCGCTCTCATTCTCGCCTTACACTTTAAGCAGCTAACTATCGGATCCACGAAGGAGTCAACATGCCCTGAAGCCTTTAAAACCTCATACGGAAGAATGGTTGAACCGTTAATTTCGTAAATTTGAAAGTTTGTCTCTCTAACTATGAAGAACTTCCTCCAGAATTCTATTAACTTATTAACGAGAAGGGCGCCCAGGGGCCCAAAATCATAGATCCCAGCTATGCCACCATAGATCTCCGCTGTGGGAACAATAAATCCCCTGTGTAGAGCAAGCGTCCAAACTTTTTCGAAGAGCGTTTTTTCACGTGTCCCACCTCTCCCTTTTCCGCGGGCCAAGAACACCACCTACACTAGAAATTTTTGAAGTTTCTAATGGTATTTTATTATTTCATTGATTGAGAAAACTTAACTAGCCATTAAACTTTTAAGGAGCCACTAAAACCTCAAAAGCCAATTCATCTTGCCATAACCTTCTTAGTTACTGGCGGCCTCGTTTTATATACTATTCGTGAGCCGCATTTGCATCTTATACCTTGAATCATCATTAACTCTTCGTTTTTAAGTTCTTCTCCGCAACGTCCGCACACGTAAGGCATCGCTTTCACTTCCTACCGTCCTTCCTTCAAGTAACCTCCTTTAATCGTCTCTCTTTAAAAACTCTTTCTCTCTTAAATGCTAAGAGTCGCTTACCGCTCCCTCTACGAGTTTATCACTCATCACATTTACAATGCGTACTTTAACTTTTTCCCCTAACCGTGCTTTTCCATTGAGAATCACGGTGGGGCCGTCACGTAACGGGTAAGCAATAAATTTCCCTCTAAATATCCCCTCGCCCTTTTCCGCCACCAAGACCTCAAGCGTTTCACCGATCATTTTTTTCTTCAATGTTTTATTAATTCTTATGGCTTCTTTAACTATTATCCTACTTGCTTTGCTTCTGCTAGCCGATGGGGGCTCCCTAAATTTTTCAAATGCAGACATTGGGAGGGGCTTAAACTTGTAAATAGTTATCTTCTCAGCCCCCAGCCTAAATGTCTCCCTAATCATTCTAGCAGTCTGGCGGGCAGTCTTAATCGTCTGGCCTGGAAGGCCATGAATAAAGTATACATAGGGGCGTAATCCCGCCGTAACTGCCTTTTTAACAGCTGATAGAACTTCACGGGGATGGGCAGGGCGTCCCAAGGCGGCTGCGTGACTCGCGCTTCCCGTTTCCCCCCCAAAGTGAATGGTGGTTTTAGGGAGATACTCTGATATGAGGCTCGCTGCTTCCCTTGTGAAAAGGGAAGCCTTTACATTCTCAACGCTAACGTATGCTTTATCACCTACAATCTCCCTTAAACCCATGAGGAGTTTCTCTATGTATTCGTAGTTTGGCTCGGGCTCTCTAGGATCCGTTAAAATTCCTCCATTCACCTTCCTTTCTCTGTGAAATTCTAAGAAGCAGCTTGCTCCCAAGTATATTCGTCTAACACCCTGCCTAAGCAATCCTTCAATTTCTCTTAAAATGGACTCTACACTCCTACTCCTTGGCGGCCCATACATGCTAGGAACCGAACAGTACCCGCATCCTGGGGGGATTCCTACTGGGCATTCTAATCTTTCCTTTAAGTTACCGCTTCTACACTTACTGCACTCTATACACACTTTTCCGTCTGGTAACGGTATTTTAGTCCTGTAAAAGTTTGAGCATCCCCTCACGCACCAAACATAAACTCTGGCAACCCTATAGAACGGATAGTCCTTAACTCTCTCAATGGACGGCTCCCATAGCCTAGCAGTGCGTCTTGGATCAGACTTAACGGCAACCCCATCTGAAGAGAGAAAGCTCACCCCCGCAGTTTTCCTTAATTCGTCCTCACTGGGAAGGCACCCGTCCTCTAACCCTCCCCTAAGTAGTTCCGCGATAGTGTCCTCAGCTTCTCCAACCATGACTAAATCATACCCTCTCTCTAACAGTTTCTCCGCTTCGGCAGAGGCAGGCCCCCCTGCTATACATACTCCTCCTCTGATTTTCCTCCATATCTTCACAATTTCTCCCATAACCTCTAGGTCCATACTCATTCCGCCACACATTAAAACGTCAAACTGTTTCACTTCTGATTTTGCATTGAAGAACACCTCTGGAACCATTATTCTAGTCTCACATCCAAAACTCTCTAAGACACCAGCTACTGCTCGTGCACCGCTTCCTATCACGTCCCTAGTAAGCTTCCTAATTCCCTTCCCCGCGCCAGTAGCATCAATTATCAGAAATCGGGTCAATTTACCTTATCTCCCTCATGACGTTTTATTACCCTTTTAATGGGAATCATCCCCTGCTGGGTATTTAAAGAGTCATTTTGGTGGCAAATCTTATTAAACCTTTAATTAATTTATTTAATTTAAACATCGAAATCGAGATATGGTTTAGTGTTTGAAATGAAAGGGTCTTCATTACCTTTCTTAATTTGTTGCTGGGAGGGTAATTGTTGTCTCGTAGAAGCTCCATGAGTACCATCGAAGCATTAAGGATCGCTGACTTTTCAGTTTTTGGCTATTCAATAGACGAGAGCTCGTTTGGGTTCTCTGTTGGCCCTAAAGGTCTCAGTAGGAAGGGGGCTGAAAAACTAGCTTCAGAGGTTGCGGAAGCAGTTCATATGCTCAACCGTCTTCTTTCAGAGGAAAGTGGCGTTTCACTTGGTTTCATAGAGTTTGATATTGTTGGGACTGAAAAGGGAAATCTTCCTGAAGCGATGGCTTTGGTTACAGGAGGCGACGAGGAATCATCAAACTTCATCGTACTGTTAGAGCACGAGAAGGGTTTAGTGGACGTATTTAAAGTTATGGAGTTAGCGGGAGAACTTTCAAGTAGGCTTAAGGATATCCGACTAGCTTGCACTGCCTCAAAATTAAGTTCTCAGGATACGAAGCTTGTTATGCAGTCATTTGTAGAGCGCTTTACTAGAAGGATTTACGGCGAGGCATCGCAGAAAAAGTATAGGGAAAAGTATGCAAGGGATCTCCTAGCTCATTTAAAAATTCTAAGCGGCCTAATAGTTGAAGGCCCCATCGAAGTAAATTATGGCGTTAAACCCCTCGGCTTTAACGCGTCAGTTAAAAAGATCTCGTTTGAAAAGCAAAACGTCTCCAAGGATTTCGAATACCTTAAAAGTCTGATTTTCACGAAGACTGCGCTTGAAGTTCTCATAAACGATGTTGGCCTTATAGGTCGGGAAATATTATCTCTAATCAATGATTACACTGTAAACGAGATTGGAGAAAATATTGCATTGCGTTTAGCTGAAACATTATGGGAGCGAATTACTCCAGGTTTGATCGACGTTAAAAACATCCTAGAAGATTGTGATTTGCTCATGGATGAAGCCAAAGCCTCATTCAACCTGCTAAAAGAGAAGCTTAACTCCCTCCTTCAAGCCGGCGAGAAAGACCTACTAAGAAATCACTTAGATAGAATCGACGTTGAAGGTCTGGCTAAAAAGTTTAAAGATGTCCTAGCTAATTTCTTGTTTAATGAACGGGCTCCTGAAGAGGAGATTTGGAGTTGGGATCTCAAAGATGAAGTATCATATTTCCTTGAACAAGCGGAAAAAGGACTTGGTTTCTTTGAAAGGGCCATTTCATCTTTCGTTTTCATGCAGATCGAAACAATCGTGGCTAGGAGGCTCCTCGAAGATTTTGTTAGAAACATCGTTGACCCTATCCGCAGAAAAGTGGTTGAAGCATATATTAATAAAGTTAAAGAAAAGCTGGAGAGCTGGTTTGAGAATAAAAGTCCGGAGATCCCTTTAAACTGGGATTTCAACATTTTCAGAAGTAGACTTAAAGATGATCTCATCTCTCAACTTGAAGGCGACGAGGATCTTTTCTCGATTCCAGAGATTCTGGAAATCGCTTTTAACGTGACACTAGCCGAAATAACGCCAGAAACACGCAACATAGTTAAAGACGTTTATCAGGAAGTGCGTGAGCACGTCTCAGAGGTTGTTCCCGGCCTTTCAGACTACCTTCTTAGCCATAATGTTCTAGGCGCCTTCTTAGAGCATAATCCAGACATAACTTCCCCACAAGTTTTCTCTGAAAAATTCTTTAGCTTCATCCTTCGGGACGTTAAGGAGTTCCCTAAATGGGAGCGCTTAGCGAAAAGCTGGTTAGAACTTTTCGTATTAACCTTTAAGGGTAAACCTGACATATGCGGCCTCGTAGCGGAGTTTGTTGACTTCATAAACAGAGTTAGAGATGAAGAATCATCAAAAGATAAGCCAAAAGAAATCTTAGAGACTAAGCTTAGAGACCATCAGCAAGAAATCGATTCACTTTTAAGCAGCTTATCCGAGTTAATGGAAAAAAGAAATGGTATTGAACGGCAAATAGATGTTGTACAGTCACAATTAGACTCGACGGAAAACTTTGAGATCCGTCTTAAAACCGATTACAGCGTGAAAGTTTCAACGTTAAAACAACTACGGGAGCGGTTAGAGAAAAAGAAAGACCTTCTTGAGAAAATACGTCAAACTCTAACCTCGGCACGTGA
Organism: Thermoproteota archaeon; assembly: GCA_029258835.1. Taxonomy (GTDB): domain Archaea; phylum Asgardarchaeota; class Jordiarchaeia; order Jordiarchaeales; family Freyrarchaeaceae; genus Freyrarchaeum. The sequence continues at coordinate 25,220 of JAPDJY010000035.1, read as the reverse complement.
AGAGGATAAACCTCCCCTATTAGAGCAGAAAAACAATTTAGAAGCGGAGCTACAAACTACAACATTGGAAGTGCAAAAAATCATTTCTGAAATTGAGCGGATTGATAGGGCGCTGGGTGAAGCGATCGAGGCGAAGGAACGCTTTAAAAATGCTTTAAAACAATTGCATCTGGACTTAGAGAAAATTTCAGATGAAATTTCAAGGTTGAATGATGAAATAAGATGGAAAGAGGAGATAAAGTCAGCCCTTACAAAGTTTCTTGAAAACTACTCTCATACGTCTGAGGAAACCCTTTTCCTTCCGCATATAGTGAAGACGGAACTACAGCCCTTCATACGTGAAAAACTCGTATCTGAGGTTCCACACATAGCAATTGAAGGGCTTTTCGATGAATTCAAGACATATATGGAACGCATTTTTCTTAAGGCGTTTAGTTACATTCTTCTTAGACCTGCAAGACTTCTTTTACAAAGCGAAAGCCAGCCGAAACTTAATTATCTAGTTCTCTATGAATATCCCGACCCAAAAACTGTTAGGATGATTATAGGAAACAATCTACTTGACTTAAAGCTGAGCGAAACGGAGGGGGAATAATGTGGGCGTCCACGCAAAGGGATATTCTGAGAGAGGTTGCTCCAGGGTTTGCTGTCAGAGAATTTTTAAGCAATTTTCTTGCTTCGAAATCTAACTGGTCTAGGTTTGAAATGCTTGTAGGGGAAAGTGCTTTTCTGCAAGACTTCGTAAAAGCCGCCATGGTATCGCAAATTTATAGCTACATTGGTATTCGAACAGTTTCCCCCATGGATGCAGGAGCATCGTTCAAGAGAGAAGACGATACCACCATAAAAGAGAAACGTGACCTTTTTAAAGAAATATCTATAATTTTAAACGATAATTTTCAGAAAGACGTTCTTCTCTTAGAGAAAAAGACAGAACTTGAGTTAGCTATGGCTAAGGCTAAACTTGACGGAAAACCCAGCGTTGAAGATATCCCAAAACGCTACATTGTAGAGGTATCCTCCAAGTTTCCAACCACACATCTAATAGACTTCTTAGGTGATTTACTAGGTATCTCCTATAACTTCAGATCTGAGTTCTTAAAGAAAACTTACGGGCTGAAACCTCTATCTCTGGAGCTTGAGGAAGAGGTTAAGAACCCTCATGAAGAGGAATGCGTCGAAATATCAACGTTTATAAAAGTTAAAGACAGACTGAGAGAGCTAGCCGGTTTAAATGAGTCACCATTAAATGTCAAGCAATTATCATATCTTTCAAAGGAAATATCATCACGTATTTTTAGTCGCCTCCCAAAAGATCAAGCAGAACTAAGAACATATATAGAAGCTTGCGGACTAAAGCTTCTCCTAATAGGTTTATTCAAAAAATATACGCGTGAAAAGACAAGCTTAGAGAACCTGTTCAATGAAGCATTAAGAACGCTTACATCCAGCATTAAAGATAAGTCAAAAAACGTGTTAGTTCTCAGGAGAATCCTTTCTTTCCTAGCTGGAGAGGAAAGGATAGAACGTCTAGGAATAGATTTAAGTATGCTTCAGGCAGCCCTTTCAGGGGAAACGTCATCAAAGGATGTACTGAGCAAGTTTAAGGAGCTGGGGATAAGTAAAAGCGACCTTAGTTTCATGCTAGAAAGATATAAGCGCCTTGAAAGAGTGAGAAGCGTCTTAACGGAAAAAGTGATTCCCCGTCTCAGAGGCCAGGGCTACTCTGTTCATACAGTTAACCTAGAGATGTTTACTGTTCCTCCCTCTAAGTTAAGTAAGCTGGAAGAGCTCATAATAAACGAGGTTAAAAAACATATTTCTCCGCCTCCCCCAGAAGAGTTTAGGGAGTTACTTGAAAATGAAGCTTCGATGCGTAAGATACTGGATACCTTAGGCACTACGGACATTAACATGTTAAAGGTTGCTGTAGAGTTTGAAGTAACATTGGATAACTTAGTTAGACAGGTCATGCAGGCATTGTTTTTTGAGTGTCTAGCGCACGCGTCACGTGTGGTAGAACTCTATAACCGGCTTAAAAAGGATAGTGAACGCTTTAAGATTTTCTTCAAAGTTGTCATAGAGGAACCAGATGTTAACATAAGATGTGTAAAGGAGGAGATGCTTGTTGAACTCATAATACGAAGGCAAATGGAAATACGTGAGGCCTTCCCCGATTTGGATACGTTAAAGATATGTAGCTTTATATGGGCGCGTCAAGCAATGATCCCCATGGAAAAATCTGTAAGAATCCTTGAAGAAACACCGAGCCCTCTTTTTGCGAGTACGGTAAGTGCCCCATTAAACTTTAAGTCGTTACCTCCAGTAAGCTACGCTACTGCATATGATTTGGCTCAAAGATATATCAGCATTCAACTTGAACAGGCTAAAACGGTTAAGGAAGCTAGGGCAAGGATGCTTGAAGAAGAGGAGAAAGCCAAGAGAAGGGTATACGAGCGTTTAGAGCCAACCAGCTTACTTGAACGAAAAATAAAAATCGCCCTTAAGGCGCCGAGCGGGATAGAGAAGGCTGAACTCGAATGGACCCAGAAAGATACTCAAAAAATAGAGGCCATAAGCAAACTCTTCATAAGGCAAGAAGTTGGAAGCCGAATATGCCCTTACTGTGCCCGAAAACTGAGGGATGATGTGTGCCCAGAGCATGGGTACGTAACCCCTATTGTTGAAGGCCCTCTGGAAGCTTTAGCTCACTTTTACTTTCTCTCCCTTAAAACCATAGAGGAAGCCCTTCCACAAAATGCGAAGCGGCTGCGTAAGCCATCGTCCTTTAGCGATGCACTTAAAACCGTAAAGTCCATTTTTTCTGAGCTTAAGATAAAAGGGAAACTCTCGCCTAAAAGCTCAATGAAACATGTAATGGAGGGAGACGTGGACCGCTACTTAATTCCTGCCGTTGCCAAGGAGATTGCACAAGCTTACATGAGATCCGTTAGTGAGCTTAGAAAGCTGAGGTAAAATGCAATGCATGATCAATTTAAGCTTAGAAGGAGCGTGCGTCTTTGAAGGAAAAATTATTTGAAGAAGTTGGCCTCCTCCTCCATGAAGGAGACGAGCTTGGAGCGTTAAAAATCTTAAAGGAGTTAATGAACGACGAGGATCCAGAAGTTAAAGTGGCATCGCTTACCGTAATCAGTGTTATTATGGGAAAATTTCGCCGAATAATCGAGGAGGCGTTCCCGCAGGTTCTTAGGATGGCACTTCAAGATCCTCACGTCTATGTTAGGGGAAACGCTCTTGAATTACTAGGAAAAGTGAGTTTTGAATTTCCTGAAATAGTCGAAAGGCACGTGCATGAAGTGGTGTCAAACCTCAGCCTACAAGATAGTGACTTAGCATGGAATGCTGTTGTAGCCCTTGGGTGGATCGGCGGGAGCCAGCCCGGTTTGATTGCCCCATTCATAGATAAGATCGGGGCTGGGCTTAAATCTAGCTTTGAGATTAACAGGATCACTTCAGCTATGGCTCTTGGATGGATTGGTAGCATAGATGCCGAGCTGGTAGAGAAGTACATTCCACAATTACTTGAGCTGTCTAAACCCGGTGAGGCGGAAGAAGTCCGTTTAAGCGCTATAGATGCCCTAGCGTCAATATCTCACGGGAACGCTTTAAAACTCGAGGGTGCAGTGGAGGACTTAGCGTTAATATCTGTCATTGACGAAAACGAGAACATACGTGGCAGTGCAATGGAAGCCATAATAGAAGTATGTAAGGAGAAGAGTGAACTAGCGCGCGCCGTTGCCTCGGTTGTACTTAAAAATGTGTCTTTAGAAGGGAAAGCAGACTGGAAAATAGTAGTAACCCTTGGTTTAATAGGGACAGGGAGCCCCGAAGCAATACCTCACATGATACCCGAACTGCTAAAGGCGCTTGAATCGCGTAAGGTGTCTGTAAGGGCGACGGCTACGCTGGCTATAGGCTGGCTCATCGGCAATAACCCCGAGCTTCCCGAAGAAGCAGCAAAAACGGCAATTAACGCTGTTTCCTCCCTCCTTGAAGACGAGAATCCGGAGGTTAGAAGGTGCGCGGTAGAGTCCATAGGTTGGATTAGCGTGAATAACCCTCAAATATCCGAAGAAGCAGCCTCTATCATTGAGGGTGTACTGTTAAACGAGAGAGATGAACGGGTAAAGTTAAAAGCTGGGGAAATCATAGAGTTCATGAGAGAGAGGATAAAGCACTTTAAAAGGCAATCCGCTTAGTAAACCGGTTAATATCTGCCTCCCTTAAGGATTTGCTGGTGGTAATTTGTCAAGGGAAAGGCGTTATAGCATGCGTTATACAAGGCAAAGATGTGAAGCTTGTGGTGGCCCGGTTCTCTTCGATTTTTCTCAACGGATCCGCGTTTGCAGTGTCTGCGGGCTTGTGCAAAGCGGCAGAGAGGAACCCGACATTTCATTTAAGAACGTTATGAGGGCGCTTCAATTTGCAGGTACAATCGAGGAGCTAGCTAGGCGTCTTAAAGCGGAGGATTGGGAAGTGGAGCGCGTCGTCCTTCTGATGCAGCGAGAAGGACTCGTAAACCTTAAAGGCGATAAGGTAGTATTAACCTCCAAGGGACGTAGGGCAATGCTACGCGACGAGGTAGAATAAAAACAGTCAATAAACCGGGTAAAAGGAAGTTGTTTCCCCGCCTCTTACCGTATTTTTTCTATAGCTTGCATATATGCGTCCGTTTCAACCTTAACTCCCAAGTCTAAAAGTGCTTGTTGTATAGCTTGTAGAGTTGCTAGGATCTCCCTCTCGGTAACGCGTCCCATGTGCCCTATTCTGAATATTTTCCCTGAAAGCTTATCTTGTCCTCCAGAGATCACGACGCCATAATCTCTCACTTTTTGGCGTAGCTCCTTTTCCCTTATTCCGTCTGGAAGCCTAACAGCTGTAACGGTGGCTGAGCATATGTCTTCGCTTACTGGGAAGAGCCTGAGTCCCATCGCTTTGACTCCTTCCCTTGCGATCTTAGCTACGTGATGGTGTCTAGCTATGACATTATCTAATCCCTCGTCGAACATGAGTTTCAATGTGTCCTCTAATGCGTAGAGAAGCGTTATCGATATCGTGTACGGGGTCTGCGGAGGCTTCCTCCTTAAACTCTCCCTGTAAGCTGGCAAGTCAAAGTAGAATGTTCTTCTTCTAGTCTTATTTATGACCTCCCATGCATGGTCTGAGACCGAGATGAACGAGAATCCCGGCGGGATCGCGAAGCACTTCTGGCTACCTGCCAGGCAAATATCAATGTTCCATTTGTCGACCGGGACGTGATCGCCTCCCATACTTGAAATAGCGTCCACTATGAGAAGCGTTCCATAATCCTTAACTATTCTTGATATTTCCTCTACAGGGTTTCTTACTCCCGTAGACGTTTCATTGTGGGTAACCGTGACGGCCTTAACATCGTCGTGCTCATCCAGAATTTCTTTAACTCTCTCCGGGTCAACGGCGTCGCCCCATTCGGAGGCTACCTCTAGAACCTCAGCGCCGAATACCTCAGCGATTTTCTTAAATCGTTCGCTGAACTTCCCACATGTTGTACAGAGGACTCTGTCACCTGGCTCCACCACATTTGCAATAGCCGCCTCCATGGCGCCAGTACCTGAAGCAGTTAATATGAATACGTCGTTTTCCGTTCTGAAAACCTTCTTTAATTTCTCAATACACTCGATTAGCATTCTGCCGGTTTCTTCCCCCCTGTGAGATATCATGGGCTTACTCATGGCTTTAAGCGTCCTCTCGGCCATAAATGTTGGACCCGGTATCATGAGAAGTTCGTCTCTGCCCATTTACGTCTCCTCCGAAAGTTCCACCATAACTAACTGAAATCATTATAAAAAAATTGCCAATACCCTCCGATCTGCCATCGTGAATCCGTGTAAGGGCGCTTTAAGCAGGTAATGGAAAACGTATTCTACTTTTTTAAGATGCTTCCTTAAAGAGACATTTTAGATTCCTCTGCCACTCTGCTATAATTCCTCGCAGGTTTAAAGAGGAGTAAAGGCTTCAATGAGGCAAATTTAAAAGGGAAAGATGATTAATGTGTCAAAGCGATTTTAAGGGGATGGCTAAAGGATGGCAGAGGTAAAATTACCTTTATGCAGTAGCTGTTCAAAGCCTATCCATCCGGATGAGGGTGGCGTTAAGTTTTTGTGTCCAAACTGTGGCAAAGTAACCATTTGGCGCTGTTACAGATGTAGGCAGCTTGGAAACACATACAAGTGCCCAGTATGTGACTTTGAAGGGCCATGAAGTTCCTTCACGTTAGTTAAATGTGTTAGGAGGGGTTTACGTGGCGAAAGTGGTGGTGACCGTTAAGGTTTTCCCTGTATCAACGGATGTCCCCTTAGACCAGTTGCTGGAAAAAATTAGAGCGTCTCTGCCTAAGGGAACAGAGCTTCACAGCTCAGAAAAGCTTCCAATAGCCTTTGGGCTGAATGCTCTCAGAGTGAACATTCTGGTTCCCGAGGAGGAGGGTGGAGCCTCCCACGTCGAGAAGGCTATATCAAGCGTAGACGATGTAAGCGAAATAGAAGTGGAGATGGTCAGGCGCATCTAGTCCCAGAAGGTAAGCTGACAAATAACTTATGGCTTCTAAGCTTTCTGGGAGAAGTCGCGGTGGTATCGTATGTGGAAGGCAGAGACCGTATAGTTTAAAAGGGTAATTAATCAATAGACTTCACGTAAGTTAACTAGGTGAAAGAAGTGGTGGTTGAAATGTCTCTTGGCCCTATCCCTTGGCAGCTTGGCAATATACAAGGTCCCAAAACAGCTAAAGTTATTAATAATGCAAGGGTTGTGCTTGCCCGCCTCAAAAGAAAAAAGAACCCTATCTTGATCGTTGGCCCCAATATTACTAGAGAAGTTGAAGGGAAAAAACTTATTGAGTACGCTATCGAGATGGGGAAAGCTGGAATTCCGATCGTGGCGACAGCCCATGTAGTCAAAGAATTTATAGATGCAGGATTTCCCAACGTGGTCTCTATGGGTCTAGCTGACATCTCAAACCGTTTAAGGGATCCCAGCTGGAAAGGATTTGACGGTGAAGGCAAGCCCGACCTTGCCCTATACCTGGGCGGCCTCTACTATACGCAAAGCCAGTCCCTTTCAGCATTAAAGCATTTTTCAGACGTTGAAACGATAAGTCTCGATAGGGAGTATCATCCCAACGCTGACTGGAGCTTCGCCAACTTAAACCCCAAGGACTGGAAAGCGATAATGGATGAACTGGTTTCACTCCTCAAAAAATAGCAAAGTAATCCTCAAGTTACCATTTCCCTCTTAAAACAGGTCTTTCATTCTTTAGTTAAACTTTTTTTTGAAGAGCGAAGTGAACTACCCCGCCCTGACGGACGAGGCTTCCCGCTTCATCGAGAGAACTTGCCCCTCGATCATGCTTCTATGGCTAATCACGAGGGGTAAAGGTTCTCCCTCCACCGGCGTTCGGGGCCGTCCCAGCTCCACATCTAAGATGTTTAGGGAGGCGTTGTAATCTCTGTCCGCCTCCCATCCGCATTTAGGACAGACAAACCATCTGTTACTTAATTTTAAGTCACCTACAATGTAACCACATCTTGCACACCTTTTAGATGTATTCGCAGCCTTAACTCTCACCACCCGCCTACCAGCTTTCTTAACTTCACATCACCCACCTTTATTTAATTGCATTATTTTTTCTCTAATCCTCTCTCTTTCTTCAATTTCACTTGTTGTTAGTGGTTCTGAGTTTTTCCTGTTTTTCAATTTCGACTGAAACTCTATTGCCAATTTTGCCTGTTCTTTTTTGGCTTTAAGGTATGGAAGGAGTAAGTTTAATACATAAGATGCCTCATTTGAATTGGCTACCCAGCACCATTGAGTTCTGTGCCCCCTTTTATCTGGCTTTTTTGAAATATGCCCAACTTTTAGAGCATCGTAGATATACTGGATTACACCCTTATTAGTATTTACTATTTTTATTTCAAGGAAGTAGTTTGTGGTTCTGAAGCGGTATCATGGAAGCGTAAAGTTTAATAACCTTCATAACTTCAATAACCCTTGATGAAACGAGAAAGGTTGCTTAGTACGGGTGAAGTTGCTAAGATATTTGGAGTCTCTTATACTGCAGTTAAGAAGTGGACATACTCAGGTAAGATTAAGTTCATTAAAACTCCAGGTGGACGTTACCGATATCCTGAGAGTGAAGTTAGGCGTCTACTTGGCTTAGTCCCTAAACGGAAAGCTGTTGTTTATGCTAGGGTTAGTTCAGCAGACCAGAAGGATGACTTAGAAAGACAGAAGAATCGCTTAATAGAGTTTGCTAGGTCTAAGGGCTATGAAGATGTCATTGTATTGGATGACGTAGCTTCTGGTCTTAATGAGAGACGTAGAGGTCTCAAGAAACTTTTCGACTTGGTAACTAATGGTGAGATAGGCGCTGTATTCGTAACTTATAAAGATAGATTAACAAGATTTGGTTTCTCCTACATTGAACGATTCTTTTCCTCTTATGGTGTGGTAATTCATGTAGTTGATGGTGAAGTGGAGAAGGAGCCGCAGAAAGAACTTGTGGAAGATCTGATAGCTATAGTAACATCTTTTGCTGGGCGCCTCTATGGCGTGAGAAGCCATAAGAAGCGCAAGGTGGTGGAGGCGCTTGAACACGCCCTCAGAGATGATTAAACTTACCGCCAACTTCAAGTTGGATGGGGATTCAAGTAGGGTTGAGCCTCTATTCTCCACGTTTATGGGCATGGTTAATGAATTGTTAGAATTCGCCCACAAGAACCACATAACAAGCTTCAAAAGATTAAAAACAAGTAAATACTACGAGTTTAGGAGAAAATTCCCAGATTTACCGTCTCACTACATCTATACAGCTTGTCAAATGGCTTGCTCCATCTATAGGGCATTTAGGAAACTAAAGAGGCGTGGCAGAGCTAAGGATGGTAAGCCCGCCTTCAGAAAGAGCACAATAATGTTGGATGATCATCTCTTTAGCCTAGACCTTAGGAGTTGGATAGCAACAATAGCCACACCTCAGGGCCGTGTGAAGTTTAGACTACTTCATGGTCAGTGTCACGAGAAGTTCGAGACCATGAAGCTAGGACAGGGGTGGCTTGTCAAGCGTGGCCATGAACTATGGCTTAAGGTTGTGTTTAGGAAGGTTGTTGAGCTTAGGGAGCCTAATGGTAGAGCCCTAGCTATAGACGTGAACGAGAATAACGTAACCATAGCGTTTCCAAATGGCTTTAAGCAAATAATAACCCGTGAAAGACCAATCAGAACTGCATACTTCCTAAAGAGGCGTAGAGTCCAATCAGCCATAAAATATGGGAAACGCAAACAGAGACTCTTAGCCAAATACCGAGGTAGAGAAAAACGTAGAGTTGAGGGCATCTATCATAAAGTTGCTAACCAAATCATAGAGCAAGCCTATTTAGTGTAGAGGATTTTCCATTTTCAACCAAATCTTTCACATCCAGATCTTCAACGCAGATTACATCGTTTGTTGATGTAATAGCGAGATAACTTGTGCAGAAAGTCTAAGCGCTGATTGTTCGGTTTTTCGTAGAGCTTAGCCAGTTTTAGCCTAACTTTCTCCCTTCTATTCGAACCTCTTTGCTTTCTCGACAACTGTTTCTGGACTCTCTTTATCTTTTCAAGCGTTCTATAGATGAACTTGGGATTCTCGAATGTTAATCCATCAGAATCTATGCAGAAGTGATGAATACCTACATCTATTCCAACAGCTCTGCCAGTTTTAGGTAGAGATTCTTCATCGACTTCTGCTTGCACTATGGCGAACCACTTTCCAGTTTTAGTTCTCTTGACGATTACACCCTTTCCGCCTGTAATTGGTCTATGGAGCTTTATCGGAATTTCACCGACTTTTGAAAGTATAAGCTTCCTCCTCTCAAAGTCGATTTTGAAACCTGACTGATTGAAATTGAGAGTCTTGAACGAATTAGGAGAAGTCTTGTAGCGAAGCCAGCCAACTCTCCTCCCCTTCTTTTTCAGCTCGTTTAACGCTTTAATGTTTGACCTAGCCGGTAGTTTACCATCTGCAAAACTTTAGAGTAAACGTTCTTTAGCTCTGGTTTTTCTCGCTTGAACTTCACGATTAGAGCCTGAGTATCTTTCCACGTTATTTTTCTGCCTTCTTTCCTTGCTCTGTTGATTTCTCCAAGTAAGCGATTATACAGCCACGACATAGCTCAAGCTGTTCATTCAGAGCCTGCTGAACAGTTTTAGAAAGATAGAGGCGGAACTTGTAGCTAATTAGCATCTCTTTCACCCTGCGATTCTACGTATTTCTTCAACACATCAAGAGTTACCTGTCCGGTCGTCGCTAAGAAGTATGACGGAGACCAGAAAACGTTTTTCCACAACTTCTTCTTTACCTCCGGAAACTTCCGCCTTATCTCCCTTGAAGTTATAGTCTTCAGAGCGTTTATGTATTTTAGGGATGTTTAGAGTGGTTTCGCTTTGAATAAGATGTGGACGTGATCTACATCGCACTCTATGGCAAGAACTTCAACTCCAGACGTTTCGGAGATTTCGTGAATCTTCTGTTTGAGGAAATCAATAATTTTGTCGTTAGTAAAAACTTTCCTGCAATACTTTACTACGAAGATGAAGTGATAGTGAAGAGAGTAACTGAGTGAGCATCTCTGTCAAGTTTGTATTTCATAGTTGTAGGTCTTTCAGTAAAACTATATAAAATAAAACTTACCTTCAGCCTACCCCCGCCACCTCCCCTGCTGTATTCCCTCGCTTTCGCAAGGGGACTTAGCGGCGACAGCGAATTAAACAGTTGTTGTTTTGCATCACGTTGCTAACCTTCAACTTGAGCTTCATTTATTTATAAGTTGGCTGCCTATTTTAAACTTGATAGGTTCCTTGATAGGTTCCCTCAATGGGTTGGACTGAGGAGTGGGTGTAGGCTCGCTTCAAAGAAAATTTTTTAAGGATGTCTTCCTTTTGTTAATCGCAAGGTTGGAGCGGAGATCTGGCTGATGAAGACGCCGATTTGCACGTTTTGCCTGAAAAGTGGCGTTCTATGCTCACGTTGCCAAGAGAAAGTGGATAGTGGCGAGGTTAGCGAGCTCGATATTAAAATAGCTAGATATCTAACCGAGCTTGAGGAGCGCTTCTCCAGCCTCAAAGACGTTAAGTTTGTTAAAGCAATAGAGTCGAATAACCTAGTTATCATAGTTGTCGGGCAAGGTGATATTCCCAACCTGATAGGGCCTAAGGGGCGCATAATTAAAAGCTTAAGTGACGAGCTTGGCAGAAAGGTCCGCGTGATCGAGGAATCCTCTTCGCTGAAGAAAATAATTGAGGACATAATCGCTCCAGCAAGTCTTCTGGGGGTTAACACGGTCTGGCTTCCTGATGGAACAAATGAGAAGAAAATCCGTGTACGTCAATCTGACAGTAAAAGGTTGCCTGCTTCGACTCGTGTGCTGGAGACGGTCATTAACCAGTTAACTGGTGAAAAGGTTAGGTTCGTCTTTGAATAAGGCGGCATTAAGGTATAAGCCTGTCTCTGTCTCTCGGGTAAAACACACATTCCCTTATGTTTTCTGCCCCCGTTATGGTCATCATTAACCTGTCTAATCCGAGTCCCCATCCTGCGTGAGGCGGCATCCCCCAGTCAAAGGTTTTAAGGTGGAACCCGAAGGATGCTGGGTCAAGGTTTTGCTCTTTAAGTCTTCTGATAAGCATCTCCTTATCGTGAATTCTAGTCCCTCCTGATGCCAGCTCAAGCCAGCCATACATTAAGTCGAATGCTTCACATATTTCCGGGTTATCCCTTCTTGGCTTTATGTAAAATGGCTTCCCCTTGGTTGGCCACTCTGTTATGAAGTAGAAGTTCCCGATTATTTTTCCAAGTTCACGGTATGCCGGTGTAGATATATCTTCCCCCCAGTTAATCGTGACCCCCTTCTCCTTCAGCATGCTGATAATCTCGGAATACGTGTACTTGGGGAAGGGTGGCTTCTGCCCCTTTATCTTTCTCCCCAGTAGTTCCAGTTCGCTTCTGCAGTTCTTTGATACCTTCCTGAGAACGTAGTAGATGAGCTCTTCGAGAATACGCATCACGTCGTCAGCCTCTGCGAACGCTACTTCAACGTCCACCACGTAAACCTCGCTTAAATGCCTGACAGTTCTGCTTTCCTCAGCCCGGTAGCACGGCCCTATTTCAAAGACCTTTTCGAAGACGCTTGATAGCTGCTCCTTATAGAGCTGAGCAGACTGGCTTAGAAACGCTTCTTTCTCATAATAAGATATTGGAAAGAGCTCTGCTCCGCCTTCGGTTGCTGAAGCGATTATTTTAGGAGTTTGTACCTCTATGAAGCCCTCTTTCAGGAAAAATTCCCTTATGCTTTGAAGAACTTCATGCCTTATCCTGAATATTGCATTCACTTTTGGCCGTCTAAGGTCTAGCACCCTGTTGTCTAGCCTTGTATCCAAGTTGGCTTCTACCCTGCCAGTTGGGTCTAGGGGGAGAGGCGAAACAGCGTAATTTAGAATCTTTAACTCTAACGGTATTATCTCCGCCCCTCCGGGCGCATTCTTCACAGCCTTAACCCTGCCACGTACAGCAACCACGTACTCTTTACCGAGGCCCTTAGACTTCTCGAATAACTCCGTGTCCTTCTTGGAGAAGGTAACTTGCACCTTCCCCTCTTTATCCCTTAAAACGAGAAACCTGAGACCCCCCAAGTCCCTTACTCTCTCAACCCATCCACAGACGGTTACCTCTTCGCCATCTATTTCCGGCTTTATCTGGTTTGAGTAATGTGTCCTTCTCAGCCCGCCGAGCTCCTCAAGCACCTACTTCACCCCTTCAAGAAGATGGCCAAACGTCACCGTACAACTTTAGCATTTTTCGGCTTTGGATGGTGTTGGGTAAGCTCGCATTATTAATATTTTGCAGGGTCGGTTTTCATCACTTCACGGAGCAGGCACGTAGCATAGCTTCCTTTCGGAAGCGTGAAGACAAGCCTTACCATGACTCCGCCCCCCATCTTATCCCTTGAAACCCTTGCGACACTTAACGCTTGAGGGTTAACCAGCGCCGTCCTGAACCCTCCTCTAGCAGCTAACTCGGGCATCGACGGCACCCTAAACATCTCCATGGTTACTCCCACTTTTGAAAGCACTTCCTCCACAAGCTTTCTTGAAGGGCTGTCCGGCGGGATAACGGTGTCGTAGCCCACCACCGGGAGAGCTAATGCAGCTCTTCCCTTACTGATCAGCGCTCTAACCTTCTCGACGTTTCCACCGTCCACCTTTATGAACGTGCTGGGAACACCTCTAAGTAGGATTGCAGCGTAGTCTCCTTCCAGGACGGTGTTCAACGGCAACCCCTCCCTTTTCCGCAGACTCAACGTTAAGTTGAAAATGTAGGATTGAGCGGCGTGAATGAACATTCTAGTTAATCCCCGCGGAAGCCTTCTGAAGGCCCCTACATAGTCTCTAGGGGAATTAACCAGATGGTTAAGCATCGCCCTTTCATAGCGCAGCCTCTCGGGAAACCTTCTTAATGCCTCCTTAAAGTCTCCTGTTTCTAGAAGGTGCGCCCTAGCGTCCTTAGCATCCTCCCCCTCTAAAGGGTAAACCTTAGCTAGGAAGTCCATCGCCGCCCCCTCATAGTCTCCCCTTAAAATCTTCAGCCCGACAACATGTGTTAAGGGCCTCACAACCCCAAACCTTTGATGCCCGTAAAAGTTCGGCATCCCCCCTTTACTTTTCAGTTCCTCAATGATCCTTACAACCCTCTCCTCAGCCCTGTAGAGGGGCAACCTGACCTCTCTCACATTCACCTTAAACCTGTTACCTAGGAGTCCGCCCAGCCTAACCTTCTCGCTTGAACGGCAAACCTCCCTTATCGTTAAACCCTTAACCCTGACCCTCCTCAACCTTTCCGGGTCAACCCTCCACACGCTCATTCTCTGAACAGCCACCGCCCTCTTATCTTTAACCCCCGCGTAAGAGAACCTTTTCCTGCTAACCCCTAAAGTCCTAGCAAGCACTCTTACGGTTTCAAAAGTGTCGTATCCCCCGTACCTTTCAACGATGAAGACGCAGTAGTCTCCTCCACCCTTCTCCTCCACCCCTCCTCCACCCTTCTCTTCCATTCCAAACCTAAGGATCCTCCCTTCAGGGGTAACCTCCTCCACGATGAAATCCTCCAGTCTAACCCTGAGGCGGCCGCCCACGCCGGGAGTATCGGTCATGAAGAAAAGGATGCCGATTTCCTCCTCCACGTTCACGACGCCTCCCCCGGCTGCGACACGTTAAAGCAGGGGGAGCCCCCCCGTTAACTCGTCAATGACCTCGCTTGGGGCAGGCCCTATACCTAAGGCTGTAACGCTTCCCGGAGGCACCTCCGTTAACCCTCTATCCTGTATCTTGGCGTGAGGCAGCTTCCTCCTAGCAGCCTCCCTCTCGAAGAACTCCAGCTCTTCAAGGGATGCAACTTTTAAAACGACCTTTTTCTGTCCCTCCCTGAGCCACTCCTCCCACCATTTAGGACGTTTACGCCTTGCCTCCTCAGCGGCAGAGACTGCTGCGTGAGCAGCCTGAACAGCAATCTTGCCCTTGCTCATCTTCAGGTCAGTCCTCACGAGAATAACCATCTTATACCTAAACAACCAGCGCCCCTCCAGCAGCCATCACAACGTAACACTCACTAAAAAGCTTAAGGGGGGAACCGTTGAAAAGTTAAGTGAAGGTTACGGTGAGCCCTAGATAAGCGTGAAGGGTGGAAGCGTTGAACTGGGACGTCGCAGTCGTCGGCTGCGGCCCAGCCGGATCCCTTGCAGCTCTCGAATCATCCATCAGAGGGTTAAACGTCATCGTCCTAGAGGAACACGGGAAAGTAGGTGAACCAGACCATTGTGCAGGCCTAGTGAGCGTTACAGGCCTGAAGCGCCTCGGCCTCAGAGTACCGGAGGAATGCGTCCTAAACAGGGTTTACGGTGCCCGCTTCTACTCCCCTTCAGGCGTGTCATTCTCCGTGTCCCGGAGAAGCGTGCAGGCACTAGTCATAGACAGGCGGATGTTTGACCGGTGGCTTGCATCCCTCGCTCAAAGCGCAGGGGCACACCTCACCCTTAAAAGGAAGGTTACCTCCTTCGTGAGGAGCTTGGATGGCGTGCACGTCCACGTTAAAGGCGGAGGCGAAGAGAAATGCAAACTGCTAATAGACGCTGAAGGCTGCAGGGCTCGCCTCGCCAAGATCGCAGGGCTGCCCCCCCTCAGAGGCCGGCTCCCCGCCGTCCAGTTCGAAGTACGCGGGGTAGACGTAGACCCCGACTTCGTCGAGCTACACTTCGGCGGCAGACTGGCACCCGGCTTCTTCGCATGGGTGATCCCGACGGATGAAGGAGCAAGGGTTGGGCTCGCCGCCCGCTCTCACCCCCGGAAACGTCTGGCAAAGTTCTTAAGCACGCGTTTTCCAAGGGCAAAGGTCTCCCGTACAGTGGCCGGTGTGGTCCTCACTAATGGCCCGGTTAAAAGGACGTTCACGGACCGCTTCATGGCCGTGGGCGACGCAGCAGGACAAGTTAAACCTACCACGGGGGGAGGCGTGGTTACCGGAGGGATCTGCTCGAGGATAGCAGGCCAAGTGGCATCCGAAGCACTCCAGGAAGAACGCTTCTCAAGCGGTTTCCTGAAGCGGTACCAGCAAAGATGGGAAAAAATCTTGGGGAAGGAGTTCTCCTACATGAAGCTGGCCCGCCGGGTACTAAACCGTCTAAGCGATCACGCCCTAGACTCGCTTTTCAAAGCCCTCATCGAGCATGGAGGCACCGAAACAATGGAAGCCTACGGCGACATGGACTTCGAGTCGGCCGCCATCAAGAAGCTAATAGCAAACCCGAAAATACTGGTAAAACTCGCCCTAGCACTGCTCACCCTAGCAAACCCTGAAAAGAGCGCCGCCCCCACGGCATGACAGCGACACACCCCTAATGAAGCCAACACCAAACCGCCAAAACAACCCACCTAAACCCCGCCCCCACGTGCAACACAGAACCAACCCTAAACGTAAACGCCCGGAAAGCCTGAAAACAGCGAGAAGAACCCAAACACCAGCAATCAACAGTAACACACCCCAACCGTAACACGCCCCGCTAGCCGCCTCGCCCACGCATCAGCCGCAAGCGAAGCATACATCAAAACCAATATAAGGTTCAACCCTGAAAAAAGTGGAATGTCACGGAGGCTAAACAATGCTCCCCCTCCTTATCAACCTAGAAGGCAGGCTCCAAGGACTATTCATGACAGTCCTCTGGTGGATAATCCAGTACGGCTTCCTAGGCTTCTACGCGGCAATGATAATCCAGGCGATAATAGCAGTAATCCCAAGCGAGCTAATCCTAATGTTCGGAGGAATAGCCTACAGCTACATCTACTGGCCCCTAAACATGCTATACGGATACGACTACGCCATGCTGGCCACAGCCACAATCGGCGGAATAGGAGAAATATCCGGAGCAACAGCCGGATTCTTCATTGCAAGGACAATAGGCCGCCCGCTAATAGCAAGGTGGGAGCAAAGGGTCGCGCAAACCCCCCATGAAGAAAACCCAAACACCGGGAAGGTAAGCACCGGGAAGGTAAGCAGAATAGAGCGAGTCCTCCTCGTAACGATAGGCGACGCCATCCTCATCGCAGACAACTGGCTGGAAAAATGGGGCGCCATAGCGGTCCTAGTCACCCGGCTAACACCCCCAATACCCTTCGACGCAGTATCCTACGGAGCAGGACTAACAAAAATCGGCTTCAAACCCTTCATAGCCGCAACAGCAGTCGGCGCCTTCCCAAGAGCCCTAATGTACGCATACCTCGGAAAAACAATATACCAAAACCTCGTACTAATCCCCCAAATACTAAGAACCCTAATCTACACCGCACAGGACACAGCGACCCAATACACCCTCTACACCCTCCTCGCAAACAACCCCCTCACAAGCAACCCCTACACCATCTTCTTCACCATAGCCGCAGCGATAATAGCCACCCTATACGCAACCTACCAACTAATAAAAAGAAAATACCTCCACAAGTACAACGCCAACCCACACAACACCCCCCAAAAAAACCACCCAAACAACCCCCACAACAAACAAGAAAAATAGCAAACAATAAAAACCCCAGCAGCAAACACCCCAACCCCACAAGGAAAACAAACCACACAGCAATAAAACCCAAAGCACAACCACCAAAAAGCAAAAAAACAGCAAGACACGGCTAAACAGCCACCCACCCCCAACCCAAAATCACCAGCCAAAACCCCCAGAACCAAAACAAGCGAGAAAACCCAGCAAGAAAAGCAACACACCATCATCAAACCGTCAAGCCCCAACAAAAAACCCAACAACCCCCACCCAGCCAGCAGCCGACAGAACCCAACAACCGAAAAAGATATATTTCCCAACCATCCACCATTCTTCTGGAGCAACCCGCAGCACCGGTACAGCCCTGAGGAAAGCCGGATAGGCAAACAATGAAGGAGCTGCGTTCCAGCTGCGGGCAAACCCGGTGCGGATCCGAGCAACCCGGCCCAGCCGAGAGACTCGGATCCAAGAAACCCAAACCCCCGCAGAACAGCCCAAACCCTAAAACCTTGCGGCCACTCCAACCACGGGGAGCAACCCCCCAAAAATCCGGTTGATCCTGCCGGACCTAACTGCTATCGGGCTGGGACTAAGCCATGCGAGTCGCGCGCCCCGAGCCACGCCGGGGAGCGGCGAACGGCTCAGTAACACGTAGTCAACCTACCCTCAGGACGGGGACAACCTCGGGAAACTGAGGCTAATCCCCGATAGGCGGCGACGCCTGGAATGGTCCGCCGCCCAAACGGACCACAGGCATGCCTGTGGCTCCGCCTGAGGATGGGACTGCGGCCGATTAGGTTGTTGGTGGGGTAACGGCCCACCAAGCCTACGATCGGTACGGGCCATGAGAGTGGGAGCCCGGAGATGGGGACTGAGACAAGGCCCCAGGCCCTACGGGGCGCAGCAGGCGCGAAACCTCCGCAATGCGCGGAAGCGTGACGGGGCCAGCCCGAGTGCCGGCGGCAGCCGGCTTTTCACCGGTGTAAGAAGCCGGTGGAATAAGGGGAGGGCAAGGCTGGTGCCAGCCGCCGCGGTAAAACCAGCTCCCCGAGTGGTTAGGACGCTTACTGGGCCTAAAGCGTCCGTAGCCGGCCCCGCAAGTCTCCGGTCAAACCCGGCGGCTCAACCGTCGGACCGCCGGAGATACTGCGGGGCTTGGGGGCGGGAGAGGCCGAGGGTACTCCCAGGGTAGGGGTGAAATCCGATAATCCTGGGAGGACGACCAGTGGCGAAGGCGCTCGGCTGGAACGCGCCCGACGGTGAGGGACGAAAGCCAGGGGAGCGAACCGGATTAGATACCCGGGTAGTCCTGGCCGTAAACGATGCCGGGTAGGTGTTAGGGCGGCTACGAGCCGTCCTAGTGCCGAAGGGAAGCCGTTAACCCGGCCGCCTGGGGAGTACGGCCGCAAGGCTGAAACTTAAAGGAATTGACGGGGGAGCACCACAAGGGGTGGAGCCTGCGGTTTAATTGGACTCAACGCCGGGCAACTTACCGGGCGCGACAGCTGGATGAAGGCCAGGCTGACGACCTTGCCAGACTAGCTGAGAGGAGGTGCATGGCCGTCGCCAGTTCGTGCCGTGAGGTGTCCTGTTAAGTCAGGCAACGAACGAGACCCCTGCCCCTAATTGCCAGCGGGACCCGTCCGGGTCGCCGGGTACATTAGGGGGACTGCCGCCGAGAAGGCGGAGGAAGGAGGGGGCCACGGCAGGTCAGTATGCCCCGAAACGCCCGGGCCACACGCGGGCTACAATGGCCGGGACAATGGGTTCCAACCCCGAAAGGGGAAGGTAATCCCATAAACCCGGCCTCAGTTGGGATCGAGGGCTGCAACTCGCCCTCGTGAACACGGAATCCCTAGTAATCGCGGGTCAACATCCCGCGGTGAATACGTCCCTGCTCCTTGTACACACCGCCCGTCGCTCCACCCGAATCCGGTTTGGGTGAGGCTTCGTCCTCTGGGCGGGGTCGAACCTGGGCCGGGTGAGGGGGGAGAAGTCGTAACAAGGTAGCCGTAGGGGAACCTGCGGCTGGATCACCTCCTACCGCAGGGTTTGGGCTGTGCGGTCTGGGTTTGGGTTTCTTGGATCTGGGCTTCCTCGTTCTTTCCTTTGTTCTGGTTTTTCTTTGTTTTGTGGGTTGTTTTCTGTTTTTCTGTTTTTGTTTCTGTTCTGTTTTGCTTTTTGTTTCTGTTTTTCTGCTGTTTTGTGTTGTTGTGGCTGGAGTGGGCTGTTTGTGTTGGGTTTTGCTGTTGTTGTGGTTGGTTGTTTTCTGCTGGGTGGTTTTTTGTGTTGTTGCTGGCTGGTTTTGTGTTGCTGGGTTTCCCGGTGGCTTCCTCACGTCTCCGATCCCTTTTTGGGAGAGCTTAGAAGCCGGGAGAAGCAACATGCGCCAGAGCGGACGCATGGGGTAGGAGGCTTGTGTCGGGTAGCAACTTTAAACAGGCATGGTGATAAGGGTGTGGGAGGCGTGGCGGCGGGGGATGTTAAAATCCGGGGAGGGGACAGCTTAGAGGTTGAGGCGGTGCCTTTGCACTATTGAGTTATCCATAGGTGAATGGGGGCGGTAGCCGCACGGGAGGTGGAGGTCGGGTGTTGCTGGCTGTGGTTTGGGGTGGGTTTTGGCTGTTTCTTGTTGGGTTGCTGCGGGTTTCTTGTCTTGTCTGCTGTTTTGTTCTGTTTTCCTGGCGGTTGTGTTGTTTGTTGTTTGTGTGGTGTGTGCTGGGTGGTGTCTGGTGGTTGGTGTTGTTTGTGTGGTGTGTGCTGCTTTTCCGGGGGCTGGTGTTGTTTTTTGGCTGTTTGCTTGGGCTGCTTCGTTTGTGTGTGCTCTAGGATGGCTTTAAAGCGTGCTTGAGCCCCCGTGCCTTCTGTGTTGCGTGTGCTTGTATGTAGGGGTCTGGCTGCCTCCTTTAAGCTGCACCTTTAGATCAGCTTGTGCCTCCACCGACTCTTACCTCCAACCCGCTGCTTTTCTCCGCACACGGGAGCAGACCCCCCTTGCATGAAGAAGATGGCCGTGCTGGACGGTGAAAGTCCAAGAAAAAGTGGGGGGGCGTTTTTTCCGGCTTTTCCGCTGGAGTTGGCGTTTTCGTCCGTTGCATGCTCCAGCCAGCACTCTCTAGCTGGGCTGCGCACCCTCCTCATCCTCGTCGCCCAGCAACTTGACGCCATGCATAGGCTGGTCAACGCCTACACCCTTCGCTCTAGCATACTTGGTAAGCGCGTCGAGGGCTATCATCCTCTCATACTCGTTTCCGCTGTTGAGCATCCTGGCCAGGCTTGACGGTGCCGGCTGCTGCGTCGGCTGGGAGGGCTGCCTTTCCCTCAACGGATCCCTCAGCCTTCTCTCCACGTCATCCAGCTTTCTCTCCACGTCATTCACCAACGATTTGAGGTGTTCCCAGTCGACGCTGGGTGGGCTGCCGGGGGGTTTGCTTGGCGGCCTCGGCGCGCTTCCCGCACCCGTGCTGCTTCTCCTCCAGAGCCACGCCACCGCTCCAACGACCGCGGCCGCAGCCACGGCTACGACCGGGGTTGGCAACGTGCTGGGTTGCTGCGCTGCGAGCAGGAGGAGGAGCGTGGCTGGTGGGCTGCCGTTGCCCGGTACGCTGTCCGGGTCTAGTGGGTCGCTTCCAGCCTTGACCTCCTCGCCGTCGCTTACTCCGTCCCCATCGCTGTCAGGGTTCGCCGGCATGGTGCCGTAAGCAACTTCTTCACTGTCTGAGAGGCCGTCCCCGTCGGTGTCTGCTGACACGGGGCTGCAGGAGTGGACCAGGGCTTCGTCCCCGTCGCTTACTCCGTCCCCGTCGCTGTCAGGGTTGAGGGGGTCTGACCCGCAGTTGACCTCCAGCCCGTCTGGCAGCCCGTCGCCGTCGCAGTCGCCGTCGAGCGGGTCTGTGCCGGCGTCCAGCTCCCCACCATCATCCAGGTAGTCGTGGTCGGTGTCCTTAGCGTTGGGGTTTGTGCCGTAGCTCATAACCTCCTCGTAGTCGCTCAGCCCATCCCCGTCCGTGTCGGCCTCCACGGGGCTCGTGTTAAGCTCCTGTGCCTCGTATCCGTCCTCGAACCCGTCTCCGTCCGTGTCGTTGAGCACCGGGTTGCTCCGGAACACCACGCACTCCTGCCAGTCTGTCAGCCCGTCTCCGTCCCCGTCAACGCTAAGCGGGTCACTGCCATACACCTCAACCTCAGCGTAGTCCGTCAGCCCATCCCCATCAGTATCCCTAGCATTAGGTCTTGTGCCATAATTGAACTCCTCACCGTCCTTCAACAGGTCATCGTCACTATCCCCATCCGTTGGATCAGTAAAGTACACGACCACCTCATCGTAGTCGCCGAGGCCGTCATCGTCCGTGTCAGGGTCAAAAGGATCGCAATTCTTAAGCTTCTCGCTCCCGTCAAGCAGCCCATCCCCATCAGTATCAGCGTTCAACGGGTCAGTCTTGACCCGGTTAACTTCCTCACCATCCGTTAACCCGTCATCATCGCTGTCTCTGTCCGTCGGCGATGTAGAGTAAATCTTTAATTCTTCGTAGTCACTGAGCTCATCACCATCCGTGTCAGGGTCTTGAGGATTGGTGATCCACATTCCAAGTGTTGTGTTGAACTCTTCTCCGTCTTCTAGTCCGTCGCCGTCTGTGTCGGGGTTAAGTGGGTCGGGGCTAAACGTCACGCTGTTATCGCAGATGTAGGGTCTTCCGTAGTGCTCTGCGCCGTCGCTTACTCCGTCTCCGTCGGTGTCAGGGTTGTTTGGGTTGGTTCCTATGGAGGATTCGAGCCCGTCTGGTAGTCCGTCGTCGTCGCTGTCTCCGTCTGTTGGGTTGGTGCCGTTCGCCACCTCGTCGTAGTCGCTTACTCCGTCCCCGTCCGTGTCAGGGTCGTTTGGGTCGGTTTTGTACACCATTATTTCTTCGTAGTCTGTTAGCCCTTCTCCGTCGGTGTCGTTGCTGTTCGGGTTGGAGGAGTGGGCGTACTCTACGCCGTCGCTTACTCCGTCTCCGTCGGTGTCGTTACACAATGGGTCGCTGCCGAAGCTGTGGACCTCGAACCCGTCCAGCAGCCCGTCGCCGTCGCTGTCGTTAACCGTGGGGTTCGTCCCATATACACTTTCTTCTCCGTCTAGTAGTCCGTCGCTGTCGGTGTCGTTGCACAGCGGGTCTGTGGAGCCAAATACCTCGCTTCCATCCCATAACCCGTCCCCGTCCGAGTCATACGCCACTACGCTGGTGTGGTATTTATTCGCTTCCTCCCCGTCTTCTAGTCCGTCCCCGTCGGTGTCATCGTTGCCGGGGTCTGAGCCGTATGTGTTGACCTCCAGCCCGTCTGGCAGCCCGTCTCCGTCGCTGTCAGGGTTGCGAGGGTCTATGTTGTAATAGGAGTAGGTTTCAACTTCTTCTCCGTCTAGTAGTCCGTCGCTGTCGGTGTCGTTGCAGGTCGGGTTCGTGTGGTGGGTGTTGACCTCGTCCCCGTCCTTTAGCCCGTCTCCGTCGCTGTCGCTGTCATGCGGGTCGGTGCCATGGCTGAACTCGCCTCCGTCTGGCAGCCCGTCGCCGTCTGTGTCGGGGTTCTTCGGGTCGGTGCCTTTAGTTGTTTCGTACCCGTCGCCTGCGCCGTCCCCGTCGGTGTCCCACAACCAGGGGTTAAGCCCGCTTGCAAGCTCGGCTCCGTCCATCACCCCGTCGCAGTCAGTGTCCCCCCGATTCGGATCCAGATTCACTTGAACCTCGTAACCGTCCCACAGCCAGTCGTCGTCGGTGTCAGGGTCGTATGGGCTTGTGAGGGTGAAGAACCTCTCCACAGCGTTCGATAGCTCGTCGTGGTCGCTGTCTGTGAGCCACTCCCACCAAGGGATGAATGTTTTCGTGTCTGCATTGGGGTTCTGGGTTGACGCCGCAACTATGGGCGTCGTGGCTCCAAGCCTCACCGCTAACAGCACTACTACTATCAGTATTGCTGGTATTACTTTGAGAGCTCTTTTCAGTACCCTCTTCAAACCCCCTCACCTTTTTGAAGACTTTTTTGAAGAAAAGATTTTTGAAGATTTTTTGAAGGAAGGAATAATGGAAAAATTATTTATAAGATTTTCTTTGGGGGGTGGAGGGATGGGTGCTGGGGGTTGATGGGGTTCGCCGCCTTTGCGTTGCTCCTAGTTTTGCTCTCTTCCACCCTCAGGCGTGCTGCCTGAATGGTGTGAGCTTGTGAGCACCCTCTTCGCCCACTCGTTTGCGCCGTGGCAGCGTGTGAAGTACGTCTTCCAGAGGGTTTTGGAGGGCGAGCACGCTAAGGGGGAGGACTCCGACGTTCAGGTCGCTCCACCGGAGGTTTGTCAAGTACAGGGCTGAGCTGATGAGGGAGCCTCACAGGAGGGAGGCTGAAGCGGAGGCCGTGGACGCCGTAATCAGCAGGCTCCACTACTTCCTGGGCAAGCCATCCCTGAACAGTGGAGGCAGCGTGGACCGCCTCCTGGGGTTGGAGGAGCAGGCTGTAACCGTGGTTGAGGCTGGAAGCCTGACGAGCGGGGCGAAGAAGTTTCTCCTGGGGTGGCTTGCGCTCGCCGTCCACGCCACGAGGAGGCGTAGGAGGAACAGGATACTCGTGGTTCTTGAGGAGGCGCACAACGTGCTTGCTGCGGGCGAGAACCAGTGGGAGCAGGGCGACCTGCGGAGCGAGGACCTCTTCAACCAGATGTTCAGGGAGGGGAGGAGCTACGGGGTGTTCCTCATGGCCATCTCGCAGACCCCCTCGAAGCTCCCGGCGGACGTCCTCGGGAACACGCCGTTCAGGGCGATACTGAGGGTGGCTGAGACGCAGGGGCAGGACGCTGAGCTGATGACGAGGCTGGTGCTGAGAGACCCCCACTGGGACCACAGGATGGTGGCGAGGTGGATTACCAGGCAGGGTGTCGGGTGGGCGGTGGTCACGCCCCCAGGCCTGCGGCACGGCGACTACGAGCCCGTCCAGGTCGTAGCCCCCCTCATCGAAAGGAACGTCCCGGGGGACGACGAGCTGAGAAGGTTAAGGGAGGCTTGAAGGAGGTGGGCGGCGAAGAGCCCCCAGACGAGGAGTGGAACATTAAAGAGTGGGAGGTTGGAGCCATAGTTAAAGCCTTCCTGCTCGCCCAAGAAGACTTCACAGCCTACTTGGATGACGTCCTCGAGTTATCCGGCCTCCCCAGTGAAAGGTTTAACCTTGTGTCGAAGGCGGTGCTGAAGCCGCTTGAGGACGGACGGGTCACCATCAACGACGCCAAGTTCGCCGCCAAGTCCCTCTCCTCCGACAGCTACGCCTTGAAGGCTGAGGTGAGCCGTAAAGGAAGCGAGGAGGTGGTGGAGTTGTACTGCTACAACCTGCTCGGCTCCTTCATCCTCCCGTTTAACTCCGGCCTGGTGGCAGTCAAGGACGGCGTCGCCGTGGACGACCCCTTCGACTGCGAAGTGTACGGCTACATCAAGTGTATAATGTGCGATGAGACGTTCACCATACTCCACCACCCGGAGGCGGCGTGCCACCACGTCAAGCTGCTCCTGGAAACCGCCCTAACCTTCGCCGTGAGCGACGTGTACCGTGACCTCAGGCTCACCACCCCGATAGAGGCGTTAGCGGTCAAGCTAGCCCCACACCTCTTCAACCACGTGAAGGTCGAGGTCGAAGGCGTGAAGGTGGACGCCTACAGGACGAGGTACGGGTACGCAGTCCTGTGCCCAGCGTGTGAAAGCGAGGGATGCACGCACACGTTCAAGGCGAGAGAAGTCCTCCGGGAGAAACACGGCGAACCAAGAGGGGCGTTACCCCACTGGATGCAGCAGGTTCTGAAGAGAGGAGGCGTAGCCGCCGTAAGCGGACGCCGCAGGAAACCTACAGGCGGCTGGCGGTGAACGGAGCAGGCCCCCTGCCGGAGGAAGACCCGCGTGGACGATGGATATTGGAGGGCGGGCGATGAGGGAAGTATACGAGGAGGCACCCCGAAAGGTGGGCGATGAAGGCGTTAAAGGCGAGGACGCCGTGAGCTTCAGCGATGAGGCGGCGAGGAGGGTGAGGCAGACTGAGCGGAGGAAGGGTGACCACGCCAAGGGTGACCATGCCACCGCCGCAGTTAAG
>JAPDJY010000030.1:0-163605 GCA_029258835.1 Thermoproteota archaeon | reverse complement strand
CAAAAAGAGTCCCCAGACATGGGGATTGAAAGACGTTAGCAGTTGAGCCAGCTGGAACCTCGCTGCTGTCGCTTGCAAAAAGAGTCCCCAGACATGGGGATTGAAAGATGTTAAAGCCGTAACTTCGAAAAAAAGGCTTCTTACTTACTTGCAAAAAGAGTCCCCAGACATGGGGATTGAAAGGCGTCTCAATGGGCAAGTTTTTGAGGTCAGCTTGGAAACTTGCAAAAAGAGTCCCCAGACATGGGGATTGAAAGATCTCCTGAATCTGTTTCTCTAGTTCCTCAATTTCTTTCTTGCAAAAAGAGTCCCCAGACATGGGGATTGAAAGCTCTTCCTGAACTCATCGTTTCTGATTTCACTACTCACTTGCAAAAAGAGTCCCCAGACATGGGGATTGAAAGTCGTGGTATATGAAGACGTCCCCCCTGAAACGCTTGTAGTCTTGCAAAAAGAGTCCCCAGACATGGGGATTGAAAGGCGTCAGCCCCCTTTCAAGCGTGGAAAACGGGAAGGTTACTTGCAAAAAGAGTCCCCAGACATGGGGATTGAAAGATAAAAGACCTCTTAACGAAGATCGCCTTCACCCTCACTTGCAAAAAGAGTCCCCAGACATGGGGATTGAAAGTATAAAGAGGAAAGAACACTCCGATTTAAGCCTTGCTGTCTTGCAAAAAGAGTCCCCAGACATGGGGATTGAAAGACAAAAAACTCGTTCGTGTTGTCGTATTCTCCGCCCAACTTGCAAAAAGAGTCCCCAGACATGGGGATTGAAAGTTAATTTCATCCACAAGTTTTTCCAGGATGAATTTTTTACTTGCAAAAAGAGTCCCCAGACATGGGGATTGAAAGGCTAAATCATGGATTCCCTCCGGCTTTCTCGGTAGCTCTTGCAAAAAGAGTCCCCAGACATGGGGATTGAAAGTTGAAGCACTTTTCAGCTACGAGGAGGCACTACAGAAAGCTTGCAAAAAGAGTCCCCAGACATGGGGATTGAAAGTAGTCAGGCGTCTCAGTAGTCCGAGGCTTATTTTTCTGCTTGCAAAAAGAGTCCCCAGACATGGGGATTGAAAGAGGATGTGGAAAGTGCGAGTCTCGGTAAGGTCGGATTCACTTGCAAAAAGAGTCCCCAGACATGGGGATTGAAAGTTTGTTAAAATGTCCAGCTTTCCGCCTGTTCTTCCCCACTTGCAAAAAGAGTCCCCAGACATGGGGATTGAAAGTATAAACAAACACTTAAACAAACACCATCCAACCCAGCCAACTTGCAAAAAGAGTCCCCAGACATGGGGATTGAAAGACCGTGTAAGTAAGCATATCCCTTAGCCATTTTTATAACTTGCAAAAAGAGTCCCCAGACATGGGGATTGAAAGTATTTAAACAATAGAGTTGTAACCCACAGCAATCAACCTTGCAAAAAGAGTCCCCAGACATGGGGATTGAAAGGCATAGCGTTTGAAACGCTCCCTGTCAAGCAAGCCAGACTTGCAAAAAGAGTCCCCAGACATGGGGATTGAAAGCTCATTAACTCCTTTTCTCAGTAAAGTCTTACTTCTCAAACTTGCAAAAAGAGTCCCCAGACATGGGGATTGAAAGTAAGTAACTTAAAGTCCTTATCGCTACTATCATCATCCTTGCAAAAAGAGTCCCCAGACATGGGGATTGAAAGACTATATCGAGGATTTCATCCAGTTTAGTTCTTGCATCTTGCAAAAAGAGTCCCCAGACATGGGGATTGAAAGCCATCAACGCTGTTAGCTTTATTAGCTTTCTGTCCGGCTTGCAAAAAGAGTCCCCAGACATGGGGATTGAAAGTGGAGATGGTGCTAACCGTGTTGCTTGCACCAGTAATGAGCTTGCAAAAAGAGTCCCCAGACATGGGGATTGAAAGCAATACAACTGTTTTCCTCGCCTATTACCGTGTTCCAATCTCTTGCAAAAAGAGTCCCCAGACATGGGGATTGAAAGACAACAAATTTATTACCCGGTGACCGACAGTGACAACTTTGCTTGCAAAAAGAGTCCCCAGACATGGGGATTGAAAGTTTTCGCTTTAGCCTCAAAAAAACTCTTAAGTAACTTAACTTGCAAAAAGAGTCCCCAGACATGGGGATTGAAAGATCTTGTAGGTTGACCCTCCACCCTCGT
Organism: Thermoproteota archaeon; assembly: GCA_029258835.1. Taxonomy (GTDB): domain Archaea; phylum Asgardarchaeota; class Jordiarchaeia; order Jordiarchaeales; family Freyrarchaeaceae; genus Freyrarchaeum. The sequence continues at coordinate 161,456 of JAPDJY010000030.1, read as the reverse complement.
CAACTGATTGGACTTGCAAAAAGAGTCCCCAGACATGGGGATTGAAAGTTAGCAATAGTGGGGGGACTTACGACAACTGTTTAGAGGTCTTGCAAAAAGAGTCCCCAGACATGGGGATTGAAAGAAGGTTACTTCTGATCGCCCATGTAGGTAAGCATGTCCCTTGCAAAAAGAGTCCCCAGACATGGGGATTGAAAGTGTGACGTTTCTGGTGCTGGGGGCTGGCGTGGTTTTCTGCTTGCAAAAAGAGTCCCCAGACATGGGGATTGAAAGGCTGACGGAGCTGGGCTGGGAATGCCGCCCCCTCTTTATCTTGCAAAAAGAGTCCCCAGACATGGGGATTGAAAGCCAAGAGGACGTCCGGGGGGACGCCGAAAAGCATGTCGTCTTGCAAAAAGAGTCCCCAGACATGGGGATTGAAAGACGGGTCAGCCTCCGAGGTTACTCCAGTTGCTACTCCGTCTTGCAAAAAGAGTCCCCAGACATGGGGATTGAAAGCCGAGATCTTCGCCGTCGCTAAGATGACTAAGGTTCACGGCTTGCAAAAAGAGTCCCCAGACATGGGGATTGAAAGTTCGATATAATGGGAAGCTTCAGCGTCACGTCGTACATGTCTTGCAAAAAGAGTCCCCAGACATGGGGATTGAAAGTTGCGTATTTTTCGATGGTGAAGTCCCCGGAGAAATACCTTGCAAAAAGAGTCCCCAGACATGGGGATTGAAAGATGGTCGAAGTCAAGGTTCACAAGGACAAGGGCATCGTCATCTTGCAAAAAGAGTCCCCAGACATGGGGATTGAAAGTGAGGTACTTGCCCATCACTCACACCTCCAAACTTTTTCTTGCAAAAAGAGTCCCCAGACATGGGGATTGAAAGTCAGCGATAAAGGAATATTGTTTTTCTAACGCCCGCTGCTTGCAAAAAGAGTCCCCAGACATGGGGATTGAAAGCGCTGACTGTAGACAACCTTCCAGCACACACCCACACAACTTGCAAAAAGAGTCCCCAGACATGGGGATTGAAAGGGATATGGGCTTCGACATGTTCCACAGGGAGATAATTCGCTTGCAAAAAGAGTCCCCAGACATGGGGATTGAAAGTGTAGACGATGGTTTCAAACCCGTCCTCATCCTTCTCCTTGCAAAAAGAGTCCCCAGACATGGGGATTGAAAGCGTGTGTGGTTGGGAATGACAGGTTGGCTGTGGGGTGTGCTTGCAAAAAGAGTCCCCAGACATGGGGATTGAAAGCCTGACGTTTATCGTTATCGTTTTTCCGTGGCCGCCTGGAACTTGCAAAAAGAGTCCCCAGACATGGGGATTGAAAGCCGAGTTCACACCAAAAATAAGGTCAAACGCCCAGAACGGACTTGCAAAAAGAGTCCCCAGACATGGGGATTGAAAGACACCTTCTTCAACCTGTTCCTCCTAAAATTCCTACCTTGCAAAAAGAGTCCCCAGACATGGGGATTGAAAGATACTTTGTTTTTCTACATTCACGGACATTATGCTTTCTTGCAAAAAGAGTCCCCAGACATGGGGATTGAAAGTCTTGTCCATCAGGAGACCCCGCAACGCCCTCTCAACGTCTTGCAAAAAGAGTCCCCAGACATGGGGATTGAAAGTTACAACATCCTTCTTGCTAGAAAACCTGAACCTCCCCTTCTTGCAAAAAGAGTCCCCAGACATGGGGATTGAAAGTTTACTATACTTCAAGTCCGCCGAAGTATTGTCCACGACTTGCAAAAAGAGTCCCCAGACATGGGGATTGAAAGTTTTTGGGTAAGTTTAGGTGGTTGTTTGTTTAAACTGTCTTGCAAAAAGAGTCCCCAGACATGGGGATTGAAAGAGGAAGTGAAACAGAGGAAATCGACGCATGAACACGGCTTGCAAAAAGAGTCCCCAGACATGGGGATTGAAAGTTTACAAGTTAAAACAGCAAGCGACACGGGAAGGCAACTTGCAAAAAGAGTCCCCAGACATGGGGATTGAAAGCTGGTAAAGGTCTTGGAGTGAGGGAGCAAACAGCAACGTCTTGCAAAAAGAGTCCCCAGACATGGGGATTGAAAGCTTGTGGGGTAAGCGTCTAACTGGTCAAGGATCTTGAACTTGCAAAAAGAGTCCCCAGACATGGGGATTGAAAGATCGCCACAAATTTATGCCTCGCCAAAAGATTTGGCTTGCAAAAAGAGTCCCCAGACATGGGGATTGAAAGTCGTAGCCGTTCCCCCTTGCAATTTTAACTAATGTTTCTTGCAAAAAGAGTCCCCAGACATGGGGATTGAAAGCGTCTTCGAGCCATGAGTAGGCGTCATCCTCCTCAAGTCTTGCAAAAAGAGTCCCCAGACATGGGGATTGAAAGTTTTTTTCCTCCTCACTCATCCACTTAACCCACTTGGACTTGCAAAAAGAGTCCCCAGACATGGGGATTGAAAGGCCGCCCAGCTCTTGGAGCTGTCGGTCAGGGTGGTCGACTTGCAAAAAGAGTCCCCAGACATGGGGATTGAAAGATAGCTATCGTGTTCGGTTAGAATTCTCCCGTCTTCTTCTTGCAAAAAGAGTCCCCAGACATGGGGATTGAAAGTCGAGCCTACGCCTTCAAGGACGACTTCGACAGGGACTTCTTGCAAAAAGAGTCCCCAGACATGGGGATTGAAAGATGTAGGGGAGAAGTGGACTCTCCTTCAGGATCGGGACTTGCAAAAAGAGTCCCCAGACATGGGGATTGAAAGGGTAAAGACCCTCCCACAAGTCGGTTTTCCGCGAGGCGTCTTGCAAAAAGAGTCCCCAGACATGGGGATTGAAAGTTGAGGAGTATTCTTCCTTCGTCCTTGACAACGTCCCGACTTGCAAAAAGAGTCCCCAGACATGGGGATTGAAAGAAATGTAGATCACCACTCTCAATCACCTCCGAAAAAGAACTTGCAAAAAGAGTCCCCAGACATGGGGATTGAAAGTCTGGAAGGGTTCGACATGTTCCACCGTGAAATCATCAACTTGCAAAAAGAGTCCCCAGACATGGGGATTGAAAGATGTTTACGGTGTGTACACAGATACAAGCTCCACGCTCTTGCAAAAAGAGTCCCCAGACATGGGGATTGAAAGCCACACTCCGTATCACCTCTGCCTTAAGCGTTTTTTTCTTGCAAAAAGAGTCCCCAGACATGGGGATTGAAAGCCGGGGTTCAGCTTGGCGGCCAATGGGTTAAGTACGAGCTTGCAAAAAGAGTCCCCAGACATGGGGATTGAAAGCACGCGACTACATTGTTACACTACTGCAACTGGCGAACGACTTGCAAAAAGAGTCCCCAGACATGGGGATTGAAAGTTGTGCTGGAAAGTGAACGTTCGATCTCTTCGATGACTGACGCTTGCAAAAAGAGTCCCCAGACATGGGGATTGAAAGACGATCCAGAGGTTGGCGGCGTATACGTTTTTAAAAACCTTGCAAAAAGAGTCCCCAGACATGGGGATTGAAAGTTTTCATTCTTCCTCCTCACCTCCAAGTGTCGGTATCGACTTGCAAAAAGAGTCCCCAGACATGGGGATTGAAAGTACCAAATCGCTTTTCCAAAACCGCCATATCCTCCTGTCTTGCAAAAAGAGTCCCCAGACATGGGGATTGAAAGTGCTATTTTTAGAGTGAAAAACAGGCTGCTGCATGCACACTTGCAAAAAGAGTCCCCAGACATGGGGATTGAAAGTCCGGCGCTAAGCTGATCAGTTGCCCCGGCGGTAACCCTGCTTGCAAAAAGAGTCCCCAGACATGGGGATTGAAAGATTATTATCACGTGCTTGGGCAGGGGAAGGAAGCGTGTGCTTGCAAAAAGAGTCCCCAGACATGGGGATTGAAAGTGTGGCAGTCATCAACTGCATCATAAATGTCATGCATCTTGCAAAAAGAGTCCCCAGACATGGGGATTGAAAGTAGTAGAATCGGGGGGCGTTGTCAACCATCCAGACCTTGCAAAAAGAGTCCCCAGACATGGGGATTGAAAGAGCGGGGGATGTGTGGGGGGGGCTTGGGTTGTCTGCCTCTTGCAAAAAGAGTCCCCAGACATGGGGATTGAAAGTTCGGAGCGGGCTTCTCCAACCGAACCATACCGCCGGAAAACTTGCAAAAAGAGTCCCCAGACATGGGGATTGAAAGATGAGACCACTTTCAAGCTTCATCTAATGCACAACGGTGCCTTGCAAAAAGAGTCCCCAGACATGGGGATTGAAAGTCCCACGAGCTAAGACGACATAGCAAGTGTGCAGCGTTTCTTGCAAAAAGAGTCCCCAGACATGGGGATTGAAAGTCCTTAGCCTTTGCGTTCTCCCGTGCGACCTGCTTCACTTCTTGCAAAAAGAGTCCCCAGACATGGGGATTGAAAGCTTTGCCATCCCGTGAACATCCTAGTATCCATGTTCTCTTGCAAAAAGAGTCCCCAGACATGGGGATTGAAAGTTGGCGTTGTAGCCCGAGTTCACCCTGCACAGTGCAAGGCTTGCAAAAAGAGTCCCCAGACATGGGGATTGAAAGGAGGAAGAGTTGCGATTAGGGGTAGCGTGTTTTTTAAGACGTCTTGCAAAAAGAGTCCCCAGACATGGGGATTGAAAGTAAAAGTAACATTTCATACAGTCTTTCCCTTTCTTCCAACTTGCAAAAAGAGTCCCCAGACATGGGGATTGAAAGACGGGGTTTCTGCCTCTCTTACCGCCGTGTTTGAGTCTTCTTGCAAAAAGAGTCCCCAGACATGGGGATTGAAAGCCAAAAACCCTAACTCCTAACTCTCTAAGCTCATTTCTCCTTGCAAAAAGAGTCCCCAGACATGGGGATTGAAAGAGAAGGCTGAAACATGGGCAACCGACATCGGACTAATCACTTGCAAAAAGAGTCCCCAGACATGGGGATTGAAAGTCTCGAACAGTTCCCCAAGCACCCTGATTGTTTCCTCAACTTGCAAAAAGAGTCCCCAGACATGGGGATTGAAAGCAGCAGTCTGGAAGGCGGACGCCTCCTCCCTGCTCTTGCTTGCAAAAAGAGTCCCCAGACATGGGGATTGAAAGGGCGTAATTGGTGTTTCCCCTAGTTGACCTTGAGTTTGCTTGCAAAAAGAGTCCCCAGACATGGGGATTGAAAGACCTACACCTGTAAAACAAAAAAACAGCCAAAACACAACTTGCAAAAAGAGTCCCCAGACATGGGGATTGAAAGTTCTGGTCTCTCCTCTACTTCATTGGGTGCTAAACTTTCCTTGCAAAAAGAGTCCCCAGACATGGGGATTGAAAGTATTAGGGAAATGTATGGCTTAGACGAAGACCTCACACCTTGCAAAAAGAGTCCCCAGACATGGGGATTGAAAGTGTTACCCACCGCGTGCACTATCCTCCCCTTCGGGATGTACTTGCAAAAAGAGTCCCCAGACATGGGGATTGAAAGATAATAAACCCCTCCATAACCAGCCACAGGCAACCCCGACTTGCAAAAAGAGTCCCCAGACATGGGGATTGAAAGTCGGTATAGACGGCGTAGAAGTCTGGGAATTCTGTGTAGCTTGCAAAAAGAGTCCCCAGACATGGGGATTGAAAGCCAAGTTAACCACACTAGCCTTACGCCCAAACATGACCTGCTTGCAAAAAGAGTCCCCAGACATGGGGATTGAAAGCGGATAAACCTGAAACCAACAGCCGAGACAACCCCACTCTTGCAAAAAGAGTCCCCAGACATGGGGATTGAAAGTTCGAGTAGCCAACTAGCATACCTGCTAATGCAACCAGCTAGCAAAAAGAGGCCTCAGGCATGGGGATTGAAAGCGAGTCAGTTGTTTGGGGTAAAGATGCATAGGCTTGTTTTTAGGCAAGAAGGGGTTCTCCAAGCATGGGTCATTTTCGTAGGTGATGATGGTTGGGAGGAGCGGGAATTGGTATTGAATTCGTTTAAGGGAAATTTAGATGTACTATTTATGTTGAGTGGGATAGCTGGAGGGGGTTGTGTGGGGGTTTGTTATTCTGAAGTGCTGATGGTTTTACTTGAAGGAGTTGTTAGGATGTTGGAGATCTGATGGGGGTTAGATATAAGAGGATTGTAGGGGATTATTCAGTTTTGGATTAAGTGTTTAAGAGAAAGTGGTAGCATGAGGGTTAAGATTAAAGCATTGACGTTGATTTGGACAGGAGATGTTGATGGGAAGTGTAGTGGAATTAAGGAAACTGGAGTTATTGGTTCCCTTAGATGGTGGTATGAGGCTTTGGTTAGGGGGTTGGGTGGTTATGCTTGTGATCCAACTTCTAAAGGGAAATGTGAGTTGGATCAAGGGAGGTTTCAAAGGGCTATTAAGGAGGGAAGATCTATTCAAGAAGCTTTAGATGAGCAAATTTGTCCAGCATGCCAGTTATTTGGATGTACGGGTTGGAGTAGGAGGTTTAGACTGGAGATAGGTGGAATAAAGGGTAATGATGTGGATGTGGGAAGAGGTCCTCGATCGGGATTGAAACCGAATAGAACTATGTGGTGGAGCTTCCACTTCATCTCAGATTTAAGTCCCGAGCAAAAGTGGCTATTTAAAAAGACTTTGTGGATTATTGAAAATTATGGGGCTATTGGAGGTAGGACAACGTGGAAGCCTGATGGTAGGTGGGGGACTGATTATGGATTGATAGAAGTAGAAGATTATGGGGGAATTGAAAGGTGGGATACTTTTGTAAATGTGGGTAGAGTGAGAGGTTGGCTTGAGGAAAATAAAAGGAAATTAGGGAGGGACAATAGTAAAGAGTGGTTTAACTTTAGATTTTACTGGATAGTAGAAGGTCAACATCTGGATAGAGAAGGGATGAACAGGATTGTGAGAAGAGATCTCAATAACCCTCAGAAGTACCTTGATGATCCTAAAAAAGAATTTAACAAGTGGTTGGGAGGGGAGAGGGGTGTAACTAAAAAGATTTTCTCATTTGAAGCTGCAAACAAAGTTTTTGGATATGTTAGGGGGGAAGATGAGATTGCAGAAATTAGGGAAAGATTGGAAGAATTGTTACGTTCTCCTCTAAATTTCAAAACGGGTGAAGAGATTTTAGAGGGTTTAAAATGAAGTATGACATTTATGCTGAATTTTGGGATAATCGAAGGAGAGGGGCTGATTTCCGTAAACTTGAAAGGGTGGTTGGTGATGCCTACCAGAAAGTAAAGCTGGCATCCTTACATCTAACTACTAGAGAAAATAAAGAATGGGCAAGAGAGAACAAATATAAACAGTGGATCATCAGGGAGTACCCAAGAAAAATTACATCGGAGAAAAGCCTTCTTAAAGGATTAATAGAAAGTGACTTGGGTGATTTATGCAATCTGACTATTCCTTATCTATTTATAAGGATTAGTTTTAAGTTGAGGAAGCCCTATCTAAGTAGGGACGATGAGGACTTCTACATTATAGATAACCCGATAGTTAAGGAAAAAGTTTTCAAAATTCCGTATATCCGCTCAACTACTTGGAAAGGTGCATTGAGACGTGTTATAAAAGATATAGCAGCGCCAGAATTTGAAGTTAGATTGTTTGGAAACGAAAAAGAGGGCAAAGAAAGTAAACAGGGGAGGTTATTTTTCTACTCTACGGTCCTGGACAGAATAAGCTTGGATGTGATTACTCCTCTAGACAGAGTAAAGAAGACGCCTGTGAGGGGGCCGATATTATTCGAAATAGCCTCTGAGGGTGCTAAAGGAGAATTTAAATTGATCTATCTGCCGTTTGATCTAATAGAAAAACTCTCTTCTGAAAGGGAAGAAGATAGAAAAATGGCACTTAATGAGATTAAGGAAGATTTAGACATTTTAAAAGAAGCAATTCCAAAAATGATGCTTGAATATGGATTTTCTGCTAAGAAGACGAGTGGATATGGTGTTGTTGAAGAAAAATTGATTAAAGTGAGGGTTAACGGTCAGGCGAAGAGCAATGCGTCATTTGAAGAGTTCAAGAGAATGGTTGAGAATGAATATAGGAGGATGGTAAATGAGCAAAATCCAAACTCTTAGCAAGTTTAGAGACTATATACTTTCCGTTGAACTTATGGGGTTTTTACATGATATAGGGAAGTTGGATGAGAAGTTATATAAAGAACATGCAAGGCGTTATGAAGAGGATGTTAAAAGTGGGGATGTTCCAAGTACGCTTAGTGAATTTTTCTCTAAATCATTAGATGAAATATTTAACAAAGATGTCCCAGAGTGGTTAAAGGGAGTGAAAATAGAAGGATTTCAGAATCATCATGAAAGACGCAACCTTACAAATCTTATTGAAAAGATCATTTCAATAGCCGACAATCAGGATTCATGGGAGGACAGAGGGGTTCATGAGGAAAGGGATGTTGGTTTTGATGAAGTTTTTATCGCAACTCCATTTGGTTATGAAGAGAAGCTTTCCGATTACCTTAATGAAAGAACTCTGATTCTGAAGATGAACGGTACAAAGAGTCCTCTTCGTTCCGCCAGAATGGAGTTATATAAAAGGCTATCTGAATTAATAGGTCAATTAGCAAGGCAAGGGGGATTTAGTTTTGAACTTAGAGAGAAACTAATAACTTTAATCAATAATTTCTTTTCACTCTCGTTAGCTGAGACACGACGACCATCGAATGATGTTAAGCTCGTGGATCATGCATACATGGTGGGTTCAATTACTAAATCAATTCTTGTAGGTTGTATTTCAGATGAAGAGTTCAGGAAAAGAGTTAAAGAAATGAATGTCTCAGAAAAGGTTGGATTTAAACTTCTTGTAGTAGGATTTGATGGTTATAGCTTTATTACGAAGGTTAATAAGCTCCCTGACTTCATAGGAAGGTTTGAGAAATTCGATGAAGTGAAAAGAAAAATTAGAGAGATCGTAGAATTTGAAATTCCTGTTGGTAATCTGATATATGAGGATTTAAACGTTATGTGCTTTCTGATACCAGATTTAACGTCAATTGATAAAGGAAATGAAATTATAAGCGAATTGCGAAAAAGAATATTTTTAACTGTTATCAGTGGAACTAATGGTCTAATTGTGCCATTAGTTGAGGTTTGTGGTGGAAAGAATGGAGAAGCAAGCAAATATATTGGTCCTCTAATCGAGAACGCAAAAAAGATCGCTGCTGAAAATGTGAATTTCCCCTACAGGATTGGCCAAGAAGCAAGAAGTCTACCTTGGGTAAAAGATTGGGAGAAAGGCTGGATGTGGGAATGTGATGAGTGTAATGAAACTGGTGTTAGTTCTGCAAAACTTGATAAATGTTCAAAATGTGGCTCAAATAAGTTGAGGCAAAAACCAAGAGAAAAATGCTATGTATGTGGTTATGCTCCAGAATACCCAATTCCTGAAGGGGTTGCCTCTATTAAAGGTGAAAGATTATGCAAATATTGTTATGAACTCAGGTTAGAGGGTGTAATAAAGAGATTGGGGAAGGAAGAGACGGTATGGCTTGATCAGATAAGAGATGAAAATAATATGATAGCTTTAATTGTTGGAAAAATTTGGCCTGCCGATAAATGGTTGAATGGAGAATACATAAAGGAAACTACTAGAACCATTTACGGAGCTGATCCAGAAATTTATAAAAATGATAACAAAACGTATTGGAAGAGAAATAATATTGAACTTCTGGAATATTATGTCAAGTTAAGAAATTGGTGGAAGGGATTAACGAAAGAAAACTTTCAAAGTAGAATATTAGAGTTGGATGAGGTGTTAAGGGGGCTTGGTGGACTAATTAAAGGAAAAACCAAAGTGGTAGAGGATATAAAATTCGAAGAAACTTCAGTTATTGATGATTTGTTCAAGTTAAAAAGAGAATTGCAGAGCACTCAGGAAGGCATTAGGTCGGTTGAAGAGAGAGAAAAATTTCTGCAACGAGTTAAATATCTGATGGATAAAATGCATTCTCGACTAGTGATTAATGCAGAAGCTGAGAATTTTGTTTCTGAGTTAGAGCAGTACTCTGAAGATGCAAAAGTAAAATTGTGTAAAATACTTTCCAAAAAACCTGCCTCCCCTTCACGCTTAAGAAGAGTGTGGAAAGAATTTGAAGAGTTTTCAGAGAAGTCAGTACAAATAGCAAAGGAGTTTTTGGATAAAAGAAAACAGTTAATCTTGGAAATTGATAAGGAATTGAAAAAAGAAAGAGTGCTTGGAAAATCAGAATTGGGCACGGTAATAAGTGGGAAAAAGGAGATAGTTACCATAGACTATCTCGATTACACAAGAAATGGGAAAAAACTAGACGAAATCCCAGAAGAGGAAATCATAAAATTATTTTCAGGAGAGGAAATAGAAGTAGAGTGGGAGGATGGTAGTAAAGATGCTTATAGAATAAGAAATGTAGAGATTAGAGAATTTATACCAGTAATCTCGGTGTATACGACTGCTGGCGAATTTATGTTCTTATGTCCAGCAAAGTACGCGTTAGCAATTATTACAAGGATAAAGTCCTTATTTTTTAATAGATTTGATAAAGTACTTGGAAGGCTTAGTATAAACTTTGGTGTAATATATTTCAAGTACAAACAGCCTCTTTATCTCGTACTTGATGCCGGGAGAAGGCTTCTAAAAGAGTTTGAGAGTGAAGCTCTTAGAAGGATAGATGAAGAGAAGAGTTATGAAATTAAAAGGAATGAAGATATTTTCATAATTGATAAGTTAAAGTGGAATTTTGTACCAAAGTTTGATGATGGAAGTGAAGATTGGTATTATTGTACAGTAAGAGAAGATCATAATGAATATAGACCTATGCTGGAAATTAATGGCGGCAAAATAAAAGTTCATCATAACTTTTTTGACTATGAATACTTAGAATCTACTCAAAATAGGTTTAATATAGTGATGCTTGAATCGTCAAAGCGAGCTCATTCTATACTGGGGAAAACCGGGACAAGACCTTACCTATTGGAAGAATTGGGGAAGTTAATCAAGCTATGGGAAATACTTAATCCGGAGAAGGGCAAATTTACAAAGTCTCAAATCATGAAAGTTATGTATGTCTGCTCGGATAAGATTAGAGAGTGGGGAAAGAATGGGTTAATAGAGGACTTTATAGAATCTACGATTGGAAATGTGAACGTAAAGCTGGGGGAGGAGGAAAAAGACTTTTTAATCAAATCTATAAACGATGGTTCGTTCTTTGATGCTGTTGAATTATTTATAAAGTTAAAGCAGGAATTAAGTCCGTTTGATGTTATTTCGTTTTTTATAGATTTTCAATATAGTAAAGAGGAGAGAAAGAGAGCTGAAAAATGGTTGCTGTCACAAGGTGGTTTAAATGCCGATCCTTGATACAGAGTTCATATTTGGATTAAATCCTAGTGATCCAAGACACCATGATGTTATTAAAGTGTTAGAGAAGATCAAAACAGGAGAGATTAAGAACGTTGCTGTTTCTGACATTGCACTCTTAGAAACCTATATAGTGCTGAGAAATCGAGGGAAGACTGGTGCAGTCAAAGTAATCTTCCAGAAAATTAATGAGATCTGTAAAGAATATGGGATAAAAGAGATAAAAACTCTCGATAAGAATTTAATTTTAAGGCAAATATCAATAGAAAATAGGCATGGGGCAACCTTCTTTGACTCTTTAATAGCTGCTTCTGCTGAAACGTATGATCGTTCAATTATTTCAGATGATGATGTTTATGATAAGTTGGAGTTAAAAAGGATAAGTATTTCAGGAGGCGGAAATGGTGGATGAAATATACGAGAAGAAAATCTATTTCGGAATGGCGATAGACCCAATACACGTTGGCACAGGAGGCTACACGCTCGGAAGAGTTGACAATCCAACGCTTAGGGATTTTGATGGAGTACCAAAAATACCGGGGACGAGTATAGAAGGCGCAACAAGGGCATATGCAGCATTTCAATTTAGGCAACCTGCATGTGCAAGCAAGGAAGAACATAAAAGAAGATGCCCTAAGGGAAACAAAGACTGCCCTATATGCGTTTCGTTTGGATATACCGACAGTGAATTAGTTGAAAAACCTAAAAGTCTCCAGGGTTTAGCTCTATTTTCAGATGCAAAAATACTGTTCTTCCCGGTTGCTTCTCTTATAGGCCCGATCTGGGTTACCTGTCCAAGTAGGCTTAGGGAATTGAAGGTTGACCAAGCTGCATGGCAGGATCTTGACGAAAGTGAGTTATGCATAGTGTCGAAGTATTTAGAATCAAAGCTAGTAAACGTTGGATACCTGAATTTTGGCTGGCTATTGCTTCAATTGAAAAGGGAAAATGGTCAAGTTATAACGCATAGCATAACTTCAGAAACGACATTTGAGGCAGATGGCAGTCGGTTGAAATTTAAAAATAGAGGTTTTGACGTGGAGGATGTATTTAAAAGACTCGTTATTGTCAGCGACTCGGTGTTTTCTCAGATAGTAAATTCCAACTTGGAGGTGAGGACGTCGGTTTCAATAGATCCGACTACTGGAGCTGCTGAAGAAGGTGCGTTATTTACGTACGAAGCTATACCGAGAACAACGATATTCTACTTTGATGTTGTATACCAAAAGCCTGAACATTTTGGATTGAGTTTAGGATTAAACGATATTGTCAGTACTGTAGAAACCGGATTCGTGTTATTCGAGTTCTTGGGCGTCGGGGGGATGGGGACGAGGGGGTTTGGCAGGTTAAAATTATTTGGTCTGGATAAACGGTATGACAAGGTGAAATTGAGCGAAATACAAGCCCAAAATTTCGTAAATGAGGTAAAAGAATTAGAAAAGAGATTAGAGAAAGCGGAACCAGAAGAGAAGGAGGAAATAAGTGCAAGAATAATTGAGCTAAAAGAGAAGGTTAAATCGATTAGTGAAGAAGCACAAAAGATAGCTTCTATCTGGGAAGAAGCAAATAAGGAAGTGTAAAAATGGTTGAAAACGTCAACATTGATGAAAAATGCGCTGAGTACGGATTCAGAATTTGTGACTATGCTCTAGAAATATACAACACGCTGAATAGGAAGCTTAAAGAGCTACAGAAGAAGGACTTGACAGATCTGATAAAAGTTGCAAAGGACATTTATGGAGCTGTTATCAATTCCTTGCCTGAAGATGTAAAAAATTTTAATAATTATACAAAAATGGGTGTACTTAATAACCTTGTAAAATTTGCAGAAAGGATTCAAAGTTCGAATATTAGCGATGAAGAAAAAATTGAAAAGTTCACTAGAGAAAGGAATTTTTCTGATTTTGCTAACGAATGTGAAAGTTCCCTAAGAAAAGTCTTGGGTATATTATCAACAGAGGGTGTCTTTGCTTCTATAGTCTGGATTGAGTCTAAGAAAGAGGAAGAAAGTTATTGTGCAATTAAGTATCAAATGTCTAAATTTTTACACGAAATTTTCGGAGCAGAGGGTAGATTTAGTGGCGATCCCGATAAATTAAGAGACGAGGTTCTAGAAGTTTGCAGTGATATACCCCAAATGTTCTTCATTAAACAAATCTTAGAGCAAATGCTAACCTACGCCCTCTACAGGGCCAGGTCTTTAAGGTGATCACATGTGGGTGTGCTATAAACTTTATCTGGAGGCAAAGGCACCAATACACATTGGTTACGGTGCAAGGTTAGGTATAGTCGACAGAACTAGGTACTATATCCCAGCGAAGAATGTTTGGGGCGCATTAACAAATCTGGTTGCTAAGAGTGTTATGAAAGACTACCGCCCAAAGGTATATCAAAGAGTCGGCGAATTTCTTAATGAAAACATTAAGTTCTCCTACTTTTACCCTGTGGAATACAGAAGAAGAAACGAAAAGATAGAAGTTCAACAGGTTTTTGCTCCATGCTATACCAAGAATGGACTAAGGTTTGGAGTGTGTAAAAATAGAGAGTCTGTTCCTTCAGAAGAATTTGAACAAATGTTTATCTCTTCCTTTGTCTCGACAGCTCTAGACAAGACCTCAAGATCAGCAGAAGAAGGTTCTCTTCACGAGATTGAATTTATTAAGGATAAAATAAAGCGTAATGAAAGAATTAAACCTACAATTTTCGTAGGTTATCTTTTTGTAAAGAATATACCATTAGAACTTGAAGTAGAAAAGAATAAGGTCAAGATTGAGATATCATTTACTAATTCTATTGAAGTTAATGAAGTTAAATTAAACGAAATATGGATTGGGGGAGAGAGAAATTATGGATTTGGAAGGGTGAAAATACTTTTAGAAAGCTCTAACAAGGAGGAAATCGACCTATTTGATTCTGGAATGGTAATCGATACTACGAAAGAACAATTAACAGTTAGTGGCGAAAGCGGGCATTTTATTGCCCTTTCCCATGTTAACATTGAAAATCTGGACGCTAAATTGATTAGGGGTGACATTGAACCACTTGTTGGGCGAGACTGGGGTGAAAGGGGTTCAGGGCAAAAAATAACTCAAATTGCAAAAATTTGTATCACCCCCGGCTCACTATTCGCCTGTGATATTGATATTGTTATAGAGAAATTTGGTATCTGGAATATTTTAACATAATTCAAATTTTATAAATCGGCACCCCTCTAAGGTGAGCCTCATCTTAAGCAGAAAGAGCCCCTAAGATGGAGTTGAAAGGCAATTTTAACCGTCCTCTTACAACTTTAAGCTACTCTTGCAAAAAAGAGTCCCTAAGCACGGGGATTGAAAGCTAAAGACGATGGTGGTGGGCTTCGAACCGTCGACAGCTGGCGATATCCCCGGCACTTTAAGCCACAAATCCTCACCTATTTTTTTGAGTCCATATTTAATTCCACATAGTTAGGATTCTTGGATTTCCAGAGGGATACAATTAAGAACGGTTGAGAGGGGAGACCCGGAGTTGCTCGAGGAGTTCGAAGCCCATAGGTAGCTCATGGACTTCCTCTGCTTTTTATAAATTAGTCCTCATATACTACTAGGGCTTAGCGTACCCGGGTTTAGATGCTACCCGTATCAGGGCATTAAAATAATTCCTTAATTCTTTAGGAGTCTAATAAAAGGTTTCATCTTTTACTTGCAAAATTTAGGTGTCTATTCCGTATTCCGAAAAGCTGACAATAATGACCCTAAAGGGATCGTAAGCGAAAGGGAACTGGAACACTACCTAAAATAAGGCTGGGACGTTCAACAGTTTTACCAAGCAGGAAAATCTTGATAAGAAGAAATGCCTAAGAATTAGCTAAGAATTATTGAGTTTTTCAGTTTTGTTGAATGGTTGATATTGAAAGGTTTTTGATGGGGGGAGAGCATCTTTTTTGTGGAGGAAGCCTCGGTTGAAGGGCGGAAAAGCAACTATTAAGCTTAGAAGGTTGTTTATTCCGCTTAAAGTCATCTTCTTATTCACGCTGGTTCCTGCTCTTCTCTTTTATACGTACGGTTTAAACGCGCTGATCCCTGTGCTTATCTACTTTCAGCTCCTCCTCCTTTGGGCTCAGGCGGAGCTAGGGATGAGACAGCAAGCTCTCGCACGCTACCAATCAGAGCCTAGTTTCGCTGTAAGAATGGATCATTCGGGTATATATGGAGCTAGCACGATACATACAAGGATTCTCAAGCTCAAGAATATCAGCGACTGGCCCGCTTATAACGTGATGCTCGTGAGGGTGCTTGATGAGACGCTTCTGCCCGTGAAACCAGACGAGTGGGAAAAGTGGCTTCATACAGACCTGATCGAGTGTCTTCCACCAAACGAGGAAGAGCCCCTTTGTTCATGGACCGTGTGGGAGGCACCCAAAGATCTTGAAGGGTTCACTTTTGAGGTAAGTTATTCTAATCGATTTGGAGAGCTCAGGACACTCTACATCAGGTTCTTCCGGAAAAACCTCCGGGAAAAGTTCATATTAAGGCATGAAGAGCCTCCAAGACCAGGATTATTCCTGAGGTTACTCGAGGACCTCGGCCTGTTGCTTCGATTGAGACGATTTGAAAAGCTGGTTAAAAGGTCTCGTCGGTCATCGGCTGGTTAATAGGGATATTGAAAGCGCTCTAATAGTTCACTTCGAATTTTGACTTCATCAGAACCGGCATTCTTCCGTTAGGTTTTCTAAAATATCTTCTTGAGCGGCTATCTAAATATGAACTATACACTGCTATCCCAGTATGTCTTGTAACCGTTCCTTTAGCGATATTATTTTCGATGCAACTTCTTCGGGTGGATCCTTCCAGTTGTCCTCCCAGCAGACAATGTAATCGCATTCACTTATGGGATGCTTATGCTGAAGGAAAGATTTGCTGAACAACTCGAACTCTATACTCTTTCTCTCGCCGTTCTCATCTAGAACGATGGCGTCTGGAAATTCTGATCCAACCCGAAGTATGTATGGGAATCCCAGCTCCCTATGGTACATTGCGAATAGAACTATAACCTCCAGCTCGCTTTGAGGCTCATATAGCAACCCTGCCTTGCCGAGGGGCTGTGGAGGTCTGCCCTGAACGCTGTAGGATGCGGATAATCTTGGGCTCGGCGGCTTAAATATCTTGTAGAGAAAACTCTCGAACATAAAGTTATCCCATTTCTTGAATTCTTGGATCTGCGACTTGAATGATGAGAGCAACCTGTTTAGAACCTCGAATTTCTGCCCGACCGATAGCTCCTCATATGGCTTACCGAAGATACTCTTGGCTTCACCTTCCTTGTCGAGCTTAAACTTCTCAACAAAATACTCGAGATCCTCCGTCTTAAAGATGGGTATAACCTGATCGAAATTATAGAGGAAAATTATCTTCTTTGCAATGTGTCTGTCTCCCCCCAAACCCTTAATTTTCCCCCATTCCGCATCTACCTTCTGGGAGAGACTTAGTTTTGGATCTACAACCTTCTTCAGCAGGTCTTTGAAGACCTCAAGATTCTCAGCCGCATTTTTAAACGGCTTAGAGCTGCCGACGGCAATGTGACCTAAAGGCTTAAGCTTATGCTCAACCCAATAGAAGAAGTAATCGTGGCTGCCAGGATTATAAACATCGATCTCCGTCAAACTATCGATGCTTGAAGGATCTTGGGAGAAGGGAAACTTTGCAAGAAACTCTCTAAGCAACCTTAAAGCCCTCGAATGAGTCTCTTTAAACTCTTCCTCAAAGCTTGCCGCCTCCGCCCTTAAATTGTCAATAAGCGACTTCACATCATCATGTTCGCCAGACATAATCAAACACCACCCAAACCTCTATAAATAGAAATTTTTTCTAATTATATATTTTAATGTATACTTCTTACAGTCTTTTTCTTTTATGGAAGTAAATTTGCTTTCCTACGTGAGCTGCTCCGCGACTAAAGTCGGGAGCTTCACGCCTCTCCACTCCGGCTCTTTTAGGAGCACCGCTCCGGAGCCGGGGCTTCACGGCGTGTTAAGGGCTGGCTCACCGCAGCCCTGACTGGAACTTATAGCTCCAGCCTCGCTTCAGCACCCCTATCGGCTTCAAAACATAAAAAATTTCCCACCCGCCTCCCCCAATTCATCCCATGAATGAATTCATAAGCTTTCTTAGCGACGTTTTGTAAGGGTGTTGGAACAGGTGTTCCAACTATTGTTATATCCTTTTCATCGGGTTTTGCTTGTTTTCGTTTGCCCGTCTTACCAACTGTTTTTTCCCGGTTTCAAGGGTGAAGGAGTTGGTAAGAAACGGTGGAAAAGCCGTTGCGTCGAAAGTTAGGTGTGCGTGCATTTTGAAAAGGTGCTTGTGTGTAATTAAAAGGGGGAATGATATCATTCTGCATCTGGTTCTGTTAAGTTTTCGGTTGATGAAAAAGCAGGTGTTAAATTCGGTTGATAAGTTAAACGTTAAAAGGTATATTCAACATAATCTGTCTTTAGGTGATGAGTTGGTGAATGTTTGGAGGCTGCGATGAATATGTATAAGGATGATGCAAACTTTAGAAGGACGGTGGAGCGCGCTGAAAAGGGGAACTTTAGAGAGTATTGGCTGCAGTTATACGTTAAAAACAACTACAGGAAGCTGGGTTTCGACGACCTTAAGGGGCCCTTTAAAACAGGCTACGACTTTAAAGGGATTTACAATGGGAAGAAAGTGGTTGTTGAGGTTGAAACCAAATCGAGTAACTTCATTCGTCATGGACATAGGAAAAACGAGGTGGACATCCTAATCGTTCTCAATGATGACGCTGATGAGGTTCTGGGCATGAAACCAGCTGAGTGGAGAAAACACCTGCCTGAGAAAATAATTGTAGTTGACCCGGAAGACTTCGTGAAGTCGACCCACGAGATGCGAAAAGAATACGCAATAAGGAAGCAATTAGAACGGGGAGCATTCCTCCCCATGAACCACCCCTTTTACAGAATCAAGAATGCTTTTGCGAAGCTATGGCATCTTCTGGTGGAAGAAGCACCTTATGAGGGCACTCCGGAAGCTGAAGCATTCGACGAAGCACTACTCTCTACCACCATCAAATATATTCAAACCTATGGTCTCCCCCCCGAGGAACTTGGAAGCTTCACGAGAATAGAGGTTCTTGCAAATGACCTGATAAAATCGAGGAGAGAGTTTAACGATTTAAAAAGTGAAGAAAAAGAGTTCCTCGAAGAATGGCTTGGAGTCCTCCGTACAGAATATGGTTCCCGAATATGACCCCCGCTGAAGTAGGGGGTTCCAACCGAATGGAATAACCCTTAAATCAACAGATCCCGTCAACCGAATTTAACGTTTACCTCCGTCAACCGAAAACCTAACAGAACCTTAGCATCTTGAATAAAATATAATGTCGCGTCTTACCAACGTTGCCGTTTTTCCTTTTCATCGGTTTTTGTTTGTTTTCCGAAACACGCTTCCCTTAGGTCTCCCGGAGCTTCTACGGGGATCCTGTACGACTTAACAGCCACCTTCAAGTATCTTCCTCACCTCACCCTCAGGAATCCTGTACCTCCCGCTCGGGAACCTCACCGCCCTAATCTTCCCTTCCTTGATCCACCTAGCCACAGCATGCCTATCGACGTTTAGCACCCTCGCGACTTCGCTGGCCCTCAACATCCCTTTCACATTTTTCCATATGAACTAAACAAACCAAACAAGCATATAAACCTACTTAAAACACAACAGTTACATAGGGCGCGTCTTACCAACTTTTTTGGGGTAGTGGGGGCGGGAGAGTTGATAAGAAAAGCGAGAACCGGGTGGAGCAACCTCCTCCTTTGCCTCATCCGCCTGCTTCCTCAGCCTTTTGCATACGGTAGACGGTGCTCTTGGACACGTCGTGCCGCTCGGCCAGCTTAGCGGGGCTCAGCTCACCGGACTCCACAAGCCTTAGGTTTTCCTCAATCCTTTTCCAACATCCACGGGAACGGGCACTCTCCATCCCCCAAAGGGCGGAACGGGGAACAGAACGCAACGATGGAACGGCATAAAACCTCTTCATACATATGGGCGACAGGATACCATATATCTGTAATTGCACCATACAAACGCTTGAACCAACTACCTATATAGGAGGAGAGCCCCTCCCTAGCACAAGCTTTTCTCCCTTAAAACAAGCCCTTCTGACCTAAGCCACTCAAGATGGATAATTACTATTGAACGGGCGAAGCCTGCATCCCTACCAGTTCAGCTAGTGTGGCAGGCGCACACTAGGATGCTACAGAATTCAGACTAAAATGGACAGAAATTCATTTTGTAGGGTTGCCAGCCTAAGATTGTGAAACGCCAGCAGAGTTCTCCAGCTCTGGAAATGCCCCGAAAATACATGGGTTCCTCAGGAGGCCAAAAGGAAATAAAAATCTATTTTTGTTTGAATTTAATTTGCTTTCATGTTCTAGTATGTCAGCTTCAGTCTGACTGCCGCATATGGCGAGTTGGCATTGCCTCTTCAATATGCCATATGAAATACTGTTAGAACAGGTGTTTTAACAGTTCTTCAACCCACCCTTAAGCACCTCCTTAAGCACCCCTAAAGCCTACCCTAAACCCACCAACAAAGCATTCCACTACTGGGGGAGTTCATAAATTCGATCTTGGGAGAGGGGGCGCCAGAAACGGAAACAGAAAACGCAGAAACAGAAACGGGAACGGTCTTATCACGAAGGGAAGATCGTTTCTGTTTTTGCGTTTTCTGCATGGTTCTGATGGTTTCTGCCCGTTTCTGGTGTTTCTGCCCATGTTTCTGTGAGCGTTTCTGCCTTCTTACCAACCCCTAGCGCTAAAACAGAAAAAGGTTGGTAAGAAACGGAAGAAACTCCCTCTAGAAGATAAGAAAAAGCTATTGGTAGCGGGGTGGATTTGAACCACCCACCTTGCAAAAAGAGTCCCCAGACATGGGGGTTGAGAGCGCTCTTCAACCCTGTTTGAGAGGAGGTGTGAAATGGCTTGTAAAAGGGGCTCTGGGGGTTGGAGGACATTATCAGCTTGTTATCACGTCTTAACGAAAAAGTTTGCTTGCAGGAGGGTTTCTGGGTGTGGAGGTTGAGGTGGTTATCATAACTGTCATTATGATAATGCTCGTTCCGACTTGTAGGGGGGTTCTTGGATGTTGGGGGTGGAGGAGGGTGAGGGTAGTGTCGGGGTGGTGGGTTAGGGTGTTGGCTTGTAGAGGGGGTTTCCGGATGGGGGTTGAAGGTTTGATAGGGTTTGATTAAACGTTTTTTGTGCAGATTTTGCATTAGGGAATTATTTCATTAAGTTTGTAGTGGTGGTCTTGGGGGTTGGGGTGGGTGTGGGGGTTTTTGGATGGGGTTGGGGTTTTGTGGGGTGTGTTGAGGTGTGGTGATGGGGGTTTCTGTTGGTTGTTGGGTGTTTTCTTTTGGGGGTTGCTGGGTTTGTGTTGTTTGGTGGCTTGTGTGGTTGGTGGGTGTGGTTGTTTGGTGTATTTGTGTTTTTGTGTTTTGGTGTTGGTGTATTTTTGGTTAAGTTTTAAATGTGTTTTTGTATAGTGTGTGGTTTGGTGGTGTTTTTGATTGGTCGTTGTGTTTTGGGTTTGCTTAGGTTTTTGGTGGAGGGGGGGAGGCTAGGTTTAGTGATTTTAGGTGTGTTGTTGGTAATTCTGGGACGCTTGCTGGTAGGTTGAGGTTGCTTAGGGGTTTGGGGCTGGTTGGGGTTTTTGGTGGGGTGTAGGTTGACGGGTAGGGGTGTTAGGGTTTCTGGCTTGCTTTTGGGGGTGGTGGGTTTTGCGTTGTGGTTTTGAGGTTAGGAATGTTGATAGGATACCTCATGGTGTTTATGCTCCGGTGGTTAGGAGGTATTGTGAGTTGCTTTGGGAGGTGTTTGGGGGGTTGGTGAGTGTTATGCTGTTTGGGTCTGTTGCCAGGGGGGATTGGGGTAGGGATAGTGATATTGATTTTGTGGTTGTTGTTGAGGGGTGGGAGGGTGTTCCGGTGTGGGAGAGGGTGAGGGAGCTTGGGAGGGTGAAGGAGTTGCTTGAGAGGTCGGTGGAGTATGGGGAGGCTTTGCGGCGTGGGTTCTGGCCTGTTGTCCAGAATTATCCTTTGAGCGTGGAGGAGGCTGGGAGGTTTAACATGGTGTATCTTGATGCTTTGCTTGATGGGGTGATCCTGTATGATAGGGGGGCTTCCTGGAGGGGGTGCTTGGCTCGCTTAGGGAGAGGATGCTGAGGATGGGGGCGAGGAGGGTTACTCTTCCTAGTGGTGAGCGGTACTGGGTTTTCGGGGAGGCGAGGGCGGGGGAGGTTGTGAGGTTTTGAGCGGTGTTACGAGCGTTGACGTCGCCGTTTCCGCCTTGAGGAGGGGTTGCAGGTGGCTTAGGGTGCGTTTAGGGCTTTGGAGGATGGCAGGTGGGATGACGTGGTTTACTCGTCGCAGACGGCTGTTGAGCAAGCTTCTAAGGCTGTCCTGCTGGCGCTTGGAGTCGGGTACCCGAGGGGGCATGATGTGAGCGCTGCTCTCAGGATGGTTCCCGGGGTGAAAGGGGTTCCCGGATGGTTTAAGTATATGGTTGACGGGGTGGCGGGTAACGTTTCGGAGCTTCCGAGCTGAGGGGGCTGGCGGGGTATGGTATGAAGTTGGTGTGGACGCCGAGTACTTTAGGGATTACGCCCCGGAGGCTTACGAGAGAGCAAAGAGGCATGTTGAGGCGTGTGTGAGGCTTATTGAGGAGTTTTTCAACGTGAAGGTTTAACCCGGTTTGAGGTGGAAGGCATCGGCTTACGGGGGGTCCTTCGGGACGGGTTGAGGGCCTTTGGTTTTGGGGTTGTAGCGTTACGGTTCAGCCGCTTGCAGAGGAGCTTCAGCGTGCACGTGGACGTGGATCCTTTTGCGGCGGCTTAGGAGGGTGGGCGCCACCATAAGCTTTTCCACTCTCCTGTAGGCGGCGTGGCAGTGGGAATCTAAGTCATCCACCCAGAGGAGTGCCGTCATAAGTTTTGTTTTCCACGCCCCTGTAGGCAGCGTTGAGGTGGACTGTGTGAGGGAGGCTGCGTGTGGCGGCGTGCTGGCGGCGGAGGGCTGCGGTGATTGCTTGCGGCTTCGCTCAGGGTGTGTTATCGCTGAAGAGGTGGCTGGTGGCGAGGGGCTGCGTGGTGAGGTTGGCGCTGTTTAAGCCTTTAAGGGGGGTTAGCTGAGAGGAAGAGGGTTCCGGGGTTCTCGGGGAAGGCCTAATGAATTTTAATGCGTTGGAGGATGGGTTAGCTGAGGGGTGGAGGAGGGCGAGGCGAGGAGGGTGTTTACCTTGGCTGGCGGCTTCGGCTGGCTGCTGATGGTTGACGGCTGCGTTGCCGTCCCTGTTTCCGGGGTTTAACGTTTAGTTGTTTGATGATGTTTTTCGTGGGTGTGATGGGTGTGTAGGGTAGGGTTTTGTGGGTTGCGTGTTGGGGTGCTTGCCTAGGGGTCTACGGTTTTTGCGGCGGTGTTCCGGGTGGAAACTCTTTTATTCTTGTGTTACATTTGTAATACGGGGATTGTAATGGTATCCGGGATGGTTAAGGGGGGGCTTGCTGGCAGGCGCACGGTGCACGTCAGCGTGAGGGCTCCTGAAAGCGTGGTTAGGGCGATCGGCCTCCTGGTGGACCTTGGACTCTTCAAGGATAGGAGTGACTTCGTCAACTACGCGATCTATGAGGCGTTGAGAAGGTATCTTTCGAGCGTTAGGATTGAGGTGGCTCCGGAGCTGGTTGACAGGTACTTTGAGCTGCTGAGGGAGGTAAGCCCACGCCTCTCCGAGGGAGAAGTTCTCAGAGTGTTGAGGGATGAGCGCGGCGGAGAGAAGGGTAGTGGTTGACACGAGCGTTATCCTCTCATCCGTCCTAGGCGACCCCGAGGCTGCGCCGGCGAGGGTGATGAGGGCGATGTACGCCGGGGTTTTCCAGGCTTACTCCTCGAGGGAGGTGCTCGACGAGCTTTACAGGGTTCTCTTCAGCGAGAGGGTTGCGAGGCTTCTCAGGGGGAGGGGTGAGGTGGCGGCGCTGACTTACGTTCTCGTGAACAGCTCGGTGACTCTCGTCGACCCGAAGAGGCGCGTCGCCCTCTGCAGGGATCCGGAGGACGACAAGTTCCTTGAGGTCGCGTACGAGGCGAAAGCCGACTGCATCGTAACCCTCGACAAAGACCTCTTGGACGTCAGGGACGAGGAAACCAAGGAGGCCTCCATCTTCGAGCACAAGGTTAAGATCCTTAAACCCGAGGAGTTCCTGCGGCAGCTGCAAGCAAGCCTTGAAGGGTAGGAGCAGGCGTGGCGGCGGCTCCTCCACCTTCACGGTTCTCCGCTTCGTACCCGCCCGGGAGGGGGTTAACCTTTATAGGATCGGGGCAGGCTGCTAAGCCGTCAGCCCCTTAACCCTGCATGCGCAGCTAGCATCAGCCAAGTCCGCCCTTAAAACGAGGATGCAAGAGGGGTGTGGCTGCTTTAAGCGGGGATTCCTGGTTCCTCCGGGCGGCGGGGTTGTACGTGTTACGTGTGCAGCCCCCTTCTCTTTCCAGGGTTGGAGGGTGATTCGGCTTTGCTGTCTTCTTTGGAGGGTTTCGTGTGGATGGCGATGGATGGGTTTATTTTGCCTGTCTTGCTTGTTTTCTTGGTGGTTGCTGTGGGTGTGGTTGTTGATGAGCCGGCTTTCAGGGAGAGGTTCCACGTTTTCGAGGATCGTTCTCATGCCGGGGTGCTGCTTGCCGGGATGCTCGAGGAGTACCGTGGGTGTGAGGGGTGCCTGGTTCTCGCCATTCCTGCCGGCGGGGTGGAGGTTGCTGTCCCCCTCTGCAGGAGGCTTGGTGTCAGGTTTGACCTGGCTGTTACCAGGAAGATCCATATTCCGTGGAATAGGGAGGCTGGGTTTGGGGCGGTGACCTGGAGGGGTAGCGTGCTCATTAACCGGCCTCTGCTTGACGCCCTTGGGCTGACATGGGAGGAGGTGGAGAGGTGCGTCGAGGAGGAGAGGGAGGCTATTGAGAGGAGGCTGAGGGCCTTCAGGGGGGATGTGCCCCCCTTGGATCTTGAGGGTAGGGTTGTGATCGTGGTGGATGACGGGATGGCTTCGGGGTTTTCGATGCTTGCAACGGTGAGGGAGGTGAGAGGATGTGGTGTCGGGGAGGTCGTCGTGGCCGTCCCGACCGCCTCGTCAGGGGCTATAAGCCTCGTGAGGCCGCACGCTGACAGGGTTTTCTGCTTGAACGTGAGGTCTGGCCCCGTCTTCGCGGTGGCGGACGCCTACAGGAAGTGGTATGACTTGACGGATGAGGACGTTGTGAGGCTTCTACGGGAGGCTGGGGGGCTCTTCGCCGCGCACGGACCCCACCTGGGCGGGGAGCGTGGGGATGGGTAGCGTGGCTGCAGCCCGGGGTGCTTCCGCTTCGCGGCGGGTGGCGGCGAGAGTGGTAGGGACGGAAGGGGTATCTTGGCGGCGGATGACACGTAGATGTCTTTCAGCTAAGGAGGCCGTGTTTTGACGCGTATTTCGCCGTAGAGGGGGCTGAAGGAACCTTATTGATCTTAACGTTGAATGTTGTGTAGGGTAGGGCCGTGCTGGTCGCGCTTGGGTCAAGCGCCCGAAGGGTGTGGGCGAACGGCCTCAGGCACGTTTCCAAGGGAGTTCTGGGGGGTAGGTCATAGTTTACGAGCTGGCGTGTGATGTTTTGGAAGGCGCCGAGTTGGGGTGTGGAATGGAGGTTGAATGGGCACAGGATGCTTCAGGGTTGTCCCGGAGGCTTACGGAGGGCAGGGGGCACGCTGAGACGTGTGTTGGGCTGCGAGAAGCTTGCAACGTGAAGGTTTAAGGCGGAGGATTATATGAGAAATGATATTTTGGATGAGTGCCGTGCTGGAATCATAGGAGGGTATGGTGTGAGGCCGCCTGTGTGCTGCATATGTAACAGGAGGTTCAATAACAGGAGGGAGGGTGGACTAGTTTACTTTAGGAAGCGGCCGAGCGACTACGAGTGGGACAGGACGATGAAGGAGGAGGGTAGGGTTGGGCATCCCCCGTACGCTGAGTGGTTCTGTGGAGAGCACTACGAGGTGGCTAAGGAGCTGAGCGGGTTAACCATCGACGAGGCACTAAGGGAGATTAGAAGAAGGCTGAAGGCGTGAATAGGGTTTTGACCGTGTTAACGGGCTCTGGCGGTGGGTGGATGGTGGGGGTGTTGAGGGGTATTGCCTTAAGAGTTGATGGCGAGAAGCTGCAGAAAGTTCTTTACACGTGTAAGTCGCGCCATCTCCCCAGCCTACACGTGCAAGTTTAACTGCAATGAGCGTCAGAGCGCGGGTTTTCATGAACGTGTAAATATTTGCTTATAATTTGCCTGCGTGGGCTGTATGGTTTACACGTGTAAAAGTTTTACCGGGTTTTTAGTGGCTTTTTGGAAGGGTAGCTGATCCCTCTCCAAATGAGGGGGTGGGTGGCGGCCTCGGTGATCTCTCCTTAGGGTTGAAGGCGTTCCTCCCATAAAGGCTGTTGGGTTTGATCAGGAGGCTTCGCTCGTGCGGATGCTCCCACGAAACATTAATTATTGTTAGGCGGGAGGGTGAGTGTAGGTTGCCTGTGAAGGGGTGGAACGTTGAGGAGGGTTGTGATAGACACCGACGTCGGCTTCGACGTGGACGACGCCTACGCTTTGGCTTTTGCTGCGAGGTCTCCTGAGATCTCTGTTGAGGGGGTTACAACCGTCTGCGGTGACACCGTCCTCAGGGCGATGGTTGCCCGCAGGGTTTTGACGCTTGCCGGGAGGGGGGACATACCCGTTATGGCCGGGCTAGGGGAGCCGATTTCGGATGGCAGGAGGGCGCCCATGTTCGGCTTTGAGGGGGAGGGGATACTGGAGGAAGAGGAGCGTGCCGCTGCTTCGACGGGTGCCGCTGCTTCGACCGGTGCTATACGGTTTCTGGCTTCCAAGTGTCTTTCTGGGGTGACGCTTGTCACTATAGGGCCGCTGACGAACGTGGCCGTGGCTCTGCGTGGCGGGATGGAGGTGGCTGAAAGGGTTGAGGAGGTTATAATCATGGGAGGGGTCTTGGGGCCGGTGGTGGTGGATGGCAGGGAGTTGCCGATCCGAACGGAGTATAATGTCAACTGCGACCCGGAGGCTACGATCACCGTTCTCGAGTCGGGGGCTAATATTACGCTTGTGCCTCTAAACACTACGATGAGGGCTGAGAACGCCCTTGGGGAGGCTGAGCTTTCGATGCTTAGGGAGGCTGACACGCCCTTGACGCGAACCCTGCTCAGGGCTAGCAGGCTCTGGCTTAAGCGTTTAGGCGAGATGAGCCGTGCGGCGGGGATGCCGCCTGAAAGGGTGAGGTTGTGGATGCACGACCCGCTGACGGTCGCGGTGGCCGTCAACAGGCGCATCTTCGAGATCGAGAAGGTTAGGGTTAAGGCTTACGTGGAAAGGGGGGAGCTGAGGTTAGCTCTCAGCGAGGAGGGGTGCGAGGTCGGCGTCTGCTGGAATGCGGACTATGAAGCTTTTAAGGAGATGCTAATGGAGAGGCTGACGGGAAGGCCGGCGTTTTAGCTTCGTCGGCGTAACTTTAATGGGCCAGCGGCGATTGATGGACTAGCTAATGCACGCGGAGTTAGCTTCCTACGTTAACTTTTAAAGGGTGATGTCCACTTAACCAGTTCATGTGGCTGACGCACACTTAGGTCAAAGGGAGGTTTTTCGCCGGCGACGTGCGGGGTGGAGGTGCTGTCGGGGGGTTACCAGCGTTTTCTGACACGGGGCTTTAAGCCTTTCGACCCGTTAGAGCTTGCCAGGGAAACAGAGAGGATAGTGACCCGGGTGGGGGAGGAGGGAGTTGAGAGGAAGTATGTTAGCTTCTACTCCGCCCCTGTTTATAGGGGGATCGCCACAGGGTACGCTGTCGGGTGCTGCCTGCGTTGCATTTATTGCTGGAGTAACTGGTCTAGGGATTTCCCGGAGAAGTTTGGGGAGTTTTACTCTCCAAGGAAGGCTGCTATGAAGCTCGTTGAAGCTGCTAGGGAGGGGATCACTTCCCCGGGTTGGGAGAGGTTTAGGCATCTTAAGGTTAGGAAGCTTAGGGTTTCAGGGTGTGAGCCCACCCTCGGAAAGGAGCACCTCCTAGGCCTGCTGGGCGAGGTTGAGGGGGCTGGCTACCCGTTTTACTTGGAGACGAACGGGATCCTTTTAGGGGCTGACAGGGACTACGTGAGGAGGCTCGCCGAGTTCTCGGACTTCATATACGTCAGGGTTTCCTTCAAGGCAGCCACCCCTGAAGGGTTCACGTCGAGGACTGGGGCTGCGGGGAAGTATTACGAGCTTCCCTTTAAAGCTCTCAGGTACCTTCTGGACGAGGGCGTCTACGCTAGGGCTGCGGCCATGACGGATCCCAGGGTTATGCCTGAGGAGGAGAGGCGCATCCTGATCGCGATGCTGGACGAGATAGACCCTAAAGCCAATTACCCTGAAACCCTTGAAGAGGAGGTGGTGGACATGTACGATACTACTGTTATGCGGCTGAGGGCTTTCGTTGACGCGGAGTTTGCGAGGAGGCTTGAGGAGGAGCTCAGCCGTGGCTGAGCTCATGGTTCCCGAGCCGTTCTCGGGAGGATTACTTCTTTCGTACAAGTGTAACGTTAGCTGCAGGCATTGCATGTATGCTTGCTCCCCCAAGTGGAGGGGGGACTGGATCGGGGAGGAGGATGCTCGGAGGGTTCTTTCCCATCTTGCCGATAAAGCTAGGGGGCGGTACGCTCACCCCGGGGTGATCGGAATTAACTATGGCTTCCACTTTACGGGCGGCGAGCCCTTCCTAAGGTTTGACCTTCTTTTCAGGCTTGTCGAGGCGGCGGGCGAGGTCAGGCTTCCCTCGACGTTCGTGGAGACGAACTGCTTTTGGTGTAGGAGCGACGACGTGGTTAGGGAGAGGCTGGAGGAGCTGAAGGAGGCGGGGCTGAGCGGGATCCTCGTGAGCGTTAACCCGTTCATAGTCGAGAAAGTTCCGTTTGAAAGGATAGAGAGAGCGGTCAGAGTTGGGTTGGAGGTGTTCGGCGGGAACGTGATAGTCTACCAGAAGGTCTTCTTTGACCTGTTCAGAAGGATGAGGTTGAAGGGAACCATGAGGTTTGAGGACTTCCTAAGGGTGGCGGGTTACAGTTTGAAACGTGCTGAGCTCATTCCAGCTGGAAGGATGCCGTACAAGCTTGGCTACCTTTACAGGAGGCATCCTGCAAGGAGCTTCTTTGGGATGTCCTGTAGGGGGGAGCTCCTGAGAGAATGGCACATCCACGTGGACAACTACTGCAATTACGTTCCAGGGTACTGCGCCGGGCTCTCTCTGGGCGACGCGCGGAGGCTCGACGAGGTCTGCAGGGGGATCAACCTGAAGGGGATGAAGGTGCTTAAGGCTTTGCTGACGGATTTAAGGAGGCTCTACGAGCTTGGAAGGGAGCATGGCTACAGGGAGGACGAGGAGGGATACGTTTCCAAGTGCCACTTATGCGTGGACGTGAGAAGGCACTTAGTGGAGAAGGGAACGTTTAAAGAGCTCAGGCCAGTTGAATTCTACGATCACCTAGAGGACTAGCGGCAAGCGCGAAAACGAGAAGGTTGGCTCGTACGGCAACAACCGTTCCCGCCAGCTTAAGGGGGCTGGTCATGTAGCGAGGGAGTAGCATGGGGCAGAAGCATGTAATGTTGTATCTGTAACATTTAAATGTTTTTGTTGCATTTTTGTGGAATGGCATGAAGTTGTATAGGACTGGTAAAGCTGCAGAGATGCTCGGAGTGAATAAGGTTACGATAATTAGATGGATCAAGAAGGTAAGATTAGAGCTGTAAGAGTTGGTAGGAGTACAGGGTTCCTGAGGTTGAAGTGAAGAGGTTGCTCAAGGGAAAGGGGGGTTAACATTGCAGTTATTTATGCTAGAGTTTCGTCGTCAGACCAGAAGAACGACTTAGAAAGGCAAATTGAATACCTGAAAGGATACTGCTCGGCCAAGGGATACAACGTGATCGACATCTTAACGGATGTAGCCTCTGGATTAAATGAGAACCGCAGAGGTGTGAAAAAGCTGTTTGAGTATGTTGTAAACAGAAAGGTTGATGTTGTGGTGATCAGCTGCAAGGATAGGCTCACGAGATTTGGGTTCAGGTATTTAGAAGAGCTCTTTAAACTCACATGGAGTTAGAGTTGAGGTTGTTTTTGGCGGAGAACCCAAAGATTTACAACAGGAACTAATTGAAGACTTGATTGCCATCGTAACATCTTTCGCTGGTAGATTATACGGAATGAGGAGTCGCAGAAAGAGGAAGGTGGTGGAGAGTGTCAAGCAAGCAATTAGAGACCGTTAAACTAACTGCAAGGTTCAAGCTCGATGAATGTATGGATGAAAGCCTGTTTGAAACTTACAGATCGATAGTTAATGAGTTGTTAGGCTACGCTCACTCTAAGGGGATCACGTCTTTCAAGAAGTTGAGATCTGAAAAATATTACGAGTTAAGGCAGAGATATCCTAAGCTACCATCTCATTACATCTACACAGCTTGTCAGATGGCTTGCTCTATCTACAAATCCTTCAAAAAACTTAGGAGAAAAGGAAAGCTTGGGACCGATAAACCGTTGTTTAAAAAGCACGTAATAATGCTCGATGACCACTTGTTCAAACTCGACTTGGAGAAGAGGATAATCAAGATCTCAACCCCAAACGGGAGAGTTGCCCTAAGGTTCTATCCAGCCAAATATCATGAGAAATTCAGAGAGTGGAGGGTTGGGCAGGCTTGGCTCGTCGAAACGCCTAAAGGCATTTTTGTTAATGTTGTTTTCTCAAGAGAGGTGGAGACAAGAGAGCCAAGAAACTTTGTTGGAGTAGATTTGAATGAGAATAATGTAACGTTAGCGTTTCCTGACGGGTTTGTCCAGATTATCACTCACGAGAGAGAAATTAGGACTGGCTACTTCGTGAAGAGAAGAAGGATTCAGAGGAAACTTAAGATTGGTGGATGGAGAAAAGAACTTCTCGAAAAGTATGGCAAGAGAGAAAGAAACAGGCTAAACGACCTTTATCATAAACTGGCTAGTGAACTACCCCGCCCTAACGGACGGGGCTTCTCCCGTTCCATCCTGACTTTTCGTCAGGACTTCATCTGGGAGTTCGGGGAGGTTCACAGCTCCCCCATCCCGCTCCTCTTGTTAAGGAGTGGGCTATGTTGATTGCAGAGTTCAAATCCCGATTATAGACCAAACCCCATTTTAGACATCTAAATTCTCTTCCATTGACTTGGGTAACATGCCCGCATTTATGACATCTTTTCGAGGTATTCTTTGGATTAACATGTACTATGGGAATTCCCTCTAAATTAGCTTTGTATTCAATACACTGCTGTAATTTTCGAAAGCTCCAAGCATGCAACCTTCTGTTTAGCTTAACGGAACTATTCATGTTCTCTCTAATCCCGTCAAGCTTCTCCATAGCTATTACTGGTTTTTCGAACTGTTTAACGTAGGCTATGATTTCATTTGCTATTATGTGTAGTTGTTGGTTTACCATCCTCTCCTCCTTATGACCAATCTGCTTAACCAAGTCCAGTCTCTTCTTTCTCTGCAAATTTCTCCTGATGTGTGCGTACTTTCCTCTGATTTCTCTTATCTTTGCACCGCTCCAGAATCTGCCTCTCGTAGGCTTTGGATTTTGCCTTGAAATAGCTATAGCAGTAGCAACATTCCACTCTCCCAAATCCACACCAATGACTGTTTCTGTTTCATCGATCAGCTCAATCTCTTTCTTGAGCACGAAGTGGGCATACCACTCCTCGTTTCTCCTTACCATTTCAACCGTGCAAAATTCCCACCCCCCTCGCAAAGCTTCTTCAATGTACCTTTGCTGTCTTTCACCAAAGAATATGGGCAGCGATATTCTCCCTTTACGATTCAAGCTTAGAGTTAGCCAGTATGGTGTTAGTTTATTTGTTGTTTTAGCAAAAGAGTAGCAACGCTTGTCGAAGCGGATTGAGATCCTCTTTAGCTTCGGTCTTTCTGATTTAACTTTACCTTCTTCCTCCTTTTCATTGAAGCTTTTTAGGGTTTCCACCGCCTTATCCCTTGCTGTTTGTATTAGGGCTGTGTTTAGCTTGAACAGCTGTTTGGCTCTTTCGTAGCCATTTCTGTGTAGAAAGGTCTTTGATGTTGAGTCGAAGCTAAGATACCACATAACGAGTTTAAAATACTCCTCTAAGCACTTATTCAGAGCTAAAACCTTCTTCTTGTTCGGTCTGAAAACTTTTCCTACCACAGTTAGCCGAACTTCCTTTCTCATGGGAACATCCCTGAAAATTTTATTTCTAGAGCTATTTAAATTAGAGCTATTTAAATCTTACCCGCCCACCCCCCTTGCGTATCCCCTCCCTGTCGGACGGAGTCTTGCAAGCAACGGGAAGATAAAATTGTAAAGCTAGCAGAGAAGTATGGTGGCATCGCTTTAGAGGATTTGACCAATATCAGAGATTCAATTAAGCACTCGGCAGAGATAAATGGTCGCTTACACAGATGGAGCTTTAGAAAGCTCCAATCAATCATCGAGTATAAAGCAAAGCTGAAGGGCGTCAAAGTTGTTTTTGTGAATCCTAACCATACTTCCTCCCTGTGTCCGATATGTGGGAGAAAATTAAGCCCGAATGGGCACAGGGTTTTAAAGTGTGAATGCAGCTTGGAAGCGGATAAAGATGTCATTGGAAGCTGGAACATTCGTTCGAAAGCCCTGAAGATGTGGGGGGCTTCCGTTCCCTCCGAAAGCCCTCCGATGAAACCCGAGGAGGGAAGGCTCTCCACTACAAATGTTACGAAAGTTATAAAAGTAGCGGAGAGTCGGAACGGAACAAAAAAGAAAAGGATGGTGTGTGAGGTGCTACGTCCTCCTAGATGTGATGGCCGCTGCAGCCGCTGCTCCGACCAGTATTATGGCTGCTGCAACCCCCACCATTAGCGATGTTGATGCGGCGGGGGCCACGGCTGCTTGCCCGATGGCGTAGAGAGTTAGGAATGTTGCTAGGTCTTCAGGGTTAAGGGTGAACCACTGCCAAGCAGTTATCCTTCCTTGAGGCTTACTGTATTCGTCTGGCACCGTTCCCTTCAACGCGTCCTTGAGGTAGGCTGTGAGGGCGTGCCACTCCGGGACGAGCTTTGTGCCGTTAACGATCATTATGGACGCCAGGTACTCCTCCATTGGCTCCGTCTTGATCAGGGTTCCATTGGCGTACTTCGGCTCTATTCTGAATATCGGGTATGCTTTGGACACCTCTGGGATCAGCGCCGCCGTCCAGACGTCAACGCACACAGAGTACAGTTTATCGTCTTCTATCGGAACTATTTCTCCGCTATCGGTGATCTGGTTTATGCGCATCACCTTCTGCGATGGGATGCCGGTCGGGTCGTACACGTAGCGGAGACCTGACACCTGCAGGAAGAACCCTCCAGCCAGTGCAAACTCTAGGGCTCTCTTAACCTCGTAGCCGTAAATGTAGAACTTGCAGAGGTATAAGCCCGTGTATGGCCCCTGGTAGGGTATTCCTCCTAGGGGTGCTACGCTTATCGCATCGTAAACCGTTATGTTTCCGCTTGCACTCGTCATCCCCTGCCTGAGAACCCCGCTTTCGACCAGTGCAAAGTCCACGTGTTCGCCTGTAATGTTTTCGGCAGCCCACCGCATTGCGTCCGCAACAAGGTCTCCTATGGCGTGCTCCTCCTCCTCTGACCCTATCTCCACGTGCCCGCTGGCTATCACTTGGTCGTACGAGGACCAGCCGTACTCTGCGAGTATGGCGTTTATCGCTGGAATGTATTTGTTAAGCTCTGATTTTATCGTGGCGTTTTCAGCTATGGAGTCGTTGATTGGTATTGCCTGGAAGGCTCTGACGTGTACTCCTTGGCCTGGGTGGCCGAGGGCGAAGCTTATTTCCAGCTTTCCGAGGTACTCGGAGTAGCATTTAACATCTACTATCGTCGTGTTTGTTCCATCATCTCTAACTACGTACTTTGGCTGCTCTAGTAGTTCATGGTCGTGTCCGCCTATTATTACGTCTATGCCGGAGACATTCTTTGCCAGTTCTATGTCCTCCCTCCATCCACTGTGGGAAAGCAATACGATGAGGTCTACGCCTTGACTCTTAAGGTATTTAACTTCCTCCCTGGCGACGGTGACCGGGTCTAGTATTCTGAAGTTTTCTTGGAATATTATGCTTGAGTTTGCGTTGTAGCCTATCACGGAGAAGAAGCCCACCTTTACGGTCTTACCGTTCGTGGTGACGGTGAGCGTGAGGTTGTCTTTTATGAAGCGGGATAATCCGTAGGTGTCGTTAACTATTTCAAGGTTGGAGCACAGGATTGGAGGCATGGTTACGCTCGAGTTCGTGTTGTTAAGGATGGCCGCCAACCCGTGGTCCGTGTAGTCGAACTCGTGGTTGCCTAAGCATATGACGTCGTACCCCATTAGGCTCATCATGTGGAGTTCTGCCGAGACGTTCTTTGACGAGTTGACGCCCGTCCACTGGAACGGTGTCCCCATCAGGAAGTCGCCGGCGTCGACTAGCAGAACCCCTTCGCCGATGGACGACTTCTCACCTCTTATCTGGCTTACTAGGGTTGCTATACGTGCGATGCCCCCTATGGTCTGGTCGTTTCCAACCCCATCCTTATAGTCTGCGACTGGCCATGGCAGTAGGTGGGAGTGTATGTCGTTAGTGTGGAGGATCGTTAAGTTCACTATTGTGACTGCGCTCTCACGTGCGGCGTTCCTACTTTGCCCTTCAGGGAAGTGTACAGGTGATGGGCTGGCTAGGCTTGGAGAGCTTATGCTTACCGCTAACGGGGTGACCACCCCGACGGCAAGTAGAACTGAGAGCAGGAGGAGGGCTACTTTACGCCTTTCCATCTTCCCCCCTTCGTCCTCCACCAATCACTCTAATCTAATGTAAAATTTACAAATATAAGTGATATGATTGGCGGGTTCTCGTGGTGGATGAAGGAGAGTTATTGGAGCGTTGGCCCCTAAAACGTTTAGGGGGAGGATGGGTGGAAAAGAAGGGTGATGAGGTACGTAGAGTTAAGTAGGTGATGGAGATGAGTAGGGGGAAGGCGGCTTGAAGGCGGTAACAGGTAAGCGTCGCCTTTGAGGGTTGCTTGGACGGTGGCACCTACTCTCGTTCCTGTTGCGGGTTTTTAGGTGTTTTCTTGTTTTGATAGGAGCTGGTCTTCTATTGCTGCTGCTACCGCTGTGAGAGCTGATGCCGCCGCTAAGTCTGTTGATATGGTTACTCCCGGGCATAGGTCGACTACTAGGTTAGCGAACCTGAATATGCCGCTTGGTATGCCTTCACGTGACCCTATCAGGAGGTTAACCCTCTTCGCTTTCCCCGTGAAGAAGGATGCCAGTTTTTCGGCTATGGATGAAACCGGCTTTCCTTCTGGTTCGAAGACCACGATCGGCTCCTCTATTCTATCTCTTACCAGCTGGTAAAGGTCTTGCACGTAGACGGGGACCCTGCGTGGCTTATGGGCGTAGGTGCGCCGCTGGATTTCGAGACGTGACCTGATCCCTTCGAAGACGCCCTTAAGGAAGAGGTGGAGGCTTTTCGCGTCGACTGAGCCTATGAATGCTACAACCAGCTCTCCGACCTCGAAGGTCTGCACTTCTCTGCCCACCCTGACACCCATCTCCTTCGTGGCGTCTGGAGGCCCTAGGTATGGCATCTGAACAATCGCCGCCTTCCTGAGATATGGGAGGACAGGGTGTTTTCCAGGGCCGCCTTTACGGTAAAGTTCCGACCCGTCCATAACCCCTACAAGGGCTAGGCTGCCGATTATTTCTACAAATAATACTTTGTCAGGGTTCTCCAAGTCCACCGGGACTTCCAGTTGGTTCTTTACGGCTGCCCCCACCTTCACGTTCACGTCTATGCTTGTGAAGTCATGTGACCCTCTTCTGGTCGTTCTGACCGCGAAGCTGGCTGCCCCCGCCAGCTTTTCCCTAGCGATCCTGACCGCTGCATCCACTATGGGTTCGATCGCTGCATCCACCACCTCTTCTGCAACCATCACCTTCTCCGCTTCCAGCACCTCACTTTTAATCCTAGAGGCTAGCGTATGGTCGCCCTTAACTAGAACTATCCCGGAGTAACCGTTAGGTTTAGCTTCTGCTTCCACGCCTTCAGCCAGCTCAGAAATACGTGACGCTGCTATTCTCTCCATGCCTAGGGGGGTTTTGACCAGGATCAAGCAAACCACCCTTGCTTCAAAAGGGATTCTTATTCTTCGTAGATTTAGGAAGCGCAGTTAGCGCAGCCTCAAATTCTTTGGGAGAGAAGAATTTTTAATAGGTTGCGTGTGTTTCTATGGGATTACCGTGCACCGCCAGCTCCACCATGAAGTAAGCCGTGTTTGACGGCTGCTTACGTTGCTTTTAACATTGCTTCTAAGTTGCATGGCGGACTTGATTAGGTCCGGTTAAAAGTCTATTCCATGTTCATGCACGTATTTTAGGAGTGTTAATGCCATGTCGAGTATGTCAAGGTACTTTCTTTGCTCAGGTATTGTTAGAAGTAATTTTTCATCTACGTCTAGGTATGCGTGGACTAAAACGTTTCTGAAGCCGATTACTTTTCGTGCTAGGGCTGCTTCACTTTGTGACGGCACGTTGCGTTTTAGGAGGGATTCCGGTATTTCACCGTAGGTTCTGGGAGGCTTCTCTCCTATGATGGAAGGCGGGAGGAGCAGTCAATTAACGACTGGATGCTTGTCTGGAGCATTGTGCAGTATTGCATTAAGAATATTGCATTAAGAAGGATGAAATCACTCGCTATTCCCGTGGTTTTTTCTCGTGGAGTAACTAATCTATGCTTTTAACACGAGTTCCAATGTGCTCTACCATGTCTTCCAGTTCACCTCTACCCCACCGTTTTCTCAGCTGTCAAAATGCAGGTATTTTTTCCTCCGAAGCTTTAACTTTCCCTGAAAAACTTAAAGTCGAGGTGATTGAAACGGTCTTCGCGGAATCTCTTGTAAGCCTTTAAGTCGCCTGCCAGGAAAACATCACCGTAAGCAACTTTGAAGAGAGTTCTACTGGTAGGTCGTCCCGTAAAACTAGGAGTCCACCCTGCCCTCTACCATGTTTTTAGCAGGCTTGCCAGACTCAGCATTATGTCACCTATTTCATCGTAGGTGACTTGGGTGCAGAACTTAACGGCTACGTCGACATCACTCGCAGAGGTGGAGTTTCCGCGTGCAATGGAGTCGTAGACCACGGCAAACTCTACGTTTCCAAGCTTTCGAAGAAAAGCTTGAGAAGGTGGATAGTGTTGTCCCTGTCCATGACATTACGTTCTCAACCAGTCTTTAAGCTATTAATAACTTTTCCCGTGAAGTATTTTAAAATGTGGCTGGGGAGGGCGTGTGTTTGACTTGTAGCTCGGGTGAAAATTGCTATCGTAAGTGGCTTTCGTGTTTCGCTATCTTTTTATCTCTTACTTGATATTAACATTTTGGAAATTTATTTCTAGATTTTTGAGGGTGCGAATGTTGGGAAGGACAGGGTCAACTTACAGGGCGAGGCTAACAATGATCCTTCACGCTTGCATGGAGCTCCACGCCGAGGAGGGAGAGGTGAATGTGGCCAAGCTCGCAGGTAAGGTTGACTTGACCGAGAGGGCGGTGAAGGACTACCTTGACGACCTTTTAAGCTTGAACGTTTTGTCCTATGAGGGGGCAGGTAGGTACAAGCTTAATGAAAGGTTTGTGGGGGAGGTTGCCGACGAGCTCCTTTTTGAGCCTAGGTCTACAATCTTCATTGAGGATTTTGAGGGAAGGCAGGCTCACCTGCTGGCTGCTGAGCCGGTCTCAAGGAAGGTTCAGCGTGTCCTGAGGAAGCTCGACTTTCCCCTAATCTCTGGGGAGGAGGTAAGGGGCAGGCTGGTTAACACTAGGATTGAGGGCCACGTTTTCCCTGTTAGGCTTTTAGGGGAGACGCTTGTCCTCCCAAAGTTCGCCGAGGAAGTTCTACTGGATAATGTTTATGTGGCTGGTTCGGCTCCAGCCCACATGGTTCGCAACTTCGCCCTATACGACTTCACCATACTAACGATAGTATGCCTAAGCGTTGGAGGGTTTATAGGGTTTTTTGAGAGAGGGATCCTTAACCCTGACAAATCCGTTAGGAGGAGGATCCCAGAGTTGCACTCCTTCAAGGGAATGGAGCCCTT
The DNA here is from genome assembly GCA_029258835.1 of Thermoproteota archaeon. Taxonomy (GTDB): domain Archaea; phylum Asgardarchaeota; class Jordiarchaeia; order Jordiarchaeales; family Freyrarchaeaceae; genus Freyrarchaeum. Next base: position 123,933 of record JAPDJY010000030.1, on the reverse strand, counting down.
CGAGGAGGGGGACCCCTTCTTTGAGCTTTCAACAGACTTTCCAGAGCTGCTTCAGGCGGGGAGAAGCATCGCTGCAAGATACCTTAGGGAGATCCAGCATTACAGGATGAGCATAGCCCTCCTCAAGGAGTACGGTGACAGGTTTGACGTTTACTTTAGGCTTGGAGCGCTGGTGCCCCATGGGTTCCTGGTCGCGTCTAAGAGCTTAGTGAAACTTAAGGACGAGTGCAATAGGCTATTCTACGAAATGGTTAAGGTGGCTAATGAGAGGGACATCACCCTAGTAGGCGTAAGCCCAATATCAATGGACAACATATTTTTCAGGGCGTGCAGGCCTGTGTTAGGGGAGGGCGCGGGGAAAACCAACGACCTCAACTTCCTTTCTATGGTGTTAAAGGACGGGGATTCTACCTGCTTAATAGAGAGAGGAGAGGAGAAGGGTAAACCTCCGGTGAGAGACGTCTACGAGTTTTACCTCATGCGGAGAGGGTTCGTGACAAAGTACGAGTTCATATCGAAGGATCCCTTAAAGGACCATAAGAGGGTGGCGAACGTAGCTTACACGCTGACGGCTGCTCCCTTAAGGGAGCGCGTGGAGACCGGGCCAAGCGTGGTGTCTGTCGCAAGGCAGGAGGCAACGAATAATCTGACGAACCTTGTGATGTCCGTTGAGGCCGGGCTTAAAGCAGGGTTCCTGAGCATGCTGGAGAGAGTTCAGAAGGCTAGGGACGCTGACAGGGCGAAGGCCGCCTTTGGGGAGTGATGGTGTGAGTGGAAAAGCATTTGAGCTAGGTACGATCATATGTGAAGGGCAGACCCCTAACCACCTCTCCTTCTCATTCCAAGTGGCTAAGGACGTGGATGTTAAAGTTGGAGAGTACGTTGAGGTTCCATTAGGGTTAAGTGTCATAGTTGGACGCGTCTACTCCATCCACTCATATAACGAGTACTTCTCAAGCCCCGAGTTTCTCCAGTACCACCTTGACGCAGGAATCCCTGTTCACGCCCGTTTCCCAACACGGGTGGGAAGGTGGAGGGTGGCAAGGGTTAGAGTGGTAGGGGTGATTCGGGGGGATAAGCTGTTACCTCCCGAGACGCCGCCTGAGCCGGGGGACACCGTTTACAGGGCTAAGCCTGAGCTTTTAGAGGGCTTCCTGAACTTCCGGTCGGATGGGATCTTCATAGGGTTTATGAGGGGGAACAACGACGTTAAAGTCCTCTTGAACCCGGAAATGCTTCTCCCATATCACGTGGCGGTTCTCGGAGCTACTGGCAGCGGAAAGTCCTACGCTGTTGGTGTGATGGTTGAAGAGCTTTTAGAGAGAGGAATGCCTGTAGTCGCCGTAGACCCACATGGGGAATACAAGTGGTTTTCCCGGGAGAACGATAACCCCGAGGACGTTGAGAGGGCAAAGAGGATTGGTTTGACGTTGAAGGGGTTTCCAACCACTGTATACTCTTTAGGAGAGGAGGAGGGCAGAAAGCTGTCTATAGGGATAAGCGACTTGAACCCTTACGCCTTAGCCGAGGTTTGCGACCTGAGCGGAGCCCAATCAGACCTTCTTTACTTGGCCTTCAAGAAAGTTGACGGTGAAGGTTACGGGTTAGAGGAGCTAGTCAGCGCTGTTAAGGCTGCAGCCGAGGAGTGGGGGTTTCAAAGGAACACTTTGATGGCTACCCTTAGAAAGATACAGGCTTTAAACGAGTTTGTCTTCTTCGGAGGAAACGTTGACGTAGGAGGGCTCGTCAAGCCGGGACGACTCTCGGTTCTGGACCTAAGCGGAAACGTGGATGAGAGGGTTAGGAGGACGATAGTTGGAGTGGTCTTAGAGAAGATCTTCACCGCTAGAAGAAGAGGGGAAATCCCCCCCTTAACCATCGTCGTCGAAGAGAGCCACAGGTTTGCCCCGCAGGGTGCAGGAGGTTATTGCGGGTCTGTGCTGAGAAGGATAGCACGGGAAGGGAGGAAGTTCGGCGTAACCCTCTGCCTGACCAGCCAGAGGGTTGCAGGACTCGATAAGGACATCCTAACGCAGTGCGGCACGAAGATCATCTTGCGTATAGAAGGAGCCTACGACATAGAATACTTAAAGCCTATCTTAGACTATGCCAGCGCTGATGATGCTGAAAGAATACCTCTTCTGCCCACGGGGACAGCGATGGTCACTGGTATGGCGACCAGAATGCCGATCCTAGTCGACATCAGGCCTAGAAGAACAAAGCACGGGGGGGGACACCAAGCATTCTGGAAGAGGTAAAAAAGAGATAAACGTTGGGGTCACGCTTGATAGGTTTTTATGGGTGGATGTATGTTTTGGTCTGTCAGGTGTTTCCCCGTCATCGAGGCATGCGCCTCTGATGGGGCTTTCGGGGGGACCCCGGAGCCACGCGTCCGAAGACTCCACCCATAGGCCACCCCGTGGCCAAGCCAGCACCCCAAACACATACAAAATATTTAACTGCTTCGCAAGGCGGCGTCTTTGGGGGTGAGGAGGTAAGGGTTTAGAAGGCTGAGGGAGGAGGACAAAAACTTTATTCAGCTGGTGGTTCACAGTTTTTACACTTGCTTAAAAGGTGGTTGTGGCTGATATCGTGGTGAGAGAGGCTGAAGAAGAGAGGTACCTTAAAATTCTTTTAGAGAAATGGAGGGAGAATTGGCCTCTCCCGTTACCCGTGGAGGAGGTCTACCCCCATGGTAAGGTACCGATCTCTGAGTACTTAAGGAGGTGGGCTAGGGATCATCCCGAGAGGGATGCTGTGATATTTTATGGTTCGAGGATTACTTACAATGAGCTAAACGAGTTGAGTGATAGGTTTGCATGCTTCCTTAAGGAGTTAGGGGTTAGGAAAGGGGACGTTGTAGCGCTTCATCTCCCTAACTGCCCTCAACTCCTTATAACGTATTTTGGCAGCCTCAAGGCAGGGTGCATTGCGGCGTTAATGAATCCTAGGGCGAAAAGATATGAAATCGAGTACTTGCTGGGGGAGATCGAGCCGAGGGTTGTGGTGTGCCTTGACAGGAATTACCCTATGATGTCCGATGTCGCCAGGAAGGCTGGGGGAGTAGAGGGCATTGTAGCAACATGTTTGTCAGACTTTATGGAGAAAGCTGAGATAGAGACGCCTCCTGAGGTTAAGGAGCCTAAGAAGGACATTGGAGAAGGATGGGATCTGGTGAAGGTTTTAAAGGAAGCAGAGGCGGATACGGGGAAAGTTGACGTTAAACTCGATGACCCAGCAACAATAGTTTTTACAGGTGGAACCTATAAGCTTCCAAAGCCTTGCCTGCACACGCACTGGAACGTACTCTTTAAAGCAGCTCTCACCTACACTTACGTTAACGCCGCCCCCATAGTCAAAAAGTACAGGAAGCAAAGCGTTAAGTTTGAGGTGCTGGAGAAGGAGTTCGAAGACGACGTTATTTTGGGTGCTATGCCAAGCTTCTGGATTGCGGGGAAGCTATGCTGCGTGGACGGCCCCATCTTTGGGGGTAAAACCGTAGTTTTAATGGAGAAGTGGGATCCCGTATCCGCCATGCAAGCCATCGAAAGGTACAAGGTAACCATTACCTACCTTGAATTCTCCCTTTACGATGAGATCCTAAGGCATCCTAAGGTTGGAAGGTACAATCTTAAAAGTTTAAGGAGCTGCATTGGGACGAGCATCACAACACGTTTAACCAAGAGTTTAAGGATGAGGTGGTTTGACCTGACAGGAGTTGTCCTCTGTGAGGTAAGCTACGGGTTAGCTGAGAGCCACACGTACGACACCATAGCTAATGCGTTTTTCATTGAGAACCTTGACGTTGAAAGATCAGAGAGGTACAACGGGGTGTTCTGCGGGATACCCTCACCAAAAACGTTCATTAAGATAGTTGATCCGGAAACGGGAAAAATCCTCCCGCCGGGTGAAGTAGGGGAGATCATGCTTAAGTCCCCGGCGATGGCTAAAAGCTATTTTAGCAAGCCTAGGGGGGCACCTTTACCGTTGATCGACGGATGGATGCGAACGGGAGACATTGGAATGTACGATGAAGACGGCTTCATTTATTATATGGGCAGAATTGAGGAAGGTAAAATGGAAACGCCGTTCTACCCAGCAGAGGTGGAGGAGGTAATAGCCAAGCATCCTGCCGTTAAAATAGCTAAAGTGATCAAACATAGCCATCCAGATTATGGCGAAGTCGTTGCAGCCTTCATAGAACTGGAGGAAAAGTACAGGAGAAAGGAGGGGGTGGAGGAGGAGTTAAGGGCGTGGTGTAGGGCCAACCTCCCCCTACATAAGGTTCCAGAGCTCTTCGTGATCAAGGAAAAAATTCCAGTAACGGTTATAGGGAAAGTTAACGTGAGAGCCCTAAGGAAAGAGCTCGATGAAATATTTAAAGAGGTTGATAAAGGTTAAATGGTTAGTCTTAACCCAACACCTCCCTTCACAACGCATTCACCCAGTTCCGACTTAAGATAGTCGATGGCTCCTTGAGAAGTGCAGTGTGAGGGAACTACTATGGATGGGGAAAGTGTCTTCAAGTACTCTGCAGCTATTAGGAGTTCCTTAGAGACTGAGACGTGGAATCCCCCTGCGACACCTAGAATCCCGCTTACGCCTGTTTCTTCAACGACCTTTTTCAGTATACTAGTCAGTCCAGGGTGGGAGCAGCCAACTAGGATGAAGGGGCCGCGTCTGCTTAGTATAGCTAAGGCTTGCTCTGGAAACGACGGGAAAGGACCTGTAACGTGGATGCCTTCAGAAAGGGCAAGCCAACCTTTAACGTAGGTTAAGTTTGCATGGAAGTAATGGGGTGAAAGCGGGCTTGCAGGCAGGAATATGCGGACGGCAGGATTAAAGTCGATGAAGGCTTTAAGGGCGCCTGCATGGTCAGAGTGCATGTGCGATATGACCACGGTATTTACGTCGCTGAGGTCTTCACCAAGCTTGCTGGCGTTTGCGGTGAGGAGGCTGAATGAGGGGCCGACGTCGAAGAGAAGCTTTTCCGAGGGTGACTTAACCAAGATCGATAAGCCCCAAGTTGACTTAACTCCCTCCACAAGCTCGCTGTTATCGACGAGAAACAAGATCTCGTACATGCGATCACCTTCTTATAAGGGGTTAAATGTGGATTCCGGAGTCATCTGTTATAGTATTGGTTCAGCTACGTATATATTATGCTTGTTTGAGATCACCCTTGCTTTCACCTTTGCACCTATGGGTACGTGATCCGCCCTGATTAAGGTCACCGTCCTGTCCCCCCTCACCGTGACAGCTAACTTTTCATGTTTCAGCCATCCCAAAGCCACGACTTTAACCTTTACTTTCTCGAAGAGCTTGTAAGGAGTTGGGATGGTTGCAGTTTTCCTTATAGAGAAGTCCGAAGGGGCGAGTTTTAACTTAACATTGAACCTTCTCTCCCATTCTTTCAGCTTGCCATAGAAGGCACGCCACGGAATCGGGCGCACTCCCTTAGGTTTTCTGCCATGTTTATGTGCCTCGTACTTTTGTATCCCGAGGGGAGGCCATCTTTTCCCAGCGCCAACCCTGATGGCGAACTCGATTATCTTCGGTATTTCCTGATCGTTCATGCCTGGAACCCAGACCGGAGCTACTAAAAGGTCTATTGCAGTGTTGTCTACGATGTATTTTGCCATCTTGGCCACGCGTTCAACATTATACCATTCGGTGCCGGAGAGCTTCCTGGCCATCTCCACATCCATGGAGTCTATGGAGAGATTTATCCTTGACAAACCTGCTGACGACAGCCTGTCTAGGACCTTCTCTGTTAGGAGGGAGCCATGGGTTTGCATGGATACTACGGTCACGTTCTCCACGTTGCTGAGCTCGTGTACGAGCTCCACCAGCTTAGGATATGTTAGCGGGTCTCCAACAGTGTCTATGTGGGCTTCGACGCCTCTGCCCTTAACGCGAGCTAGCCTTTCAAATTCCTCAACGAGGTAGTCTAATGGAACCAAGTATTCTGAAAGCCTGTTTTTGGACTTTGGACCCGAGTCGGTGGAGCAGAAGACGCAGGAGAGGGGGCACATGGAAGTTGGCCTAACTTGGATCAGGTTTGTCCCTCTGTCTATTACCCCGAAAGCTATGCATCCTATCAGGGGAATTCCCTCTGACACTTCAAAGATCCTTCTTGTGGCTTGAGGCTTCATCGGTTAAACGGTGTAGGAGGGAGATTTAAATTGTTCTGCTAATGCGGCAACGTTTTTCCTTTCACATTTTAGATGTTGCAAGCTGCATTCCATCCACGTTTTTCACAAGTTTAACTAGTCCTTTCTCGATCATGACGAGGAGTTCTTCCTCGTTTCCTTTAAGCTTTTCCAGTGCTTCGGCGACGGTCATCCCTGGCCTGAGCGGGGTGCCTTCCTTGCTTACCGTTAATATTTTGTACGCGTTCGGCATTATCACCGCACTGTAAAACTCTATTCTCCTCGCCCATTTCTTCTTGTCTATGTAAGGACATGGTGCTATGACGCTGCATGCTTCAGGCTTCCAAAATTTACCCCTGAAAACGCATTTATTCATCCTAGGACAGGGGACCTTTGAAAGAGCCATTACGAACTCCTTTTTCAGTTTGTTAATGGCTGAAAGCTCTCCGTTAAATTCTTCAAAGAAAGTTTTCCACTTGCTTACAACACTCAACACCGCGTTTTCAACGCTTGGAATGGAGCTCTTACCCTCAGGGTCCATTATTAAGACTAGAAACCAGTCCCTTTTCCCCGTCGTAAAGCGTTTGATCGCTATTTCGCTGCTTTCAAGGGTTATGGTTGTGGGGACCTCGCCGGTTACCTCAGCCCAGAACCTTTGAATCGCAGCGATCACCCCCGCCATGAGCTGGGAGTCTACCCCGACGCCGTCGGGGGAGACCGATACAGCGCACACTCCGTCAACGTTTATTATGAGGAGTTCACGTAGCATAGGCATCACTTCCGGCTGTTGTTAGGTTTCCTTGCCACCATAAAGTTTGAAAGGAATGAACAATGCACTTCTAGCCCTGCCTCCTCCATGAACGCTGACAGCTCACTTTCAGTGTAGATCCTGTTTCCACCAGATGCCTTCACCACCACGTCTATCGTGGTGGTCTCGTTATCGTCCTTGAGTGGTGTTGCGATCATGAGGGTTCCGCCTTTCCTTAGAACCCTTGCGCACTCGTTGATTATCCTTTGAGGGTAGCTGCTCCAGTGGAGGAGCTGGAAGGAGAAGACCGAGTCAACCGACTCGTCGGGGAGGGGGAAAGGCGTGTTCATGGATGGGTCTAGCACCACGAACTCTACGTTGTCGAGGTCCTTGAGGGGTTTAGGTACGGGAAGAGGCGTGCTTTCACCTTCAACCATAGTGTGCATGCACTCGTCGACCACGTTCGAGAAGAAGTCGGCGCAGATGAGGTGGCAGTTAAAGTCCAAATATTCCAGAATGGTTAGTGGTTCGACTCCGAAGCCGCAGCCCAGGTCGAGGATGCACTTGCCTTTAAGATTTTTTCCGCCTCCAAGCTCTAGGAGGATTTCTCTTCCAATCTTGTAGGCGGGACTGCTATTTTGAAGGTAGAATAGGGTGGCTACCTCTGGGGAGACGAAGTCGAAGGAGGCTCCTCTGAGAACCTCAACTAGTATTTCATACATGAACTCTTCAAATCCGGCTAGGAGGTATTCAGCGCCTTTAAAGAAGGGGTGGCTGCCCCTCATACTGTACAATTTTTTGACTGTTGCTTTGTTTACCCTGAATAGCCCGTTTGACCCATCTAGGACCCCTTCGTTGACCAGCGCCTTCAGTAATTCCTCTAGGAAGGCTTGGCGTTTAACGTCCCCTATGAAGGCGGCGATCTCCTCGATGCTTCTTGGAGACTCTAGGAGAGCTAAGAGGCCGAGTTTGTCGAGGCCTATGACTAAAGCTAAGGCATTAACCATTCTTCCAAGCCTTGAGACGCTTAAAAGTGAGTTAACATTTCTTAGAAGCTTCATAGCGCACCTGAACTTTCTTACCATAAGCAATTTTTCACCCTCCTAGACCGCTTTTAAAACGCCCGTATTCTTCAACGTCCTATAGTACTTCACGAGAAGGGAGATCTGACGGGGTGTCGCTGAGAGGAGGGCGTCCTTCAACGTGCCGTGGCTGTTAAGGGAGTCTATGAGGAGTGCAAGCTCACCGTTTAAGCTGTGCTTTGCTAGAAGGGCGGCTCTAGTAGCCTTCACTCGCTTGTTTAGGTCTGAGAACACGCTGGCGGAGTTTGAAGTGTAGAAGAAGGGAGTCGACGCTATTGAGGCTAAAACAGCTTGAACTACAGGATTTCCAACTATGTCCGGTTCAGCTAGCGTAGCTTGGGTGAGAAGCTCCTGCATGGCTTGGAAGAAGTCTCTATGCCACCCGAGCATCCTTGCGATGATCATTCTGTTAGCACCCGATGAAAGAATCCAGAATTCGCGGCCGTCCAGTGAGGCAATCCTGGCTGTGTCGGCGTGAGGAAGAACTTCCTCGGGCTCGGTTGCCAAGCGCCAATATGAGTCACAGTATAGTTTGTTGTTCCAGTTCGCGAAGAGCATGTTCACGTTCGAGTCGACTAGGGCTTTCGCCTTCACCCTTCTCCAGTTTTGCTTTGTCAGCCGCGTCTTCACGACTGGATAGGTGTAGGAGGCTCTAGCTGACCCGCGCTTATCCACGTATACGACGAGTATGTGGTCTCCGTGATCCCAGCTTACAGGGGCTACGCCGCTCTTCTTAAGCTGGTCGTTGAACCATGATAGGCGCTCTCCTTCAAGGTCTACTTCGTGGTATACGTCCCCGCACACGTTGCAGCTAGCTTTGACCTTAAGCTTCAAAGCATCCTCCTCCCTTTTTTCCAAAGAAAGGACGTCACTTTCCCCTTTAAACCCCTAAAAATCAAAGGAGGGAAGAGTTAAGTAGTAGTTTGGAAATCTCTTAGAGAGAGGCTGAAGGGGAGCGGTATGCCAGTATCTATTTTATCTATCCCGTTCGTGCTTCAAAGAGGGAAAGTATACCGTCCTAGTGAGGGGGAATACGTTGAGATAGCCCTGGCGCTTCGAGAAATATGGAGAAGAGCCCCTAAAGATTACGAGCTGGCCGAAGTTTCAAGATTCTTCTCGGCGGTACACTTAGTTCAGGTAGATGGAGGCAACATGGTGGCTATTGATTCCTCGGCTTCATGGTCTGAGGGTGTTAAGTGTGGCTTAGGGGTGCCGCCTCCACCATATGATCAGCTTAAATCGAACGAGTTGCAGGATTTCGTCGCTGGCTTAGAGAGATATGTTTCACTGGTGAAGGACAGTCTCAAGCTGTCGAAGATAGAATTGAAAGGGATACTGTTTGGGGGGGTGCTATCGGAGTTAAAGGAGCGGCTTTCCTTCTTAGAAGAGTGGAGGGTTAATCCTGACGAGGTTGTCCCTGCAGAAGTAACTCTAGACGTCGTTTGCAGAAATCCAGCAATCACCCAGTTTCTTACAGACGAGAAGGTGGATGACGCTTCTGGGGAGTATAGGAGGTTTACTGCTTTCCTAGAGGAAAGACTTGATTTCTTTAGGAGGAAGGTGGAGGAGGTTGAGGCGGATGTGGAAAGAGAGAGGAGAAGGCTGAGGGAGAAAGCTGAGAGGGAGATAAGCAGGGCTAGCCAGGAGATGGAGGATGAAATTAAAAGAATAGATAGGGAGAAGTTTGGCGGGGTTCCTCCTAGGATCACGGTGCTTTCACGGTACGCTAAGAGGGTAGAGGGTAAGCTTACGGGTTTATCCTCTGTAAGCGAGCCTGAAGACATGCTGGATAAGCTTGGGGATGCCATAGAGTTTTTAGAGGAAATCTTGGAGAAGCTGGTTTCCCTAGAGAGGAAGTGCGAAAACTACCTTAAGCAGAAGGAGAGGTTTGAAGCGGAAAAGGAGAGAAGGAAGAGAAGAGAGGAAAAAAGGTTTCAGAAAAGGAGGAAGAGGATTCTTAACGAGTTTGAGAGGGAGGTGGCGAGGATGGACTTGGACGTTAAAAGGGTTAAGGAGCTCCTTTTTAAGGCTATGACGCTAAGAGAGGAGTATGTAGCATCCTTCCAGAAGTGGTTGCCTCGTGCTAAGAGAGGGGTTGAGGAGAACAAGCGGTTCCTTCTCTCTTCCAGTACTGTCCAGGTGGATGCTCCGGTAACCGTTTACGTCCCGTTTTTTGCTGCGAAGGTTCGCAGGGATAGGAGGGAGGAGGTTATAGTTATTCCACCTTTAACCATAGATGAGGCAGGAGGAATTCAGGCCTCAAGAAACTTAGAGAAGACGGTGAGAGGAAGTCTGGAAAGAAGGAAAAGCCTACAGTTCATCTCGACTGGCATGAAAAGGTTTAATTACTTGTTAAATCCGAAGGTGGCGGAGCTGTTCTCTAGGGGTTTAGAGATGCTCTCAAAAAAGAACCTTGTAAGGGAAAGAGAGGAGAAGGCTATTAGAACATTTTATGACCGCTTCTTGAAGCCTGCCTTCTAAGCGGGGAACAGCTCCGTGGGTTAGTGGGGATGGAGAAAGGTTTATCGCCTCAGGATCCTTTAACCTTTAAGGGGACTGTTTCTTTCTTAAAGGCGTGATTGGAAATGGCGAAGCTTCCCTTCACCCAAGGAGTAGAAATGGAGGTCCAGGTCGTCGACGAGAAGGGACGTCTCCTCCAAGGAGGGAGACTCGTACGTGTCTGGGACCACCTCATGAAAAATGCCGCTAACATCCTTCAGAAAACCGTGTCAAAGGAGAAGGGGCTGGATTTTACAAGTAAAATTTTAGGGGTTACGCTTAAGGAAAAGGAAAGGAGGGGGAGGAGACTTCCTTACGTAGTTGTTTCCTATAAGACGGATAAGGGTAGGATCGACGTTGACGTCTTCGGTCCTGACCCGAACGTGAGTCAGATAACGTGGATCCTAGAGCTTGTAACCCCCCCATGCGAGTCGATGGAAGAGCTTTCATGGTGGATAAAGACGCTTTACAAGGTGGCTTTCGCCGCTCTTCCGCGAGGCTACAACTTGATATCCATAGGGTTTAACCCTCTTGAGGAGGAGTACAGGAGCGGGGTAACGTTCGGCGACCACTACCATATAGGCGTTAATGACGGAAAGGAGAAGGCCGCCGTATACAACATGATTCGAGCCTTCATACCCCATCTGATAGCTTTAACGGTAAACTCACCATTCATGAACGGGAAGCCCACCGGAGTGGTTAGGGTTCGAAGAAGAGGGAGAACAAGCATCATAGGGAGGGACTGTGTACGCGACTTAAGGCTTAAGTACAACACTGGACAGACGGGGCCGGCAGACAAGGATCACTATGTCCCCTACCTTGAAGAACTGAACAGGAAGACCTTTGATGAAACAGTCATGAGGGAGCCGCCTGACGACAGGTACGTTGACGTCTTCCCCTTTACAGAGTACGGGACAATAGAAGTTCGTGTTTTCGACGCACAGTTCAGCGTAGCTAGGCGGCTCGCCGTAGCAGCACTCTTACAGGCGTTAGCCCTCAAAGCAGTAAAAATCGTGAGGAAAGGCGGAAAGATCCCGAACGTGTCCTCAGCTACCCTGGTGGAGAACAGGGAGAAAGCAGTACTTTACGGTTTGCTGGGCAAGTTTTTCCCCGACAGGGGGCTTGAGAAGCATGACCGAGGATTTGCGGAGAAGTATAACATAAACCCGGCTGGAAAGCCGAATTCCAAGCTCTTCGAGGCAGCCCAAGGAATGATAGAGTTCATCAGAGAAGAAATAAACGAACTTGGATACTGGGACTACCTAAAACCCGTCTTGGTGTCTGTTTACGGATCCAGCAGGGTTGAGCCGCCCTGTGCGCCAGCCGACTTCCTTCTCTACCTTTACGATGCCTCAGCGTCTAGGATTGACAGGACTATTTCGCACCTTATGGAGATGACGAGAAAGTACTGTATAGGGGATGGAGACCCGCTAGTCGCAGCCTTCGGAGAAGCGGAAGAGTTCGAGGTGGCTGAAAGGAGGAAGGCGGCAGTTAACGTGAAGGCTATGGCAAGCGTCACCGCTACGCGGGTGGCTGCGGGAGAGCGGATCCCATTCACGCTGGAGGTGACCGGTAGTGCCCCCGTGAAGGGGACGCTGATAGCCAAGGTTGTTTTAGAGGGGGGAGCCGTTCTTAGAACGGCTGTGAAGAGGGTGGAAATCCCTGGGAACGGTGTTCTCAAGGTGACGGGGGGGCAGCTCCCCCTAGAGGTGCCATTCGCCGCGTTTCAAGGTAAGAGAAGGTGCCGTTTAAAGTTCATCTTGAAGGACGAAGTGAGAAACGAGCTTTGTGAGGTAGAAACCAAGACGTTCACCGCCATTGCCACCCCCATCATCAGGATCCTCCCGGTCAGCATCCCCAAGAAAATCGTGGAGAGGAGGAGGGGAGAGATAAAGTTGAGAGTGGAGGCGCAGACGGCGGAGTTTAAGGGGAGGTATCGGGTTAGGGCATACTTGAGGGAGGGAGATAAGGCTAAGCTCTTGGCGGCGAAGCACGTGTCTCTCCCAACAACTTTAACACTATCTCTCCCAGCGGCTAGAGCAGGGGAATATACAGTTAAAGTACAGGTCTTCTACAGGGAGAAACTGGTGGCGGAGTACGAGTCATCACCCATAATTGTTCAGGAAGAAAAAACGGAGAGGAAAGCTAAAATTGAAAGGAGAGGGGTTCCTGTCGCCAAGGAGGAAGCCCAGCTGATTAGGGTAGTTGTACCTGTGAAGGAGAGGGAAGAGCGGCGGGAGGTGGAGAAAGCGAAGCCTCAAGTGACGGTGAGGAGGGAGGAACCAGCCCGGGTTAGAGGAGCGGGGAAGGAGGCACGAGCTACTGTTAAAAGAAGGCAGGGGAGGGTGGAGGAAAGGCGCTTATTGACCGTTCCAGAACCCGCACAGGCTGTTCCACCCTTTAGAGTCAAGAGTAAGGGGAGTGTGCGTGTTTCACGCGCACTTGACGTCTCCCATGTAGCCCTTAAACCCAAGGTAGCACTAGACGAGAAAGTATCTAAGAGCAGGGTGCAGTGGGGGGAAACGTGCAGGGTTGTTTTTAACGTAAGGAACTTGAACCCAGACTTGCCTGGCCCGTTCTGGGTCCGGGTCCTAGTGGTCGACTCCGAAGTTAAACAGTTGGATCACAGGGAAATCGTTGTTCACGACTCGAGGAGATTAACGTATAAAGTTAAAGCCGGCCGAGACGTCAAAGCCGGCAAGTTTAGGGTTAGATGTGAAATACTTTATGACGGGGTGGTCGTCGCCCAAGGGCAGACGCGGATCATAGAGGTGGCGCCGCTGTCGGCAAGGAAGACTGTTAAGGTTCTAGGAGTAGAAGCCCCCAAGGCGATTGTACCCGTAGATGCTGCGGTGTTTAAGGTTAAAGTTGAAGTTAGAGGGGTAATCACTCCTGTTAGGGTTTCCCTGACTGCAGCCACGTCTAAAAGCTCCAGCGTTCAGGAGTATTCGTTAACGAATGGGAGGTACGTTCTCCCCATTAGCATAGGCACGGAGGGCGTTAAAGGTGAGGAGGCCGCCGTGAACCTGAAAGTTAAAGTGGAGAACGTTAAGGTTTACGAGAGGAAGCTTACGATCCCAGTTTTACCCGAGCCCCCCGTAAACGTTCATGGATTAACAATTCAGAAAGCTTCCGTGCAGGCGGGAGAGAACGTGAAATACCACTTAAGACTGCGCAACGTCGGGAATGGAAGAGTTAGGGTCAGAGGAGAAGTTCGGGTATGCTCCCTGACGGGGGAAGGAGGAAAGGAGGGGTTTAGTATGGTCATAGAGCCTAAAGGAAGAGAGGATGTCTATGGTGAAATCGAGGTTCCACCATGGCTCGTAGAGGAGAAAATCTACCTGCTGGCCACCTTAAGCTACAAGGGAAAAGAGGCTAATTACGTGCAACAGAGGGCTACGCAAACGGTAGATGTTACCCCTCCGTTAAGACCACTAGTAAAGGTCAAGGTTAGGGATGCCGCTATACCCACGCTGACAAGAGAAGGAGACAAGATAAAAGTTAACTTGCTCGTGGAAAAGAGAATTAAGGAAACAGTTAGGATACGCCTAGTGGCTGAGAGCCCCCTAGGCGTTAAGGAAATCTGGAGTGGAAAGATCAAAGACGAAAAGAAAGACATCGGACCAATAGAATGGATTGCCCCCAGCGTTCCCTACAGAATGGAGTTTGACCTGAAGGCTAAAGTTGACATTAATAAGCGAGAGCTTCCACCTAACATAATAGACGCCTTCAGCAAGAAGGTTATCATAGTAAAAAGGAGGAAATGATGATTCCTTCTTTCCACGTTCTAAGGTTGCGGGAAGTTAGAGTTCGCTTGCCTCGGCGAACTGCGAAGGTGTGGTCCTAACGGATATGGCAAAACGCTGTGCTAGGAGATCGTACCAACGTGTTAGGTCGCCGAAGTCGTCTGCCTTGAAGAACTCACCCCTACCGATCTCGGCTAACCTACGCATGAGCTCTACGTCCGCCTCGCCTATCCCAATAGTGTAGAGGACCCACTCCGGCCTTCCGGAGAAGTAGTTCCTTACCACCGGTATTGGATTAACAGGTATCCCAGCCGCCTCATCGCCAGTGTTAGGGTAGCCATCCGAGAGGAGCACGAACATCACCGGGTTTGGCTTTCCTGTTTTTGGGTTTGGCGGGAACCTTTCAGCGAGTTCGGCTGCTGTTTTTAGGGCGCCGCTCATGAACGTTAACCCGCTTCCCTCTTGACACCTCTCTAATATGTACTCGCCTATGACTTCAAGGCCGAGCGCCCTGCTCTCGCCAGTACACTTAATTACTGTGGTTGTGTTGCCATCCTGATCTGTTATCGTTAACGGTTCTACTTGGTCGGCGAACGTTATCACTTGAACGTTTTCACCCCATCCTCTCCCGATCTTGAGGGAGAGGTAGAGCAGCGTCGCTAAGGCGGCGGCCTTTATCCTGCTGACCATGCCGCCTTCCTCCATTCCTATTAGGAATTCTTGGAGGCGAGGCGTCTCTCTCATGCCTTTTCTAAGTCCCTCTATTGCGCCGTCAACGTTCTTAACTTTCATGTCCTTCTTTTGCATGGAGCCCGAAACATCGATCATGAGGATGGCGTTAAACGTCATGTCTAAGGCGGGGACTATCTCGAAGGTTACCTCGTGCCCGGTCGGGTCGACTATTCCGACATCTTCACCGTAGAGTTCAGGTTTGGTGGATTGGACTCTGAGCTTGATGTGGCCGCACTCGGCGTCTCGCCAGCTTAACTCAAGGTTCCTGTATATGGGTCTCTTTTTGAGTATTCGTGCTAGTTCGCCTACATGATCTGCGACCCACACGACCACGTCCTCCGTCGACTGGCCTTCCATTGGTTCAACGCCGAGCTGAACGAATTTTATTCCACCTGTGACTTTCTTCTTCTTGACGGTGACGGTGTCTCCCTCGGAGACGTTTGCGGAGTCTAGGACGTCCTCGTCGATCATGATGTATCCTTCAGGGCAGTCTTCTCTTGACATGACCTGCACGGCCCCCCAGTCCTCGTACTCGTTAATGAAAACCACCACGTCGAAGTCGTCGACGCCAAGCTGGTTCATGTCGTTCTTGTTCATGAATGCACGTCCATCGGCGGCTCCTGCGTTGACGACCTCAAGTTTGACGGACATAAAAACATCCCCCCGCTTACACCTTTTAGTAGGTGTAAATGTTAAAAAGTTTCTGGAAAAACCCGTAATGGAGGAAAATGCGCATTCACGGTGTTTTACACGAAACTATAAGTGCATGGAGGAAAGAAGATGGATGAACAAATTACAGACGGCAGATTTTTTCCGTCAATTTTTCGGCGTCGATACTGGAGGATGCTTCCACCGGCTTTCTGGTGAGGGAGAACCGTACGATTTCGAAGTACTGGCTTGAGTTATGGCTTCTTATTCTCAGGTTTGGAAGGAATGGTGGTTTGATTGGGATAGATATTATCATGGCTTGTTCGGGATGTAGAAGGGACTTTTTAAAAAGGATGGCTCTCATTTGCCTTCCATCCATCTTGCCAAACGATGAAATGAAGCTTGAGGGGTCTATTCTCCCTCTTCCGGTGACGAGGGGGTCGTAGGTTAAACTGTTCACTTCCTTCCTACGTGCTTTTTCACTTAACCTGCGTTGTAGGGAGCTTAGGAATGCGTCCTGTGCGGTTCCTTTAAGTGTCGCGAAAAAAATTTCACCACGTGAACGGTGGATGTATGGTTTTATGAGTGATAGGGCGTTTGCTCCAAGTATTCTCTGGATGTCCATCCAAGACGCATCCGTTTCTTCATGGAATTCCCACGTTAAAAGGTAGGTTATAAAGTCTAAGGCTTGAGGGATTGTAAAGTAGTTGTAGTCTGTTCCGAAGAGTATTTTGCTTGACCAGCTGTCTTCAAGGTGGGATTTGAGCTTCCTGAAGAAAAGGGGGATGTCGTCCCCTCGCACTCCTGACGTGTCACCGTAAATGTTCGGGTCGCCGAGTATTTCGTAGAGTCCGTCCTTCGCGTATTCCATACATGAATGGCCGAGTATGATTGCGAAGTCCCCTCTTTTTGCTTCTCCACGTACTTCCTGTGTAAGCTGGTATATGTCCTCTGCTGTGGCGTAGTAGCGACAGTCGAACAGGACGGGCAGTCCATTGTTGACTGCGGCTAAGGTGACGTTCTTCACGTTCTTCGAGAGTATTTCGTCTAGAAAGTTCTGAGAGATCGGGTGAAGTTTCAATCCTCTTGCGCCGATCTCAGCACATCTTTCAACTTCCTTAACGGCGTCTTCACCGTCATGCGGGTCAACCCTAATGAATCCCAAAAGACGTGGTGAAAATGGGAGGGTCAACGAGCGCTTTAGAATCAGGTTGTTAGGCTTCTGGAAGCTTGGCTTAGTAGAGTAGGCTCTAAAATCGTTAAATGGGAAAGCCACGAACTGGTCTACAGTCCACCCCCATGACCTTCCAATGGCATCGTAGAATGGTTTTAATGGAGGGGGTGGCATAGTTAGGGGGGAAGCAGGTGTGAAACGATACTTATCAGGGGAGGAGTCTATGGAAGACCTTATTTCAAACTGGAGGCGATGGTAGAAGTCAATTGTCTGTCTAGGGGTGTTAGACCGGTAGGCTACTCCTCTGCCGTCCATTACTTCCTCTTTACCTAGGTGCGTATGGACGTCGACCACGAAGAATCCTATGGTTTTTCCCTCATCCTTATCGTTAAGGAGGAGCAACGTATCAAGCTCCAGCTATGCTCTCTACTTTGAACAGGTTCTCCACTGGAGAATTCTTCGAGGCAAGATTTACGTTTTCCTATCGTAGGGGATCTAGCTTAAAGAGGTTTACAGCTAACCTTTTTAGAGGAGAAAACGTGAGTTTTGACTGAAAGCATTTTTAGCGTGAACGAGTTCGAGAGGGGGATCATGGTTAAAAAAATGGTCGTGTATGATGGCTTCCAGAAGCTTGAGGTCGCTCCTGAGGGGAAGGCTTGGAGGGTAACCGTGATCTTAGTTATCGATAGAGGAGGAAAGCGGGAGGAAAGGACTGTTGCTGAAGAAGTGGTGAGTGAGGCGGAGATCACCAGTTGCATGGTTAAAATGGTACACGGGAAAATCGTCGCCATTCCTGAAGGGGATT
Organism: Thermoproteota archaeon; assembly: GCA_029258835.1. Taxonomy (GTDB): domain Archaea; phylum Asgardarchaeota; class Jordiarchaeia; order Jordiarchaeales; family Freyrarchaeaceae; genus Freyrarchaeum. Next base: position 106,347 of record JAPDJY010000030.1, on the reverse strand, counting down.
TAGAGCTGAGAATATACCATGACATAGAAAGCGACGTGAAAACCTTGAAGGTGGCCGAGAAAGAGAAGAAAAGTTGATAGGGAAGTTTCGGAGTGCTTTAAGCTCGCTGAGGAGGAAGGTTGCCTTTGGTCAGTCTAACGTTCTATGGTGGATTGAGGGAGGTTGGAGGGAATAAGGTTTTACTTGAGGATGGGGATGTACAGATTTTCCTGGATTTCGGCGTTTCATTTGCTCAAATGGGGAAGTTCTACGCTACACCCTTCCTATCACCTAGAAGGGAGGAAGGACTGATAGATCTTGGGATGATACCACCGCTTAGAGGCGTCTACCGGTTCGACAGGGAGGAAGCTGCAGTCGACGCGGTCATAGTATCCCATGTTCACATGGACCACGCTGGCTATGTCCCCATAGTTAAGGATGAGATCTCTGTTTTCTGCGGTGAGACGGCGGCAACGATGATGGATGTATTTACCAACATGGGAAAATGGATTGTTGGGGGAGGCGTTGGAAGAGAAAGGCTTCAAACGTTCAGGACTGGGAGGAAAATTGAGGTGGGTGGCGTCGAAGTTAAACCAGTTCACGTGGACCACTCGGTTCCCGGGTCATACGGGTTCATCATCTATACCTCGGAAGGAACTATAGTTTACACAGGAGACTTCAGGATGCATGGAGCCAAGAAGGAGTTAACCGAGGACTTCGTAGATGAAGCTGCATCGGAGGACGTCGACGTTTTGGTAACGGAGGCCACAAACATATCGGCTGCACACGTCTCATCCGAAGTAGAGGTCAAGAATAAACTTAGCTATATAGTGGGTAACACCGACGGGTTAATAGTCACCTACTTTGCCAGCACAGACATTGACAGGCTGAGAACTTTTTACGAGGTCGCTAAAGAAAGCGGGAGGAGGCTAATTGTATCAGCGAGACAAGCCTACCTCCTGAGCAGGCTGAAAGAAGACCCACATCTCAACATCCCAGACGTGAAAGACGAGCACATCCTAATCTTCAAGAAAAAGAAGAAATCATACAAGAGGTGGGAGAGGGAGGTTTTAGAGGGAGAGACCGTCGTTGACGCCTATGAAGTCTCAAAAAGGCAAAGAGAGGTAATACTGGTTGCGTCCCTCTACGATTTCGAAGAGCTAATCGATATTAAACCTGTACCTGGAAGCTGCTACGTGTATTCCTCCTCAGAGCCGTTCAACGAAGAAATGGAGATAGACTTCAATAAGATGCTTAACTGGCTGAGGCACTACGGGCTACCCCAGTACCGTGTGCATGTTTCAGGCCACATAATGCCAATCGAGCTGAAGAATGTTGTAAGCAGAATAAAGCCGAAGCAAGTCTTCCCCATTCACTGTGAGCACCCGGAGGTATTCGCAAAGTTCATTAAAGGGGTTGGGACAAGCGTCACGATACCTCAATTGGGAGAGAAATACAGCTTACACTAAAAATTGCTTAATGCTCGTGGTCGGCTTTCAGAAGGGACATAAGGGATCGGGTTTAAAGAAGGAGCCAGTTGCCAGGTAGGCTCTCGCCCTACATCCTCCAAGGCAGAAACCCCTAACAGGACAGGTTAAGCATTTACCCTCCAAGTTCTCCCAGTCCAGTAAGCCCATGTCCACTCTCCTGCTGTAAAGCTTTTTCCAGCTTTCCGGACCACCATCCTCCAGTATGTTGCCGAGCTTAACATCTAAAACGTCGCAGAGAAGCACGTCGCCGACTGGATTAAGGTCCATGACGTTATAGTAACAGCCCCACACCTTAACATGTTTTGACGTGATGATTCTTTCTGCGAAGGGGGTGCAGCGGACCTCTGCCGAGTAGGAAAGACGGTCTGCTGATTCATCTATGCTGAGCAGCGACTGCTTTAACTGCTCAGGGCTTAAGTCTAGAAGCCTGTTGTCCTTTGCCGCTCCAGAGGGAATTAGCGTTAGGAAGGATGCTAGCTTCCCCCCAATGTCGCATGAAAAAGAGACGAAATCTCCGGCTTCATGAGCGTTAAGACCTGTTATAACCATTACGGGGATAAACTCTAGACCCGCCGAGTTCATAACATCCACAGCGGTCATTATTTTTTTCCATGCTCCTTGCCCCCTTATGGACTCACATGTTACCTTAGATGCTCCATCAACGCTTAACAACACCTTTGCTTCGAGGCGGGCGAGGACGCTTGCCACCCTAATGTTCATAAGAAAGCCGTTCGTCACCACTTCAACCTTCATTCCAAGGTCTGCAGCGTATTTCATGAGGGATGGCAAGTCTTCCCTCAGAAGAGGCTCCCCGCCGACGAAGGAGATCATTTTAGCTCCCGCCCTCGCCGCTTCAGCCACGATACGCTTCCCGTCGCCTACCCCCAGCTCTCTGTGAAAGCGGCCTCTAACATAGCAGTGAACACAGGTACCATTACACCTTAATGTACATGGCCAAACGACGGCTTCGAGGGGAGTCAAGGCGCATCCCCGGTTCAGCTGGTTCTTAAAGGGCTTCCTTCTCTTACTGAGCAAGGAGGAGATAAAAAGGTTTGGCGCCGGAAGGGGGGAGGGGACTTATAACGTTATATATTCTTTCAGCTATAACTTCTCTTTCAGCTGAGCCGTTTGGAGGTGTATTTATGGAGTTTAAGGTCGCCTTAGCGCAGATCAATAGCGTGTGTGGAGACGTTGACGGAAACCTTAAGAGAATGTGTTCTCTCATTGAGAGGGCAGCAGGTTTAGAGGCGGAAATGATAGTTTTCCCGGAAATGTGCCTTTGCGGTTACATGGTCATGGACGGAAAGGATTTTGAAACGTTTTACAGGTGTGTCCAGCGACTTGACGGGGAGTCGATAAGGAAACTTTCATCTTTAGCTTCTAAAACAGGTCTACACATCGTTTTCGGCGCTCCAACAGAGCCGTCAAAACAGAGGGGGGTGGTTTACAACAGTGCGATCCTCCTAGAGCCGGACGGGAAAGTTAACGTTTACAACAAGGTTCACCTACCGACTGGAAAGTATGGTAGGGGAGTGTTCTTCGAGCATTTGTACTGCAGGCCAGGGGAGGAAATGAAAGTTTGCGATACACGGCTGGGGAGGATAGGCTTGCAAGTTTGCCGCGACTTCGCCTTTCCCGAGGCGTCAAGAATATACGGATACTGTGACGTTGATATAATAATAAATATCTCTGCTGCCCCAGTAACTTCAAAGCGCCTCTTCGACATGGTACTTCCAGTAAGAGCATTCGAGAACGCAGCATACCTCGTTTATGTTAACGTTGCAGGGGAGCAAAGAGGTGTTTCATTCTTTGGCCATAGTAGGGTGATAGACCCGCTAGGTAGGGTGACTGTTGAGTGCAAAGTTGGAGAGGAGGATTTCAAGGTTGGAATCATAAACTTGGAAGCCATGAGAAAGATGAGAATGAAAGTACCGATTAAGAAGGACATACTGCCAATCGAAACCTATCAACACTTGTTGGATAAACTCAGATGCAAGTTGAGAAATGAAGCGGAAGGAGAATCCGGTAAGGTTCCGGCAAGAACCTCTTCATGACAAAACAGGGTAGAGGGTTCCTGTAAGGTCATAAACTACCAGCGAAGACAGGTGGGGGTTTATCCCTGGTTTAAGATATAATTTCAAGCATTTAGGGAACCCTTAGAAATCGGAATAGAACCGGGAATAATTAAGGAAAGAGAGAAAAAGATGGTTTTAGAATTCACCGCCCATTCCAGGCATGGTTTCTGGTCCGCCCTTACCCTTCTCCTTCTCCTCCTTGTGAGGCTTCGATGCAATCACGTCGTCTATCCTGAGGATCATCGATGCGGCTTCGCTTGCTGTTTTTATGGCGTGCATTTTAACTCTGAGTGGCTCAAGGACTCCAAGCTTAACCATGTCGTCAGGCTCGCCGGTTTGAATGTTTAAACCTATTGCTGTGCCATCCTTGTCGTGCTTCGCCCTTAAGGACACTATCACGTCGAGCGGGTCATGACCTGAGTTCTCGGCTAAGGTCCTAGGGACTACTTCTATCGCGTCTGCGAAGGCTTCAATCGCCAGCTGCTCCCTGCCTCCTATGGACTCAGCGTACTTCCTTAGCTGCCTTGCAACTTCCACCTCTGCGGCGCCTCCGCCCGGGACGATCTTCTGATCCTCTATCACGTCTCGTACAACGCAAAGAGCATCGTTAAGTGCTCTTTCAGCCTCGTCGACTACGTGCTCGGTTCCGCCACGTATAACTATCGTTACCGCCTTAGGATTCTTGCAGTCCCTGACGTACACCACTTTATCCTCGCCTATTTTAACTTCCTCAACCAGTCCAGCTTCACCTAAGGATTCAGATGTCAAGTCGTCGAGGTTCGTCACTATTCTTGCTCCCGTAGCCTTAGATAGCTTCTCCATGTCAGACTTCTTCACACGTCTAACAGCCATTATTCCTGCCTTCGCTAGGTAGTGTTGGGCTAGGTCGTCGATACCCTTCTGGCAGAAGAGGACCGTGGCACCGCACGCCTTTATCTTTTCAACCATATCCTTAAGGATCCTTTGCTCCTCTTCGAGGAACATCTTCATCTGGGATGGGTCTGTTATCCTGATCTCCGCATCGAACTCCGTCTTCTCGACTTCGAGCGGCGCGTCTAGGAGCGCTATCTTTGCATCTTTAACCCTCTTCGGCATCGCTGGATGCACTACCTCTTTGTCGATGACCATGCCCCTAACTAGTTCGGTCTCAAGTAGGCTCTTACCTTGCTTCTTAAGAAGGTTGACCATGTCCCTGTCGGCTTCAAGCTTCCCGTCAACCTCCTCAGCAACTTGAAGTATGGCGTCCACGGCTATCCTAGCAAGGTGCTCCCTAGCGCCGGCTACAGCCTTACTGTTCATTGCCGTGGCAGCAATCTTAAACAGCGTCTCTTTATCCTCTGGTTTAACGTCCGTAGCCATGCTCTTTAGGACTTCCTCAGCCTTATCAGCCGCTTTCTTGAAACCTCCCACTATGACCGTCGGATGGATCTTCTGATCTAGTAACTCCTCCGCCTTTTTAAGTAGCTCACCGGCGACGATTACTGCTGTCGTGGTTCCGTCACCGACCTCGTCATCCTGCGCCTTAGCCACCTCAACCATCATCTTAGCGGCGGGATGCTGCACGTCTATCTCGTCTAGGATCGCTGCCCCATCGTTCGTGATGGTAATATCTCCAAGCGAGTCCACGAGCATCTTGTCCATTCCCCTAGGTCCAAGAGTGGTCCTGACCGCTTCAGCTATCACGCGTGCAGCCATTATGTTGGATCTCTGGGCGTCGCGTCCACGTGTCCTTTCAGATCCTTCTTTCAATATTAGGACGGGTATTCCACCCATACTCATCTTCTGACACCTCCACTTACGAGCATCCAGATCACTCTACTTTTATCCCGTGTCCTTTCTTTTCCAGCCTGGGTATCTTCACTTCTAAAATCCCATTCTTGTAGCTTGCTTTAGCCTCATCAGGCTTAACAGGTGCTGGAAGCTTAACACGCTTATAATACTTATCTCCCGCTTTTATCTCAAGCTCATCTTCAGTACAATTCAGCGATATTTCTTCCTTATCAACTCCAGGCGTCTCCGCAACAACTATTATCTCCTTGTCACCTTCAACTACGTCTACGAGGGGCTCCCTAACCTCCCTTATTAGGGATGGAGACGGCTCACCCGTGTAACGTGGGACGTTACCAAATTCGCGGACCTCAGGTTTCCCGTCAGGCCCGATCTTTATGCTCCACCCCCACACTATAGGGCCAGTAACCTCTGTCCCATCTGATAACCGTGTTTTCGGCAGGTCTTTAAGCATTTTGTCTAGATCCCTGAAAGGTGATGTACGGAAGAATTCTTCAATCATCTCCTCGAACTCTTCAAACCAGTCGGTGAATTCGTCAAAGGGAAAGCGCCTTCGTCTCCTTCGCTCCCAGAAGCTCATGTTTTAACCTCCTATTAGATTTAATTCTCCCCCAACAAAAAGGTAAGAAGAGAGTGACAGGACGTTTCCCGTCAACAAACAGGTGAAACAGCACTTCTATATAAATTTTACTATTGGCAGATCCGTCTCCGCACAGCTTGCCGACGCCGCCACCAACCTTTGCAATTACTCGTTGGTGGTTAAGGTATGTGGAAAGCTATCATAAACCTTAAATAAGGTCTATTCGTTTCATAGGATCGGGGCCCCTAGCTCAGCTTGGTAGAGCTTGTGGCGCTGAGAGCACCCGGTTTGCACCCGGGAGGCCGCGGGAACCCTTGGATGGGTCGCGAATTCAAAACCTGAAGGGTGGACAAGTCCCGCGGGGTCCACCATCCACTTTAGTTTGACTCTTACTCATCCTTCTCTGGTTTTCACTCCTATGAACCTCCATAAGGGAGTGAACCACTTTAGGAAGAAGTGCCGAGAGTATATTTCGACGAGTCCAGGGAAGACTTTGGCTATTGCTCTCTTAACCTTAGAAAGCACACTGTTGTCCTTGCTGTCAAAGAAGGATTTTAGTTTTAAGCTTAACTCTACGGAGTACAGGGTTATTCCAAGCTTCCTGAAGCGTTCAACTAGACCGGTGAAGGTTGGCTGGTAGGGTACGTTGTCGTGCACTGCTCTTCTTGCGGCTCTAACATAGGCGTCAGCCAGCTTCTTTGGCATTAGAGACTGGAGGGGGAGGCCATAGTGTCCATCTCTCGCCACTATGAGGGGGGCGATCCTGTTAGGGCACGTTATGTATAGTTTCCCCCTGTTTTTAAGTACCCTACTTATTTCTTCCGAGCATTTTTCAGCGTTGTTTACGTGTTCTATCACGTCGTTACAGACCACTATGTGGAAGGATGAGTCTCTGAATGGCAGGTGGGTGCCGCTGGCTAGGAGGGGATCCACCTCAACCTTATTGTCTCGTGCCCATGACTGGGCTATGCGTGGATAGTACTTCTCAATGTCTATTCCAACGACTCTTGACCCGCTCATCGAGAACGCTATGGATATTCCGCCAGCTCCCAGTCCAAGATCGAGAACTATTTTCCCTTTAACGGGGATTTTAATGTATCCGAATAAGTCAACTATTTCCTTCCCTCGATCAACACCCTTAAAGGTGTAATCTGTGTACGGCTTGTAAAGGAAGTTATCCTTAGGTAGGAAGGGGGATACGAACTCGTCCCACAGCTCTAAGGTTCTTTCGCTAACTTTAACTCTCCCCATTCTGAAACCCCTTAAAGCAGGCATAAGTTAGTTTCTCATTAGATAAAGAGAAAATAAAAATAAAAATACTCCGTTCATAATCATGGAGATGTGGTGTATGATCTCTGGTTTAGCTGATGGCGTCCGGTTGAGAGTGAAAGGGATGTCTAATCGATTTCCCTCTCGAGCGCCACCCACAGCTCTTCCACTATTTCATCTCTTAAATACACTTTTCCCTCCGGTCCTTCTATAATTCTTCCTTCATCAACAACTTCACCTATAATGCTAAATTTCACTCCAGCATCCTTTAAGGCTTTAACCGCATCATCGACGGCTTCCTCGTCCACGGTGGCAAGTAAGACACCGCTTGAAATGAGTCTTAACGGGTTAACTCCCAGTACTTCACATATCCTTCTCGTCTCCTCGGCAACAGGTATCTTCGCCCCGTCAACCCTAAACCCCACGTTTGAAGCTATAGAGAGCTCTATTAACCCCCCTATGACGCCGCCCTCAGTTGGATCATGCATGGCGGTTACCTTGCAGCCTTCATTGAGAGCAAGAGCCTCTTTGACGACGCTTAGCATCCTAGAGAAGCTCTTAGCTCTTTCAAGAACACCCCGTCCAACCACCTCAACCAGCTCGTTATACCGCTCCGACGCGATTATCGAAGCCCCCTCTAAACCTGCGTGTTTGGTAATAAGTATTACATCTCCGGGCTTAGCCCCGCCAGTGGTAACAAGCTTTCCTTTTTCGACTTCGCCGATCATCGTTCCACAAACCACGGGGTGGCTTAGAAACGAGACAACCTCCGTATGTCCTCCAACTATGGATACGCCCAGTTCCACCGCCGCGGAGTGGGCGTCGCTAACAACCTCGTCCAGCAGCCCAACGCTAACATCCTTGGGAAGGAGAATAGTTAACGTAAGGAAAAGGGGGGTGGCTCCTCTTACAGCTACATCATTAGCATTAACATGGACAGCGTACCATCCTATGCCGCTGCTCGCCCCCGTTATAGGATCGGATGCGATCACAACGTACCTGTCACCCATATCTACTACTGCCGCATCCTCCCCTATTGCAGGCCCTAAAACAACTCTATCTAGCTTAGCACCAGTACGCTTAAAGACGACTCTCTCTAGAATATCATTAGGAACTTTACCTATTGGGAGCATAACACTTCCTCAACCCGCAATTCCATTAGCAATGTTAGTGAGTATTAGGGGGCGACGTAGCGTTCAATGATGGTGCTGGCGCGGAGGTGACAGGTTAAGTCTTCTTAGAGTCTGGGAGCCCCTCCTCCAGTATGATGCGTGTTGCAAGCTTAGCCGCCGTCCCGACAACTCTAGAGCAATAGTCGAACATCCTATGATTTATCGCTTCTTCCAACTCTTTAGGATCGTAGAGGTTAAATGTCCGCCCCATAAGCCTTTTCTGAATATCATAGCACCTGCATGAGCCGAATTCTTCAACAAACTGGTCATGCAACCTCTTGACTAGAATGTACGACTTCATAGGTTTCCAAACGTCATGAAAATCCTTTCTCTCCCGTCCGTACAAGTAGCTTATAACCATCGACGAACCTACAAGGGCTCCGCAGGAGCCGTCACCAGTTAGCCCTAACCCGTCAGCCAGCCCGCTTGCAGCCTTAAACACGTCGTCATTATTGATGCCTAACGTGTCAAATATCGCTGCAATAACCGTTTGTGCACATCCAGTATATTTTTTCTCGTACTCTCGCCCAAGCTTAAAGGCCTTTTCAGGAAGATCCTCACTCGACCCGTTCATAATACCCCACCTGCCAACAACACTTTAACAAATGGAAATATTTTTCTTTTTTTCAATTTTAGGGTTGAGGGCGAAAGCATCACATTTTGAGAGTAAAGTGAAAGCAGGGCAGAGCCTATCGAAAATTTTTAAAGGACGTGCAACCACTACTCCTTAACAGGTGCGGCCGTGGTCTAGTCTGGTCTAGGACCCAGGCCCCCCAAGCATACTAACGTATGCGGGATTAGCCTGTGACCCGGGTTCAAATCCAGTTTGGATTTTCCAGCTGGTGAGTATCCCGGCGGCCGCACCACCCCCAAAAAAAGCTGGTACGTATGAACTACCAGACTTCCTTTTTACCTGCAGTATTAAACGAAAAAGTAGCATTACACAGCCGGAAAAATCGGGTTCAATCGAGGCTTCAAAAGTTTCGTTTTAATCAAAAATGGCTTCGCTACTGTTTAGATGTGGACAGCTGAATTGGAATTGAAATTCTGGTTTCCCGCGTAAAACAAGGCTTGAAATGAATAATTTACTTATAGGTTAAAAGGAGTAACCGCACGAGTATCACTTCGGTGGAATCCCTTAAAATTTAGATTTTAGATGATAGAGAATATTATGCTTTCACATTGAATAGTGGACGTCGCCTATTGACTGTAGCCCCTGCAGCCGCTTGAAGTGTCTATTCTGCATATTAAAATAGAGTAGCTGAATCTGTGGATGAGTGTTTCCTGTTTGCAGGCAGCTGCACCGTGCCTTGTGTGTTTCTCTGCCTTAAAACCGTCGGGTTTCCACTTTCTTTTTAAGGAGAAACTGTGTCCAGCAATCACGAGCTAACCGCCTCTACCTTCAAGTAAGTAGGGTGGAGGGATGCGTTCAGTAGGTGCCTACAGGAAGTTATAAATGTGGGAAGAGGGGGCATGTAAATGCGTCGTGTTCTTTTCACTTTTCGTAAGACACGTGATACATGGGATACATATTTTCTTTTCCAGCAGGAAATTGTCGTCTTCTGGAATAATATTTTGCAAGTTCAGGTTTGCTACCTGCGAACCTTTTAACAGATTCTAACGAGTCCCAAACGGTTATGATGAGGAAGTGCGCTATTGCATCTTCATCTCTCCGCAGGAAGTACATTTTTAGTAAACCATCAACGGAGCTATAATCCGGCGCTGCTTTCGCAATTAAAAACTTCTCGTATTTGTCAGCTTTTTCGATGGAAACCTACCATCCGCAACCTCACGACAGCCAAGGATTCATCTCCTTCTTACCGTTTACACTTTCATTGTTACTTTATTACTCTTCGTTTTCATTTATTCTTCCGTCTTTATGTGTGGATGGAAATTTACAGTTAAGGTAGCCGGTTAACCGCTGTGTTTTAGCATCGATGAGTAATGTACAGCTTTAGGCGAATCATAGTGGCAAGGGCTATTTCAGTTAGGTACTACTGATACTTTTGTTTTCTTGGGTGTAGTGGTGCTTCTCGTTTTGATCTGGTTCGCTCTTCTTTAAGGGAAGCTTTATATAGGTTGAAGTTTCTCTTTGATCTGGACTATTAATATGTAATTTTTAACAGTGTGGTGTAATTTATTACACTTGAAGGTGAGGAAATGTATACAGTATCGGTTAAGACACCGTCCCGACTCCATTTCACGCTAATAGACTTAAACGGGGAAATTGGCAGGGTAGATGGAGGAATAGGGGTAGCATTGGATAGGCCTAATGTGATCGTGAAAGCTACACTTTCAGATACGATAGAAGTACGTGGAAAAATGAGGAGTGTCGCCGAGGAAATACTAAGGAAGGTTATTGGTGAGATAGGAGGAGCAGGCGTTAAGTTAGAGGTGCTAGAAACAATTCCCGAACATGTGGGTTTAGGTTCTAAAACACAGCTTTCGCTGGCGGTGGCTACGGCTGCTTCATCTGTTCTTGGGGTGGACATTGACACAAGAAGACTTGCGAGGATAACTAGGCGGGGAGGGACCTCAGGGATTGGGGTGGCGGCCTTCGAGGTTGGAGGATTTATACTTGATGGGGGACATAGCTTCGGAGTGGGAAAGGACAAAGAGCATTTCCTGCCATCTTCAGCATCTCCTGCCCCGCCTGCACCATTGCTTTTCAGACATGAGCTTCCAAGTAACTGGTTTTTTGTTGTTGGCATACCGGATATTGGGAGAGGAGCCCACGGTCCGGGGGAGGTGCGCATTTTCGAGGAATACTGTCCTATTCCTAGAAGGGAAGTTGAGAGGTTATGCCACATTATTCTCATGAAGATCATCCCAGCTGTGGTGGAGGGTGACATATCGTCCTTTGGAGAGGGATTAACGGAAATCCAGAATGTCGGATTCAAGAGGATCGAGGTTTCGCTTCAGCCGCCGGACGTTAAAGAGTTGATGGATTTAATGTTGAAGTGCGGGGCTGCTGGAGCTGGTATGAGCTCATTCGGCCCGGCGGTATTCGGGGTTATCGATGGGTGGAGGAGTGCTTCTTCGCTCCTATCAAATGTTGAGGCGTTCCTTTCGGGTAGGGGAGAGGCGTTTATCGCTAAGGTTAATAATTCAGGTGCTCAGGTTCTCAAGGAGTCCATTGTATCCCTTGAAAGTTAGAGGAGTTCGTGAACCCTCTTGGAGGGGCCTCTTTGGTTAGAGTCTGCGGTATAGATCCGGGAACTGGTTCATGGGACATTGTAGGATTAGATGACGAAAAGGTTGTCTTAGATACTTCCATACCTACGAGAGAAGTTGTTGAGAAGCCGTCACGGATAGTTAACATTGTTAAGTCTATGGGCGACCTTGACTTGGTTGTGGCTCCAAGCGGGTATGGGCTACCCTTAGTGAGGCTTGACGAGCTGGATGAAAGCCAGCTTTTCCTTTTAACGTTAAAAAGGGAAAAGGAGGCTCAAGTAATAGGGCTCGAGCAGGTGGTTACCCTGCTGAGGGAGGAGGGGGTTGAAGGTTACGTCATCCCGGGTGTTAAGCATCTTCCATCCATACCACCCCATAGGAAAGTTAACAAGGTTGACATGGGAACCGCTGATAAGCTATGTAGTGTGGCGTTGGCCCTCTGGGAGACCGCACGGGAAAGAAACGTAGGGTACGGTGACGTGTCGTTCATACTAGTGGAGATGGGGGGCGGATTCACGGCTGTTCTAGGAGTTCAGAAGGGAGAAATAGTGGACGCTATAGGAGGGGCTGAGGGATGCATTGGATTCATGGCTTGTGGAGGATTAGATGCTGAGGTGGCATACTTGCTCGGTGAGTTCGATAAGAGGCTCATATACACTGGTGGGGCAACCTACATTGCAGGGTATGAGGATATAACCCCCAGCGAATTTTCTCTTATGACTGGTCGGGATGAGAGGTTTAGGATCGCATGGGACGCTCTCATGGAAGGAACTGTTAAAGATGTAGCATCGGTGATGGTTTCTTTAGACGGTGTAGACTGCATTCTTCTTTCAGGCAGATTGGCACGGGTTGAAAGCATATGGAAAGAGCTAGAGAGGAGACTTTCGTTCTTCGCTCAAACCCGTAGGGTGAAGGGGTTCACAAGGATAGCTAAGGAGGCAGCCCAAGGAGCCGCCCTCATAGCAAACGGGCTGGCTGGTGGAAGCTGCGAGGCACTTGTGGAAAGCCTTAGGATAAAGGAGGCCAAGGGGACGGTTCTCGACTACATTTTCTTTGAGAGAATCAGGGAATTGAGGAGGAATCTCGGTGTTTAATGTTGCATGGGGGATAACCGGTGCAGGACACTTCATGGAGGAGACTCTAGAGGTTTTCTTGAGGATGAAAAAGGAGTTAGACGTAGCCGTCACGGTGTACCTTTCAAGAGCTGGGGAGGAGGTAGCTAAAATGTATGGTGTCTTCAGAAGGCTGAGGAAGGTTGCCCCTGGAGGATACTACCAAGAAATATTTCTCGAGAGGGAGGAGGGATTTAGCTTCCCTAAGGCTGGAAGGTTCGCGTCAGGCAGATATAGCGTTTTCATCATATCACCCGCTTCCTCAAATACGGTGGCAAAGATGGCCCTTGGAATATGTGACACGCTGGTAACTGCTGCCTTTGCCCAGGCGGTGAAAAGCAGGGTTCCAGTCCTAATTGTTCCAACGGATTATAGTGAGGGGGAAGTCGTGACTACGCTACCCATAGTTGTTGATAGGGAAATGTGCTTGGGATGCACGCCTTGCCCCCCGGAGGAGAGATGTCCTGAGAACGCGATTGTGAGAGTTGACGGGAAACCTTCGGTGAACCTTCTCAGGTGTAATGGGTGTAAGGTTTGCGTGGGAGAGTGTCCTTATGGAGCGGTAACGTTCGGGAGGAAGGTTAAGGCTATTGTGAGGAGGGTGGACGCTGAAAACGTGAGGAGGCTTACGGGTTTTGAAGGAGTCCGTGTTTTAAAAAGGCCTGAGGAAATAATACCTTGCATGAAGGAGGTTCTCAGCATTTGAGGGTTCTGCTGGTTACAGGGAGGCTTGCCGAGCCATTAGTCAGAAAGTACGCTGGCGATGTGGAGGCTGAAGTTGACGTGGCATGCCTCCCTGTCTCCGTTGCAGCCCTCATCACGCCGCAAATGGTAGTTGAGGAGCTCAGAGGAGCTGTCGCGAGAAAGAAGTATGACATGATAATCGTGCCAGGATTGATGAGAGGAAGCACCAAGCCTATAGAGAAGGCCTTGGGAGTGCCTGTCTTCAAGGGTTCAAGGTATGCATGTGACATTCCATTAGTCTTTGAAAAACTGGAGGAGTTATCTAAGGAGGAGCCGCTTGACGTGATTGTTGCAAGGGAGAGGGCTATGCTGTGGAGGGAGATTGAGGGATATGAGGAGGGGAAGGAAGCAAGGGTTGGCTTTACCGTTGGTAGGGATGGTGTGAAAGGAGTTTACGTTGGACTGGACGGCGTAGTGAGGATTCTGGCTGAGGTGGTGGATGCTCCGACGTTGCCTACGGACAGGGTTCTGTCCAGAGCGGAATACTATTTGAAATCGGGTGCGGACATGATCGATATTGGAGCGGTGGTGGGAGAAGACAACGCTCAAAGAATAGCTGAGCTAGTTTACGAGATCCGCGAAAGGTTTAAGGTTCCTGTCAGCGTTGACAGCTTAAACCCGTCGGAGATCGAGGCCGCTGTGGAGGCCGGAGCGGACATGGTTCTCAGCTTGGACTACGGGAACATAGACGAGGTGAAAATCCCCATGGACGTGGCTGTAGTTCTCCTACCAACCAACGTTAGGACGGGAGACTTGCCTGGAGACCCTGAGGGAAGAGCGGAGAAAGCGTTTAGGATCGTTGAGAAAGCTAGGAGGAAGGGGTTTAGGAGGATCATAGCTGACCTACTGCTCGAGCCGCCGATAAATCCCGGGTTCACGAGATCTCTCAGGTCTTACCTCATCTTCAGAGACTTGGACAGGGAGACCCCTCTCATGTTTGGAGCCGGGAACGTATCCGAGTTTGTAGACGCTGACAGCGTTGGCATTAACGCAATGTTGGCGATCATTGCCCAGGAGGTTGGTGCTCCATTAATTCTTACAACGGAGAACAGCGTTAAGACCAGGGGGAGCGTGAGGGAGGTTGCTACCGCGAGGAGGATGGCTGCGATAGCCAAGGCCCTTTCCTCTCCTCCAAAGGATTTAGGGGTAAGTTTGCTTAGGGCGAAGAGTAAGAGGGAGTTCTTCGAGGCGCCAAACGTCGAGGGAGTCGAAGCCGTGTTTGAGAGAGAAAGAAAGGAGTACACGCCCGACCCATTAGGCTACTTCACCATATGGGTTAACCATGACACTGGTAGAATTTTCGTTCTGCATAGGGGGGGCGGGGGCGAAAGGCTTTTCGTCGGGGAAAACGCTGAACACTTAGGGAAAACTATTCTCTCAGAGGGGTTAGTTGGGTCCCTTGAACATGCCGTTTACCTTGGCAGGGAGCTTGGGAAAGCTGAATGCTGCCTTAAGCTAGGTAAAAGCTATGTTCAGGATGCAGACGTGTTTGGTGGTGACTATGAGTGACCTCCCAGACGTTCAAGGCGAGCGCGCCCAGATACCTGTAGCACTTGACATGGTCGGAGTTTCAGGACTCGTCAAGAAGGTTAAAGTAGTTAGGGATGGAAAAGAGACGACGCTCATACCCGAGTTTTCCGCGTACATAAACTTGCCTAGGGAGCAGAGGGGGGTGCACATGTCAAGGAGCAGCGAAACGATAGAGAGCATTGTAGAGGACGTAGCGTATAAGCCTGTTGAGGGCGTCGAGGAGCTCTGCAGAAAGCTGCTGGAGCGTCTTCTTGAAAAACATGAATACTCTGATAGAGCTGTCGTCGTATTTGAAAGTCCGCTGATATTGGATGTTAGAGCGGGGGAAGAGGAGGTTAAAAGACAGAAGGCGTGTAGGCTACACGTTAGAGGCGAAGCCAAGAGGGGCGAAGAAATTGAAGCTAGAGTTTTCGTAGGTGTTAGCGTGGATGGCATGACGGCTTGCCCATGCGCTCAGGAAATGGTGAGAAGCTACGCTGAGGCAATACTCGCCAAGAGAGCTGAAGAGCTTTCACTTAGCAAGGAGGTCATAGGTAAAATACTTGACGTGGTTCCACTTGCCTCTCATAGTCAGCGCTGCCGGGGCACCTTAATAGTCGAGGTTGGGAATGGAGGCATAGACTTAACGGATCTGGTTGAGGTTGTAGAAAGTTCGATGAGTGGAAGTATACAGGATGTTCTTAAGAGGCATGAGGAGGCGCGACTTATCCGCCTAGCACATTTAAACCCCCTTTTTGTCGAGGATGTTGCACGACTGATAATTTTTAATACTCTGCGAAGGCTGAAGTGGCTTCCAGACGAATCCATAGTGGAGGTCAGGGTGGAAAGCATGGAGTCAGTTCACTCCTACAACACGGTGGCATATAGGAAAGCTACCGTGAAGGAGTTGAAGAGAGAGCTTGCATCCAGCGGTGATTAGTTGATAATAGAGGGATTCTTCCTAGAGACCATTGAAGGATTCATATTTGACGTGAAGGGGGTTGTTCACCCTCCAGACAGGGTTATAGCGTACCTGCGGTATTTTCCGGATCCTAGGGGTGAACGTGAGAGAGGGGGGGTGAGGTTCCGCAAGGTGTATTCTCTCGAGGAAAGGGAAAGAATACTTAGGAATAGGAAGCCGGACTACCTGTACTTTGACCACGTCTTCGGAATGGAGGTTGAGGGTGTCCCGAAGGGCGACATAGCTAAGGTCTACGATCCACGTGAAAGGCTTTCACGGCTTCTCGTAAGAGGGGAGAGGAGCAGGCTGGAGGAGGCGGCAGCCTTCTTGTCCACGAGGATAGCGGAGGAGGCGGGGGTTCCTATAGGCAGCATTGGAGTCTCGGGATCTCTACTTGTAAGCATGGAGAGGCCGAGTTCAGACGTGGACATCGTCGTCTTTGGAAAGAGAAACTGTTGGAGGGCCTACGAGGCGATGAAGAACCTGGTTTGCAGTGAAGGAGACATACGAGTTTATGGTGAGGAGGAATTGAGAAGGCTCTACGAGTTCAGGTCTAAGGATACTTTGATAGGGTACGAGGACTTTGCCAGGTGTGAGAGGAGGAAGTATATGTCAGGGGTGGTTAAAAGCTGCGACTTCTTTCTTCGCTTTGTGAAGTACCCTGACGAGTACGGTGAAGTTTACGGGGAGAGATTGTACAGGCATGTAGGCTATGCTCTAGTTGAAGGGGTGGTGGCGGATGCCTCAGATGCAATTTTCACGCCTTGCAGTTACATTTTGGATGACGTGAAGGTTCTGGAGGGAGCGAGGTTTCCTGTAAGGGAGGTTGTCTCTTTCAGGGGGCGCTTCAGCGACCAAGCAAGGGAGGGGGAAAAAGTTATGGCAAGGGGGAAGGTTGAAAGGGTGAAGTCTGAGGGTGAAGAGTGGTTTAGGCTTGTTGTGGGGGGGAGACGAGAGGATTTCTTAATAGTTAAGTGGTGATTTAGGTGGTTCACCTTGGTTAGAATGGAACGTGACAGGGACTTTCTGAGAACACGTGAAAACTTTTTCTTCTGTGTTGTAGGTTACGCCCACCCACCAGGGAGAGTCTTGGCTTACTTGAAATATGTTCCAAGCAGTGCTGGCCGGTGGGGGAAAAGAGGAAAGTTTCACAGGATACTCTCAAGATATGATGCCGCCGCAGTAGCAGACACCTTCAAATTCCTGAGAAAATACCCGAAGTACTTGTACTACTCGGATGTTTACGGGATAGTTTTCTCGGCGGTTCCCGGAAGCGAGATCGAGTCCCGATACTACCCTGAGGTGAAAGTTGCGAAGCTTTTAGAGGAGAAGAGAGTTGACCCGCTTCAGGAGAAGGCTTTATCCCTGATTTCACTTCTCTCACGTGAAAGCGGGGTCCCCCTGCGGAGGTTCGGAGTGACCGGGTCCATTCTAATAGACATCCATAATCCCTCGTTCTCCGACGTTGACTTAACAGTTTATGGAAGAAGGTACGCGGTAAGGGTTAAGGAGGCTATCCTTTCCCTTAGAGGAAGGGATGTTAAGACGTTCACGGGAAGGGCGGCTGAAGAGTGGGTTAGAAAGAAGGAGGGAGTGTTCCAGCTTTCCAAGAAGCAGGCACGGAAAATTCTTGAAAGGAAATGGAACATAGGTTTCTATAGGGGGACGAGGTTTTCAATACATCCTGTAAGGATCGACGAAGAAATAGATGAGAAATACGGAGACAGGGTTTTCCGAAAGGTAGGTATGTGCACTATCAAAGCAACAATTTCATCAAGTAAGGACGCGATCTTCCTACCATGCAAATACGAGGTCGAAGACGTAACAATTCTGGAAGGGGACTGTCCTGGAGAGATAAAAGAGGTGGTCTCCTATGAAGGGCTCTTCTGCGACATAGCTGGGGAGGGGGAGCGTGTAAGGGTGCATGGCAAACTAGAAAAAGTAAAAGGAAGGGGAGAAGAATATTACCGGGTGGTGGTCGGGTCACAGGAAGCTAATGCGAGAGACTACATACATTTAGAAGATGCGACGTGAGAGAAGTTCTATGTCTAATAGGTTTAAGGGTGCTGGCTTTTAGCACTCTGAAATTATTTTGTCACCTTCCTTGACGAACGATTCCCATGCAGCCTTCACATCTTCCTTGTTTTTCGAATTCTCCAGCTTGGAGAGTAAGGTTAAGAATGCCCCTACTAGGGGATGCTCCACTAAATGTATTTCTTCTGATGTCACGCTAACGTAGCTTACAATGGCGGAGTTTACCTGCACGGCTGATCCGAGAATATCCCTTAGGACTACCCCGTCTCCTCCTACTTTAACATAAACTATTTCGTCTGCAACTTGCCTCTCGCCGCTTAAACCCGTAACCTTCACCCTAAACTCGCACATTAGTTCTGTACCTCCAATTTTCTCTTAGGAGAGATTAGAGGTAGACTGCTAAAAAGTCTTTTTAAATGGCAAAAACAACTTTTAATAGGTTGTAAGAGCTGGAAAGGAGGAACGGACATGCCGGAAAAGAAGCAGGTGCAGAGTTGTACGTTCCATCCGATGTACGCTGCAACCGGTAGATGTGTAAAGTGCGGACGACCCTTTTGCAACATATGCCTTGAAAAAGTGAAGGGCCTCGTCGGGGAACGATGTATAGAATGTCTAACCCATGAAGAGCTCTCTAAGAGGACGGGTATAAAGAGGATGCTAGCCCTTTACATAGCAGGCTTTGCGGCAAGCGTCGCGATAGTTATGAATGGGCTTCAGACGCAGTACCCTCCCATTCTTCAGATGGTCATGGCGCCAAACCTTTCATTCTTCATATTCTATCAATGGTACACTCAGGGGAGAACGCCGATAGAAATGGTTTACATGGCCTTCGCGGCGATGGGCGGGTTCGTAGCTTTCGCGGTGATAGACGTACTTGGAACCCGTAAGACGAGGCAGAACCTGTTGAGGCATGGCTTCTGCCCGAGCTGCGGAAAAGTTCTCTTTGGCAATACCGTGTGTCCCAACTGCGGGAAAACCTTGCCGGAGAAGCCTCCAGACTACCCGGACGTGGAATGGCTGAGAGAATACCTGAAAATGGAGAAGAAGAGAGCTGTAAGCCCAGCACTAATTAGAGAGAAAGAGAAAAAGCTGAGAACGAAGTATAAGCGGAGGAGGGTAAGGAGGGTTGAAAGAAGCTAGTCTTAGGCCAGGAGGGCTTCCGAGTTCACAAGGACTTCGGGAGGAGCTCTAAAGAAGGCTAGGCTAGCTACAGCCCCTATCATCCCTCTTCTTCCAGTAACCTCGTAAACGCTGACACCAGCCTTCTTAGCTACCCTTTCAGCCTCGCTCACCGTGACTTCCATGCGTCGCGCCCTGTTAGCGAAGGACTTGAGCGGATCAGGAATCGTTAAGCCCTTCAGAAACGCTACAGCCGTGTTATCCGAGTAGGTTTCTTTCTCTAGAAAGTTCACCGAGTGGCTGATTAATGCATTAAGCTTGTTGGGTGCTACCGCAACCTCTATGAAGCTTGCAGCGTTACCAACGGTTTTATACTTCACATTGGGGTTCAAGTGGACAACCTTATGGCTTATCTCCTCGACTAGCCCCTTAAGGCTGTTAAGCAAAGCTAAGGTTAACGCCCAGGTTGCCCCTGAGTCGGGACTGTCGGTGTCATCTACGCCTATAGTGACGTGCTCGAGCATGTCCGTGACAACGATGCCCTCAACATACCCCTGCATGGGCTTAACTTTAAGCTCCCTCAGCCCTCGAGCGAACCTCATGGTTTCGGTCAGTGAGTGTGCGGGTCCGCCGACAGCCCTAATCTTTTGAATAACCTTGTCGCCTACCACGTCCACCCGCTCTACAGCCATCGAAGCCCCCGAAGCAACTTCTCTCTCTCTTCCAAGGATGGTTAGCTCTCTAAGGAATTTTCCCTCATACCTAGCTTCTATTATCGCCCCTTTAGCCTTAAAGTGCTCGAACGCGCAGAATATAACTGCGCCTTCACTGCTACATTCATGGTAGATTTCCGCTATGCCTGCGTCTAAGTCTACCGCCGTAAAAATACGTTTACATGCCAAGTAGGGGAATGCTTCGTCTCTAACGTAAGCGTACCTGGCGGGTTTACGTCCAACAGATTCCTCGATTATTCTAATGAACCCTTCATCTACGAGGCGGTGAATCCAGTCCTGCACCGTGGTCCTAGGGAGACCTGTTTCGTTCACCACGTCCTGGATGGTGAACGTGCCTTGCCTTAAAGTCAGCTCTTTAACCAAGCCTAGGCAGAGGGCTCTTCTCCTGAGAACCTTCGACAAACGACCCCATCCTGCTTCAGCCTTCAACTTTCACCATCGAAAGAATTTCAGCCCAGTTCATCTTCCTCTCCTTCATGCACTTAGTGTTAAGGGGGCATGAAGGGCAAACAGTGTAGAAAAGATCTTCAGCTTTTTTCTTTCTAAGTGTGCACACGTACCCTCTTGCTACAAGCTCCTTTAACTTTTCCCTTAACGTGTTAGGATCCATGTTAAGATGGTTAACTATTTCGTCAAGGCTCTGAGGAGTTCTTATAATGTACAAGTACTCCAATATGACCGCATTCTCTTCCCCATACTTGCTCTTAAGCACGTCAAACACCGTGTAAAACTCCTCTTCAACCTTTTCCTCTTGTTTGGCCTCTACCATAGCAGCTCTAGCTTGAAGGAGCACTGTTTGAAGCTGGGAGAGCACTTCACCCAGCTTGTTAAGTGTAGCTTGCAGCGAGGAGGCTTCTTCATGGGCTCGCTCCTTTTCTTCCACTATGTTCTTCAGCTTTTCCTCCAACTCTTTTTCTTCGCCGAAAAGGCTTTCAAGCCTCCTGAAGAGGCTCTCAGGGTCTTCGCCTTCCTTTAGCACCTCCAGCTCTTCTGCAACTTTTAACTCCTCATCGTACTTTGACTCCAGCACGGACTCGATTTTTTTCTGCTGGTCGCCTATGGAAAGCTCACGGTTCTCAGCCTCCGACAAATGCCGTTCCACGTCGTGGGAAACCCTAGTTAACATGTTACTATAGCTTTCAGCTAGAAGTAGGAAAAGGTTTCCGCCTGACTGTTCCAGTAAGAACGCTGCCTCATCCAACACGTAACGTTTAAAGAAGGCCTCCTCCAACTCGCTCTCTAAGATCACCCCTAGCAGAAGAAGGCTTTCACCCTTACCCACAACACCGAAAAGAACTTCTTCATGGTCCACCTCGACGCGTTCAACCTTTCCCACTCTGAGATCGTAGTTAGAGAAGAAGGAGACGAGGACGTCTTCTGACAGCGCGGAGTCGTGGAGGAAGGAGCTTTCCAAGGAAACAGCGTTAGCGGAGAAGCGGATTACAAAAACACCTAGGGGCATCATTATCATCCTTAGACGCTACTTATATAAAAAAGCGTAAGCGACGGTTGAAAAGTTTTCTGCTTCAACGAGGAATAGAATAAGCCCTAGTAGGGGTGTAACGCTAGTACCGGAGGCCCTCCAGCAGGCAGACGAAGATCGATGCAGCTGTCAGGTCTGCGGTGGTTCCCGGATTGAGCTTTCCCTTCGCTTTATGAAGTTCTTCGTCTAGCATCCAGCAAAGCCTTCTTCCGCCGGGTGTCTCGATTCCTCCTGCATTCAAAATAGCCTCCGCCTTGGAGCTTACGTAACGTGCCGCATCGGCTCCAGCCTTCCTAGCTATTAACGTATCCGGCTTTTCTGAGAGAATCGTTAGGAAAGTGTTCACCGTAGCCACGTTCACGTCTCCGGTGGCGGCATAATGCTTCTTGAATGCAGGGTATCCTATGGTAAAAACAGTCCTCATACCGTTAACCCATTCCTCACTAATCCCATCCCACCCTGCGCTGACGGCGAAGACGTCCTTCAAGGTGAGGCCGGCCGAGGCGATCTTCCTCTTCGACTCCGGGTCGTTCACGTCAAGCACGCTTACCTTCCCCATTCCTCCTGGTTTAGCGAGCTGAATGGCATCATAAACCTTTACGGCATCGTCAACCGTAGTGCCATCTATAACCTTCACAACGTTTCCTCTAAGCTCGTCAACGGACACGCCGCCAGAGGAGGCGATGCACATACCAGCGGCAGCAGACAAGGGTGAGAACAGGAGAACTGTTCCAAGGTTCGTGTTACCCCCCCTCTGCCATTTAGCAGTAGCGTCCACTGCTTCGAGGATGAAGCGGCCCACCGAAATATCCCTTAAACTTATTTCCCCCGTTTCTGCCTTGAAGCCGTTTTCGGCAAGTTTGCCCATAGCGGGTCCGATGGCGACGGCGCCGGCCAAGAAGTGCTCAAACCTTGTTTCGGGGCTGTCGCGGACACGGTGGACGTTACCCGGCTTAGGGTAGCCGCTAACCTCGAGCAGTATGGCGAGAATGGCACATTGCATAACATACTCTGCAACCTTTAACTTAACCCCCTCCATTAGGAAAAAATCAGGAAAACTTAAAAACAGTTATCTAAGAGGAGCAAACGCCCAAAACCCGATTTTCGGGCCGGAAGGAGCCATGATTCACACCTAGGCAGAAGGCGTTCCAACATTAACGATTCCACCTAAACATGCCGGTAGAGGAGGACGTTCAAACCAACGTAATGCTCCAAACAGTTCTACATGTAATGGAAAATAGCGTGAAGAAGGGGGAGGTGCCCTTTAGTTAAACTTGAGGATGTCAGTGTTCCTCTTTAGTGTTCAAGGTATTCTTCGATTTTACTTAGTATTTTTGCGCCCAGCTTTTCAATGTCGCTGTTTCTCACTTTGACGACGTTAAGGGTGAAGTTCCTGAAGGCTTTCTCGTATCCTTCAAGCACCTTCGCAACGTATTCTGGATCATCCTCGTTCCATTCTTCCGGCCGCCCTCTCCTTTTCTTTATTTTAAAAAGGGCGTCCTCCAAGCTTTCATCAAAGTAAAAAATTAGGTCTTCATGCCAGTTAACGGATCTATAAAGATTCTCTAGCAGGATGTAGTCGTCCCTAGAACATAAGGCATGCGAATATGCTATGACACAGATCGGACTCCTATCGCAAACTATGACTCCTTCCTTAATGCGACTTATCAACTCGTTTCTTTTTAGCATTTGCTGGAAAACCCACAGTTCAGCTCTGAAAGCAACCTGCTTATCCTTGGAGCCGAAGGGGTACATTGGTTCTTCAAGGAACTCTGGAAAAAACACCCACTCAGGCCTTTTTGAGCGAAGGTAGGTGAACACCGTTGTTTTCCCGCATCCATGCACACCTTCAAGAGAAGCAACCAGCTTCAACCATTGAGCCCCCTTGTGAAGCCCTAGTTCCTCTTAAAAACCCAGCTTCCCTTTAGAGGTGAGTGTTTTCTCCAAGACTTCTTGAAAGCACTAGCGTATTTCATGGAGAACACTCAACGTTTACCCTAGCGCTACGTACTTGTTCTGACGCAGGTCATTGAGGTTTGGAACTTTTTTCACCAGCTTCCTGTCTAGCAGGATCTTTAAGGCGTACCTGACCGTTCTAGGGGCGAATGTGGTCTTCTCGAAAAGTTCCTTTGGCGTTAGAGGACCCTCCCTTCTTAGGATGTTTATGACCTCTAGCGCTGAGGGGGGTAGTTCCTCGCCTTTAACTTCTTCTTGGAATTTGACCATTTGGGTTGCTACGGCCATAAGCATCACCCACGGAATTTATGTATATATGTATAAATGATTATTGAATAAAATAAGAATTTTTTACATAAAAAACAAGTGTACATATGTTCACTATATGTAAAACACAAAAAACATGTATAAACATATGTAAACATATACATACATAAAATAAATGGTAAATAAATAAACAGGTAAGAAGCAGATAAGTGCGGAGGAGAGAGAATGCCTAAAACATTCAACGAGTTTGAAGTAGGGGAAAAGTTCGTCTCGCCAGCGATAACGGTGACAGACGCACACATCACGCTTTTTGCAGGGCTCTCAGGAGACTTCAACCCACTCCACGTAAACGACGAATTCGCGAAGAAAACACCCTTCGGAGCAAGAATAGCGCATGGACTTCTAACCATAACGCTCATGTCAGGGTTTATGGGAATGCTTGTTGCAGGCACGGCTATAGCATTCCTAGAGGCGAGATACAAGTTTTTAGCACCCGTAAAAGTAGGGGATACTATTCACACGGAGGGAGAGGTAGTCGAGAAAAAGCCAACGTCAAAATATCCAGGAGGAGTTGTCAGGTTCAAATATGAAATCAAGAATCAGAGGGGGGAAGTGTGCGTCGAGGGAGAGGCAGCTCTTCTCGTAGCCGACCGCGTCCTCTACTAACCAACTCTCCTTTTTTCTTTTCGATGGAGGAGCTGTAAGGCAGTAAATAATAAATAAGGAAAGAAGGGTGGCGTTAGGCTGGTTTAAAAGCCAGAACGGTTTCCCCGTTCCTTTCTATGAAAACGGCTTCCATGTTCATTCCTATCTTTATAGTTTCCGGCTTCTTGGCGTCTACTTCAACTATCCGCGCTGTTACCTTCGCCCCCTGTCCAAGGTCCACTACGCCGAACACGTAAGGGTTATCTCGCCCGTATCCTTCGGCAACTAGTGGTGTTGGAGCCACATATACAACCGAGAACGTTACCAATGTGCCTTTGCCTTCCAGTTCCACCCATTCGAGCTCGCTTCCATGACAACTCTTACATAATGGGCGAGGAGGGAAATTAACCATCCCGCAGCTCCTGCACTTAGCACCCATAAGTTTCCTCTCTTTCAGGAAATCTTTAAACGCTTTAACGGTGAAGCCGGAGGAACTCATAGATTTTCACCTCCTGAAGATGTGGACGGCGCAGCTAGCCCCTGACCCTCCAACGTTATGGGTTAGAGCAAGTTCGACTCCGGAAACTTGTCTTGGTCCTGCTGAGCCCCTTAGCTGATGCCATATTTCAACGACCTGCGCCGCCCCGCTTGCTCCTACGGGATGCCCTTTAGCCTTTAGCCCTCCTGAAGTATTTATCGGCTTCTCGCCGTCTCTTTTAGTAACGCCTTCCTCAACCGCCTTCCCGCCTTCCCCGGGCTTGAAGAAGCCAAGGTCTTCTGTCGCGACTATTTCAGCTATCGTGAAGCAGTCGTGCACCTCCGCTAGCTGAATGTCCTTTGGTTCTACACCAGCCATGCGGTACGCCTCCCTCGCCGCGACCCTAGCAGCCCTGAGGGAGGTTAAATCTTCTCTATCATGGAGGGCGAGGGCGTCGCTGCCCTGACCCGTTCCAGCCACATATATCGGCGTGTCGGTGAACTTTCTCGCAATTTCTTCCGCTGCCAAAATCACCACTGCCGCTCCGTCTGTTATCGGGCTACAATCAAACAGCCTGAGGGGCCACGCTATGATGGGGTTTGCCGCAGGGTCCTCTAGGAACTCCATTTCGTCCTTCCACGTCGGCACAGGCAAGCCTTTAGCCTTAGCTTTCTCCATCCTCGACTTCATGATGTCTCTTATGGACGCTTGAAACTGGGCTTTAGGGTTTAAAGCGCCATTTTCATGATTTTTGATTCCCACCAGCCTTAACTGCTCAATGGTCGTACCATACCTTTTCATGTGTGCATTGGCCATTTCCGCGTATAGCCCGGGAAAAGTTGCCCCTGCTGGGAACTCGTAGAACGCGTCGGCTGCGGATGCGAGGACGTCGGTTACCCTGGCTGTTTCGAGGTTGGTCATCTTCTCCACTCCACCAACACATACTATGTCATGCACCCCCGAGGCGATCGCTAGTATGCCGAGGCGCAGTGCGACCCCGCTGCTTGCACATGCATCCTCTATCTTCATTGCCGGAGCAGGCGTTATTCCTACCATGTTTGCCATTAGTGGTCCAGTGTGGACTTGGCCCTCGAATATGTCATTCGAGAAGTTTCCGAGGAATAAGGCTTCAATGTCCTTAACATCTATCCCATTGTCCACGCTGTTTTTGGCTTCTAGGAAGGCCTCTACGAAAAGCTCCCTCGTCGTCTTATCCTTAAAGGCTCCAAACTTGCTCATCCCGGCACCTATAATCGCTACACCTCTAGCCAGCTTACCCATTCTTTATCCTCCTTAAACCACGTGAGGGAACCCCCTAAACGTTTCAGAAAATAACCTTATAAGTTTCTTTTGAATAGTAGAAGGCTACAAGGCTTCAAGACCTCGGCAAGAAGCCCTCCTGCTCCAGCTAAGACGGACAAAAGTCAAACTTGAACTGTAATTTGAAGCGTTTAGTGGAGGATTTCCACCTAGGAAAAACGCGGTGGCTCTAATGCAATTTTATTATGGCATCTAAGCCTGATCGATGCGTCCAGAAGGGGATGAGGGTTAACGCTAGCAAGCTAAGGGGTCGCTTAAGAGGAATAGTGCCGGGTGCCGTTACTAACCCTGCAGTGAACGTTTAACCGTTAAGTATCCGGTGAGGCATCAGATGGCTGGCGACGGTAATTTCGTGATATTACTAGACGTTAAAAATGAGGGAGGATTGTTTTAGGGCATGCAAGCCATTTTTGAAGAGATAAGTGTCTCCGACTTCTTCTATAGGAACAGGGAGTTAGCTGGCTTCTCTAGCCCTTCCCGGGCAACATACATGGTTATCCGTGAGGTTTTAGAGAACAGCTTAGATGCTTGCGAAGAGGCTGGAGTGCTTCCAAACGTTAAGGTTTCCCTAAGCACGGTTGAGGGCAAAGTTTACCGGCTTACCGTTAAGGATAACGGCTTCGGGGTCCCTGTGGAGGAGGTCCCCTACGCTTTCGGGAAGTTTCTTTACGGGTCAAAGTTTCGCCTTAAGCAGAGCAGAGGGGTTTTCGGTCTCGGAGGGGCTATGGCCTTGCTTTACGGTCAGGTGACTTCTGGCATGCCTGCTAGGGTAGCCGTAAGTGATGGAGGGGACATATTCGAGTTCAAACTTAGAATAGACGTTGAAAGGAATGAGCCATTGGTTGAGGGGAGGAAGAGGAGGAAGAACGTTAACGGGTGGCATGGAACATTCGTTGAAATGTTCTTTAAAGGGGACTATCCGAAGGCTGAGGGGAAGATAATCCAGTACCTTCAGCAGACCGTTATAGCATCACCCCACGCAGAGGTGGAGTTCATAGACCCGGCAGGTCGACAGCGTGTGTTCGGGAGAAGCGTAGAGGAGGCTCCTATCCCTCCAGTCGAAGTTCTTCCCCACCCTCACGGGTTAGACGTGGAAATGCTTAGGAGGCTGGTTAGGAGGCATGGGTCGAAAAGCCTGCTTTCCTTCATGGTTAAGAGTTTTCAGAGAGTTGGATTGGCCACAGCGAAAAGGTTCCTAGAGGAAGCAGGGTTTAGCCCTTACCAGCCTGTTTCAAGCCTTTCCGACAGGGATATCCTAGACCTCCTAGACGCAATGAGAAATTACAAGTTTCCTCCGCCGGACGCAAAGTGCCTTTCACCCATAGGGAGGGATGCCCTAGAGGCTGCTATCAGGAAGATGTTTGATCCCGACTTTCTCTACGTCTGCCAGAGGCCGCCGTCGGTTTACCGTGGGCATCCCTTCATAGTTGAGGTAGCAGTCGCTTACGGATGCAAGAATGTTGAAGCAGGGAACGGGGTGTCGCTTTACAGGTTCGCCAACAAGATACCACTGGTTTACGACGCATATAGCGACGTTTCGATGAAGGTGGTTAAGAGGTTTAACTGGAGCAGCTACGTAAGCCGCCCAGCTGCAATAGCTGTTTTCACTCACATATGCTCAACTAGGGTTCCGTTTAAGACGGCTGGCAAGGAGTGCGTCGCAGACCCTCCAGAGGTTGAAAGAGAGATAGAAATGGGACTGAGGGAGTGCTGCCGAAGGCTTAAAACGTTCCTCACAGGCAAGATTGAGGTTGAAGAACACGGGAGGAGGATGAAAGCCTACAGGAGGTATCTTCCTGAAATAGCAAGGTTAGCTGCGGAGTTGGCTGGAAGGGATAAACCTCCAAGCGTAGCTGACCTGATAGAGGAGGGAGGGGCATGGAGGTAGTTGAGAAGCTGAAGAAGTTAGGTGAGGAGATCTGCACTCAGATAGAAAGGGGTGAGTACCCCTTCCTCGATCTGCCAAGCAGAACCACCAACAACATCGTTTACGACCCCGAGAGGGGAAGGTTTACTCTTGGAGAAACGAAGATTAGAAGGAGCACCTCCAACTTGAAACATCTACGCTCGTTCACCCAAACCGTCTGGGTGGCATGGATTGCTAAGCGCCTAGTAGAAGAAGGAAAAACAGCCACACTTAGGGACATATACTACCTAGCTGAGTCTTACAAGGTTAAATTTAAGGATCAGCAGGAGTCGGACAGCATAGTCGCAGACCTCGAAGCACTACTCGGGGTTCCAAGAGAGAAACTCGGAATATTTCCCGAGGAAAGGGCTACCGTGTACGGGGATCTAACCATAAGGTATAACATGCCTGGATACGAGGAGCACACGCTGAAGCTAACAGCCAGCCCCGACGGCGTGGCGATAGGGCCAGCCCTGACGAATGCCACCTTCGAAGACTGCGGGGCTGAGAAGGTGGTCATGGTGGAGAGTGGGGGAATGTTTACGCGGCTAATCGAGGAGAAGGCACACGAGAAGTTTAAGGCGATACTAATACACACCGCCGGGCAGGCCCCCCGCTCGGCTAGGCAATTCGCTTACAGGCTAAACAGGGAGCTAAACCTTCCAGTGTACATTTTCACTGATGGAGACCCGTGGGGGGCGCACATTGCTATGGTGGTGATCAGCGGATCAGCCAACGCAGCCCACATAGACGATGTCGCCATACCCGGCGCCAGGTGGATAGGGATACTACCTGCAGACATAGAAGAGTACAGGCTTCCCTCAGAAAAGTTTAACGAGAAGGACTGGAAGCGACTGGGAGAGCTGACGGCGGATCCACGATACCAGTCACCTTTCTGGAGGGAGCAACTTAGGAAATTCGAGGAAACCGGAAGGAAAGCGGAGCAGCAGGCGTTAAGCGCCCACGGGCTCTCCTATGTCACTGAGAAGTACCTCCCTGAAAAAATTTCTTAGGCTGAGGGGGAGGCACTGCTCTTCACACCCTCCTCTACGCCGCTTCTCCTTAGAGATACTAGGAGGAGTGCCAACAGGATGGCTGCCGACAACTGGCATGCGATTGAAAATGCGGCTACGAGGAGGGGGCCGACAGCCGCACTCAAGTCGTACATGAACCCCATGGTGAAGCCGCCTATCAGCCAAGCTAAACCATAGAACGTGTTAAAGAAGCCATAGGCTGTCCCACGCATTTCCAGCGGAGACAGGTCGGCTACCGCAGACCTATAAACAGACTCCTGAGCCCCCATACCAACGCCGAAAAGCAGGATGGCAACCGACAGGAGAAGAACATCTGCTTTAATCGCTAAAATGGCAGGTAGCGCCGAGACGGCCAGAATGAACCAGAAAACCTTTAATCCGAAGCGGTCGTAGGCGAAGCCCAGCGCCACGGCAGCCACCGCATCCACACCCATAGCCGCAGCGAAGACAACGGGTATGACCCATGAAGGAGTTAAGCCAGCCATCCTGTAGGCTATAAGGCTATAGTGCAGGAACCCGGTTACGCTCAACACGGCTGCAACATTATAAATCCAAAATCGCCTATCAAGATTCTTAACCGATATCCTAGCTTTTCTCGGCCGTGGCTCACCACCAACGTAACCGCGAAGCTTAACATACGCCAGGTAGAGGAAGGCCAGAGAAGCTAGAGCAGGAAGTATAAGAACGGAGAAGGAAAAGTGCATGCTACCAAGCGAGAAAGCCAGCGCCATAGAGACAATTAAGGGCCCTGCAACCGCCCCCACCTGATCCATAAGCTCATGGAGGCCAAAGGCTTTACCAGCACCAACATCACGCGTAACAATCGACAGAGCCGCATCCCTAGAGGGAGTTCTAAAGGCTTTTCCAAACCGCTCAACAAAGATTAGCAACGCGGCAAGCTCCCAGCGTCCAACCAAGGCAAGAGCCGGAACAGAAAAAAGCGTCAAGCAATACCCGAAGAAAATGAAACGCCAGTACTTACCACTCGCATCAGCCAAGAAGCCACTAGGAAGCCTAACAACATACCCGACAAACTCCCCCAAACCAATAACAAAACCCACAACCGTAGCCGAAGCACCAAGAACCTTCAAAAAGTCAGGAATAACACTCCTCGCACCTTCATACACAACATCCGCAAAAAGACTAACAAGACCAAACAAGAGAATACCATAATAACCAATACGCTCCCTAAACAAGCAGACACCCCCACAACCAATCAAAAAGACAAAAAAATAAACTTAACGACAACAACGGAGAAACACAACGACAAACAAACAGATGAAAACCAACAAAACCTCTCAAACCCAAACAAAAACATTAACAATGACGACCCCCACACCCAGAAAGCCAAACACAACACCCCTAATACAAGCAAAGAAACAACCCAGTTTAACACCATAACCCTCAATCTGATCCCAGCCCCTAAGAAGATAAGAAAAAGCCATCAGTAACACAAATAGTTTAAACCACCAACCTCAACCACAACAAACAGTACAGTTATATTCCGCGGCTGCAAAGTGTTAAACGGTGTCCACGTTGCCAAAATCCAGGAAGAAGCCCGGAGGCAGGAGGAAGGCTGAAAGCAGGAAGAGGGGTAAGGGCAGGGGTGGGCTTCTTGGCAGGCCGGGTGTCCTGGGGGCTGCGGCGGGCCTGCTCAGGGCTGCCGGAGGCCTCCTGAAGGGTGCAGCGTCCCCCAGCCCCCTGGGGGCCGCGGCGGCAGGAGTGGACGCCGCAGCAGGAGCAATAGAGGCAGGAGCAGAAGTAGCCACAGCAAGACACACGGCCAGAATGACCCAGCAGCTAGAAAAAATGGACAAACAGCTGAAGCAACTAAAACAGCTGAAGAAGCTGGACAGCATGGACCGGAAGCTGGAGGCCCTGGAGCGTCTGGAGGTTTTGGAGCGTTTGGATAGGAGGTTGGGGGAGCTGGTTGAGCTGGTCAGGGAGGGGGGGCTGGCTGGCCCTGCGGCGTCCGCGGACGCTGCTCCTGCAGGCAGCAGCCGGGAGGCAGCCGCATCCACGGGCTGCAAGGGGAGGAAACGCTGACCGCCGGGAAGCCCTGCTCGGAGCCTCAGGGCTCCTCAGGGGCTGTAGCAGGAGCCTCGGAGCCGCTTGCAGAGGGAGGGCTGCCACGTCTTACCAACCTTTTTCGCGGCTTCTAGGACGTGGAGGGTTGGTAAGATTTGTGTGTAATCGTTTGTTGGGATGGGTGGATCGGTGGTTCAAATCCACCCCCCGCTACCACCGTTCTCACTAATTTTACCAATTCTTCCGCATCCTAGAAGCCGTGAAAAGAGTTGGCGGGCAGCCCTTGGCAGCTCCTTAAAGCCCTTGAGACACACTAAGGTTGGAGGGCGGGGCGAAAAGGAGAGGTAACAGGCCAGTCTGGGACGCAATAATACAAATACTGTTATGGCTGCTGAAATTAGTCGTCATGGCGGAGGACAGTGTAGCTGAAACATTAAAACGTTAAAATGCCGGCGTAACTTAGCGGTGGAGCAACGGATGCGTGATGCGCCTTGCGAAGCAGTTAAATACTCGGTGAGTGTTTGGGGTGCTGGTTTGGCCACGGGGTGGCTTATGGGTGGAGTCTTCGGACGCGTGGCTCCGGGGTTACCCCGAAAGCCCCATCAGAGGCTTATGCTTCGATGACGGGGAAACACCTGACAGACCAAAACCACATCCACCCATAAAAACCTACCAAGCGTGAACCCCGCAGTTGTAACCCGCTGGCTGCGGGTTCGAACCCACCGACAGCCCTCTTTTTGCGGGAGAAGGAGCTGTTGGTAGCGGGGGGTGGATTTGAACCACCGATCTCGGGGTTATGAGCCCCGCGGGATCTCCTGACTACCCCACCCCGCTACGCTCACATGGTATGTGGTAGGGTTGAGCTTCAGGTTCACCATTTGGAATAAACATTTAAAAATCTTACCAACATGGCGGTTTCTTGGTTGGGTTTTCGTTGTCTTCTTTGGCTGCTTATTGTGTTTTGATGGAATGTTTTGGTTGAATGGGATGATTAGGCTGGAGGTTGCTGGTGTTGAGGGGTGTGTGCTGAGTTTTTGAGGGTGTTTTCTCTTAGGTTTTTAGGAGGAGTTTTGCTGCGTTTTCGTAGAGTATCTTCTTTTTTGCTGGTTGGGTGAGGTTGGTGTTTAGGAGTTGTTGTATGTTGCCGTGTATTGTGGATACTCCTGGTCCGGGCCAGTCTGAGCCGAATATTGCTTTGTCGGCTAGTTTTTCTATGTTGGGGAAGTAATGTGTTATTTTTTGGGGTGGTATGCTTGAGATGTCTAGGATTATGTTTGGGTGTCTTCTTAGGAGGAATGTTGCTGTTTTCATCCAGATGGGGCGTCCTCCATGGCTCATGATTATCTTCATTTTTGGGTAGTCTGTTGCTACGTCGTCTAGGAAGAGTGGGTCTCCGTACTTGTTTCGTGCTTTTGGGAATATGCTTGTTCCTGTGTGGAAAAGCACTGGGAGGTTGTGGTCGACTGCGAACTGGTATATTTGGTCTAGTGTTTTCATGTTTTGCTCTTCTGGGCGGTAAGCGTTTGGCTTGAACAGCTGGTGTACTGGGTGGAGCTTTATCCCTTTTACCTCGTACTTGCTGTAGAGGTGTTCCAGCCTTTCCACCGGTTTTTCTTCGAGGCGGGGGTGCACCGAGCAGAAGAATAAGAGCCTGTCTGGGTGGTGCTTCGTGTATTCTGCCACTGAGTCGACTAGCTCGTCTCCCCACCCCATGACGTCTGGGGCTGGATACGACATTATTGCTACAGCCTCTACGTTGTGTTGATCTAAGTATTTTATCAGGTTGTCGGGGCTTTGAGAGATTTGAAGGTAAAAGTTGGGGTCAACTTGGAAGAAACTTTTCATGAGTGTTAAAACTTGGTTGCTGAGCATTTTCTTAGGAAGAAGGTGTATATGGGCGTCTATAAACTTCAGCAATTTTTCCGCCGCCTTTCTGATTTTAAAGATACTTTTCAAGCTGAAAGCTTTAACTTTTTATGCTTACACGTTTACGAGGGAAGGGTTTATTTCGGTTTTTAACCGGGTTTTCTAGGCTGCATGGTGTTGCTGCTACGCATTTTCCGCACACGTCAGCGACTCCTAGCTTCTCATAG
This sequence comes from Thermoproteota archaeon, assembly GCA_029258835.1. Taxonomy (GTDB): domain Archaea; phylum Asgardarchaeota; class Jordiarchaeia; order Jordiarchaeales; family Freyrarchaeaceae; genus Freyrarchaeum. The sequence goes on along the minus strand of JAPDJY010000030.1, from coordinate 73,397 downwards.
TGCTTCGCGTTTTCAAGACATACTTTGTAGCACTTATGCTTGTTAAGTTTGTTTTCTGTTAACGCTTTGAAGATGCATTTCTCTACGCATTTTAGGCACTTCACCCCTGACTTATGGAGGCAAAATTCGTTTTCTGGCCTTGGAGTTGGCTTTATTTTTGCGTTTGTTACGATGCTTGTCAGCCGTCCACAGCACCCTTTCTCTGTAATTATCATGTGGTGGACTCCGAACGTTCCTAGTCCAGCAATGTAGGCTACATGCTTATGAGACCAGTTACTGGTTAAGGTTTCCTCGTTGAAAACGTGAGTTGGGGGTGGAGCCTCAGCTCTGAACCCTTCACTTCTAAGGAGGTCTACTATTCCAGCTGCTAAGTCCGTGAGAAGCTTGTTTGTCTCAACATAAGCTATAGCCCATAGTTTTGATGCGTAGCGCCCATTAACGTTAGAGTAAACAGTCTTATATGTAAAGGGTATGAAGAAAGCAATTACTGTTTCAGCGTCGTCGATGAGGTCTGATGGGTGAAGATGACCCTTTACTACGTATGGTAGCCTTTCAAAGAGGGGATCGCTTGCACTAGCAAAGCCGATTAATGGGCTTCTCCACGTAGTTACGGTGTGACGGATAGAAGGATATGAGTTTACAAAGGAATTTGTGAAGCGGATAATCTTGGAAGGAAGCATCAACAAGCCCTTTTCAGGTTTGAAGGAATAGTTAAAAGTTAAAATAAAGAGTAAGGGGCTTAGAACTTATCTTCATCTCTGTACCATGAGGGGAACCATTTGTAGTATTCCTTGGGTGCTGCCTGCTTTAACCCTTCATAGGTTGGTCTTGCTAGGAGTATTCTACCTTTCCTGTCTCTGTAAAGGGAGGCGAGGCCCTTGCTTTCCATGGCTTGAAGCGTTTCCAGCACTTTTTCTTGTGGTGCTTCGAACTCGTTTGCGATGTCTTCTATTGTCATGTGGAGTCCAGGATTGACCCTGTAGTTTAGTGCGAATAGCTTGAGCATGTTTTCCTCGTTTGGTTCTTTCCCAGCGAACTCGGATTTCTCAAAGGTTGGCATTGGTACCTGGAGGCGTGGATGCAGAGTGTAGCGCCATGGATACTTCAGGTCCTCGTACATTGCTAGTGGCCCCATTCTGTAGATGATTACCTTCATTATCTCGTTCGTGCCAGCGACTATTTGCCCTATTTTTGATTCCCTTACCATTCTTTCAATCGGGTAAAATTTGGTTAGCCCGTCTCCACCGACTATCTGGACGCCGTTTACCCCCATCCTGAGGGAGGCATCCGTTGCAAACATTTTCGCTATCGATGCTTCAACCGGTATGTTCATTCCGATGTCCATGGCATAAGCCGCGTAGTAGGTCATTAGCCGAGCTAGCTTGTAGTCGGCGATCATGTCTGCTATGGCAAACTGGTTATTTACGAAGTCTGTTGTCCTCATCCTGAACTGAACTCTTCTCTGAACGTAGTTGTAGACGCATCTTAAACCTTCAATCATCCCTCCTAAGGTGACGGCGGCTGCTATTGTCCTCTCGAAGTTTAAGCCGCCCATCATGATCGCCCAGCCGTCTCCTTCATTGCCTATCCTGTTCTCCACTGGAACGCGCACATTGTCAAAGTCTAGATAGGCGTTAGGGACGTTCTCGAAGCCTATGAGTTCGTTTATTTTTTCAAGGGTGAAGCCGTCCATGCCCTTCTCGACGACGAAGGCTGAGAGATGCCTGTAGCGCCTTCTATCCTCGGGATCATCGCTCGTTCTAGCGTACACTATGTATCTATCGGCGACGCCGCCTCCCGTAATAAACCTTTTCTTACCATTTAAAATGTACTCGTCTCCGTCGCGCACAGCCACGGTCTCGATCCCGGCAGCGTCCGAGCCATAATACGGTTCAGTTATGCAGACGGCTCCTATGACGCCCTTAGCGAGTTGTGAAAGCCATTTCTTCTTTTGTTCCTCCGTTCCGTGATGTAGGATCTGGTGGTATCCTCCTATATGGGAAACCACGAATATGTGTCCTATGCAGTAGAGTCTGCCTAATTGCTCAGCCGTTATGCAGCACCCGGTGACGCCGAGGCCCATTCCGCCATACTCCTTGGGGACGCCGGCGCCGAAGTAGCCTTTCTCACCAACCTCCTTCACGATGTCCCATGGGAAGCGGCGTTCCCAGTATGCCTCCTCAGCCCTAGGCATAAGTTTATTCACATACTCACATAGCTCATCTTGGTATGCCTTCTGCTCATCAGTCCACCAGGGAAAAGTATCCATAAAAACCCTCCATTTTTCTTTTAACCCGTTCTAGGACAACAAACTTACGAAGTATATAGCGTTATAAAATTTATCCTTCACGCCCTCCTATTACAACACGGGTGTTTCCTTTTCGTTCTCTTGAAGGGTGAGAGCCCACCTACTTATACTACATAAGTTTTCCTCCTGCTTGATAACAGAGGGCTCGGTGCATGTCATATGACAGGCTGGTTAATTGGATGGGTGGTCTTCCGTAAATGGTGGAAGCCCGGACGGGAACTCGGGGGATGGACAAAGGAAAATTTAAGTGGCATTCACTTGGCATTGACGGTCTAAGTTTTGGCCTTAGCACAGCTGAGGGGGAAGAGTGCCCACGAAGCAGACCGTTAGAAACTCGGGTTTTTCCTAGGCGCACGGGTCCACTTGACCTAATCCATTTTATACGTGAGGAATGCACCTCCATTTTCTTTGGGTTGGTTTTGATCCGAAAACCATAAAAAAGACGTATTAAAAATGGTTTAAACGGAGGATGTGGGCCCGTGGCTCAGCCTGGTTAGAGCGTCCGACCACGAAATGTGGGGCGAAGCTGATAACCGGAAGGTCGCGAGGCTATAGAAAGCGTGAATTCAAATCTCGCCGGGCCCACCAACTATTTCTTCAATTCGTTCCTACTTTGAAGAATACGACATATAGTTTTGCCAGTTTTATGTTTGTGAGTATTTTGATCATAAATTTTATTTTTTGGTTGCAAGCGAAGGTGCCATGTTAATTTCTAATTTTTCACCTAAAGTTTGAAGGGTGATTAGGATGGTAGAGAAGGATGTTAAGAGGAAACTTGTTGATGTTTTGAAGGACTTGGAGAGAAGGGTTCCTGACGTTTTGGGTAGTACTGTTGTGACTAATGAGGGTATGCTTGTCGCCTCTGTTCTCCCTTCAGACATTGCTGATCCTAGGCTCGTAGCAGCAATGTCCGTAGCGGCTCTGGGAATTGGCAAAAGGACTGTAGCTGAGCTGGGGCAGGGTGAGCTTCAACGGGTTCTCATAACAGGCAAGGATGGGCAGACTGTTATTATGAGTATAGGTGATGCGCATCTTCTAACAGTCTTGGTGAGGCACGACGCGAATTTAGGACTTGTATTCTGGGAGATGCTTAAAACGGTAGAGGAGGTCAAAAAAGTTCTTTACTAGTTTGGGAGGTGGACGGTTTGTCCGAGAACTTAGAAAGGTTGCACAGGTTTATCACTCGCGTGTTTGTCTTGCTGATGAATCGACTTGATGCCGTAGCTGGTAGAGACACTATAAGGGCTGTGTTTAGGCTAGTTGGAGAAACTGTAGGTGAGCGTGTTGAGAAGAGATTGAGGGAGAAGTACAATGTAGCATCTTGGAACCCTGAAAAGTTCGCCGAGCTTGTAGCCAAAGACGTTATCGCTCCTGTCGTCGGTGACAGATGTGTTTCTTACGAGGGAAACGAGGAGGAGGCAAGAATAACATTTACTGCGTGTCCTTTTGAAAAGTTGGACTTAGACATTACAACCAAGTTTTACTGTACGTACACTCATGGTTTAATAGAGGAGGCAGCACGCAGGGCTTTCGGAGAAGAAGTTAAAGTGGAAGCTGAAAGCTTGAAGAGCGAAGGGGCTGACCGATGCAGTTTCAAGATAAAGAAGCAAAGTAAGCTCGTCGATAAATAAAGTTTTCCAACCTACATTCTTATTTTTTGAGGGGATGGATGTGGATGTTGATTCTTGCTAATAAGCTTAATAGGATCATGCTAAAACTTGAAAGGGAAGGGTACAAAATTAGGAGACATTACTACGAGTATTATGTTAGGTATGATGATAGGTTTATCTGTGTGGCAACGTTGTTCCCCGAGTGGGGTTACATGTTTATTCTTCTTCGGCCAGGTGAAAGGAAGCACGTTGAAAGGATAATTCGTATTATAAGGGAAGAGTTTCCAAGTATTAGGAAGGAGATCTTGAAAGAAGCTGGTTGTGACGTGAAGTCGCTATGAACGTCTACACCTTATCTTTTTTCATTATTTCTTTAACCATTTGATTGATTTCTGCGAGGATGAGGTCTGCGGCTTCTTTTGCATTTAATTTCCCGCTTAATATTAGCTCTCTTACTTTTTCGGGGTATTTAGCTTTAGACTGGACTATTTGATCTATTTCTTTGCAGAATTGCTGGAAGTGGTCAACATTCTTATCCCAGTTTTCTAGCTTATTACGATATTTCTCTTTGAATCGCTTTAGTATCTCTTCTGCCACCTCCTTCAGGATATCTTCGTCTTCCTTGTCTGCTAAAATTATTGTTGCAAGCGGATCGCTTAAGTTGCAAAGAAGAACATATTTGTCGGTTCGTATCACTTCGAGTTTTGCGCTTGCCAAATTTTCGGTGAAGGACATAACCGCACTCATGAAGCCTGTGAGAAGAAGACTGTCCATACCTTCTATATCACCAATTTTTTTATATGTCCGTCGGCATAGGCAGATCCCACTCTTATCCATTACATAGACGTCTAGTATCACGGATCCCCCAACCTGCAACCCTGGGGGTATATTCCTTCAGGGGAAGGATGAAGGCGTAGGGGGATATAAATTTTTCCTTTTACATTTAAAAACCAAGAAAAATTGGGAGGGAAGGGAGATATCTTTAAAGTTAATTGCAAAAATTTACTAAATAATTATGAAATTAATGAGAAGAAGGTATAATTTGCAACGATTAAAACTGAAAAATACGGGATACTTCTAAAGCAATGCTTTAACTAAAGGAACAAAAAGATAATAGGAAAAATTTAGGAGAGGAGTATAGGAACGTGTAGATGCCTTGGCAGATGGAAGGAAATTCTACGGGGAGGTTTGATCGCTATGCTTCATAGGGGGGGTGATGTTAGGCGGGCACTTGAAAGGGTGGGTTTGACGGGTTATGAGGCTGAGGTTTACCTTACCTTGGTGGAGGGGGGAGCTCTAACTGCTAGGGAGGTAAGCAGAAGAAGCGGGGTTCCATACTCTAGGATCTATGATGTTTTGGAGCGGCTCGAAGAGAAAGGCTGGATTCAGGTTCATGGCGGTAGGCCGAAACTTTACGCTGCTATGCCTCCAAGGGAGGCTATGCATGTGGTTAAGCTCAGGTTTCAGAGGGATATCGAGGAGAACGAGAGGAAAATTGTAGAGATCTTGCAACCGATTTATGAAAGGACGGAGGGGGCTGAGCAGCCGAATATTTGGATAATTCATGGAGAGCAGAATATTTTGTCTAAGTTTAAGGAGATGATTGAAAAGGCTAGAAGGGAAGTTCTCATAGCTTTGCCCGTCGTTGTTGAGGGTGTTATCGAGCCTGTTGAGGAGATTCTTAGAAGGCTGCGTTCAGGCAACGTCACCGTGAAAATTATGGCTAGTGTTCTGGATGAAAAGGTATTAGAGAGGCTTTCTAGGATGGTGGGAAAGGAGAACGTCACCGCTAGGGATATCATGTATGGTGGAGGAGTCATAGTCGATGGAAGGGAAGCGATGATCGTCCTTCTAGACCAAGCTGAGGGAGGATTTAGGTTTTCCATGGGGATATGGTCTGATCATATAGGTTTAGCGATGATAGCTAGTGGTTACTTTAATTTTCTCTGGGAAACATCTAAGAAGGATGATGCAGGATTTAGATGAAGGGGGTTTTTATGTTTAAGAAGCCAGTAATTGGGCGATACCTGTCTTATCATAGGCATGAGAGACCTAGTCCTTGGATAGTTAAGTTTAGGGAGGTTTTTTATAGGATCCTTGGGCACCCTTACCTTCTTGACGCTGTGAGGGCTGCTAGGGTTTTACCGCACTTGGAGGTGAAGCCAGGGATAACCGCTTTAGACGTGGGCTGCGGATGGGCTGTGTGGAGTGTAGCCCTAATGGCTGATGGGGTGAGGATGGTCGCCCTCGACTTGCCAAACGAGGACTTCTGGGAGGCTTGCAAGTCTGCAAGGATAAATAAGATCCCGGTGGATTTCGTCTTAGGCGATGGGCAAAGCCTTCCCTTCAGAGAGGAATGTTTTGACTTGATTCTAGGGTTGGATGTCTTCGAGCACATACCAGATGACTTAAAGACGGTTAAGGAGGCTAAACGCGTTCTAACTAGGAAAGGGGTTCTGGTTGGTACCGTTCCAACCTCTGAGGGAAGGCGGTTCTTCCTGAGGGGAGAGGGGGAGAGTAGGATGACTAGGGATGATGTAGAGCTTGGCCACCATAGGAGATACAACCGGAGGATGATAATGCGCTTAGCTAGGGAGGCAGGGATGAAACTTGAAAAAATCGGGTATTACAATCAGGTTTTCAGTGAGTTCGCCGAGGAGGTAAGGGAGGTTCTTAGAAGGTATAAGGTTCCAGATTACTTGCTGTTCCCCTTCCTCTTCCCCATGGCGAAAATAGACTTCATGCTTATTCCAGACGATGTGGAAGGAACAGGATGCTACTTTAAAATGGTAAAGGAAAGGTGAGCTAAACAGGAAAACAGGAACATGTTACTTAAAATCCGCTAACATGCTATAACATGATACTTAAACCCTTAGATTTCTGTAACTTTAAAGAAAGGGGTTGACTTCGCCCGTCCTACGAAGGAGTCCTCATTGAAAGAGGATCGCCCAGAGGCTATTAGAAGTAACCCTCTTAACTTATGGAATTAGCCTGTTTATTAGCCGGGGGAATAAGCAGGCTTCTCTTATATGAGGAAGCTTTAGGATCCATTCTACCGTGCGTTCTACTCCTAACCCGAAGCCGCCGTGTGGGATCGAGCCATACCTTCTTAGGTCGAGGTACCACTTGTAGTCGTCAAGGTTTGCTTTGATCTCTTTCAGTCTTGTAAGGAGCGTCTCGTAGTCGTCTTCCCTCATCCCTCCGCCTATTATTTCGCCTACACCTGGCACGAGCAAGTCCATTGAGAGGGTAATCTCCTCCTCGCCCTCCTTCCTCTTAAAATAAAATGCTTTCTGGCTTGCAGGGAACTCGGTTAGGAAGAGTGGTTCGCCTAGCTGGTCGACCAGCATCCTCTCCATCGCCTCTTCTATTTCGCCGCCTTCACCGATTTCTACACCCCTCTTTTTCAGCTCTCTAACCGCTTCCCTATACGTGAGGCGCTTAAATGGTTTCTTGGGGGCTTTAAGGTCGTCCACATTCAACGTCTTAAGGATGGGCTCGTCCTCCTCCAGCGTCCTCTCCACAATATGCACTATGAGATCCTCGGTGAAGGAGACGAGGTCGTCGAAGTCTATGAAGGCGAGCTCCACTTCTGCGTGCGTGTACTCTGTTAAGTGGCGCCTTGTCCTAGACTTCTCCGCCCTAAACGATTTTTGAATGCAGTAAACGTCCCCCAGAGCAGGTAGCGCCGCTTCTAAGTAGAGCTGGGATGACTGAGTTAAGTAGGCTACCTCGTCGAAGTACTTTATGGGAAAGAGGGTTGCACCCCCTTCACAGGCGGCACGTGTTATCAGTGGTGGAAGCACCTCAACCAGCCCTCTTTCCTCACAGAACTCCCTGAAGTACTTTAGTAGCTTCGCAGTATATTTTAGGATGGCCGAGGTTTTCTCGCCCCTAATAACTAGATGTCTTTTACTGAGGAGAACGTCAGGAGACGAGTCAGGCTGATATTCTTCCTCTATAGTTGGGCTTGAGGGAGATATAACATCCACACTTTCAGCCCTGATCTCGTACCCGTAAGGTGATCTTTCATCTCTAGTCACCGTTCCAACTACACGTACGGCTGCCTCCCTGTAAGCGTTCAGAAGCTCACCGTAACCGGATGCGCTGCTTCTCACAACCACCTGAGTAAATCCAGTTCCATCCCTTAAAGTTAAGAAAACAAGTTTTTTGCCGTGCTGTCTCTTCAAGTGGATCCAGCCTTTAACGGTTACTTGCTCGCCAACATGGGAGCCTAACTCCCTGATTTTGCAGTTTACGATGTCCAATGCTAACCCCCATAAATAATTTTTCTCTTAAATTTTAAAGAGTCTTGCTGCGTTCCCTCTGGATAACAAGTCAATTACTTGGGGGTCTACGTCGTTTACGCGCAGGTGCTGGACGGCTTTTGGAAGAGAGAATAGGTCAGAGGCGTCCCTTCCAAGGTCGGTGTCAAGGAGGAATTTTTCAGGGTTATGAGACACGTACATTTCGACTATTCTAAGTAAAGAGTTTAAGTCCAGCTTTCCATGCTGAACAGTCAATCCCACGTACACTTCAACGTTTTCAAGAAGACCTATGTTTTCAATGTTTACATGGTCTACTACAACGTTATAGTAGCCGACTTCATCCAGTAGGTTAAGGATCTTTTTCGTAGTCGCCTCTTTCCCCCGTCTTGGGGTGTGAATTATTGCAGGAACATCCATTTTCTTAGCGATAGTAAGCTGGGCTTTAAGCACGTCAACCTCCTTCTCGGAAGCCGCTTCAAGCCCTACCTCTCCAATAGCTACGTACTCTCCAGCATGCTCTTCTAAGTAGTTGAATGCAACTTCTACGTTTGGGGGAATGCACCTTGGATGAACGCCTATGGAAGGATAAAAGGAAATGTATGAGCTTTTAAATCTTGACGGCTCAGCTTCGAGAATATGCCTAAAATGGTCTATAAGCGTCATAGGGCTCGATGGAGTAACAGGGTAGAACGCCACTGAAATAATACCTGTAACTCCTGAAATACCTAGTGCTGTGAAGTCTTCGAACGACCTGAAAACAGAGTGAACATGCGGATCGATCAATCTAGGCACACCTCATGAAGGCTCCCTTAAATATTTCGACTCCCAGTCAAGTTAAGTAACGGTGTTTTTTAATATTTCACCTTATTTTGTCCCCCGTAGACGTACTTTAGTCGTATTCTTTTTTTAAAAAAGACTCTGTTCGTTCGACGTTTAACGTAAACCTCGATGAGAGGCATAAAAAGGTTTAAAAAGAGGGGTAGGCTCTCCAGCTCCTGACTGAAAAAAGAAAAGTGGAGAGATGAAAAATGAAGATAGGTGGCATAATTGGGTTCATAGGGGGTATACTAGGGCTAATAGCGCCTTTCCTAGGAAGCACGTTACAGGCGACTTTAACTGGAGGAGCAGGGGCAATGGGATGGGTGCTTGCAATCGTCAGCCTGATAGTGCTAATCTTTGGTCTAGTGTTGGCCGCAGAGAAGCTACTTAAGGCAAGCACTGCTATTGTGTTGATCTTAGGAATCATAGAGTTGATCCTTGGAGCAGCGACAATGGGTACTTTAGGCATGGCACTCCTAGCAGTCCTTGGCGGCATCATTGCGATAATCGGTGCAGCTGTAGCAATCCTAGTAGAAGGCGCCTTCGCATAAACAGGAAAACAGAGTTAACACAAAAACACTTTTTTATTACAAATTTTTATTACAAATCTTTCCTGTTTTTTGCTAGGTTTTGCCTACAGCTTCCATACTCAGCCTTTCAGCAGGTTGAATAAAGGTGCACGTATAACAGCCTAAATTTAGAGAAAGATTTTTGCATTGTTTTTCCTTTTTTCATAAATTAGTGCTGAGGAATTTAGAGGCCTTCTGGTAGGATTACCATGGTTAAACCGCGACTCCCACGGGATATATGTGTTGTATGTAAGGGTTCAAGGTTGCTATGTGGTAAGCCTCGTTGCCCGATCCTCGTGAAAGTGGCATCCTTCATGCCGGTTAAAAAGGCCACTTTAAAGCGGGAGTTTTTCGGCTCATCACCTCCATCCTTTTTCGTGGGGCATTACGGTTATCCAATGGTTTCGGCGGGACCCATGGTTCCACCGATTACTGGGAGAAACGTCGAGGTCTTTGACAAGGTTGAAGACTGGTTTGGTAAGAGTATAGATGAGATTCTAAGGTATAGGAGTGTTCTTATAAGGGCTTCCGTTAAAGTTGACGTAAAGGGAGAACGGGGTGGTGGGAGGATTCTTTCAGAGGCACGGGAGGCGGCTATGAGTGCTAGGCCTGTCGATGTCGAGGTTTCACTGGAGAGAACGCCTCGTTTTAAGGTGGAGTTTGACAGCCACTCGCAGCCTATGGGTCCCATGGCACCCTTAAGGGAGTTTAAGATTGCCGAGGAGCCGCTGGTTCCACGGCAAGTCGACAAGGCCATTTATGATGAGGATCTTAAAGCGGAAGAGGCGATAGCTTACCTGTACTTTGAAGGGATTCCCGTAAGTTATGTTTCACGTTTACTTTCGGCAGCTTTACTTGGAACTGGTAGAGGTAGGAGGCTTGTTCCAACTAGGTGGGCGATAACCGCTACGGACGACGTTATTTCACGTAGAATAATAGCCAAGGTCAAGCTTTACCCAGAGATAGATAAGATACTTGTTTTCAGAGAATCATACCTTGACAATCACTTCCTAATAGTTATGGTGCCCCATTCCTGGGGGTTTGAACAGCTTGAGGCATGGTACCCTGGCACGGCTTGGCTTATGAGAAATGTCGCACCTGTCGTCGTTGGGGATTATGAGGATCACAGGGGCCGTAAGAGGTATGCAAGTAACGTCGCCGGAGCATATTATGCGGCACGATTAGCTGTAGCAGAGTATCTGGCTAGGGTTAGAAGGCAGGCTTTAACCATCGTTTTTCGTGAGGTTAGGCCAGGCTACATCATGCCCTTAGGGGTTTGGGTGATAAGGGAAACCGTTAGGAATGCTCTAAGGAGGAAGCCATTCGTTTTCGAAACGTTGAGTGAAGCACTTAGCTTCGTTAAGTCGAACCTTAAGGTTGAATGGAAGTATTGGGAGAGTAAGAGCAAACTACTAGACGTCCTTTTAAAGCAGAAAACTCTTAAGGAGTTTTCTGCTGTTTAGCTTCTAAGCTGTTTAGCCAGCTTTTCAACCTGCTCAACCGCTGTACCTATGTAGTTTCGAGGGTTAAGCCATTCGTCGAGCTCCTTCTCGGTGACCATTTTCCCGAGAACCTCGTGGCTTAAAATCGCCTTTTTAAAGGGTACCTTCTCCCTAACACATTTAACCGCTATCTCCCTAAGTATTTCGTGTGCCTCCTGCCTTCCCATCCCCTTCCTAACCAAGTTTAGCATTACATTCTCGCTCATCAAGAGGCCGCCGGTCAAGTTCAGGTTTCGCTCTATGTTTTCATAGTTGAACTCTAGACCCCTAAGTATCTGGATCAGTTGGGTTAGAACGTAGTCCAAAAGGATGAAGGATTCAGGGAGGATTATGCGCTCAGCAGACGAATTTGTCAGGTCTCGCTCATGTTCTATGAGAGCGGCATTCTCTAAGGCGGGGAAAACGTGAGACATTATCACCCTCGAAATGCCGCACACCCTCTCGGATTTGTGAGGGTTCCTCTTATGGCTCATCGTTGAGGAGCCAACCTGCTTGGCTCCAAAGGGCTCGAAAACCTCCCCAATCTCCGTCCTTTGGAGGTTCCTAATTTCTTTGGCAATCCTGGTTAGGGTTGCAGCTATAAGGGCATTTAAAAGGATCAGTTCTGCATAACCGTCCCGGGGAACTATCTGATTTGCTATTTCCACCTCACCTATCCCCAGCTCCTCCATAACCAGCCTTTGAATTTCAAAGCCATCCTTGCCGAAACCGGCCATCGTCCCAACGGCACCGCTCATCTTCCCAACTATAACCCTTCTAGCGCATTCCCTGAGACGTTCTATGTGCCTGTTCACCTCACTAGCCCATATGGCGAACTTCATGCCGTAAGTGAAAGGTAAGGCATGCTGTCCATGGGTACGCCCCACACAAACAGTCTCCTTATGCTCTAGAGCCAAATCTAAGAGAGTGTCCTTCAACTCCTCAAGCCGCCCTTCCACAATAGAGATGGCATCTTTAAGGATTAAGGCCCATGCCGTATCAACTATATCGTAGCTCGTAGCTCCCAAGTGAACGTACTTTCCCGCGTCGCCCTCACAAACCTCCGAGAGAGCCCTAACCATAGCCATCACGTCATGACTTATCTCCCTCTCGATCTCCTTAACGCGTTCGAGCCGAACGTACTTAACCGAGGCCTTCCGCGAAATTTCCTCCGCCGCCTCAACGGGAATCCTACCCAGCCTTGCATGAGCTCTTGCAAGCGCAGCCTCAACCTCCAACCACTTCTGAAGCTTACTTTCCTCGGTAAATATCTCCTTCATCTCAGGAGTATAATACCTGTATTCACACGGATGAACGCTCAAAGCCATCACCAATACTTCACATCAATCCAGCCACATTAGATTTCATTTTAATATGCTAACACCGAAAGGAGTATTACTTTCAGGCAAAATTAATTTTTACTGAAAAATTCCTGTAAAGGATTTAAGTAAGAAAAAGAGAAAGGTTCCTTAAGAAAGGCCTTCTATAGAATTTACTTCTTGGCAAGCACTATTTCAATAGTTGAAACGTTGATAGGGTTACCGGTCTCCGTGTTTATCGTCTCAGTGCCGATTCTGATCTCCTTCGGGTAAACATCGCTCATGAAACGGTTCCTAACTATTTCAGCTACATCCACCGCCCTACTGATAGATCTGCCTCTTGCCTTAATAGTAACCTCGTCCTTTCCATTGTGGAATAGGGTAATGCAGGCTAGGACATAGTTCATGACTGGCTTTGAACCTACGTATATGCTGTTTTCTTCGGACATTTTCCATCCTCCTGGCATGTTGAGATTAGCTTCTTTGGTGGTTTGGTTGTTGGATATAATTCTATTGTAAATAAAAAGTTTTCGGGTGGTTTGATCGAAAAGGTTAATCGTTTAATGGGTTTAAACCTTTAAATATTTAAAAGCGGTTTATAGCTTAAGGGTTTTCAGTAGAATACTTTCAGTAGAATTTTCTTTTTTTAGGGAGGTTGTTCCGTTAACATTTCTGCTTTAAATTCTAAAGGGGGGAGGGAGGAGTTGAAGATAGGGAACACGTAAAACTCATATTTGAGAGCTATGACATTTTTATATTTGATCTAAGGTTGAAGGAGTTAGGAGGGATGATTAAGTTTCTGTGTTTTAGTGGAGGTTTTTCTTAAGAGGGGGTGTTTTAGCTGGAAGTTAATGGCTGATTTGGTTTCTGGTGGGGAGTATGATCCGGGAATTTTATGTTTTTCAGAGGTCGGGTAGTCCTGTTTTCCATAGGAGTTATGGGGGTGGTGAGGTTGACGAGGCTCTTCTTTCGGGTTTTCTCGCGGCAGTTTTCTCCTTCGCGAAGGAGATAGGGCATGGCGGGATTCAAACTATGGCTATGGAGGATACCGTTTTCGTGTATAAGATATCGGGAGATCTTATTTTCGCTGTCGCTGTCGACGTGGGAGACGATGAAGAGGTCGCTAGGGGTTTTCTTGCTCAGGTTGCAGAGGAATTTTTTAGGAAGTTTGAGGGGGAGATTGGTGGAGAACATGTTAAGCCCCTTCCTTCAGACTTTTTTAACAGCGTTTTGGACTCGCTGGTTAAGGAGTATAATTCTCGTTTGATGGTTAAGGAGGTTTTCTCTACTCCCTTTTTGACTGTGGAGGGTGGTGAAGCTGCCTCTTTTGATGTTGAGCTTGCTGGGGTGTTCTTGTTTTTGGAGGCTATTAGGTCTCAGGGATTGAAGCTGTTGCGGAGGAAGGAAATGCGTATTACTGCTGTAGCTAATTTTCTCTGGCCTTTCTGGATTGTCCCGTGTGGAGAGGGAGGAAATTTGATTGTAGATGGGATATTTGAGGACCCGATGACTATAGACTTTTTTTCACCTCCAAGTTTTGAGCATATTGAGGCAAGCCTAGATAAGGAGGGAGATCCTCTCGAAGTTATAGAGAGGATTATGTCGTTTCTTAGGAAAGGAGGGGAAAGGAGATCTTTCTCGATTAACAGCCTTGTAGGTTATGAGTATGCTGAGGAGCTGGCGTCGTTACTTAGTAGTGCGCGGATGGTTAGGGTTAAGGGTGCGGCTGTTTTGAGGCCGACTTTAAGGAGGGAGGCGCTTGAAAGGATAAGAGGAGATTTTATGAGAATACTGGAGGATGTAAGGGAGAACGCTGAGAGGCTGAAAAGGCTGAGTGGGGGGGTTGTAGGGGTTGCAGAGGCGTACTTTGAAATGTTGAAGAGGGAAAGGGAGAACGTTGAGAGGGAGTACTCAGAGAAGCTTGAGAAGGTTAGGAGGGAAGTTGAAGATAACAAGGTAAGGCTTGAGGGCGAAAAGTTTCAGAAGGTTAAGGAGCTAAATGCTTGGCTTCATGAAGAAGCAAGGAAGGCATTTTTGGACGTTGAGGAGAAAATTGGCTCACTTACTTCATTACTAAATGGATTCTTAAAATTCACGTCTAACATTGGGGGGGAGGCTTGTAAGGAGGTAATGCTGGAGGAAAGTATAGGCCTTTTAAGGCAGGCTGTGGAACGCATTGATGGACTGAGGAAGTACATGGAGTTATCTCAGAGTATGTTGAGGGATGCTAAGAAGAGAGTGGAGAATGTGCTGAAGGAGGTGCGGAGAGAGAGGCAACTGATGGAGAAGACGTTTCGGGAATTAATGTTGAAAGAACAGGAGAGGGTAAGTGTCGTGGAGAGGGAAATGAGAAGGCGCATATTGGAAGTGGAGAAGGTTAAGGAAACGTACCGTAAAAAGCTGAGGGCACTTTACGAGTATTTGGAGAGGCTTTTGAAGGTTCAGGAGGAAGACGAGGCAAAACTGGTGAAGTTGATGGTTAGGATTTTTGATGTTGAAGAGGTGCAGCCGGTGTACTTGAGCATTTACATTGCTGAGATGGCGGAGGATGGCAAGTCACGTATAATCGTCATTCCACCTATGGTACTCTCTAGAAGAGGTGAGCCTAAGCCTAGTTTGGGTTTAAAGAGGGGGGCATTACCGATTAACATTACGCCGGTAGCCAGCTTTTTAAAGGAACGGTTCGAAGAACACCTGAAAAATCCGGAGTTCGCTAAGGGCATAAGAGATATTTTGGATATGATGAACATTTTGAGTCAGAAAGAGGTGGAGTTAAAGCTATATGATGGGCTGAACTTCCTCTTAAAGAACAATTATATTTCAAAGAAGGATTTCTCCAGTGTTAAAGCTAATGCTATAGAGCTTTTTAGCGAGATAAAAAGGGCTTAACTACTGATTTTTATTATTTCATATGTTGTCGTCCTCTGCGCTGGAATCCGCCCGCAATCCCTTATCACTCTCTCTATTTCGGATGGGGGGAGAAACTCGCCGCTCGTTGAGCCGGCGATCCTTGAAATGTTCTCTTCCATTAACGTTCCGCCAAAGTCGTTGGCACCCGCATTTAAGCAGAACTGGGCGAACTTAACTCCGAGCTTGACCCATGACACTTGTATGTTCCTTATTAGTCCGCTAAGCATAAGCCTAGAAACCGCATAAACTTTAACGTCGTCCATTCCCGTTGCACCGGGACGTGTTAAACCCATCCTGTATAGTGGGGTTTTTTCGTGGACGAAGCTTAATGGTACAAACTCGGTGAAGCCGCCAGTCTCCATCTGAACCCTTCTAAGTATATCTATGTGAATTGCTCTGTCCCTTTCGCTTTCGACATGTCCATACATCATAGTGCTGGAGGTTGGTATCCCGAGTTTATGAGCTTCTTTGATGATCTGCACCCACTCTGCGGTCTTCACCTTGTCGGGACAAATAATCCTTCTAACTTCGTCTACTAAGATCTCTGCGGCGGTTCCAGGCATAGAATTTAACCCTTCCTCTTTAAGAGCACGCAGAACTTCCCTTACAGACATGTTAGAGTTAACCGATATGTGCTTAACTTCCATAGGGCTGAAAGCGTGAATATGTATCTCAGGGGAAACCTCCCTGACAGACCTTAATATCTCCATGTAGGTTTCTAAGTCAGCGTAGGGATGCAGACCTCCTTGGATGCAGACCTCCGTTGCCCCGGCCTTGACTGCTTCTGCTACCTTTCTCTTTAACTCGTCTTTGGAAATCATGTAGCCTTCAGGAGACCTCATTGGCCTGCTGAAAGCGCAAAACAAGCATTTGTTAACGCATATATTTGTAAAATTTATGTTTCTATTGATGACATAAGTTACTATGTCTCCAACTATGCGTCTTCTTAGCTCGTCAGCGACGCAGATCAGTGCGAGAAACTCTCTTCCTTTTACCTTAAATAGTTTCTCGGCTTCATTGACCGTAGGGGGGTGCCCGTCAAGGGCACGGTCAAGTACATACGCCACCTCGCCGTCAACGGAGTCCAGTATCAAGAAGTGGACCTCCTAAAACCGTTTTCATCTGAGAGTATTCTGGCAACCTCAGCCACTTTTTCTGATAGGAAATCGTCCTCTTTAAGATATTTCGGATAAACGGGCAATCTCTCCCTTAAGAACCTACCCATCTCGCTAACAAGACATTTAACTTCTTCTATTTCAGGCCACGCCTCAGAAGGATTAATGTAATCAGGTGTTATGGGGGAAATTCCGCCTAGATCGTTGGCACCGATGCTGAGCAGGAACCCTATGTTTCCCAAGTTAAGGTTTGGTGGAACCTGCACGCTCACATCCCCCGGGAGGATCACCCTAGCTAAAGCAACTACCGTTGAGTAGTAATTTAAGGTTGGTGGTGGATGGTTCTCCATGGGTGTACCAGGTTTCGGAACGAAATTTTGAATAATAACCTCTTGTATGTGGCCATACCTTTCATGTATTTGCTTTATAGCGTAGAGGCTTGCAACAATTTCATCTAAAGTCTCTCCTATCCCAACCAGGATTCCCGTTGTGAACGGAACCTTACACTCCCCCGCGTAAGCTAAAGTTTTGAGGCGTAGCTCGGGTTTCTTGCCGGGACTGCACGCGTGTGGTCCACCATCCATGCAGAGACGATCACTTACGTTTTCTAGCATTAGCCCCATACTGGCGTTTACCTCTTTAAGCATTTTAACTTCTTTTTTATGAAGGACGCCGGGGTTGCTGTGGGGGAGAAGCCCGAGCTTTAACGCTTCGGAGCACATATCGTACAGGTAGTCTAGGGTTGACTCGTAACCTAAACGGTTTAGTTTGTCCCGTATTGAAGGATATTTTTCCTCCGGTCTTTCCCCGAACGTGAAGAGGGCTTCCGAGCAGCCTGCATCCTTTCCCTTCCTCAGTAATAATTTAACTTCCTCAGGGAGAAGAAGCTTTGCATCGTTATCCCATGGGTTCTTTCTGAAGCCGCAGTAAGCACACCTGTTTCGGCAGAGGTTTACGAGAGGGATAAAAACGTTTCTTGAGAAGGTTACGGTTTCACCAAAAAACCTTTCTCTAATTGCATCTGCTAAACGGTAAAGTCCACTTAGCCACACTACCTCACACTTCCCCAACGCTCCCTCGCCTCCTAGCCTTAGGGAAGGAGCCTAAGAGTTTTACGTAGCCTGCCTTCGCACCTATTCTTTCAATTGCCTTCTTAACTTCCAGCTGATTTACATGTCCTTCCAAGTCTATGAAGAAGATGTAGTCTCCCAGCGTTTTCTTACTGGGTCTCGACTCGATCCTCGTCAAGTTAATGTTCCGAACCTTAAATTCCTCAAGCACTTCACATAGGGCTCCTGGCCTGTCTTGAAGGAGGAAAATGGCTATTGAGGTCTTATCGTCGCCCGTAAACGGCATAATATCTGTTCCTATGACTGCGAATCGTGTTTCGTTTGTTTGCTCGTCCTGTATCCCATCTGCGAGGACGATTAACCCGTAGAGTTCTGCTGCTGCAGGGCTGCCTATTGCAGCTACGTCATGTGCGTCTTCGACGGCGACACGCTTAACCGCTTCGGCTGTGCTGCTGGTTTCGTAAAGCCGTGCATGGGGGAGGTTCTTAGATAGGAAACCTCTACATTGTGCTATGGCTTGAGGGTGTGAGTAAACGGCTGTTATTTCATTAAAATCAACTTTAGTCTTCGCTATTAAGCTGTGGTTTACAGGGAGGATCACTTCGCCGCATATCTTAACGTTGCTTCTTGCAAGTAGGTCGAGTGTTGTGGTTACAGAGCCTTCAACCGAGTTCTCAATGGGTAGAACCCCCATGTCTGCATGTCCCTTTTCAACCATCGAAATTATCCCCGAAATGGTCGTTACCGGTATTAACTCAGCTTCTACCTCGCTAAAGTACGTCCTAGCGGCTTCCTCCGCAAAAGTCCCTCTCGGTCCAAGATACGCAACCTTTAAAAGTTCACCTCTAGCTTCCTTTTCAATTTCCCACTCCTTCCTGATTACGCTTAGGAATAATTCGTGGGCGAAGTTCCGGTCAACTCCTTTTTCCTTAGCGGCTTTTTCGACGTTATACATTACTTCGGCTTTCCTTTGCAGATCCTTCACGCTAAGTTTAAGCTGAGACTTGACTTTGGCTATCTCTTTGACGATTTTGAATCTTTCAGCGAGTATCCCGATGAGCTCTCTGTCAAGCTCGTCTACTTTACTTCTGAGTTCTCTCAGAAGTTTTTCATTAGACATTGCCTTCCCCCGTGGAAGCCTCGAACACGAGTTAGGAGAAAGGTGTGTTTTAAACCTTTCCGAGGAGGAACGCTTGACAAACGGGCGGCAGAAGATGCGGAAGAAGGGAACAGAAAGTTTATGCATTTTTCGTTTTTCTTTCTTTCCCCACATTCTTTGCTGCCTTAATCACCTTAGAGAGATAGCCACCCTTATCTTTCAGGATGGTTTTTTCAATCATTGTCCCCTGAACTATCATGTCGGCTCCCGCACTCACCACGTTTACAGCGTCTTCCTCGGTTCTAATTCCGCCGCCAACTATTAATGGAATATCGAGGACATCCGAGACGAGAGAAATCATTTCGCTGGGAACGTGTTTGTCCGCACCAGAACCGGCTTCAAGGTATACTAGTTTGAAGCCCATGTACTGGGCGGCAAGCGCATACGCGGCGGCTACTGCAGGCTTACTCCGAGGAAGGAGGGCTGCTTCTCCGATGTAACCTGCTGTTCCACCTGGCTCCACTATGAGGTAGGCCATCCCTATCGGCTCTAACCCATAGAGTTTAACTGCAAACGAACTTAAAGCTTGGGCTTTCGAGATGAAATAGGGATTCCTTGAGTTGAGGACGCTCATGAAGAAGACCGCGTCGGCATGTTTAGAAATCCCTGAAACGTTCCCCGGGAAGAGGATTACAGGAAGACCTGTTGCATCCTTTATGTTCTTTACGGTTTCATCCAGTATTCCGAAGGCTGTTGAGCCACCCACCATTATGGCATCTGTGCCAGCTTCATAAGCGTACTTAGCCATTTGCCCGGCGACTTCAGGTGTCTGTTTAAGGGGGTCAGGATCTATTAAAGTTAAGTGTACCACCCCGTCCTCAGAGCGAACCTTCAGCAAATAGTTGAAAACACTACTTTTAGCCATAAACACCACCCAAAAGCGAGACAGAAAGATAACATAAACAGGTGCCACAAGAGAAATGAAAAGTCAGAAATAAAAAGTCTTTCATTTTTAAGAAAAATAGTTGGCGGAGGAGCTTAAAATGTTTCGAACAGAAACCCTTACTTTTAGGTGGCAGACGCCCATACTTCAAGCAGTTCAGTTATTTTGCTTCTATCCTTCCGTTTCTCCCTTCTAATGGAAGCTGGATCTTTGTGGAAAAACCCGATTCCTTAAGGAATCTTCCAAGGAATTTTTCGCAGAAGACGTGACTAAAATCTGTTTTCGTCACGATCGACGTTCTCATGAGGGAACATTCATCAGAGTTGCATTCAAACACGTACTTCTTGCCTTCTTGATGAAACTGGGGAAGCTCAAGGGACGTTAAAATCAAGTTTAGGTATGTTATTGCATGCTTCTTGTCCTTCCCAAATGCTCTTTGAACACGGACTGCTAGTTCTCTTCCCAGCAGTTCTGCATACTCCCCTTCCTTACCCACATTTTTAAGGAAGTCATATGTTTTAACGATGAAATCTAGAGTAAAAGCTTTCAGAGCCTCCAGCATTTCATCCTTAGAAAAAGACATATAGCAACCTCCACCTAACTTTTATTCAACACTTAAAGTTTCAGCGATACTCAAGAAATTTAATTTAGTAATATAAACTTAGCTTTTCAACATTGGTAACCGAATGCTATTCACGCAGAGGTAAAATATTATTATTCATTCGCTTTTAAGTTTTGAAATCAGATTTTCATAGGAATCTTTATCTGTTTTTATTGTTAGAAACCCTTTAACAAGTTCGACGCCTTCAAGATCTCTAATTTTTTCGAGAACAAGCCTACGCATTTCGGCCACATCCCTGCAAATAACTTTAACCATTAAGTCGTTGTCTCCTAAGAGCCTGTGAATTTCAACTACTTCAGGGATTTCACTTAAGACGCTGACAATCTTTTCTTCTTTTGCGGGGTTAACATTCATCAGCACGAAGCCCTTCGTCATGTAACCTAAAAGTTCCATGTCAAGCTTTACAGTAAAACGTTTTATAATTCCTCTCCGTTGAAGGCTTCTAACCCTACTGTAGAGAGTAGGTTCAGAAACGCCGAGTTCCTCGGCTACCTTCCTTAACGGCTTACGGGCATCTTTACATATCGATTCAAGAATTTGCTTATCTAAAACATCAAGCTTCAATCTATTTCTTCTCAAATTTCGCTTGTTCCCCCTTCACTTATATAAAAGTCATCTTAAATTTTGGACTGCTTACTTGATTTTTCACATCACTTGTTAAATTTTTTATTAAAATTTTTTCTGGCAAAAGCATCCTTATAATTGTAATATTCTTAAAAATTTATCTTTGTTTTTGGTTAATTTGCAATAATTTTGCAGAATCACCTCCATATAATGTTACATATATCATAAAGTTGTTTAATTTTTCTAAAAGAAAGAAAAATAAGGAAGAATATTTAAAATTTTTTATAAGAAAATCGCTGGTAGGTGCCTAAAGTAAGAAGTCATAGTGAAAGTGATTGCATATCATAGGCCAAGATTACTTCACCGTCGAAATATTGTTCGGCTTGACGGATTAGGGATTTTTCCTTTCCCTCCATGTGCCAAGACCAATGGAATAGTACTAGTTTTTTGACTTTAGCCTGGGAGGCTGTTAGTCCCGCATCTCTCGGGGTGCTATGTCTAAGAGCGTGGGCGAGCTTTGCCTCTTCTTCTGGAAACGTGGCTTCATGTATTAGTACGTCGCAACCACGTGCCAAGTGGATGACTGATGGGCAGGGAGCAGTATCGCTTGAGTAGCAAACAGAGACGCCGTTCCGTTCAATTTTTAAAGCGTACGTTTCGGGATGATGCTCTGTAAGTGCAAATTCTATGTTTTTAAGGGTAGCCACATACTCTATCTTAAATGTTAATTGTTTTAAGGGAGTTTTCACCAAGTTTAATAAGGACATAATGAAGTCCTCAATGTAAGGTGGTCCGCTTACTAGAAGGTTTTCTTCTCGCCCATGGAGCCACATAGACCAAATTAGACTTCCTATCCCGGCCGAGTGATCTAGGTGACTGTGGGTTATTACCACTTGCTTTATGTTTTCCAGAGAATCAGTCATTAAAAGTTTTTGAGATGTTCCTTCTCCACAGTCAACTAGTAAGTCTTCGTCGAAGAGGATTGCTGGTAACCCTCTGGTTGGAGTTGGTATGCTTGCAGCCGTCCCGAGAAATGTGATCTTCATTTTAGATTTCACCCGTTAAGTTATAAAGGGAGAGAGCTTTAACGGTTTCTCGGAGAATGTGCGTTAAAAAGCGATGGTATGAGGGAGGTAGAGGCATGGATGTTAAAAGGGAAGTTAAGATGCTGCTTAAGGATTTAAGCGAGACTCCAGGAGTTAAGGGGGTTATTTTGGCGACTAGGGAAGGCTTTTCTAGGGTGATTATTGGGGAAATGGAGGAGGGGGCTGCACCCTTAATAGCATCTTTAACGTCTATTTCGTCCCAGGTGCTTCAGGGTTTAGCTAAGAAAGAGTTGGATTATGTTATTACACGTTCTGGGGAGAACTTTGTGGTTAGTGTGCCGGTTAAGCCGCGGATGAACCTAGCGGTTCTCCTTGAAAGGGACCTCGTGGAGTTGGAAGGAATAGACAGGGTCGTTTCCCGGGTTAAAGCGGCAGCTATCCAAATAGCTGCTGTTGATGAAGCTAAAAGTTATGCTGAGAAAGGAATTATACCAGTGGTTAAGAAGGTGATGCCTGAAGCTATTATGGTAGCTGTCTTGACAGCTGAAGGTATGCCTCTTGACGCTTACCCGTCACTAGACTATGTTACGACTTCTGGTATGCTAAGTGCCGTAATCACGGTATGTGATAGGATAAGTAGGGATGGAAGCGAATACTCTGTTATAGGTGGTGAAGAGTTCCTTGTGGTTTTACATAAGCTCCCCCGAGAGAGGATCTTAGCTATTGCTGTTGATAAGAAGGGTAGTATAAGTGAGTACCTTTTGAAGGTCAGAGAGGTTGTAGCCAAGGTGAAAGGGGAGACGTGACCTTTGGAGAGGGTTTTAGTTATCGGCTTTAATGCTAGGCCGATAGCTGTTCAAGCGAAGAAGTGCGGCTTTAAGGTTTTCGCTGTTGACTACTGGGGTGACGTTGACATTTATGGATGGGTTGACGACATAGTTGTCTTGAAGGACTACGTTAAAGCCGGGAGCGACTTAGCAGAGTTAACCGTTAAGTTTTCCGAGCAGATGGCTCGTAAGCATGGTGTTGACGGCGTTTTAGTTGGGAGCGGATTAGATGATCGGTGGGAATGTTTAAGCAGGCTTGAGAGAGTGGCACCAATTATAGGTAACAAGCCATCTAAAGTGAGGGAGGTTAGGTCAAAACTCGAGGTCTATGAGAAGGTTAAGAGAGAAGGTATTATGGTGCCTGAAACGTTTCTCGTGGAGAGCCGTAAGGAAGCTGTTAGGGCCTCGCGGGAAATAGGGTTTCCGGTTATCGTGAGGAGGGAAGCTGGAGGGGGAGGGCTTGGAATACATTTGGCTTGTAATGAAAGAGAGGTTGAACAGAAATTCAGCCAGCTTAAAGGGAAAGGTAGAGTGTTGGTTCAAGAGTACATTGCCGGTGATGATGTTAGCGCATCAGTGCTTTGCACCGGTAAGAAGGCTGTTACGGTTACCGTAAATAGGCAACTTATAGGGGTTTCATGGCTTGGAGGAAGAGAGTTCGTTTACTGCGGAAACATAGTGCCGCATGAAAAAGAGGAGATCCGGAGGAGAGTGAGCGAGGCAGCCGAGAAAATTTGCAGAAGTTTAAGTGTTCTAGGATGCAACGGGGTGGACTTTGTAGTTAGAGGCGGACAGCCGGTCTTCATGGAGGTTAACCCTAGGTTTCAGGGTACGCTAGAGTGCGTCTCAATGGTGACTGGGATGAACATTGTAAGGGAACACATTAACGCTTGCCAAGGGAGGGTGCCAAGTAAAATAAGCGTGAAGGGATTCGCGGTTAAGAACATCGTTTTTGCGAAAGAGAATTATGTTATACCGGACTTACATGGAATACCATTTCTATTCGATATCACGCAGCCTGGAAGCCTAGTTGAGGAAGGGGAGCCTATCTGCAGTGTTCAGCTTGCATGTTTAAAGCTTGAAGAATGCATCAGAAGGGCAAAGAAGGTAGTTGTGGAAGTTTACTCTAAAATAGACGAATATAATAAAAAATGCGGTGGAATGGGGTTTTAGCGTTCTCTTTTGCCCTCTATGAATTCTTCAACCCACCGGCGGGCTACATGGTCTGGTACTTGTACTGGTGGATGCTTAAATGCGTATGCGGATATGCTCGTTAGGGGTCCTGACACGCCTCTGTCTAAGGCGAGCTTTACCGCCCTTACAACATCTATTACGACTCCTGCACTATTAGGGGAATCGTCGACCACAAGTTTTACATCGATCGTTACTGGTCGGTCTCCAAACTTCTTGCCTTCAACTCTTATGTAGCAGACCTTCTTATCGCCTAGGAATGGGACGTAGTCGGATGGCCCTATTCTGACAGGAAATTCGTATGGTGCGAGGCTTGTTACGGCTTCAGTCTTACTTATCCTTTTCGTTTTTAATCGTTCCTCCACGGTCATGTTAAGGAAGTCCGTGTTGCCGCCTATGTTCAACTGGTATGTGCTTTCGATTTTTACACCCCTGCTTATCAGGAGATCTACTATGGTCCTGTGAAGGATCGTGGCGCCTATCTGGCTCTTTATGTCATCTCCAGCAATTGGAACGTTTGCTTGCTCAAATTTTTTGGCCCATTCCGGATCTGACGCTATGAACTCTGGAATGCAATTGACGAAAGCGCAACCAGAATCTAAGGCTGCTTGCGCGTAGATTCTAGTCGCCTCGTAGCTGCCAACTGGAATAAAGTTTACTAAGATCTCTGCTCCAGAATCTTGGAGTGCTGACGCCACGTCGACAGCCTCCATCCTGCTCCGGTCGTACGTGTAGAATGGCTCCACCATGTGAGGGGCTACGCCGTCTGAGATCGGCCCTGGCAGCACCTCGACACCTAGCTTTGGAACATCCGCAAACTTTGGGACGCAATTTGGCTCAGCGAATATAGCTTCGCTTATGTCGCGTCCTATCTTATTCCTGTTAACATCGAATGCACACACGAATTCTAGGTCACGTGGGTAATACCCTCCAAAGTTTACGTGCATTAACCCTGGGATCTGGTCGCCCTCCTTAGCATCTTTATAATAATATACTCCTTGAATGAGTGCGGACGCGCAGTTGCCAAGGCCTGCAATAGCCACCTTGATTCTCCCCACTATACCACCTCCTTCAAGAAAGCTCTTAGTTTAAAAGTTATACTCTGGTAAAAGACCTGTTTTAAATGAAAAACTGTGGGAAACAGAAAAACCTGCACTAATAATTTCACAGAATCATCTAATAAAATTTTTCCCTCCTTAATCGATAAAGGCAAAAGAAGAATTTCTCACAGAATCACCGAAAATTCAAACCCACCAAAATATTAAATCTATAACTTAAAAAGAAGTTCCTTAAAACAAGCTAAAAAGCAAAATAAAGGAAAATTTTTTAAATTTTTACCGCCAGCTCCGTTGCTTCATGAACTGCTTCAAGGGCTTTTCTGGGATTTACGCAGTCTCCTATTGCGTAGACTTCAGGAACTTTCCCTTCAAGTTGTTTTATCAGCTCATTGTTAGGTTCTGCACCAACAGCTATGACTACGGTGTCAGCTTCGAAAAATTGTTCACCGTTGTTAACTACAACCCCGTCATCTGTTATCTCGTCAACCCTAGCATTCGTTATTATTCGGACGCCGTGGATATTAAGGCTTTGATTTATAACCCATCGGGACGTTAAACCTATGTCTCGCCCTATCTTCTCCATCATTTCAATAAGCACTACATCCCTGCCCTTTTTTAGAAGTTTCAGCGCCCTATCACAGGAGATCGCGCCTCTTTCAAGGAGGAATATCATCGTGTCTACGTCTATTACGCCTTCCTCGGTGAGGTACAACGCTGTCTCGCAGCCGACGCCGCCTCCGCCAACTATCACCACTTTTTCTCCCACATCCACCTTCCCGGCGAGGACGTCATGGGCATAGACGACGTTTTTCTTGTTAATTCCAGGTATGTTCGGCCTTAACGGCCTGGCCCCGGTGGCCACGATCACCACATCTGGTTTTACTTGCTCTACGAGTTCCGGTGTTACTTCCGTATTGAACACGACCTTTATGCCCAGTAGTTCGACTTGCCTGCGGAGGTATTCTACAAATGTTCTGAATTCCCTTCTTTCTTTCGGAACTCCAGCCAGTATAAGCTGTCCTCCTAGCTTATCAGTTTTCTCGTATATTGTAACGTTATGGCCTCGCTTTTTCAGGATGATAGCTGCTTGCATTCCGGCAGGCCCACCTCCAGCTATTAAAATGTTCTTCGGTTTTTCGGCGGGTTTAAGTTCAAGTTCTTTCTCTCTTCCAGCAGCCGGGTTTACAAGGCATGTTACCGGGCGCAGCATGAACACGCTATCAAAGCATCCTTGGTTACATGCTATGCACCGTCTTATCTCGTCGAAGCGCCCCTCAGCCGCTTTCACCACGAATTCAGGGTCTGCTATAAGGCCACGAGCTATTCCAACGAGGTCGGCCCTCTTCCGCCTTAGGATCCTCTCTGCTAATAATGGGTCGTTAATTCTGTTACATGCGATTACAGGGATGTCCACAGCGTCTTTCACGTTTTCAGCTAAGTATACGTATGCACCTCTGGGAACGTTCATTGTTAACTGTGGGATCATTGTTTCATGCCATCCGCCTGTAACATTTAATATGTCTACGCCTGCGTCTTCAAGCTTTGCAGCTACCACTTTTGCTTCGTGGAAGTCGTTGCTCCCCTTCATGAAGTCGTCGCCGCTTAACCTGAAGAGAATGGGGAAGTTTGGGCCGACGGCTTCTCTTACTCGTTCCACGACTTCAAGCGCGAAGTTCATGCGTCGCCTGAGGGTTCCACCGTACTTGTCTCGTCTTCTGTTTGTTAGGGGGGAGAGGAACTGCCCAATTAAGTAGCCGGCTGAAGACAATATTTCAACTGCGTCAAATCCTGCTTCCTTAGCTCGTCTAGCGGCTTCTCCATAGTCGTCTATGGTTTTCTCTATTTCTTCGAGAGTCATGTTTTTTGGGATTTCCTTGGTTAGCCTTGACCTTATTGATGACGGGGCAAGCGCCCTCGTCCCTATCACCATTGAGAAGGCATACCTTCCGGAGTGGTAGAGCTGGGCGGCGATCTTTGCACCATGAGCTTTAACTGCACTTGTAAGTTTTTTAAGCCCGGGAATGAACTTATCATCGGAAATCCCTACCATTGTCGGTACGCCCATAGCGACTTGGTTTATGTAGCATCCTCCGACTATTATGAGGGCTACCTGATTTTTTGCCCGTTCAACATAAAAATCTATTAGCTTCTGGGTGACAAAGCCGTTTTCACAGTACCCAAGTTGTACTGCGGGCATAACAACTCTGTTACGTAAGGTCATCCCTTTTACAGTTAGGGGTTCAAAAAGTTTCTCACATGAGGATATCAAGTATACCCTCTCCCGGCAGCTCCTTTACAAGAATAAAATTTGCTGGTTGCTTAAAAGGCTTTAGCGTTTAAAGAGAAAGGGTACATGCCTATGGAAAAACATAAATATATTCAAGTTAAATCTTGAGTAAGGTTTAACACGAGTTGGAGGTGGAGTTTTTGGAAGGGGAATTTGTTGAAGGAACGGTTCGCGTTAAGAGGGGATTTATGCAAATGCAGAAGCACGGGGTCATTATGGATGTTACTAATGTTGAGCAGGCTCAGATCGCAGAGGAGGCGGGAGCTGTAGCGGTAATGGCACTTGACAAGTTGCCTTACGATGTAAGGAAGGCTGGAGGAGTCGCTAGAACTGCAAGTTTGAAGGTTATAGAGGAAATAATGGATCATGTTTCGATTCCGGTTATGGCTAAGTGTAGGATAGGACATGTTTATGAGGCTAAAATCTTAGAGGCGATAGGTGTTGATGCTATAGACGAGTCAGAAGTATTGACGCCGGCCGACGAGGAGAGACATATTTGGAAGTGGGATTTTAAAGTTCCATTTGTTAATGGAGCAAGGAATCTTGGAGAAGCTTTACGAAGGATCGAAGAGGGAGCCTCAATGATAAGGACTAAGGGGGAGGCTGGAACCGGGAACGTTGCTGAGGCGGTAAGACACATGAGGCTTATGACGGCTGAAATGAGACGGTTGAAAGCTATAGTTGAAGAGGAAGATTGGCAGGAGATTATCCGGATAAGCCGTGAGCTTAAAGTGTCCTATGAGCTGGTCTCCGAAGTTGGAAGGCTTGGAAGGCTTCCGGTTGTCAACTTTGCCGCTGGGGGGATAGCTACTCCCGCAGATGCCGCGTTCATGATGTCTCTCGGATGCGATGGCATATTTGTAGGGTCAGGGATATTTAAGTCAGAAGACCCTATGGAGAGAGCTAGGGCTATCGTTTTGGCTACTACCTTCTGGGATGACCCTGAGACGGTAGCAGAGGCACAGAAAATGATTGACGAGAAAAAGTCTATGGTTGGAATGGACATTAAAACCTTAGAGCTTAGAATGCAGGAGAGAGGGGCTAGGGCTTGAGGAAGGCTACCATAGGAGTGTTAGGGTTCCAAGGGGCAATTGAGGAACATGTCCACGCCGTAAGGGAGGCTATGAGCAAAGAAGGAATTAGAGGCGAGGTGGTCATCGTCAAGAAAGAGGAAGAATTGGAAGAGGTTAATGGACTCATAATTCCCGGAGGGGAAAGTACTGTAATAGGTAGTATGATGGAGAGAACGGGGATTTCACGTTTTCTAAGGAAAGCATGGAGGAGTATAGCTATCCTCGGGACGTGTGCAGGCTTAATCGTGCTAGCCAAAAAAATAAGGGATAGAGTGTTGGGAGAAGTTCAACAGCCCAGAGTGGGAATTCTGAATGCAGTTGTAGAAAGGAACTTCTTTGGAAGGCAAAGAGAGTCGTTTGAAGCAGAGATTGAAATACCGTTAATAGGAGGTACGTTTAAAGGAGTTTTCATCAGGGCACCCGTGATCCTAGAAGTGGATGGAGAAGCGGAGATCCTATGTAGCTGGAAGGGAAACATTGTAGGGGCACGTCAGGGAAAGGTCATAGCTACATCGTTCCATCCCGAGCTCGCAGAGGATACGAGGATCCATGCTCTGTTCCTTAGGAAAACTATAGAAGACTAGGTAGGGGTCAGAGGAAGTAGAATACAAGCATAAAGAAAGGAAATAATGAGGAATTTTTATTTTTAAAGTCTGAAATGATGTAAATGGAGCTATTATTTCTAAAATAAGGCAGGGAACTAATTGGGAGTTAAGTATGTTGGAGGAGGGAGAAACTTGGGTAAGACCTTCGTAATAGGAGTTGGAAACTATCTTTTTGGAGACGAGGGGGTAGGTGTACATGTCGTGAAGAAGTTAATGGAGCTTAAGCTCCCGGAGGACGTTGAAGTGATTGATGGAGGAACAGGTGGAGTGGCGCTTCTGGAATTTTTTGAGAAGGCAGATAGAGTTATTGTGGTTGACGCTGCTTTGGGGGGAGGGGAACCGGGTGATGTTTACGTTATTAACCCTAGCCAGCTTGAGAGAGAAGAAGTACGGGTTTTAGCTTCTCTACATGAGATGAACCTTTACACGTTAATGGAGGTGGCGGAGGAGCTAAACATTTTGCCTGAAGTAATTGTAGTAGGTGTCGAACCGAAGGAGTACAATAAAATGAGTACTTCGCTTTCGAGGGAAGTTGAGGCCGCACTCCCTAAAGTTATTGAGAAGATACTCGAGCTAATTTACTAGCTAAAGATCTTAATGTGTGGGTTGGGAAGGATTGAGCGTGAAATTTCTAGAGAAGCTAAAAAGGGCCTCGGAAGAAAAGGATAGCCGTATAGTGTTTGCCTTGGACCATTCAGTTCAGGTTAGAGGGCAAAAGGACAGGTTAAGAATTCTTAACGATGCCCGGTTCATTTTACGTGAAGTTGCAGATTTTATAGCCGCATTGAAGGTTAATTACCAGTTGCTTCTTCCTTTAGGGCTATTTGACCTTTTACAACTGGTAATCGAGGATGCTGAGGAACATGGATTGGTGACAATTATGGATTGTAAGCTGAACGATGTTGAACATACTAATAAGTGGGCGGCTCGACACTTCTTTGATGGGGGATTCGATGCGGTTATAGTTAACCCGTTCGTCGGATGGGAGGGGGCTCTGAAAGGGGTTTTCGATGAGGCTCAAAAAAGAGGGAGAGGAGTTATTCTTTTAGTATACATGTCACATTTAGGCGCTAAGGAAGGGTATGGACGGATGGTGATTGTAAATGAGAAAGAGGCCGTTCCACAATATTTTCTCTTCGCTAGGAAAGCTGTTGAGTGGGGGGCCGATGGAGTCATCGTCGGCGCAACTAATCCTGAAGTAATAGAGAGAGTTAGGGAAGTTTTACGAGGAAACCAGCTAATCTTCAGCCCGGGAATAGGTGTTCAGGGAGGGAGAATTGCCCGTGTGTTCAGATCAGGAGCGGATTACGCGATCGTTGGCAGGATGATTTATGAGGCGAGGGATCCGAGGAAAGCCGCTGAACGTATTAGGCGGGAAGTTAATGAAGCACTCCGAAGAGTATGAGATATTTACCCTTTAAGCATGCATATCATTTTTTCAAGCATCTTTTCAAGTTGCGGATAATATTTTTCAAATAGCTCTACGCGCCTCTTAGTAGCCTTGACGCCCTCCATCAACTTCAGTATGAATTGAGTTTGTTCTTCGATCCTCTCTGCAACCTCCTTCTCTATAGTAGCGGCGCTTTTCATGTCAACTAAGTCTTCCATTGCCTGCTTAAGATAAAAGGAAGCGTCACCTACATTGTTTGTTTCAAGAAGCTGCTTCATCCAGAAGAGATGAGCCTCAAATTCACTTATCACCTTTTTACGTGCTTCTATGTATTCTCTTAAATCATCTAGGTAGGACAGGATCGTATCCCAGAGTGCATTATATCCGTCGATAAGATCGCCTTTCCAATTCTTTATTTCAGGTTCTTTCATGGTAACCATTTTTATGTATTCCTTGCAAAGATTCAAATAGCGTTTTACTTGTTCCTTCAATTCATTCAACACGTACCCTCCCCTTTAGGACTATTTACCTTGTCTCCTTTTATTTCTTTGTTTTTGTAACCGAAAGATGAATAGTTAAGTAACATGAGTCATCCTTGTGAGTTATCAGAGTTGACTTTTCTTACTAAATTTAGCGTGTGAGCGCGTTCCCTTTGACTTTAAGTAAGTTAAAGGTAATAGAAAGGAGAAAAATGTAAGAGAGATAAGTACATTAAAACGAAGTGTGATAAAAAAAGGAGAGAAAGTTAACGGTGATGTTTTGATTAAGGGGGTATGTCATTGAGTTTCAGGATTGGTGGCGTCCTCCTTTCACGATTACTCCTATTTTTACTAGTTGTCTTCATCCCGCTATACTTTTTACTTCTTTTTATCTTATCACCGGTAAAGTTGCTGCCATATCCCTTTAGCGACATTGTTATTTTCAATTATCCTGTTCTCCACGTTTTCCTGCAGAGTTTTGAAGCTGAAAATCCTTGGATGGTAACCGTTAATTATTTTCTTATACCCTTATTCTTTTCGCTCCCTTGGTTTCTGTTTATTGTTTTAAGCCGTGAAAGGCTGCTTAAAACGTTTGAAGTACTAGATAATACTACGACTATAGTGCCTTTACGTTATAGGATATTTTATGGATTTAACACGTTACTCTTATTTTGCTTCTTCGTGCTTCCAACCCTATCTCCAGTTTTGAGCATTCTGGCGGGGGTTATTCTAGCTGGGAGGGCGCTTAATACTAGTAGATGGTTTTGGAGGCAAGGGCGAGTTGTTCGGGGGATTACCGCATTAACCGTCTTTACGTTAATATGTGGAATACCAGTTTACCTTGCTGCCCTTTACTATTTAGAGGGGATCCACGTTTTTTTCGCAAATTGGCTCTGGGATTCATGGGTAAACAATATGGTCGTTACGTACACGCTTTCCATGTGCATAGTGGACGCGTTGGCTTTAGGATCGGTCATATGGCTGATCTTTGCGGGAGCAGCAGAGTTTGAAGCTAAAACGTTCGGGGTAGCTATAACAAAGCCTCCCTATAGGGCCATAGCCCTCTTTGAAGCAGCCGCCTTCCTACTCCTCGCATATGTAGGGTTGCCATACATTTACATTCCCGGTTGGCCGCCATACTACGTCGTCTGGGGTAGCAACCCACGGTTTCTCTACGATTATGTTAATTACGTCTGTCTAGGAATAATTTCGCTGGTTACATTGATATGTATGGTGAGGGGGGTTAGGAGGGGGAGGGGGGTTAACCCGTCGCTTATAGGACTTCTAATCGCTGGAGGGTTTTTAGGAGTTGACATGGTTACAGGGGGACAGTTGAGGACGCTTGCAATACTACCTAAAATTCTTACACCAGTAGTTCTGGGATTTCTAGCGAGCAAGCCGTCTTTAATATTTACCATGGCTAACATTGGTTACATATTGAACGTATACATACCTTACTATGAGCTTCCTAGAGTGATGTTGTGCGTGTACTGGGGAACGGGGATGAAAGCAGCTTTTGCTTTAGCTGTCTACCTAATAAAGCAAATAAAAGAATTAACAATTTACAGTAGCCTAGCTGTGGTGGTAACGGCAATACTCTGGATTCTTACTTTTACATACTGTTTTGCTAGGGCGGGACGGAGAGACATGAGAATGTGGAATACAGGTATCACATAAATTTTTATCTTTCAACCATGTCTAAGCCACCTTTGAGGAGGGCTGCACATGGTAAAATTAGGGCGAAGCAAGGTGGATGGAGGTGTTATAAAACTTTTGATTGAGGAGATCTCGAACATAGATCGAAGGCTTAAGAGAGTGGAGGAACAAATTAGTGTACTGATCCAAGAGACTTATGGATTTAAGATACTAAAAAACGAGGAAGAGGAGGGAACGGAAAAAATATGTAATATTAATGATTGCAGGGTTAAAGAAGGAGATGGTGAAGAGGTGATCGAAGAAGAACAATTGAAGGAACATAAAGGGCATGAAAAAGAAGAAAAGAAAGAGAAAATAGAGGGGCGGAAAGGTATTCCGATTGTGAAGTTAGCATCTTAACAGCTTCCTTTAATAAGAAAAAGGAAAAGATGAAGGAAAGGAGATTTTTAGATATTTGATTGACTGTTTTATTGGGTGGGTAGAAGAGCTGTTGAAAAAGATTTATATGGTTTATGGAGCACCTCTAACCATTGCCGTCTTTTCATTGGTACTTGGAGGGAGATAGGGTGGTGTTGAATGCGTATGTGTTGATTAAAGTGGCATCTGGACACGAAAAGCCAGTCCTTTCAAAGTTGAGGGAGCTTAACAACGTGGACTGTGCGGACCTTGTATATGGAATTTATGATATAATTCTTAAGGTAAGTGTGAAGAACGTGGAGGAACTTGACGATTTCGTTTTTGGGGTTATTAGGCAGATGGAGGGAGTTATGGAGACTATGACTTGTATCTGCTCTGGGGGAGAGAAGGATGAAAGTAGCTAAGATGCTGGCACTCTTCAATTTATTACCTGGGGGGGTGAAGCTGAAGCTCGTCCAAGAAAGTTTAATGAATGCTATCGCTGATTTAACGAACGAGGTAATTGATAGGTTTGGGGAAGAGGGAAGGAAGGCTTTAGTTGCCGTTTTCGAGAGGCAAGGGAAAGAGCAGGCAAGGGTATTGCGTGAACGGTTAGGCGTCGGCGACGGTTTAAAGGACGTTGCTGAAGCATGGAGAATAGCAGGGAATTTAACAGGAATGAAAATGAGGTGTGAAGCTGAGGGGGAGAACACGTACAGGTTTATTCACATATACTGCCCACTCTACGAGGCTTTCAAAGGAAAGGACAACCCCTGTTCGACAATTTGTTTCCCAATGGTTAAAGCCATGGCTCTTGAAGTGAGTCCAAACGTGGATGTTAAACTGGTTAAACCGCCAACACCAGATTCAACATGCGTGAAAACCGTAACGCTAAAGAGGTAACGCTAAAGAGGGGAAGGGGGAGATGCTTGGAAGAAGGAATTGTTGAGAGGAAAATAAGACCTGCAGTTTCGTTACGTCTTAGAAGCCTGACGGATTTGATCAGGCTGCTCGTCGCTTGGGGTAGAGAAAGGGGAACATACATGTTTTACTTTGAGAAAGAGGGAAAACACGTTTACGGTGCACTAATAGGAAGTTTTCCTGGATATTACGAGCTTAGAGGGTTGCCATTCTTCGTATACGTAGTGGATGATGAGCCTCCGAAAGGCAATTTTATACGTTACATTGGCCATCAAGAGGAAAAAATAGAATTCGTTAAGGCAGTGGAAGTTGATCCAAAAGCGAGATTTATACCAATAATTTACCTTGCAGAAACACCGGCATTTGTTGGAGAAATATAGAAAGAAAGCGGAGCTTCTCGTAAAAAAGGAACAAGCTGGTTTCTGATAAAAAACTTCCTTTTTTTAAGAGTAGCTTTTGTGTTATAATTGCCTGATAAGGCAAGTCTTCGATATGTAAGTGTTCAAGTTTGGATGGGAAGCTGCCTCTAGCTCAGGAGATGTGATGGTTATTTCAGGAGCATCCTTTCAGGAACATCAGTTTCCCTGAGAGACCTCCGGTAAGGGAGAAAGAAATTTTCAGTTACTTGAAGGAACAATTTATGTCAAAAATAACGGATTAGCTAAGAAATGATTGCTTGTTCTCGGATTACTTTTCAACTTTTCTTTTTCTCTTTTATTTATTGGTCGGCTTTTTACATAATGCGGTGAAGAGGGGAGAGAATAGGGCAAGCATCCATGTGAACGCTCTAGATTTTAGAAGACGTTTCATGATGCCATGATTTATTATTTTTACGTTGTCATAAGTTAGCCACTTAGGATGGTTTATGATGAACTTAAAGCCGTTTGATTTAATTAAAGCTACCAAGTGTTTATATGTTATAAGATCCGGTAGATCCATTTTAAAGCCAAACTTATACGAGGCTAGTTTGTTAGCTAGTCTTCTAGGTATTAAGGTTACACCTATCATACCAGTATGCGGTTCTATGGGATATAGCCTGTTAGGTGTTGTAAGGAAGAGGTGGCCATCTTTCCTAAGAACCGAAAAGATTTCTTTGATAAGCTTCTCTTTATCGCTTACATGCTCTAGAACGTCATTACAGAGGACTAAGTCAAAACTGTTTTCTCTGAAAGGCAGGTTTAATCCACTAGCTAAAACAAAGTCTACGCTACTTGATTCATGAAGTGAATTTTCAACGTTAAGTTTTGCTAATGGAAGCAGAACTTCATTTATTTCGACTCCAACCATATGATTAGAGAGTTTTGCTAAGGCAGAGCATACTCCACCAACTCCACAGCCTACATCAAGAGCTCTTAGACCAGACAAGTTCTTGGTGAACATTTTAATTTTTGATAAGTAAAGGTTTGCTCTGGCTTCTGCGCCCTTAAACCAAGCGAGCCAAGCTTCATAGTTATCGAATATTTTTAAAGGTTTTAAGCATTCTTCCAAGGCTCTTTCAAAGTCAGAGGACATTTTGCCACCGTTGGATATTTTTACATTCTAAAGATGTTTAGAACAAGATAAAAACTATCCGGTTAGAGGGTTGATGATGGTCGTAATAGGTATTTGTGAGAGGATATCAATACGTAAAGTAAGAGGCGTCGACTATTTTTCCTTGTTTAACAGCCCGTATCATGCACATACTTATGGAGGAGCGATGGATGTATACTTTCTTTGGGGGGGTGAGGAGGTACCGTGCTTAACTCCTGGCAGGGTTGTCGATATTAGAAGGGTTCGTACGCCGTCTAGGAAATTTCCTCATGAAGAGTATGATTACTTGATCATGGTGAAAGCTGTAGAAAGGCCTGATTTGATAGTTAGGATGATGCATGTTAGACCCTCTGTGCAGGTTGGAGACGAGATAGAGTTAGGAAATGGTGTAGGGCGACCTTTGAGAAGCGGGTTTTTTGATCCATGGACAAGCCTTCATGTACATTTAGAGGTGAAACGTCCTGAGGACGCACTCAGAGCTAAGAAGTCGTTTCCAATAAAGTTGGAAGGTTTAAGTAGGGTTAGTAAGCCCTTTTGGAGGGAAGAAGTTGAGGGAGAGGTATTACCGTGTGAGGTTGTTTTTGCATGCGAAGATTATGCATTGGCAAGCGTTCCCAGCGAGTACATCATGAAGGTTGGATTATTTAGGGGGGTGGGTGTAAGAGTAGGGAGGCACTTTGGTATTCTTGACTGTGGACTCCCTCATTATAATAGGGGGGGAGTGATCCTTAAGGAGGGCGTTGAGGTAGAGCAGGGTACCCCCATCATGTTTAAAGGCGTAATGATGGGTAAAGTTTGTGGGAAAGTGGGTAGTGGCGTCACCTTCAGAGTGTGCCCCCTTAGCATTATGTGCAAGGGGGAAAGGATAAGAGGCGTCTCCGCATTTATAAGTCTAGGTAGATGCTTAATAAAGATAATACCTTTAAAGAGGGGAAAGCCTAACTTTAGAGTAGGTGAAGAAGTTAATTTAGAGGTGAAGGGAAGGGAGGAATGATGCGGGGAAGCGCGAGGCTGAAGGTTCCTGGAGGGAAAATGATAGAGGCGGAGATAGAATTAGAAAAAGAATTAATTAATTATGTTAAGATAACTGGTGACTTTTATTTCTATCCAGAGGAGGAACTGGAGAAGTTGGAGAGGGTACTAGCGGGACGAACCATTAAGGAGGTGAGAAGTACTATTTTAGAGTTTATAAAGGATAGGAAGATTACGCTTCTTGGAATAGATGAAGATGCAATCGTTAAAGTTATATTAGACGCTGCTGGGAGAGGAAGTTGAAGACATCTTTTATGCTTCACCTGTATGACTTATTATTTGTTCTTCAGCTAGTTTCTCCTTTTCTTCTAGAAGTTTTTCGAGGATTAGATCGAGGATCTTTGATGCGACAACTTTCTTAGGGGCTAATGGTACGTGATAAACATTTTCTTGCTTGTCAACAATGTAGACCTCATTCGTCTCTGCGGCAAAGCCTGAATCATGCCTAGACACGTCGTTAGCGACGACCATGTCGAGGTTTGCATTTTTAAGCTTCTCTATTGCACGGGCAATTAATTCCTCCTTGGAAACATTGTACTCTGCTTTAAATCCTACCAGAAAAGCTTTTGGTGCGGCGATTCTTATTGCGTCAATAACCTTAGGTAATGGTGTGAGAGTTATCGTTAGGTTTTCTTTTCCAGATGAAATTTTTTCATTTACCCTTGTTTTTGGAGCGTAATCAGCAACAGCGGCGGCACATATTATTATGTCGTAGCAGTTTTTACTTACCTCAGATAATGCAGCGTCTAACATTTCTCTTGTGGTTTCAACCTTAATTAACTGGACAGTAAAGGGGGGTTCAACGGCACCGGCACCGTAAATTAGTGTTACTTCTGCGCCGCGGAGAGCACTTTCCTCTGCTAGGGCGACGCCCATGCGGCCACTACTCGGATTGCTTATGTATCTTATAGCATCTATGTATTCCCTTGTTGGCCCACCAGTAACAAGAACCTTTAGTCCTTCCATATCCTTTTTCTTCGAAAGGCGTTCTATTACTTTTGCAACTACCGTGTTGATGTGGGCAATTTTGGCCTTTCCTTCTTCAAAGCGAGGGCCAACGATCTCTATTCCATATTTCTCTAACCTTTTCAGATTTTCAAGTATAATTGGGTGACGATACATTGACTCGTGCATAGCAGGTACAACAACTATTGGAATTCCGGCACCGATAGCAGTAGTGACAACTGTTGTTACAGGAGTGTCGTCTATGCCATAAGCTATCTTACTTATAGTATTGGCTGTGGCTGGTGCAACCAAAACTAAAGAAACAGCATCAGGGTGATCTCCAGCAAGAGTGATATGTTCAACTTTCCCAGTAAGCTTTGTTATGACAGGGTTACCTGTTGCCCATTCCATGAGAGCAGGTGAAATTAACTTCATGGCCGCAGGAGACATTACAGCATAAACTTCCGCTCCATGCCTCATTAGCTCCCTAGCTATTATTGGGCATTCTATTGCGGCTACACTGCCTGTTATACAGAGGGCGATCTTTTTCCCTCTAAGGATCTGACTTTTTGTTCCAATAATTTGTTTTGAGGTGTGCTCAGCGGGCAAAGCAACTACCTCAGAGAAGGTTGTTATCTACAATTAAGAACTACTCTATTTTACCTATAGGTGATGAAACTATTTAAGCTTTTAAACGCAAAAAAAGAAGAATAAGTATTTTAGTTAGTCTGTTCGAGTATGAACAGATAATATGAATGAAAATGAAAAACTATGGATATTCAGAAAGGGAATTAGAATGGCATGGCTTGTTTGAATCGTCGTGAGATGGTTTTAATGTACTTTGATTTAAGTAAAGTACTGTAGTGATCTCTTAGACTATATGCTGCTACACCTAGAATGTGGGATACGAGTCTCTGTGTTAAAACAGGTGATGTACCTTTCCTTAGTGATATCAATTTATCTGCACAGTAGATGACGGCTGCAGCTAGCGTGAACGGTCTGCGACCACCTCGCTCTTTAAGATTTATTTCAGAGAGAATCGTCATACATTTTGATAATAACTCGTTTTTGTATTCTTCTAAGTTTATGCCTCTCTCCTCGATCCTTACAATAACTTCTTCGGATTCTAAGAGGGTGTTAATTGCTCTTGGAATATACTCTTCACTTTTACGTAGTTCATGATGTTCCCCTGTAATTCTGCGAATCAAGAAGAACATTTTGGTTAATCTTTTTGGAGTGACATTATATCCTAGCATTTTAAAGGCGTTAGAAAGTTCTGTTAACGTTACTGGGGCACGCATTTTCTGTTCTCTAATAGCATAAAGGAGGCAGGCTGCTACAAGTAAAATGTTATTACTTACCTTCCGATGACGAACTATGTATTTGTATAAGTATATTGCACGTTCTCTGACGAAGGGTTGGAGTTCAAGGTTATCGCAGGCTCTTCTAAGAGCTGAAATGGCACGGTGGTGAGCGCTGTTGAGTGCTTTTAACCTTTCTCGAAAGGCTTTAACCTTTAGACGCTTATAAATTACTTGCCTATTGGGTGGAATGAGATTGCCCTTTGAGTCCTTGAAAATAAATGAGTGCTCATAGCCAATATAGCTTCCTGACTGGGGCTCAGGGTTCACCCACATTCCCCTGATAGGCTCCTCTGAAGATATTCTGTAGAGAGGAGAAGTCATATTATATCCAACTACGAGGCCGCAATTTGGGCATACGTATTCTCCCGCATGAATAATTACACGCACTTTACAATCTGGACATTTCAAAGATTCCATTTCAACACCCTTAGGAGAGGTAGCCCTTCTAAATTAATGATTTTCTAGGATAAAATGAAAGATTAAAAGGAAAAGAAGGACTATTTAGCAGAAAAGAAATGTCTTTTTAACGGAAAAAAGGAAAGGAGAGCTCAAAACGAAGAATGGTGATTAACAAGGAGTAACATAAAAATAAGAGGGAATTTTATCGAGACAAATAGATGGTTCAGTGAGACAGCTAACGATTTTTTATTAAAAAATTTAAAAAATAACAAGAAATAACCGATACTATATACTTAAGACAGAAAAACCTTATATCTTAGTAAGTTAGCAAGAGACTTGAAGACAAGAAAACAAGCGATCGCATTGGAAGGATGGACTAAAGTTGGCTTACTCGAGGGCGTTTTGTCCAGCACACATAACGGGTTTTTTTCGGGTATGCAACGAAGAGAGAGATCCTTTGAAGATAGGATCTCTCGGCGCCGGAGTATGCTTAAATAGAGGAATAATAACTACGGTTGAAGCAAAACCTGCAAAAGAGAATGAGATCAAGATTTTTGTTAACATGAAGGTTGACAATGTAAAGGTAACTAAGGATACGGCTGAAAAAATGCTGAAAATTGCTAATGAGAAATATTCAGAGAAGTATAGTTTAACTATAAGGCAAGAAATGCAAATTCCGGTTTATGCAGGATTCGGAGCCAGCGGAGCAGCTGCATTTAGTACCGCTTTAGCCATAAATGAGGCGTTAAAACTAGGTTTAACGAAGAATAAGGTAGGCCAAATAGCACATTTAATTGAGGTGGAAAACCTTACAGGACTAGGTGATGTAATATCTCAAAGCGTTGGAGGTGTAGAGATCAGGGTAAAAGAGGGAGCTCCAGGGTATGGAGTAGTAGACACCATACCAGTTCCAGAGAACTATGTTGTAGTCTGCGGATCAGAAGGAGTTTTAAAAACGAAGAATGTTCTCTCAGATAAGGAAAAAAGGGCGAGAATAAACTTGTCAGGAGAGCAACTTATCAATGAGATTCTAAGAGACGCACATATTGAAAAAATGATGAAACTTTCAAGAGAATTTATGCATAAGGTTAAATTAGCTTCTGAGAAAGTTAAAAAGACGCTTTTAAAACTCGAAAAAGAAGGATTCAAGGACTGTAGCATGGTAATGCTGGGAGAAAGCGTTTTCTGCATTACACCATCTAACAAAGCCAAAAAGGCATATAAGATTATTAAAAGTTGTATGCCCAGAGGATTCATTAAGATATGTAAAATAGACTTCAAAGGCGCCAGACTCCTATAGAAATCCCAAGGAGGAAAAACAAATATGAGTGAGATCCCGCCAGGGCATCCTAGGGCAGAATCACTTAGAATACGGCATAAAATCATACATGGAATGGAACATGACATCGTTGCGAAAGCAGGACTTATCGCTCATGGCAGAGGAGAAGCTTTCGATTACTTACTCGGTGAAAGAACGCAGGAACCGGCTAAGAAAGCAATTCGCGCAGCAGCAGCAGCGCTTTTACTTGCCAGGTACCCTGTAATAAGTGTTAATGGGAACTTGGCAGCATTGTCACCAAAGGAGACCGTTGAGCTCGCAGAAGAAGTAGGAGCCAAAATAGAAATAAACCTGTTTTATAGGAGACCCGAACGGCTCGAAGCAATAAAAAGGGTTTTGGAAGAAGCAGGGGCGAAAGAAATTTTAGGAGTAGGAGAGACGGCGAATGGGGAGATCCCGGAGATTTCAAGTGTTAGAAGGGTTGTGGATAGAAGAGGGATATTAATTGCAGACACCGTCCTTGTGCCAATCGAGGATGGAGACAGAACACAAGCCCTCAGAAAAATGGGGAAAACGGTCATCGCGATAGACCTAAACCCGCTCAGCAGAACAGCTCAGCTTGCAAGCATAACCATAGTCGATAACATCGTTCGGTGCATGCCTCTCTTAGTAAAGGAAACACGAAAACTCAAGAAAAAACCTGAAAAAGAACTTGTAAAAATACTAAAGGAATATGATAACAGGGAGGTACTGTCAGAGACGCTGAAAATAATAAGGGATAGATTAACTCAGATAGCAGAGGCAGGAGGGACCATACCTGAAATTTCAGAAGTTTACCTTGAGGTCTGCCAAGATGAAATTTCAAAGTAAACCCATCTATGCTTCCAGAAAATTAAAACATCTCTTTCCATGAAGGTGAGAGGCAGGGAAATAGTGGTTATGTTTTCTACAAAAACTAACCTGAAATTTTTAGATAACAATTCGAAAAAGAACCCGTCTCTCACTAAAAATATTTAGAAAAACAAAAAGAGAAGGCAGTAAGGGATGCGTTTCCGCCTTCTGAAGGGATGAAAATGAAGATCGTTGTTTTAGGCGCAGGGTCTATAGGAAGCCTTTTCGGAGGGATGCTTGCACGATTGGGTGTTAACGTGGTTCTCATCGGCAGAGAAAGGCATGTAAGGGCCATAAGGGAAAGGGGGCTAAGGTTAAAGGATGAAAAGGAGTTAGTGGTCGATGTAAAAGCAACATCTAACCCGTTAGATGCAGGTAAAGCAGACATATTACTTTTAACAGTCAAGGCATACGACACTAAAGCGGCGGCCTTAGATGCCAAACCGTTAATGAAAAGAGATACTTTAGTGCTATGCCTCCAAAATGGGTTAGGTACAGAGGGCGAGGCAGCGGAGATTCTTGGAAAAAGCAGGATATTGAGAGGAGTGACTTCTGAGGGAGCCTTGCTTGCAGCTCCAGGAATAGTATATCATACTGGAAGAGGAGAAACTATAATTGGAGCTCCATTCACTTCTCTACCTTCAAAAGTGGAAGAAATCGTAGAGCTTTTTAATGAGGCCGGGTTTGATACGAGAACATCTGATTTTATCGAAGGAGATGTTTGGACAAAGGTTTTAGTTAATGCGGGGATAAACCCCATTGGAGCAATTACAGGGCTAAAAAATGGGGAGATACTTAAACATCCACAGTTAGTAGAAGCTATGAAGGTTCTGGTAAAGGAAGGGGTGCAAGTCGCAAACAAATACAAAATAAGCTTTACGGAGAACCCTGTGAATAAGACCATTCATGTCGCTAAAATGACTGCTGAAAACAAAAACTCTATGCTTCAGGACTTAGAAAAAGGGAAGAGGACCGAAATAGATTACATTAATGGCGCAATAGTCAGATATGGTGCGATGGTTGGAGTGGATACACCTGCAAACCTCGCTGTAACTGCTATAATTAAGGCTTTGGAGGAGAGGCAGCGAAGCAGAGAGGCGTGAACGGAAATGGAGGAGAAAGGAGTTGAAGTTGAGAAGGTTCTAGAGGAACTTGAAAGTAGGCTATCCCTAGACATGAATTATCGTTCAGGAAGAATACTTGGGAGCATGTGCACAATCCCTCATCCGCTCGCTAGGAAGATAGTCTCCAAGTATTTAGAGAAAAACTTGGGGGATCCAGGACTTTTCCCTCAGACATTCCAGATAGAAAGAGAAGTTATAAAGATGCTAGGAAGTCTGTTTGGGAATCCAGAAGCGTCAGGGATAATAGTTAGCGGAGGAACGGAGGCTAACATAACAGCGATGCGAATTGCGAGAAATATGTCTAGAAGACTCGGGAGGAACGGGAGAGAAGTCATAGTGCCAGAATCAGCCCATGCGTCCTTCGATAAAGCAGCAGACATTCTAGACTTAAAACTGGTGAAGGCCAACCTCGACGAGGAGTACAGGGTTAACGTTGATGACGTTCAGAGTAAGATTAGCAAGAATACCATTGCGATAGTGGGTGTTGCCGGAACCACGGCTTTAGGAACAGTAGACCCGATAGAAGCGCTTTCAGACATTTCAGAAGACAAGAATTTATATTTGCACGTTGACGCGGCCTTTGGAGGCTTCGTTCTTCCTTTCTTAGAGAGGATGGGTATTGAAATTCCAAGGTTTGATTTTAGAGTTGAGGGAGTATCCTCCATAACGGTAGATCCTCATAAGATGGGAATGGCCCCTATACCTGCAGGGGGAATATTACTTAGAGACGTGAAAATGTTTAAAGATAATAGCTTTGAAATACCATATTTAGCGGGAGGAAAATACGAGCACCCGATAATTTTAGGTACGCGTTCGGGAGCCACCGTTATCGCAACGTGGGCACTACTTAAACACTTAGGGATAGAGGGCTATATCAAAATAGTTAGGAAATGTATGCAAGTAACGCATATTATTGAAAGGGGCATCGAGGAAATAGAGGGGCTCAGAACACCTGTTAAACCATTAATGAACATAGTTGGAATATCGTCGGAGATGATAGATATATGCCAGCTTGACTTGGAACTTAGAAGGAAAGGGTGGGCGCTGGGAAAATTCCCAACGTTTCTACGAATAGTGGTAATGCCCCACGTTAAAAGAAAACATGCTACCCAATTTTTAAATGAATTACAAGAAATCGTCAGAAAACTCGCATGTAAAAAGTAAGGAACTAAAAACGTAAAACTACTTTTGCGTTGCCGCCTTATAAACAAGTTCTGCTATCTTCTGGAAAGCTTCTGCCACTCCAACACCGGTTGCAGCACTGGTCTCAAAGTAAGGGACACCGCCAAGCCGCTCTGCAAGTTCAGCCCCCATTTCAGGAGTTACTTTGCGATAATCGACTAAGTCGATTTTATTCGCAAGAAGGACACCAGGTATCTCACCGCATATCTTTGTCAGTTCAGCCTTCCAGTTTAAAAGGCTATTATAGCTCTCTACCCGGCATACGTCATAAACATACATCGCACCGACTGCACCTCTATAAAACGAGCCACGGACCTCCTTGAATTGAGGCTGCCCGGCTAAATCCCATATTTGAAGTTTAACTACTACGCCGTCTACCTCAATGTTTTTAACGGCAAAGTTAGCGCCAATTGTTAGAATATAATCCGACTGAAATTTTTCCTCCGTATAACGTTTAATTAAGCTGGTCTTGCCGACGGCGCCGTCTCCTAAAACCACGATCTTGAATATATATTTCGCCTGACTCAACCCTGCCACCTGCAAAGAAGTTTTTAAAGATCACAGTTTACCGAAATGAGAGAAGCGAATTTTTCTTCCGAGAGCCTTTTACATAACATTTTCTCTCCTTATTTTTTTAAATTTATCACTCCAAAAAGCAGATGCTATTAAAGATTGCGCAGTCTACCTTTAAAAAGCTGGGAGGGGGTTAAAAGGCAGCATCAAACCAGTCTTATAGAAGAAGAGAAGAAGTTAAAATTTCTTGCTTAACTGATTAAACGATTTAATTGATATTAGCGTATGGACAAGAAGCCTCACAGTATTCTCTATGTCATCGAGATCCGCTACTTCTACTGGTGAGTGTGCGTAACGCAGAGGGATACATAAGGGACAGGTTGCTACTCCCTCCCTAGCTAGCTGCACGGCTGTAGCATTCGTCGTACCCATAACAACGCCTATTTGATACGGTATCCCATTTTTTTCTGCTACATTCACTAGGAATTGTTTAACTGACTGATCGGCGACGAACTTTCTGTCAGCGACTCTTATAACAGGAC
Source organism: Thermoproteota archaeon (assembly GCA_029258835.1). Taxonomy (GTDB): domain Archaea; phylum Asgardarchaeota; class Jordiarchaeia; order Jordiarchaeales; family Freyrarchaeaceae; genus Freyrarchaeum. The sequence continues at coordinate 28,970 of JAPDJY010000030.1, read as the reverse complement.
CTTTCCCCAGGGAAACTGATGAAATATATGGTTTCACTTTAGGGTAGTCTGCTGCCCCTGTGGTGTCCAACGGGATGGCTATCGTCGGGTTCACTTTGAAAGCGACTGGCCTCACCCCTCTTAGGCCTCTTTCCTCTTCAACGGTAAAGGAGAAGTAAACGTCAGCATGCAACTTGCTTCTTTCAATGTTAAAGATTGTTTCTATAGCTACCGCGCATCCAAGCTTATTATCAAAGCCCCTACCACAAATTCTTTTTCCAATAAGCGCATCTAGACCTCTATCAAACGAGATAGGGTCTGAAACCTGAACACCGGCTTCGACAACATCCTCTCTGCTTGAAGCACCAATGTCTATGAAAAGATCCTCTATGTCGGGTACCTTCCTGCGTTCCTCCTCGGATGTAAAGTGGGGTGGAACAGCTCCGATGACTCCTTTAATTTTCCCTTTGGAAGAGTGTATTATAACTCTTTGAGCAGGCAAAATGCGCCTGTCTACTCCTCCAAGGTTGGTAAAGCGAAGGAAGCCGTTTTCATCTATTGCTTTAACAATGAATCCAACCTCGTCCATGTGGGCATCCACTAGAACACGTTCATATCCTTCGCCTTCAATTTTTGCTATAACATTCCCTATTCGGTCAACCTCCAACTCATCAACCTTCTCCTCTATAAGGGAGGCTACTAGTTCCGAGAATTCATCTTCGAAACCTGAAATACTGTGGATGGAAAGGAGGCGTTCGATAAGCTGTAGGATACTCATTTTCTAACCTCCCATACAGCTTCAATCACTTAGAACTTTTAAGTATTATTTTTAGAAGGCCAGTGGAAGACGCAAACCAAATGTGAAGAATGTGAAGATGGCAAATGAAAATCCGAGGGGGAATGAGTGATGGCCAAAGTAGTATTTGAACCAATAGGGCAGGTTAAAGTAATAAATGAAGAAGAGGCGGAAGTCGTCATTAACAACGAGTTACAGGAAGCATTAGATGGAATAGAGGGGTTTTCACATGTTTTCGTAATTTATTATATGCATAAGGTAGCCGATAAGAAGGTGCCAATGAAGGTTCACCCTAGAGGAAATAGTAGATTACCTTTAGTTGGAGTGCTAAGTACAAGATCACCATTAAGGCCAAACTGCATTGGCTTAACTGTCGTGGAACTTTTAGAGCGGAAAAGGAACGTTCTGAAGGTTAGAGGGCTAGACGCATTAGATGGAAGCCCTATTCTTGACGTGAAGCCGTATATACCAGAACTGGACAGCGTGCCTAAAGCAAAAATACCGGAATACATTAAAAAATTATTATATTGAAAAAGGAGACTGTGAAAAAATAAAATATAAGGGCGGGTTTTCAATACATAATGGAGGGAGCATGAATGAAAAATGTAGAGAGAAGTTTCGTGGCAGTTTTTGATGCTGGTACGACGGGTGTTCGAGCAATTATATTTGACACCCAAGGATCCATTGTCGGAAGAAGTTATGAAGAGTACCCTACTATTTCCGAGGTTCCAGGACAATCCGAGCAAAACCCTGATGACTGGTGGAGAGCTGCAGCAACCACCATGCAAAGGGCCATAAAGCTTTCACGTGTCTCACCATCAAACATATTAGCAGTTAGCGTTTGCACCCAGAGGGCGACCTTGACACCGATAGATAAAGAAGGCACCCCCATCTACAGGGCGATAACGTGGATGGACACTAGAGTTCCCCCTTCAGCTCAAAAATTAAAGAAAGAGATAGGACAGAGAGAAAGCGTAAATAAAGCATTATGGATAAAGGAGAACTTGCCCTCGGTCTTTGAGCAAACGTATAAGTTTATCTTTGTGGACTCATACTTTTACCTTAAACTTGCTGGGGTTCTGGGTTCAGACTATTCAAACGCGTTTTACGGTCCATTTGATGTGGAAAAACTAGCATGGAAAGAAGAGTTAGCCGAGGAAGTTGGAGTAACAGTGGATAAGTGGGTGAACCTGTACCAGTCAGGAACCGTAATTGGAGAAGTAACGAGAGAAGCTGCGGAGGAAACCGGACTCAAAAGAGGAACGCCCGTTGTCGTTGGTGGAGGAGACCAGCAGTGTGCATGCGTAGGTGTTGGGGCGGTCGCCCACGGGATAGTTAAAGCAACCACTGGAACCGGGACCTTTGTGGATGCCCTCTTAGACAAACCGGTCTACGATCCATTAGGCATACTTTTCACATTGCCTCATGTCTTAGAGAAAAAATGGGTGTTGGAAGGAGTCATTCCAGGAACAGGGGCGATCTTAAAATGGTTCCGCGATAACTTCGGACAGCTAGAAAAGGATGTTGCCGAAACCGTCGGGGTGGATGCATACAATATTCTTGAGGATGAAGCTGAAATGGTTAAACCAGGAGCTGACGGATTAGTCATAATACCTCTTTTCAACTTTGGTAAAGGGTCGATGCATAACCTTTCATTTGCCCACACGCGAGGACACCTAGTTAGGGCCATCATGGAGTGTAATGGGTTTGGAATAAGAGGGCTTCTGGAAATGATTTCAGGGATGGGAATTCCCATAGAAGAACTGAGGATAGACGGGGGAGGAGCGAGGTCTAAGCTCTGGAGACAGATCCAAGCGGACATAACAGGAAAAAGGGTTGTTGTTCCACAGGTAGAGGAGGCAGGAGGTTTAGGCGCCGCCATTCTAGCATGCATAGGCGTTAAGATATTTCCAACAGTGGAGAAGGCCGTGGAAAACATGGTTAAAATTCTAGAAGTAAGAAATCCAAACCAAGAAAACAAGAAAATTTACGATGAAATGCACCCTAAATTTATGAGCATTCTACTGTCAAGCTATGCTGAAGTTTCACAATCATAACCACTCGGAAACTTTTGAAGGGCTCTTAATTTTATCTTCCGTAAAAGACCCCTTAAGGGTGAATATGTGGAAGGTGATTCGTAAAATGAACACTTATGATGTTATAGTTATTGGAGGCGGATCCACTGGTACAAGCATAGCAAGAGACTGCGCTATGCGTGGATTAAAAACGATTCTCTTTGAAAGGAAAGACTTAGCGTCAGGGGCTACTGGTGCTTGTGCAGGAATGATCTCGGGAGGGGTAAAGTATGCGCTTCAGGAACCGGATTTTGCTGAAATGTGTACTAGAGAGGTAGTTTACCTGTCACGCATAGCTAAACACATAGTTTTCAGAACGCCCATCTTAACAGCGATCCTCACAGAGGAGGAGTTAAAGCTTAGGGAAAAATTTGTTGACACCTACGGGACTTTAACCCGGAAGCGTCAGGCTAGCCCCATCTTGATCTTATCACCCAGAGAAGCCAGAAAACTGGAGCCAAAACTGAGCTCAAACATTATTTTAGCAGCGTACTTCGATGAGATGTTCATCGACCCGTTTAGACTAGCAGTTCTCACGGCTTTATCAGCAAAGCAGCATGGCGCGGAGATAAGAACATACACGGAAGTTGTTGACATACTAAAAAGGAACGGTGAAGTGTACGGGGTTAAAGTGAGAGATAGGCTTACAGGTAAAGAAGAGGAGGTTTACGGTAAGATCGTGGTTAACGCGGCTGGAGCGTGGGTTCCCAAGATTTCAAGAATGGCCGGCGTAAGCCAGACGTTAAGGCTCAACAAGGGCACACATGTTGTTTTCGACAGGAGGATCACAGGTTTTGGAATAATTTGCCGTGCACTTGATGGCAGATCTGTATATCTTTTCCCACACGAGACAGGGGCTATCCTCGGAACAACAGCCATCGACATATTCACGGACCCCGACGATGCCGAGGCAACATATGATGAAGTTGAGTATTTGATTTCAAGCATGGAAATGGCTGTCCCATCCATAAGGGAGGCGCGTATAGTTAGGGTTATGTGCGGGGTTAGACCGCTCATCGCTCAGTGGTGGATCCCGGAGGGAGACGTAACCAGAAACTTTAAAGTCGTCGATCACGAGGAAAGAGACGGCGTTAAGGGCTTAATAAGCGTCGAGGGAGGTAAACTGGTGGTATGCCGGGCAATGGCTGAAAAGATAACAGATTTAGTTTGCGAGAAGCTTGGACGGGAGGCGGCATGCAGGACGCATTTGGAGCCTCTTCCAGGAGCAGAGGGGGAAGTAGACCTAAACAAGTTAAGTTTAAAGTATAATGTTTCTCCCCATACCGTCAGCAGGCTGGCTTCAAGGCAGGGAGCTCTAAGCCAGAACATCTTGGCGCGTGCAGAAAGCGACCCATCTGCTTTAACGAGTGTCTGCCTCTGCGAGTCTGTTACGGAGGCTGAGCTACGGCATGCAATAAGAGGCGAGTGGGGGAAAACTCTAGAAGACTTAAGAAGGAGGACGCGGATGGGTATGGGTCCCTGCCAAGGATTCTCGTGTGCATACAAAGCGGCGGCAATACTCGCCGAGGAAAGAGGAATGAGCGCAAGCGAAGCCTTTAGAGAGCTAAAAGCATTCCTAACGGAAAGGTGTAAAGGACATAGTATTGTATTAAGAGGAAGCCAGCTTAGTGAGTGGGAGATAACTCAGGCAGCTTACAACTGTGTTGGTTCAATGGATGATGTAACACCTTTGGAGGACTGAAAATGCTTGAGGCTGAAGTGCTCGTCATAGGTGGAGGGATAGCAGGGCTAGTGGCGGCAGCAAAAACCGCAGATGAAGGATTAGAAGTGTTAGTCGTTGATAAGGGTTCAGGTGCAACTTACCAGTCTGCCGGAGTAGTGGATGTGATGGCCTATCCGCCAAGTCAAGGGCTCTTCTTGAATCCGCTAAAGGGTGTAGAAGTAACGGTTAAGACGGCGCCAACCCACCCCTACGCTATCATCGGGAGAGGTAATGGAGAAGAGAGCGTTAGAAGGGTTAAGGAGGCGGTCGAATACTTTATTGACCTCACCTCGTCAGGGATAAGGCTTGAGGGTGACATTGAAAGGAACGTCATTCTCATGAATACTATCGGAAGCTTTAAAGTCACTTGCCTAGCCCCGCATACAATCTTTAACGGGAAAGTAGATGATTTATCGGATGCTTCACTCCTTATAGCAGGTTTCAGGGGGTTACTGGGCTTTAATCCAGCTTTCTGCGCGTCGGGTGCAGAGTATATTGCCTCAAAATTCAACGTGAACCTTAAAGAGGCCATGTATACTTGGCTGAGTCATCCCCGCTTAAGGAAATTCAATCTTACATTTATAGAGTTGGCTAGGATGATGGATGATGATGAATTCAGAAAGGAGCTAGGAGAAGCTCTACGGAAGGCGGTGGCTGAAAGGGAAGCCACCCACATAGCGCTCCCCACGTTGGGTTTCGAATCACCTGAAGAAAACATGAAAGTGATAGAAGAGGAAGCAGGTGCTAAGGTTTTTGAGTTAATATCTCCGCCTCCATCGATCCCGGGGCAGAGGATGGTTAAGATCCTTGAGGAGTGCGTGAGAAAAAGAAAAGTGAGAGTTATTCGGGGGTACAAAGCGGCTGGCTTCAGAGAAGAAAACATGAGAGTTAAAGAAATCATACTCGAGTCTGGAGAGAAAAAGATCCCTGTCAGAGTAGGTGCCTGCATTTTGGCAACAGGAAAGTTCATTGGAGGAGGACTGACCGAGGAAGAGGACATGGTGAAAGAGGCGGTTTTCGGTCTTCCCGTGTACGATGGAAGAGGGCAGCCTTTAGATGAGCGGAAAATACCTAAGCTTTTAGTTAGGGATCCATTCTCACAGCAGCCCTTAATCGCGTGCGGAGTCAAAGTTAACCCCCAAATGAAGCCGCTAACCCTGAGGGGAAAACCCTATGAAAACCTCTTTGCTGCTGGATCGATAATTTCAGGGTACGACTACGTGAAGGAGAGGAGCGGAGTTGGCGTAGCAGCTGCCACAGGTTATTTTGCAGGTTTGAACGCAACGTATTGTTTGAAGAGGTGAGGTGGCTTACTTTGGGGAGAAGGGAAATGGAGCATATAAGTAAGATCCTCGCTGAGGAGGATATCTCGGTTTTTACATCGTACGAAGCCGAAGTTTTCAGTCAAATAGAAAACTGCCAAAACTGCTCCCTTTGCATCACTTACTGCCCGGTTTTTAAGGCTACCAGCCAGTTCTACCCTGGTCCTCGGGGAATAGCGGATGAGCTATCAAGAAACGTGAGGGAGTTCTGGCAGACAAAAGATGTAGTTTACATGTGCACGTTATGTGGCCGATGCCAAGAGGTGTGCCCTAAGAATGTTCCAGTGTCAGAAGCGGTGAAACTGATCAGAGCGAAGATCTTCGTTCAAAGACAGAACTTAGTTCCCGAACAGCTTAGGAGACTATTAGATAACATTTCAAGGTATGGATACATTTTTGAGCCGATGGATAGAGAAGAGAGGGTGGAAAGCGTTAGAGGTCGGCTGGAAAGGCTTGGTTTACCGTACATTGAAGATGCACCTCTTGATGGCTCTAAGGGGAAGGTTGCGTATTTTCCAGGATGCCAAGCTGAGACGAGGCTTCTAGAGGTCAAGGAAGCAGGGAAGCTCGTCCTAGCTAAGTTCAATGTGGACTACGGAATACCTGAAGGATGGAAGTGTTGCGGTCTTCCCGTTAGGCTGATCGGAGACGGTGCAACGGCAGATACGTTACAGAAAGAATTTTTTAGGGGCATGAAAGACGCTGATGTAAGCGAGATCGTGGTTACATGTGCAGGTTGCGCCTCGGAGTTGAAGAATGCAGCGAAACGGCTAAGACAGCAGATTACGGTGAGACATATAGTAGAGTACCTCTTTGAGGAAGTAGGAATTGAAGCTATAAGGGAGAAAGCAACCCATGGAGGTAAGGTAAGAGTAACTCTGCATGAGCCATGCCATCTAAGCAGACATGTAGGGCGTTATGTGATAGAGTACGCTGAAGAGATCCTTAAAGCATTACCTAACGTCGAGTACGTAGGCATGGAGGGTGCGGATGAGTGTTGTGGTGCAGGGGGACTCCTCAAGTTCCACTTTCCTTCCATTGCAGGTAAAATTAGAAGTGAGAAGTTGAAGAAGATCTTAGAGGCAGAGGTGGACTTCGTTGTGACGCCTTGTCCCCTTTGCGTAGTTAACATCTCTGAGGGAGTAGCTAGGAAAAAGATCAGGATAAGTGTAGACGACTTAACGGTTTTCTTAGCGAGGAGACTCTATGCAGGTTAAGGAGGTGTATGTGTGGAGCGAAACATGCCTGGCCGGAATAGTTTCTGGAGAGAGATGGTTTACAATGAACTGGTTAGAATTGTGGGGGAGGGAAACGTCTATGCTGATGTTGCAGACATAGTATGTTATTCTAGAGATGCTTGGCCGTTGACTGCTATCTGGATAAAAAAGAAGGAATTTCTTCCTGAGCCAGATTTTATAGTTCATCCGGAAAACGCCGAGCAAGTCTCAGAGATAGTTAAACTTGCGAATATGCTTAAGATACCATTAATACCGTTTGGTGGAGGAGCTGGCGTCTGCGGAGGAACCATACCTGTTAACGGTGGAATAATAATAGACCTCAAAAAAATGGATAAAATTGTCAGTATAGATCATAAGTCTCTTTTAGTAACGGTCCAGCCAGGGATAATAGGTGAAGTGTTGGAGAAAGAGCTAAACAAGCAGGGTTACACCTTGCCGCATTATCCAGCCTCCCTCTACTGTTCAACGATAGGCGGATTTGTTGCCTGCCGGTCTGCCGGGTCCCTCTCGTCAAAGTATGGAAAAATAGAGGATATGGTGGTAGCGCTTGAAGTCGTCTTGCCAACAGGAGAGATTATAAGAACTAAGCCCGTGCCTCGATCAGCAACAGGTCCGGATTTGAAGCAGCTTTTTATAGGATCCGAGGGAACACTTGGAATAATAACTGAGGTGACGTTGAAGATAAAGCCTCTCCCTGAGGAGAGGAGGTTTAGGGCGTTCATATTCAAGGATCTTCATTCAGGAATAGAAGCAGTTATCAAACTTTTCCGTAAAGGGTTAAGACCATGCGTCATAAGACTTTATGACTACCTTGATGCACAGTTCACTCTTAAGGGTAGGGCCGAGCTTCCAGAAGGAGGATCCTACCTCATACTGGCATTTGACGGGATGAAGGAAATGGTGGAAGTAGAGGAGAAAGTAGCGACCCAAGTATGCTTGGAGGAGGGCGGCGTCGAAGTTGAAAAAGAGCTGGCGGAGCACTGGTGGAATCATAGGTATGACATGTATTACCCTGACCCGTTCAGGTCAGCTTACGGGATAATCGCTGACACGGTAGATGTGGCCGCTCCATACGACAGGCTGGAGAAGCTTTACTGGACGGTCAAGGAGGCTGTAGAGAGGAAAAATCCAGGAGTGACCATGATGGCGCACTTCTCCCATTTCTACGAGGATGGAGGCTCCATCTACATGATTTTCTTCACCCAGCAGCAGGATCCTGAGAAAGCCTTAGAGGTTTACAGTTCTGCTTGGAGAGATGCACTTGATGCATGCCTTAAGGCTGGTGGCTCAATAAGCCATCACCATGGGATCGGGATCGTAAGGGCGGGATGGATGCATAAAGAGCACGGCGAGGCGTTTAACGTGCTAAAGAAGATTAAACGTGTACTTGACCCGAATAACATAATGAATCCGGGAAAATTAGGATTATAAACGTGCAGATGGTGTGTGTTTATGGAGGTAAAAGCTGATCCTATTGTTCTATGCGGAATAGACTGCATGAAGATGTGCCGCTTCGTCTGCGTAGTCGCAAACCAGCTTAAGCTTGAAACGGTAACACCCTACGGGAAATGCCTCTTAGCATATTATATGCGTGAAGGATGCATAGAAGAAGGAGAGAGAATCGGAGACGTAATGTATCAGTGTGCAACTTGCGGTTTATGTAAGGAATGGTGTTTGCCGCGGGTTGACGTGCCAGAAATAATGAAGGAGGTACGTGCCACATTAGTTGAGCAGGGGTTAGCTCCTAGGTCAACCGTTGAAATGGCCGAGAAAACCGTAAAGGAGAGGAACCCATACGGTGAGCCACATAGAAACAGGTTCTCCTCGATTAAAGAGAGAAGAGCCGGGAAGGGGGAGGTTGCCTACTTTGTTGGCTGTACCACGGCGTACAGGCAGCCTAGCATAGCAGAGTCAACCGTGAAGATTCTTAAGACGGCGGGTGACGGGTACACGCTTGTAGACGATGAATGGTGCTGTGGCGCCCCTCTTGCCGCAGTGGGATATAAAAAGCTAGCCGAGGAACATGCAAAACATAATAAAGAAGCTATAGAAGCCTTAGACTGTAGCGTTTTGGTTACGTCGTGCGCAGGGTGTTACATGGCACTATCGAAGGAGTATCCCAACTTGAACGCATCCTTAAACGTTGAAGTTTTACACGTAACCCAATATGTTCGGAGGCGTATCGATGAGGGAAAAATTAAGCTGAGAAACCCGTTCGGCGGGAAAGACGTTAAGGTGACGTACCATGACCCTTGCCACCTAGGGAGACATTGTGGAGTGTACGATGAACCGAGAGAGATCCTAAGAAGCATTCCAGGAGTACAGTTGGTTGAAATGGGGTGGAGCAGAGCTAACTCTAAGTGTTGTGGCAGTGGCGGGGGGCTTCAAGTGAACTTTCCCGAACTGTCGGAAAGGATAGGGAGAGATAGAGTTAATGAAGCTATAGCTACGGGAGCCAGCATTCTTGTTACCGCATGCCCATTCTGCAAGGTGCAATTTGAGAAGGTTGCTGAGGGAGAAATTGAAGTTTACGATTTAATAGAGCTTGTCGCGATGAGCATTAAGTAGCTTCAAAAAGAATGTTAGACAACTCCTTGAGTTTTTCAATCCCTCTTATTTCTGTGTTGAAAAGGGGAATCTCTGTTATGTTAAAGTCGTCATATATTTCTCTTATTTCCTTTAAGTTTTCCTGCTGCATTTGACGTCTTGCACGGCAGAAAGGGCAGTTAGGGATTTCTGGGTAAACCATGTTAACCACTATGTGGTCACATGGGATCTCATACTCTATTAAGGATGAAAGCAAGCGTTCAGTTTCATAAATAGCCATAGCTTCCGGAATCATGACTATAACGAACGCTGTTTCATGAGGGTCTTTAAGTATGTCTCTCGCGACTCCTATAGTGTTTCTCAGCTTCTCTAAGGCTTCGAGGGTCTTATCTTCTTCAGAGGCACGTCCAATTAAACGCTTAAAAAGGCCGGCCAGTTTGCTTATGTAAACCCGCATTTTTATCAGGCTTACAACCCAGCTATTCAGAATGTCGGGTAAACTTAAGAGGCGGAGTGTATGCCCGGTTGGAGCCGTGTCAAAGATCACTAAGTCATACTCTGGGTTTTCAATAAATTCTAGCACCTTTGCGAATGCGAGGGCTTCGTCGGCTCCTGGGGGAGTAACGGTTGAGAAGGCACCTATCTCTTGAAGAACCATTTCCGCTTGTTCACCAAAGTTCTCCATGTCTGAAAGTTTCTTCTGGTACTCTTCAAAAGCTTTTCTTGGGTCGAGTTCTAGGGCAAAGAGGCCTTTCACACCCTTAATTTCCCTTATTTCGCCTCCAATTTGCTGGTTGAAGCTGTCACTTAAACTATGAGCTGGATCGGTGCTTATTATGAGGGTTTCTCTGCCATGCTCAGCAGCCCATACCGCTGAAGCGGCTGAACAGCTAGTCTTACCAACGCCACCTTTGCCACCAAACAGTAGGAAGGATACTTGCCGGTCTTCTATGAGATCAATTAATGTCACCTACAACACCACCAGCTTAAGAAAACTAGGAAAAGAAAAAGAAAAGAGTACTTAAGAATATTTCTAGACCTTCCGGAGAGACCATTTACCCTTAAAAATTAATTCATTTATAATTACCGACAATAGCTTGGTTCCTATGATTTTTGGGAGACGAGAAAAAAGACATATCAGGTTCATATGATTTAAACAACGGTTAAAAGAAGAGTTTAATAGTTTACTGTAAGATTTTTGGTGTTCTATTAAAACTTCACGACGAAGCAATACCTAATTAACGCAGGTCACGCCTTCCGCCTCGTATTCGTTTTTCGTTTTTAAACCGTTTCCGGAAGAAGTGAGGTTTAAATTTTTCAATAATGAATAAAAAATAAAGAGAAGAGAGGAAAAAGGGACACGAGATGCCTTGCGAAGCAGTTAAATTTTGGTAGGTGTTTGTGGGTGTTGGTTTGGCCACGGGGTGGCCTATGGGTGGAGTCTTCGGATGTGGGGCTCCGGGGTTACCCCGAATGCTCCATCAGGGCTTAGCCCGATGACGGGGAAACGCTTGATAGACCAAAACCCACATTTACCCATAAAAGCCTATCAAGCGTGAACCCCTAACTACAAGAGAAGCCATAAAAGTATTATGAAACTTATCCCTGTAAGGGCGATGATAAGCACCGTTGAACGAGGATAACCTGCCTTCAACATTCCTAGGGCTAGAAAGAGCAACGCTAAACCGCAAAGCCCTAGAAGGGCTAGGGGGGAAAGTAGAATCACAGTTTCACTATAATAAACTATAGTGAATGGATATAATCCAGCCCATAATGCCTCTAAGATATAACCGATAATACATACAAAGCATAGGAAGAATAGGGTGGCTGCCGCCCCCATTTCCTGCCCTTTCACCTGCTCATCCGTTTGAAACGTGTTATCATCGCATTTCTCAGACATTTAAATCACCTTAACGTTATTGAGTTTTAATGACTCAAAAATGAGGAAAGGAAAAAGCTAAATTTCCCGTCGCCCCTACTAATATTGATTTTAAAGTTTTTTATGTCTTTTTTCATATTATTAAGTGGTGTTGTTTAAAATGGCATTTCTTAAGGGAAGACACCTTGAGGGTGGTCTATTAGAATGGGCGATTTAATTCCTCTTCAAGGTTCAATGAGACAGATGGCTGCGACGCTCCTAAGCTTAATGGGTATAGAGCCGCCTAGGAACATTCCACCCAAGGTAGAAGTGCCGAGTAGATTTGTTTCCAGTCGTATTGTGACGGTGGTGATCGATAACTTTGGGTTACTTGAGTGCACATACTATAAGCCTAAGTTCATTATAGGTAGTTCCGAGGTAATAATAACATTAGAATCTGAGAACCCTTACACGCCGCACGTCCTTAGAGAAATGGTTAATGGCGGGAATAAAGCTGATTTTAACCTTTTCAGTTTTATATCAAGTCTTGGGAAGAGGGCGGTGATGATAGGCAGAAAGGAAGACCTTAACGTAATAGACGGTGAAGGTGAGATTAGAGCCAGCAACTCAGATAATAAAAGTTACGTGGAAACCGTTAAGGTGCTTAATAAGGCAGACTTTTTATGGGTTCACTTCCTAGACTTCGAAGAGCTTTACAAACAATATAGCTTTCAACCACCAAAGGAAGTCGCTCAAAAGATTATATCAAGAACAGACAGTTGGCTCAAAGTGCTTTACAGACAGGCGAAGCCGAATACTTTAATGGTGGTAATAGGAACCTATGGCCGTGAACCTGTAAATATAACATATGAAGGGAAATACTCGGCTTGGCAGAGAGCCAGCTTACCGATAGCTCTCTTAATTAAGAAAGGTTAAAATGCGAAATTATGGAAGTTAACAGGTTAAGCGAGAGAAGTCTTTCCTGCCTAAAGCCTCAGATATCAGCTTCATGGCACAGTATTCACCGCACATGGTACATGATCTCTCGCTGACTGGAAAGCGCTTACGGTATGATTTTGCTTTTTCCTGGTCTAAAGCAAGGGAAAACTGCTTCTCCCAGTTAAGCTTTATTCTTGCCTCAGCCATTTCACGGTCTCGCTTCGCCGCACGGTCACCAAGCTTAGCTATGTCGGCGACGTGAGCGGCTATTTTCGCGGCGATAACACCTAACTTAACATCTTCCTCGCTGGGAAGGCTTAGATGTTCCGCTGGGGTTACGTAGCACAAGAAGTCTGCGCCTTCTAGGGCAGCTATGGCGCCTCCTATTGCTCCAACTATATGGTCATATCCTGGAGCTATATCCGTAACTAAAGGACCTAAAACGTAGAATGGGGCATCTTTACATAGGGATTTTTGAAGGCGAACATTTGCAGCTACCTCATGTATCGGGACATGGCCGGGTCCTTCCACTATTGCCTGAACACCTTTCTCCCTAGCCCTTTCAACCAGCTGACTTATAACCAGTAATTCCTCGATTTGAGCTGGATCTGTTGCGTCATGTATGCATCCAGGTCTAAGACCGTCCCCTAAACTTAACGTTAAATCATACTCCTTTGCTATTTCAAGCAAGTAATCGTAATTTGCATAGAATGGATTTTCCTTGTCGTGGTGAAGGATCCAAGCAGCATGAAAGGTTCCACCTCTACTCACCATTGGAATTATCCTTTTACTTTCTAATAGACGCTTCAAGCTGCTCTTCGTCACCCCTGCATGAACGGTTACGAAGTCGACACCATCCTTAGCATGACGTTCAACAGCATTAAACATATCATCTTCATCCATATCCACTATGGCACCTTTCCTCTTGGCAGCCTCTATGCCTGCTTGATATATTGGAACAGTACCAACTGGAACCCTGACGTTTTTCAGTATCGCCCTCCTTATGGCATCTATGCTTCCTCCCGTGCTAAGATCCATTATGGTATCTGCACCATAATTAATAGCAATCTCCGCTTTTCTAAGCTCCAAATCAATATCATGAATATTAGGTGAGGAACCAATGTTAGCGTTAATTTTAGTTCTTAACCCCTTCCCTAAACCTAACGGCTTTATCTCACGCAGCACATTCCTGACTATGACGACTTCTCCTCTACCAAGTAACCGCATCAACCTTTCAGGAAGGACATCCTCCTCCTCCGCAACAGACTTTACTTCATCGGTCAAAGTCGAACGACGAGCTAATTCCATCCTCGTTGTCAAATCAACGCCTCCGAAACAAAGAACATCCTTGCTAGAGATACTTCATCATAGAGGTTATAAAAGGTTAACTTTTAATCTCCTTTAAGAAGAACAAACCTTCAAGTTTAAGACCGACAGCCACAGAAAACAAACAGGACGAACAGTAAATCGTGAAAGCAACATAGTGTAACATAATACTAATCACGAAAAGTACAGTATAAAAAGGAAAGAGTAAATTTTTTAAATGAAAGATAGGCATTCTTTTCGGATAACAAAAGACAGAAAAACAAATGGAGGAAAACCTAATGTCGGGAAGCCAACCTCTCGCCGTACTACAGAAAGCGGTTAACAACCTCATTCTTGTAAAGTTAAAAGATGGCAGAATGATTCAAGGGCGATTAGCCCACATAGACTCTTACATGAACCTATGCCTCACGAATGCAGAGGAGCTTGACGAGGACGGGCCGATTGCAAGGTATGGAGAAGTATTTATTAGAGGAAACAATATCTTGTTTATTAAACCGGATCTTACGGAGGAATATCCAGCTGAAAGGAAGTAAAGTCCTCGGAAAGTAAATAGTTTGTTTTAATTTCGTTTCAGCAGCATTGTAATGGTTATTTGCTATTGAGTTCACGTTGCCTTTCCCGCCTGTAATCTTCCAGTAGTTCTTCCAGTTGTAGTTCTCTTCTTCTTTGCTCGGTTTTCTCTTTTTCTTCGAAATACTTCAGTAAGATCGTATCGAACTCTTTTTTGTCGACGACTGCAAACTCATCAAGTTGTTTAATGTTAATTTTGCCTGATGATATGACGGGGATATTGGCTTCTGAAAAGGCTTCGAGTGCCATGTGGGACATTTTCGTCTTCGAAATAATAGCTTTTACTTTTCGGTCTATCAGGATGGATGCCGTGGCTTTCCCTCCGCCGCTACCGTCTAAAAAGTATACGATGTCTCCTTCTTTTATCCCTACTTTCTCGTCTGTTTTATGTATTTCACTTCGAGTGAAGGATTTTATAACTTTAAGGGGGTACACGAGACCTCTTATCTCCATCATTCGCATTCTTTTCATGCTAGCAAGCTCTTGTCTCACCTTTGAGAGTTCATCCTTTAGCTGGAAGATTTCTCTTCGGAGGAGCCTGTTTTCCTCTCTGTAGCGCTCCATGATCCTCTTGATTTCTTCAGGTGTACGTTCGAAACGGGCGGACTCTAACGCTTCCTTTAGGGAGCGGTTTTCCTCTTCTAACCGTTTCACTTCGGAGGCTAAACGGAGGTTTTGCTCTTTAACTCTGATGAGGCTACGTCTTAGATCCTTAATCTTAGTCCTATACGCTTTTAGCTTCCTGAGCAAGTCGTCAAGATTGGGCTGCCGGAAAGGTACGGGTTTCCTTTCCTCTTCAACTTTAGGGCTTGAAAGAAGGTTTATCGCCTCAGAGATGGAAACACCCTTTAAGATCATCATCTTCAGCTGGTCGATTGGAACGTGGAGACCTAAAGATTTAACACGTACTTCAGCCTTCTCGAACTTATTCTTAAATGTATAGAAGGCCTTTAAGGCGGATGCTAAAGCGTCCCGTTGATGTGAATCTTGGATTTTCACGTGATTCTCCTCTAAATATCTTTGTACGATCTCTCTTTTTTCAGATACTGTGAGAGACCTTGGAGGATAGAAAACCCGTGAATTCAGTATTCCAGCTAGTTTCTCCAGTAAGGTTGGTGGTGGAGAAACGTCTGAGGCAAGCAAAACAGGGATGCCGAAGCTTGTAAGTTTTCTAACAAGCTCCTTCCTCGAGAGCTCTTTCTCACTATGTAGAAATAGGAGATTACCGTTAAGGTCTAGTACTGCAACGCCGCAGGTGATGCCAGGATCGATACCTACAATTAGGCCTCTTTTTAATGTTGAAACGCCAGGGCTGGGGAGGAGAGGGATCCACTCCAGTCGTTCTAGCAGGATCGGTTGGACGGTGATTATTACGTCGCCCCTGTAGGGTTTAACAACTTGCTCGACTTTACTCCTGTTGGCGTAAACAATGAAGTGGCTATGCTTCATTCCCCCTTCAACGTCTTCGGTGTAAAGGTCATACTCCAATCCGTATTCGTTTAGGCGTCTTTGAACTTCCTTGGTGGTCTGGAGAATTAAGTTGTACATGCGTCTCTTGAAGCGTTCTGAACTCCATCCGCCATGACCTGGACAACGCCCTCTTGAAATCACTATTTTCGTTTCATCTTCAAATGCCCTCACAATGTAACCTATACCCTTGGCGGCAAGCCTAGCACATATTTCAGCAGCCTTAAGGGGGGTTAAACTTCCAACGGGGAAACCATTTTGGGAGGCTAAAACTGAAAGAGGCACCATCCCGTCTACCGGCGACCCGGTTACTTGCACCAGCCTGGTGGAAGGGGGGCATCTTGTCATGAAGGAAATTATTCCCTTCTGGTCTGAGGCCAGTTCGAAAACATTATCTAGTGCTATAATATCCGGCTTAACGTTGTTTATAAGGGATAGTAGACTTCTCTTATCGAGACAATCGTATGGTCTACCTTTTCCATCATCTAAAAGGAAGGCAGCATACTTTGGAGGCATTTTAGAGGAGGGGGAACTCATAGGAAGAATGTCCACTCCAAGCACTTTCTTAAACGTCCCCTCCAACTCGAATCACCAGCTTGAACAATGAAATTTAGTAGCCTATTAATTAACCTAGAAATTATTTGGTGACGTAATTTAGAACCTCGGTTAGATCTAACGTTACGTTAAATTTTCGTTTAAAAAAGGACAGCACATTGCGTATATCTCTTTCGAGCAAGTACTGTGAAGAGGGATGGTTAAGATCTGCATACTGAGGCCAGTCAATTAAAGCAATATGCAAATCGGGTTTTAAAATAACATTGTACTCGCTTAGGTCACCGTGAATAATGCCGCACCGGTATGCTAAACGTACGTTTTCTATTATTTCCTCGAGAACACGATATGGCTTAGGTATAAATTTACATTTAACAAGTTCATCTCCTTCTACAAAGTCCATGACTACGATATGTCTATTGCATGATATTGGCTCTGGGACGGCTACACCTTCAGCACTTAAAAGCTTTAGTACGGAAAATTCTCTTTTAGCTGATTTACGGGATGCGTGAAACCATTCCCTTTGAAGAGACGAGGTGTTAACGTACCCTCTAACCCTTTTAGCGTGTATAAAACTAGGCCTACCCATCCTGTGTGCTTTAACAACCACTCTCCTACCCGAGGGCGTGACAGCATCGTAAACGTCAGATTCCTTTCCTACACCTAACGCTATACCAAATGACTCGAGCACACCCGAATTTACAAGCGAGTTTAAAGCTAAAGCGTCATATCCGTGAACCGTTAACCTGTATCCCACGTAATCCCCTATCCACCTTACAACAAGCTTGAACTCGTGAAGCTTCTTTAAATGACGTAAAGCCTTCTCTTCACTAAAAGGCGCTATTTCCATTATGAACTCTATTGGGACAAAATTATATGATTCCATTCCTCTTTCAAGTATTGAAAGAATTACGTAATCATCGAAATTTAGCCTACAAAGATTTTTCGCTAATTGCCTCATTTACCATTTCACCTAGTAGCAACTAAGATAGGGAGGGCTTTTTATTCTTCTCGGTTGTAAATATCTGAAGAATGATTTTCCATATTGGATAAATTTTGTTATTTAAAGAAGGAAAATTCAAATTTTTAGTTTTCTCTCGTAAAAACATATAGATAAAATTTATAAGTTATTACAGTTAATTATGCTTTGAAAAAAGGATTTCAAAAATAAAAAGCCACGGTGAGAAGTGGATGAGCAGTGAAGAAGAGTTAATGGTAAACGACAAAAAAGTGACGAGAATAGCGAAGGCACTATCTTCTGAGACAAGATGGGAGATATTGAAGCTTCTTCGTAATAAGAAGATGGATGTAAGTAGAATAGCTGAAACCCTTAAGCAAACTGAAGCCAACATTTCAGCTCAAATTAAAATATTAGAGAAGGCAGGATTGATAAGAAGCCATTATGCTCCAGGGCAGCACGGAGTTAAGAAAATATGCGAGCCAGCGGTGAAGAGAATAGTAATAGTCCTCTCAGAGTAAGAGGCTAACCAGTTTAACCGAGGATAATTTTTATTGGAGATCATAGGTTAGTTCGAATCGCTTAGCAGCGTTTTCTATGGTTTCTTCATACATAGACTCTTTCGTTCTTTTCTTTCTTATTTTAACGAAAAGTGGGGCATTAACCGCGCTACCAACTATTAATGCTTCCCCTACAGGCAGGTCGGCTATCATGCCCAGTATTTCTCGTGTAATCATTTCTGAGGAGAACTCTATCGCTTTAAGGTCGTTCGGGTTTGTTACACGGAGAATGATGTGTGTGTTAGCTTGGCTAAGAACTGTTGTTGCAAGCCTCACAGGTCGCTGCGATATTAGGCAGAGGGCCATGTGGAATTTCCGGCCCTCCCTCGCCACAGTCTCGATCACGCTCTTGGAGATAGCAAGTTCTTGCTTAGCCTCTGGACAGAACTGATGAGCTTCCTCCAAAACTATTAGGGTAGGAGGGATTCTGCCGCGACGTCTTAGCTCGAAGAAACGTTGAACAATATAACCGACGATCATCTGTTTAATCCTAAGACTTAGTATTTCACTTAAATCTAGAATTGAAAGGTGGCCAGGTTTAGCTAAACTTGCAAGGTCAGGGTTTTCATTAACTCCAAACAATTTAGTGTCCTCCAGATCATAAAGCCACCCTAGGAGAGCATCTTTAGTCCTGGGATTAATCTTCTCGTCTGTTTCGATAAAAGATATTACGTCTGAAAGGGAATACATGCCGTTACTAGATGACCTCACTTCTGAAAGAATACGCCCTAACTCCCTAACCTGAACAGGAGTCATTTCGGGCTGAAACATGGCTAACTGTCTCTCGGTGAGGATGGGTGTAGCGAGCTGCACGTAAGAACCCTTAAGAAGTGAGACGCGTGATTTATACGCTTCACCGCTTTCAGCTAAAGCCCCATATTCCCCATGGACGTCAACTACTAGAGCAAAAAGCCTTCCATCCTCTCTACGCCTTGAAAGAAGTTCTTCTAAGAGAACCGTCGCGAGATAGGACTTCCCCGAGCCGCTCATAGCAAGGATCGCCAGGTGCTTCTGAAGAAGACGTGTCATGTTGATCTTAACTGGTACGTTATTATGCCGCATAAAGCCGATTTCCAGCCCTTTTTCTTCATCTAACCCAAAGAACTTTGAAAGAACCTTGCTATCAGCTAGGTAAACTCTTTCTCCTGGGGAAGGAGGAAACATTACCCTGTCAAAACCGTCATCCCTGAGAACGCCTAAGGGCTTGGCTGACGCTATAAGCATATCCCACCTATCGCATGGAAAAACAGATTGAAAGCTGACACCGCCTTTTTCGAGTTCTTTAACTGCTTCGGCATGATAATAAAAGCGGTTGGTCTTTAGTATCTCCTGTATGACGGCTATTAGTAAGCCCTCTTCCGTTTCAAGCTGTATAAACTGTCCTTTTCTAATAAGCCTTTCTCCCGAGGAAGTCACGACAAAACTGAACTTAGAAGTTGTAGGCCCGTCGTCGGTGCATATCACAGTTCCGACGGCATCCATTCTTTCACCTCAGAAAGGGGGGAAAGACTTATTTCTAAGCTTGAACAGATGTGGGGGAAGCCCTATTTTGTGTATAAGTTGATCGCATATGAAGTTCATTTCTTTTTCAGCCAGTTTTACTTGAGCGTGAGCTTCTAGTTGAACGGATGGAAGCGCGTACTCAGGATGATGACTTGAGAGGGACATGACAGCTGACGTGATCTTCCTAGCGGAGGTTATTGGGTCGCCTAGGGCTAAAAACTCCACTCTTAAAGGCATGTCGAACTCTGCGGGTTTAACATATGTGACGTATATTTTATCACGCCAATCTCCGCTAATGTCCTTCAGGGTTGGATGTAGTTCAGGGTTTTCCGAGTATTTTAGGATTGTGCTCCTTTCACCCTTATCTAACAATCTAAACAGGAAGTCTAGGTCAAGCATTTTCTGGATGAAGAAACGGTAGTCGAACGATAACACTTCTTTAACTATGTTGTTTCTCTGAGCAACCAATGGTGTGACTTTAGAAACCGTTTGAACGAAGCGGGTGCTACGGCTATCTTTGATTATGCCTGCTAAGGCTACGTCATTCTCTGAACACGTCCTGTAAAGTTTCTCGAATAAGCCCACCACTCTAAGATATTTTGACTCCAAGCTGGGGTTTAAGGGTTTGTCAGCGACTTGGGGGATTAATGAGCCATCTAGGAGGAGGAGGTCTATATCATACTCCCTTTGAACCTTTATTGCTACTTCCAGCTCGGAAGAAAGACGCTCAAGGCTGGCTGAAACTTCAAAATCAGCTTGGGAAAGAGGGTTCAGGTTAAAGACCACCTTAGGGAGAGGATACTCCTTAGGGTAATAGTACGCTTTAACTTTTCCACCAACCTCATACTTAAAAACTACCGCTACAGCCCTAACCAGGACGATGTCGAGTATTTGGAGGCTTCTGCTTAACATTCCTCCATCAACGCCCGCCACCTTCAGTCCCGTTAGGTCTACTGGCAGTACAGGATAAGACAGTTTACTTTCTATTATGTCGCTGAAGGCGGATCTTATTTTATTATCGAAAAAGTCATACTCCTTAATTTTTTTGAAGAAATTTACTAGCATTGCTCTTCCTTTCTCGAAGCGTCTCACCTCTGAAGCTATTTCATTTAGCTGCCCCTCTAAAGCCCAATCAGCCTTCACCAATTGGTTCCTCCTAAGCTGGGAAGGAAGCCCATTGTTTTTAGGGGAAGGCTTTTTCACTTCACTTCTCTTTTCTCTGTTATTAAACATGCCGATATTAGAGGTATAACTATTAAGAGAATTACGATGATTAGGGCGGTTCCGGGGTCAATCATTCTTGAGATGATTATTTGCGAGAAGAAACCAGTCTGCTTTATTATGAGCCACATATTCTGGTAGTACTCTACGAACCCAAGCGAGTAAAAGTCTATGAGTTGATTGATTAGGTCCGGAATATTGAAGTATTTCGTGAATGATGCGATTCCTACCCCAGCGAATATTACGAGTATGTTGGGTAGGATTGATAGTAGGAGTAGGATTATCAGCGAGGTTACACCGGCAAGGATGGATCTATCTATTATTGAGGAAAAGAGAGAGGTTATCGCGCCTATGTCGAGGATAAAAATCCAAGTAAAGAAGATCAAAACTAGTAGCGTGTTTATGGTTTCCGGCAGTCCTGTAAAGAGCATGCCTAAGGGTCCTAAAAGAGTTAAGGCATATGTAAAGTAAACTGTTGAGTATGCTAAAGCCGTGAGGGCAAAGCTCACCAAGGCGAAGGCTGCAAACTTGGTTAGGACGAGCTGTGTCCTGTAAACAGGCTTTGACACGTAAACAGGAAGGGTTCCCTTCTCCCTTTCAGCTGCAACAAGGCCGCATGTAAGGAGGGTAACTATAGCTATTATGGGTATATTAATGTAGTATGTTGTAGCCCCTAGGCTAGCTCGGATGGGGCCTCTACGTATTATCAGAATACCCATAGCTGAGGCGAAAGCGTCGCTGAATACGTCTATCGCTCCTTCCTCGAGTATACCGTTTAAGAAAAAAGCTTTCTCTACCTCAAAGAGGAGCTGGGGGTACTGGCTGGTTGCATAAGATACCAAAATCAATTGGACAGGGAGAAACATCAGTACTGCAAATACTACGAAAGTTTTAGTTTTGTAAATAGACTTGACTTCTTCCACGATCATATAGAAGCTCTGTGAAAGGACCGTGCTAACCCTTTTTACCAAGGTTTCTTCAACCACTTTCCCCCTCCTCCAAAGAAACTTCTGAAACTAACTGTAGGAAGACTTCTTGGAGGGTGTCACCGACAGGGGTAAACTTCATTAGCTGAGCGTCAGCGTCAACTAAGACCTTAGGGATAAGCCTTTCAAGAAACTCAGGATTCGAGGTGAACATTATTATATGGTCGCCCTCAGCGTGTGCTTCCACGCCTTTTTCGGTTAGAATGGAAAGCACCTCACTTGTCTTGTCAACCACCAGCTCGTACTTTTCCGCCTTCCTGCGGGTCAACTCTCGCTTTATATCGTGGAGGCGGCCTTGCTTAATGGTCCTACCATGGAATATTATTCCGACATAGTCGCTTACAGTTTCAACCTCTGAAAGGATGTGGCTCGAAAAGAAAATAGTCTTTCCTTCGCTGGCAAGCTCCTTAACTTTATCTAAAATTTCTTTTCTCCCTATCGGATCCAAATTTGATGTAGGCTCGTCGAGAATTATCAGATCAGGATCGCCCATTAACGCCTGAGCGAGGCCAAGCCTCTGCTTCATGCCAGCGCTTAGCGTCCCTATTGGCTGGTCTTCCCACCCTTCAAGGCCGACCCATACAAGGATGTCTCTGGCAGTTCTTTCAGCTTTAGATGGTTTCATATGGTTGAGAATTCCAACATACTTTAAGAAGTCTACACATAAAACATGATTGTGGTACTCTATTCTTTCAGGCAGGTAACCTATCCTCCTCCTAACTTCGTAGCTACCAGCTTTTCTACCAAACACGTAGACTTCGCCACCATCGGGTTCTAACAGTCCAAGTATGATTTTTATCGTAGTAGTCTTCCCTGATCCGTTAGGACCTAAAAAACCAAAGCATACTCCCTCAGGGACTTCAAGGTTTACCTCGTGCAAAGCGACGAAGCGACCGAAAACCTTTCTGAGACCACGTATAGCCACAGCATTCAAGCCGCCTTCCTCCTAATTCTTGGTATCGAAAAAAGGAACACGACGAGGGACGGAATTAAACTACATAGCAAAACAGCCCTGAGATAGTAGCTTCTCGAAATGCTTAGCTGGGCTCCGAGAACCGATTGTAAACGGTAAATACAGATGGAATCTCCATGCCTAACCTTTAAGTTAACTAAGAAGCCACTTTTACCATCATACTTCGCAACTGAAATGTTCTCTTCATCAATGTGAAGGAAGATAACGGTGTCCCTTACAAGTTGTTGAACTGATTCCTCACTCTTACTGACCGCCACGTGAGGGTTTCCACCAATATCAACCATGGATCCTAGAGGAGGTGATGGATAGATCCACCACTTTAAACCACCTTTAGAAACGTTCGTTTCCCTTGTAAACAGGTTCACCTCAACTCGTTGAGGAACACTTAACCCGTCTCTTACGAGGAGGACGACGGAGCTAGCGTTCCTGTAAGAGGCAAACCATACTGTTACGAGTGAAGTCGAGCTAAGCTTGGCAGTTCCATTATCGCAAACAGTATATTGCTCCTTTAAATATGAAAGTATGAAAGGAGTGTTGGGGAAGGTAGGGGGGGATTGGGGTGAAAAGTAAACCCACATGCAGAGAGAAGTCACAGTAGTTAAAACCACAATGAGTCCCAGCACTGTCTTGAGTCTCCCGCTGGCACTACCCAACTTTTACCCTCCTGAAGCTTCTCTTAACAAGCATGTTAATAACGGCAACGGTTAAGGGAAGCAGAAAGGCGGAAAGGTAGCAGGTAGCCATAAAGTTAATGGCTTCTGGGGGGCTCTTACTAGGGTTGGGCAAAATAAAAGTTAGCACCGCACTATCCGACTTAAGATGAACATCCTTCATAGTTCCATTCACGTATTCAACCGTTACAACTAAGTCGAATGAGAAAGAATTAGGAAAGCCAGCGACATCTTGCCAGATAATCAACGTTTCGGAAAGATAAAGAGGCATTATACCTAAAGGTGTAATGTTAAAGAGAACGTCTGATGAAAAAGCGTTAGAAACGGGGAGAAGCACCCCCCTAGAAATCTTTGTTCCGTTTTCAACCCCCCTCAGAATAATGCCTTTAACCATAGTAAAATCGTTAGTAGAAGCAGTTATGGTTAAGGACCAAAAACTAATACCCCCTTCAATGAGAATGCCAGTGTCTAGTGTTACATTAAAGTCGACCCTACTCCCATCAGCGTCAGGAAAGCAATAAGTATGTCTTACAGGCTGAGCATAAACAGGACTGCTATGAAAAGCACACAAGTAAACGATTAAGGAAAAAATTACAGCAATAACTATTGCCTTCACATAGTGCTTAAAGGCCATAATATCATCTCAACGAATATGTCGGAAAGCGATACATTAAACGAACGACAATTATATTTAAAAATTACTATTCGCACAGGCAACGTGTTTTATATTTCCTTGTAAATTAAAGGAGAGAAGTGTACATTTACCGAGAGAAGGCCGAGACTCGCCTAAGAGACATCAAAAGTTAAAGTTAAATTCCAACTAGAAGATTTTGATCTAAGAACTACTTGAGGGAAAACATGTTTTTAGTGAGAGTTGACGGAGAGGAAAAATACAATGGTAAACATTAAAGTTAGTAGGCTCTATAATCAGCCTGTTGAAGGGTTGGAGGTAGAAATAGTCGAAAGGAAGGGAGTCGGGCATCCTGATAGCTTATGTGATTATGCTGCTGAAGCAGTAAGTGTGAAGCTTGCAAAGTACTACCAAGAAGAATTTGGCAGAATACTCCACTATAACGTAGACAAAGCGCTTCTAGTTGGTGGGAGGGCGAAGGTTGACTTTGGTGGAGGAGAAATACTGGAACCAATAATGTTTTTTATTGCAGGAAGGGTGACAACCGAAGTGTCTGCGAGAGAAGGTGTAAGAAGGATACCGGCTGAGGAGATCGCTATAGAAACTGTTAAGGAAGAATTTAACCGCCGTCTTAGATTCCTAGACGTAAACAAGCACTTAGTTATCAAGCCCGTGTTGCGCTTAGGATCCACAGACTTACGGAGAATAGTCGACGAGAAGGGAAAAACGAAAAACGGGGTTGTTCCTCTTTCAAATGATACTAGCCTAGGCGTCGGGTTTGCCCCGCTCACAGAAACTGAGAGACTTGTTTTAGAAGGAGAGAAGCTTCTCAATTCAGACGCGTTTAAGAGGAAGCTACCAGAAGTCGGTGAGGATGTAAAAATAATGGGATTTAGAGAGAGGAATAAGATCACTCTCACCGTTGCAGCTGCTATAGTGGCATCTCTCACACCGGACAAGGAACATTACGTAAGCGTCAAAGAACAGTTAGAGGATGAACTATGCGACTTGGCGTTAACCCTTACAAGTAAGGACGTAGAGGTGAAAGTCAACATGGGAGACAACTACGAGAAAGGCATTTACTATCTTACGTTAACAGGAACATCGGCGGAAAGCGGAGACGACGGACAGGTTGGGAGAGGAAATAGATGTAATGGCTTAATAACGCCTAACAGACCCATGAGTATGGAGGCAACCGCCGGTAAAAACCCGCACAGCCACATCGGGAAAATATATAACGTGTTAGCTAACGCAATAGCAAACAGAATAGCAGTAGAAGTCGATTATGTGCAGGAGGCCTACGTTTACGTTTTAGGCCAAATAGGAAGAAGAATAGATGACCCTCCATTAGTTAACCTCCAGCTGGTAGTTGACGGAACAGCATCATGGAACAACATAAGAGAAGAAGCAAGAGCGATAGCTGAGGAAGAAATATTGAATGTGACAAACATAACGAAGCTGATCCTCGAGCAGCGTGTAATGCTTTTCTAGTTCAAGCCCCCTTCGAGGGGAGGCAAAGCAAAAACAATAAAAATAAGTGTTGAGAAAATGATGACAGCTTAAAGGTGCGGCGGCCGTAGTCTAGTCTGGACGCCAGTTCTGGGCTGGAATAGGATCCAGGCCCTCCAAGCCTGAGACCCGGGTTCGAAGCCAGCGAGGTTTGAGCTGGCGAACATCCCGGCGGCCGCACCAACATCATTCATTATTAACTGCATCTTTATCGTTGCGAAAGGATTTCACGTAATTTCTTCAGTATTTCTCCCGTCATTTCTTCTGTTGACGCGGTTCCGCCTAGGTCTGGCGTGACCTTTACACCTTCATTTACTACATTCAGAGTTGCCTTACGTAGCATTTCCGCCTCGTTCACGTAACCTAAATAATCTAACATAAGGGCTGCGGCGAGGATTATCCCAGTAGGATTCGCTATTCCTTTTCCTGCAATGTCTGGTGCACTACCGTGAATGGCTTCAAACATTGCATGTTTATCGCCTATGTTGGCTGACGGGCAGAGCCCTATGCTTCCAACGATTCCAGCGCATAGGTCTGAAAGTATGTCCCCGAACATATTGGTTGTAAGTATTACATCGAAGCGTTTGGGGTTTAGGACAAGGTTCATGGCTGCGGTGTCCACATGCATCTCCTCAGTTTCCAGTTTAGGGTGTTTTGACGCAACGCTTAGGCACGTTTCCCTAAAGAGGCCACAGGTTTCCTTCATAACGTTTGCCTTGTGAACTATCGTTATCTTTTTCCTTTTCTTCTGGCTTGCCATCCGGTATGCATACTCTGCGATCCTTTGAGAGTTGAACTTAGTGATCACCCTGACACCTATTGCAACATTGGGTGTAAGTCTGTGCTCAATTCCCTTATAGAGACCTTCAGTGTTTTCCCTTACGATTATCAAGTCCATCCTATTAGGGTACTGAAAGGGACGTAAGTTCACGTACAGGTCTAATGCTTGCCTTAAAACGACGGCGACGCCCTTCGGAATTCCTGGTCCTGGCGGCGTAGTAGTCGGTCCTTTAAGTAATGCGTCGCATGATGCGGCAACCTCGATCGAGTCTGGAGGTATGAGAACATTTGCGCCGGTTCTTTTCATGTAGTCGTAGCCGGCCTCAATCGGGATAAATTCTATCTGTGGAGCTACCTCTTTAAGAATTCTTATAGCTGCTGGTACGATTTCATGTCCTATTCCGTCGCCTTCAATATAGCCTACTTTTGCCATGGAAACCGCCCATGCTTTTTGTAGTATTCTGAGAGGCCGCCTTCCTTAACGATCTCCATTAAGAAGTCGGGGATCGGGTTTGCATAAAACTCTTTACCCTTGCTTAAGTTGGTGATGCGCCCCGTGGTTAGGTCGACTTCTAAAATGTCCCCTCCATCTACATTCTCAACGGCTTCTTTACATATTAAAAGGGGGAGGCCTATGTTGAAGGCGTTACGGTAAAATATACGTGCAAAGCTTTCCGCAATGACCAAGGAAACTCCTGCATGCTTAAGAACTAGGGGGGCTTGCTCCCTGCTCGACCCGCAGCCAAAGTTTTTCCCAGCGACGATTATATCACCTTTCTGGACTTTCTTGGAAAAATCCGGGTCGATGCCTTCCATGGCATGTTTAGCTAATTCGTCCATGTTCAACGTCTTAAACTTATACTTTCCGGGCGCCGCCTAGAGCGGTCACATGCCGGGTATTATATAGTCAGTGTTCACGTTGTCGGGGAACTTCCAAACCCTACCTTTGATCATGATGCATCCTCCCGCGGATCTCTTATCTCGCCGGTCACTGCGGCGAGAGCTGCCGTGTGAGGCGAAGCAAGGTATATTTCAGCTTCATCACACCCCATTCTTCCTTTAAAGTTTCTGTTAGCTGTTGAGACCACAACATCTCCTGGTGAGGGGATCCCCTGATGGGTTCCGACGCACGGCCCGCATCCAGGGTTGCAGACGGTTGCACCTGCCTCGGTAAATATTTCGATTAAGCCTTCCCTTAAAGCCTTAAGATACACGTTCCTAGAGGCGGGAACAATTATCGTTCTCGCCCTAACCTTTCTACCCTTCATTACTCTTCCAGCCACTCTTAAGTCCTCTATCCTCCCATTCGTGCAGGTTCCGATGAAAACTTGATCCACGGGCACCCCCGCCACGTCTGATACCGGCTTAACGTTATCGACGGAGTGAGGGCACGCAACGACGGGCACCACGTCGCTGGCATCCAATTCGAGCTTAGCGCTAAACTCGGCATCTTCATCGCTTTTTAATAGGGGATAGTTCTGAGGTACTCCACACTCGTTAAGGAAAGCTACAACTTTCTCGTCAGGAGCGATTAACCCCGTTTTACCTCCCATCTCCACCGCCATATTGCAAAGGGTTAATCTTCCTTCCACGCTTAGCTCGCTTATGGCTTCCCCAGTGTACTCCACAGCCATGTAAGTTGCTCCATCAGCTCCGATCTTGCCGATGACTGTTAAGGCAAGGTCCTTTGCGTATACGCTTTTTGGAAGCTTTCCATCAACGCTTATAAGAAGCGATTCCGGAACCCGCAGCCAAAGCTGTCCACATGCAAACACTGCGGCCATCTCGGTCGAGCCGATGCCTGTTGCAAGAGCTCCTAGTGCACCGTACGTGCACGTATGGCTGTCTGCCCCAAGCACAACACTTCCTGGCTTTACATGTCCACGTTCAACCATTAATTGATGGCAAACGCCTTCGCCAACGTCGTAAAGCGTTACACCCTGGCTGACAGCCCACTCCCTCATTAACTTATGGATCCTTGACACGCCTTCATTTGGGCTTGGAGCGTTATGGTCTATAACCAACACTATCTTTTCTGGGTTCCAAACCTTTTCAACGCCCATCCTTTCAAGCGCTTCAATAGTTAGGGGAGCCGTTCCATCCTGTGCCATAGCGAAGTCTACTTCGACTACCACTATGTCTCCTTTATACACGTCGCTGTTGGAGGCGAGGCTAAGTATTTTTTCAGCGAGCGTCTTTCCCATATGCACACCTTCACTCAAAGTTTTTCGGGAAGCATCGACAGGACTCTCCAAACTCAGGGAATATATAAGCGTAGCGTTAATTAAGCAGCGTCATTGCAACACCACTTTCGCCAACGTCTCTCCATGTTAAGGCGCATATTAAGGCTCATATAGGGGGATCTTACTTGTTACTCCGGCAGCAAAGCTAACTAACTCGTCGACCATTACAGCCTTAACATTGTATTCTGAAAGCATGGATGCAGAGTAAAGATTATGGAAACAGGTGGGGCATGCCGTTGCCACGTATTCTGCGCCCACCTCAGCGGCTAGCCGAATTATCTTAGACGAAAGCTCGTCTCTTATCCAAGAATATGGAATCCTCACTGGACCACCGCAGCAAGGTGAAAGCTCCCGGCTGTCCTCAAGTTCTACAAGCTTTACTCCAGGAATGCTTTCTAGTGTCTTACGTGGAGGCTGTCTCGCTGAATGAAAATCATTCACATGCTGAATGATTTTCATTCAGTGGTATTCGTGCCTCCTCCTAGGATGAAGTTATGATCACGAAAGGATCTTTTTGAAAAAACTTGCCCAATGGGGCCTTCG
>JAPDJY010000039.1:0-163614 GCA_029258835.1 Thermoproteota archaeon | reverse complement strand
CCTACGATGAGCATTCATAATGTAAATGGGGAAATCATAGAGTGTAAGGACCCAATAGCAGAAGCAGCCAAACTGATAAATGAAGGATTCATAGTGGCGATAAAGGGTATTGGCGGAAGCCACCTAGCAGCCCTCACCACAGATGACGACTGCATCTTAAGGCTACGACAAAGGAAAAGAGATAGGAGGTATAAGCCCTTCGCGGTCATGTCTCCTAACATTGAGAAAGTTAAGGAGTACGCAGAAGTCACCAAAGAGGAGGAGAAGCTTTTAACATCTTTCAGGAGACCCATAGTTCTCCTCAAGAAAAGGGACGAGTTCCCCCTCTCAAAGTGGATCAGCCCCGGGCTGCACAACATAGGCGTAATGCTGCCATACTCAGGTATCCACATTCTGCTTTTACGCCAAATATCGGACCCTGCAGTCATCATGACAAGTGGAAACGTTTCAGGGAAGCCGATAGCTGCAAGCAACAAAGAAATTTTCTCACATTTAACCCGGCTGGCAGACTACCTCTTAATCCACAACCGAGGAATATATCAAAGGTGCGACGACTCCGTAGTAAGATTCGTCGACGGAAAAACCAAGATAATACGCAGGTCAAGAGGATATGTCCCAGAACCCATAGATACGGAGATCCCATACAAGGGGAAAGGAATTCTAGCGGTAGGTCCGGAGCTATCGGTAACAGTAACAGTCATGAAAGGGAACAGGTGCTTCGCCAGCCAACACATAGGGGACATCTCAGGAGACCTCGACGTAGTAGAGTTCCATGAAAACACCATCAATCATCTATTGAAAATATTTAATGTGAAGCCGGAAGCCGTAGCATGCGACCTTCACCCTCAGTTCATAACCACGAGGATAGCGGAAGAATACGGTGAAAAATGGAGGGTTCCCGTCATAAAAGTTCAGCATCACCACGCCCATGCAGCAGCCCTAATGGCTGAAAACAAAGTGCATGAACAGATAATATGTATCGCAGGCGATGGTGTAGGCTATGGTACCGATGGAACAGTTTGGGGGGGGGAAGTTCTGCTGGTAGACTATAATTCAATTGAAAGACTTGGACACTTAGCGCCACAGCTCATGCCAGGAGGAGACCTAGCAGTCAAGTACCCGGCTAGGATGATGGCGGCAATTCTCAGTCGAGCACTCTCAGAAGATGAGTTAAGAAACATGTTGACGTCAGAGTACATCGAAGGGTTCAAGTATGGGGAAACAGAGGTAGAACTAATCTTAAAAACGCTCAGGAGTGGAAGAGCACCCCTGACGACAAGTACTGGACGGGTTTTAGACGCCGTAGCAGCCCTCCTAAAGATATGCATGGAAAAAACGTATCAGGGAGAGCCAGCGATGAGGCTGGAGGCAGCAGCCACAAGAGGGAAGCCAGCCCTCAAGATAAAACCCGAAGTATACGTAATGAATGGAAGACAGGTTTTAGATACTACACAGATACTATTAGAAGTCCTGAACGCTAAAGGAAGCCATAAGGTTGAAGACTTAGCTGCGTCAGCCCAGCATGCAGTAGCGTTAGGACTAGCGCAAATGGCCGTAGAAGCAGCTCAAGAAAGAGGGGTGAAGTACGTAGGGTTCACGGGAGGCGTAGCATACAATGAAGCCATAACGAAAACAATTAAACGTTACGTCGAGGAAAACAACCTAGTTTTCCTTCAACACTCAGAAATACCACCAGGAGACGCAGGAGTAAGCATAGGACAAGCCATAGTAGCAGCATGCAAAACAATGGAAAGCTAGATGGCGCTCACCAGTCTGAAAGGCTCCGCGTACTGCTCAATCATTTTAACCAAACTTTCCTCCAACTTCCTCAAGTGTAAAGGCAAGTCTCCACGCTCCAACTGCTCACGGTAACTGGAAACTATGTTCGAAAGTTCAAGGTATGGAAACAGGTTCGGCGTATCGAGAAGACCCACGTAGCCTAAAAGAACAAGCGTGTAAATCGACTTGATAACGTTCCTGCAAGCCTGACCCAGCACACGCCTAAAAGCCCCCTTACTGACACCCCGAGAAAACTTCGGCTTCCGCCCACCTCTAGGAAACCTAGAAGACCTCATAAGCCCCTTAAGAGAGTAGCGTACCCGCCTACCAACATTCTCGTCAAGCAAGAAATGTATCATTAACGTTTCAAACTGAATCTTGGTCAGGTTAGATGATGCAAGCAGCCGCGACACCACAGGGTCACTAAAAACGCTTTGCAATGCACTTTTAATGCCGTCCAACTCGACTTCCGGACACCTCAACATCAACCTCTCCTACTCTTAGCCTTCTCGAACAACGCATACTGCTCCTCTAAAAGCTGAAAGAAACCGATGTCCTTCAACTCGGATTCATCAAAAACACCCCTCATTTTCTCTAAAATTGCAAGCCTACAGAAAACAGTAGCACCTCTCTCACCAAACCGCCTCTTCAAAAGCAGGAGAAAGCTGCCAGGCATTCGAACATTAAAGTTCTGATCCAGCCGCGTCTTCGGATCCTTTCTAACATAAACAATCTTTTCCACGATGCGAACCGGAGTTTGAATAGGAGTAAAACCCGCATCCTGAGAGGAATCTGAGGGAAGAGAGGAGGCCTCATGGCTTAGAGAGGGGGCAGCCGCAACTCTGAAGCCTTCAGAGGAAGAGAGGGAGGAAGTAGGAGAGGAGAAATCATTCTTAGAACGCTCTTGCTCCCTAACCTTCTTTGCTATGTTAACCAGCCGCGTCATCCTCTCACCAGCATTTAACACAAGATTTCGATATCAGATGTCGATTTCAAATTACTCCGAAACGTCCTCAATATCCGGAAGTACCTCCACAATACCCCGCCCAATCTCCGGGCTTCCACCATCCTTGAAACGGTTTGCAGCTACGAAGACCGCTTGATTACAAAGTAATCGGAGGCTTCGCCCAACACCCTTAGACTTGCGTCTCAGGAGAGGCACAGCATCATCCTTGAAAGGGTAAATTTCAAAATTAGACTCGTCGAACTCCTTAAGCCTGCCACTTGCCCAATAAAGCCGCCTACCAATGAACTCCCGAACACCCTCATCGCTCAGCGGTTCAAGCTCCACCTCCCAGCACCGGTCATACAAGTGAGGGACCCCTTCCCTCAGGCCAATAACATGAGTCTTAGTGCCGGTCAAAATAAGCATGCAAATCATCTGGTCTTCGTCACCCTCCTCAGCAATCCGCCTCACCTTAGCCAGTTCCTCGCCGCTAAGCTTCAAGCCTTTAAGCTTAAGGAAACGTTTAAACTCGTCCTCTTCCTCCAAAACAAACCTTTTAGCATCCTTCAACGTCAAATCCCCAACTTCCTTAACCTTAATGAAAACCTCAACATCATTCTCCCCAAAGTCATCTATGAAAATCAAAGTCAAATGCCTGCTCAAAAGGTAACGAAGCATAATGTCATACTTTATCAAGGTGTAAATGTCCTCCGCATTGGCTGAACGCGGGTAAGGAACCCTCAGCTTCCTAGCCAAAACCTCAGCCATCTGCCTAACGTAAAGCTTACTCTGACTCACCATAACAGGGAAAAACATGTACTCAGGGTCACCTCGCCTAGAAAGCTCCAGAAGGTCACCATAAATCAACTCCAAAAGAGTAGTCTTACCCATTCCAGGAGACTTGCTAGTTATCAAAATATGCCGCTCCCTAGCCTTAATGTAGTCATCGATCTCCAGCACAACATCGTAAGGCGCCACGAAAAGCTCAGGGTCACTCAGCCGAACACTAGAAAACGGATTCCAACGCCATCCAAAAAGAGCATAGTATGAGTTACGCACCTCGGCCACAGAAGGGTAAAGTCGACCCACCGCACCAACATTCTCCACCCCAACCACCTCCTAACGATATCAGCAAACGATATCTAACACGGATACCCAACACAGATACCAGATACCTGAAATCAAACTCAAAAATCAGAAACAGAAAGCCAAAAGAAAAAGCATTGTAATATACATGTAACACGAGGACAACACCAACCAGGCAGCACGTGGCCATAAGCAGAGGAAGGAGGATCCAGCAAAAACATCAAGAAACCCAAGGGAAGAAAGCAGCAAGAAAGGAAGGTTTACAAAAAAGTATACCCTGAAAGAGAGGAAAGGAAAAACCCACGAAGGAGAAAAGGATAAATATAAGAAATACAGGCAGCATACCTCCGCATTCCCAAAACAATATTCCATGTAAGAGACAGTCTTTAGAACATATGTTCTAAGACGACTTATCACGCTTAAAAGAAACATAAGAGTTCAAAAGGTTGATCCAAACCTTCAAGTAGCCTTTAGCAAAGCCAACTTTAGAAGGAACGTTTCCAGCAACAGTACGAGACAGAGATTCGAAGTAACTAATGTAACGCTTAACATCCTCAGGTGAAACACCATTCAATAACCTAACAATCAAAGAAAGAGAATTAAACTTTTCAAGCCCCACTAGCCATCCACGCCAGGCGAGCTTAACCCATTCATCCTTAAACTTAGACTCCTCCAAGACAGCCCTAATTACACTAAGAGCCCTTTTATGATTGCCCTCTACAAGGGCCTTTGCGAGTTCATCAATTTCACTCACTCCAACCACCTGTCAAATTAGAATATCTAGGGAGAGACCTATAAACCTTTACCTGAAATCATGTTAGAATAGCGACATCTGACATTGATATCGGACATCAAGAAGCGAATTCACAGTTCTAACGAAGACCCCCTCATTTCAACTGGAAAAAATATGGGAGTTTGTAAAAGAAAAAACGTAGTGTAATCTTTTACAGCAAAAATTTATATAATTCTTCCTCCATTTATTATTGGGGAAGGAGTTTTATTCTAAAAGTTTATTATTTATACTCCTAAAGGAGTTTACTTCTTCCAGTTGAAATAGAGGGGTGTTTGAGTTGCTTGCCTTTCATTGATACTGGAAATTAGAACACAAGTTCTAATAAATCACTTCCTCCCTCTCAACTACGAAAACTCGACACCTAATCACGTCATTATACTTTCTAAATAAACTATTAAACTCTTTAACATGCTCATCGGGAACCAGTATAGCGCTATCCCCTGCTCTTTCACACCCGTCTAGATCTATAAGACCTGACTTATACTTCATCACGGTTCTCTTGTCCTTCCCTTTTCTCCACTTATAGCTGTACCCGAAGAGCTCCTTAGAAAACTTCACCCTTCGAGGGTCATTAGCCATTCCAGGCCTAACGTCGTAAACGTATATTCTCAATGTTTTCACCATCCGTTCCCTTTCCACTTTCTCTTTAAAGTATACTTGTGTTTTCAAAATCATCTCGACATGTTAACACGTTAACATCATGTGAAGAACGCCTTCCCCCAAAAAAACACTAGTTCTTTGCCGTTTATAAGGTGATTTTCCTAGTTAAAATGTAACCCCTTTGCTTCAAGTGGAGGTAAAATCTGGATGATCTTTTCCTTGCTTTCCGTTGTTAACACGTTCTGTTAACGTCTATTCTTAATATCAATGGAGAAAATTATTCTTTTTCGTCAAACTTCCATTTTTTAACCTATTTTATTGTTAACATGTTTTTATTTTCCTCTTTTCATAAATAAGACCTTTTATTTTCCTTTTATTTCTTTGCTGGATAGGCACGTTATTAGGTTAACAAGTTCACAGTTTCATGTTACATTTGCAGTATAGTTTTCTTGCTTCCATTTGGCAGTCTTTTTCTCTTTTTTTCTCTTTTAAGGGGTCTGCGTTAACTTTCTGAGTGTTTGGGTTGTTTTGGGAGGCCTTTGAGTTGTTTTGGGTCTTGAGTTGTTGCTGACGGGTGTTGCATTTTGTCTTAGGTTTGCTGGTGGTTCGCTTCTCTGCCTGCCTTTCTTGCTTCACGTTCTCGGAGTAATAGATAAACATATATACTGCCAAATAGAAGATCTAACTCACCTTGATTTCCAGTGGATGGTGTGCCAGTTGGGGGCGAAACGCTACAAGATCGAGATAGTCGATACTGAACGTAATAGGAAGGCTGTTCTGACTCTTGAAGGCGACGTTTCCCCCCAGCTGGCGGCGTCCTTGGTTGAGGAGCTTTCTGAGAAGCTGTCTGAGGGTAAGGTGTTAGAGGGTGGTTCTGAGCTTGAATTGTATCCTGACCCTGACAATCTGTCGATGAAGGATAAGGTTGAGCTCATTTTGCTGAAGTACTTCCAGTATGGGTGGTTTACTTCTAATGATGTTTATGAGCAGTTCACCCGGGTTTTTGGGGATACTTCTCTGAGTGTTATCTCCACTTATTTGGCGAGGCTTTATAGTGGTGAGGGTTGCTTGGAGCGTAGGGGGACGAAGAAACAGTATTATTACCGGGTTAAGGATAGCTCCCGGTTTAAGACCTCTAGGTTTAGCGAGCTTCTTCAACTTCTCCCGTAGCTGCGCTCTGGTCCATGTTCTCGCTGTAATACTAATGGATATATTTGCCCGTCCGTAACGCTTATGTACCTCTGTTTCCACTGGAGCTAAGGGAGGGTGGTGGTTGAGTTGAGTGACCGTTCCCTTGAGGCTGTTTTTGAGAGGTTCCTTTCGACCAAGATTTTCAAGAATCGTGATGTCTTGAGCCACACGTATGTTCCTGACAAGTTACCTCATAGGGATGAGCAAATCGAGAAGGTAGGTCTCATTTTGGCGTCTGCGCTTAAGGGAGGTACGCCTTCGAACGTTTTTATTTATGGGAAGACGGGTACGGGTAAAACTGCCGTCGTGAGGTATGTTCTTAAGCATTTAGTTATGAAGTGCCGTGAACTTGGGGTGCCGGAGCCCGTGCCTGCTTACCTTAACTGTAGGATCGTTAATACTAATTACCGTGTTTTGGCTAGGCTTTGCTCGTATCTGGGGGTTGAGGTTCCGTTTACTGGGTTGCCCACCGATGAAGTTTACAGCAGGTTTAAGGGTGCTCTTGACAGCAGGGACGTGTTAATGTTTATAGTTCTCGACGAGGTTGAGCGGTTGGTTGAGAGGGATGGCAGCAACGTGCTCTACGACCTTACTAGGATGAATCATACCGTGCTTAAGCAAGCACGTGTTAGCATAATAGGTATTACTAACGACTTGACGTTTAAGGATAGTCTTGATCCTAGGGTGCTGAGTAGCCTAGGAGAAGAAGAGCTGGTTTTCCCTCCATATACTGCATCTGAGCTTAAGGACATTCTTTGGCAACGTGCCCGCCTGGCTTTCAGGGATAGAGTCTTGGAGGATGGCGTTATAAATCTTTGCGCTGCTATAGCTGCTAAGGAGCATGGCGACGCCCGTCGGGCGTTAGACTTGTTGAGGGTTGCAGGGGAGCTTGCTGAGCGTGAAGGAGCGGAGAAGGTTACGGAGGATCATGTTAGAGCTGCCCAGCGAGTGATTGAGCGTGACCATGTGACGGAGGCTTTGAGGACGCTGCCCATGCATTCTAAGCTGGTTCTTTACACCATTTTTGCCTTAACTAAGCAGGGGAAAGGGCGCGCTAGGACGGGGGACATTTACAATTACTATTTGGATGTTTGCAGGTATCTTCATGTTGAGCCGTTAACCCAGAGGAGGATTAGTGGGCTTATAAACGAGCTTGACATGCTTGGTGTGGTTTCAGCCCATCTTAAGAGCAGGGGACGGCACGGCCTGTCGAAGGAGGTGAAGATTAACGTTCCTGTAAGCCAAATTAGAGATGTTCTGGACGAGGATCCTATGATAAGGAAACTTGCCCTAGATGATGGGTTACGCTTCTAGGCGAACTCTAACTGGGTTACTTTTAAGTTTTGCAAGTTTACAATGTATGGCTTACCCGGCGTCGGCGTTAACCCCATGGATTTCTGGTAGCTCGTTTGTGCTTGGAACGTCCCTGAGTTTATTACCGTTATTCCCCTGTAGTTTTCCTGTCCGTTAACATGGAGGTGCCCGCAGTGAAGTATGTCGGGGATTTTTTCTATTACTAAGAAGTCTACTGGTTCGGGTGCTATTGGCGTTGATCCGTAGATTGGAGCTAGGTGCCTTCCTCTGAGAAGTTCTACCATTGCTTTCTGGGGTTGGCTCTGCTCTATTGAGAGTGCTATTAGGACGTCGTTTAAGGAATCTCCGTGAAAAGCCAAGACTTCTACTCCATGGATCCTGAAGTGCGCCGGGTTTCCGAGTATTTCTACTCCTATCTCGTATAGGGGTTCACCATACTCTTTGGGTATTGCCGGCTGGGGGAGTGCTTGCCTTGTTGCATCATGCCCTCCTGGTATTGCTATTATTTTTATGTAGTCTGGTACATCTTCAAGATACCTGGCTGTGGCTTCGTACTGAGTGTAGAGTTCGTCGATGATGAGGTCTTCCTCCTGTCCAGGATATACTCCGACTCCGTCGACAATGTCTCCTGCTATAATTAGGTATTTAACTCGTTTGGCTAGTTCTCTTGTTTTTTCATCGCCTCTGTCTCCTTGCAGCCACTCTAGGAACTTTCTGAATGGTTTTTCCAGAAATTCTCTGCTTCCAACGTGTGTGTCCGATATGAAAACTGCCAGCACAGGGTCTTCTGCCCTCCTTGGTTTATGGTTAAAGGGCACGTCAGGCCAGAGAATGTTATTCGCTATGAATAGGTTTCCATTACTTTTTCCCTCTATGCAGACCACTTGGTCCAGCATCAGGTTTCTGGCTTTACCGGCAATATCTTCTGGAATCATCACTTTGATGGATGCTTCTAAATCTTCTAACTCTAAGATTACTGCTCCGCTGCGCGTCTTTGAAATTTCCCTTACCATCCCTATTATTTGCCCCTCTTTAATTCCGTCTATTTCTGATATTTTGTAGAACCTTTTTATGTCTCCCCTTCTTAAGAAAATGTTTGAAAGGCGCATATACCTATCTCTAAAATACTTTATGAAATCGTCTAAGGTTCCGTTCGACCCTATCCTAGATGTGGGATCTAAGATGACTTGAAAGTCCTCCTCTACGTCTTTAGCAGTAATGTTTGGTTCTGACTCAAGGACGCTTTGGATCACCGGGGATGCAACGCCCCCCCTCTCCTTCCTGCCTACTTGCACATTAAAGCCTTCAACACTACTTTTTTTATTCCTGATTATTTCCTCCACGTCTCTCCTTGTTAGGACAACTGCCTCACTAGCTTTTTTTGCCTCCTCCACTATTTCTAATACCACGGCGGGGTTTTTTAACGAAAGAATTATTTTCAGTGCTTCTGGAGTGAGCTGCACCCCTGCTGCTAAAATGTCTTTAATTGTCTTCTTCGCGGTGTAGGCTACTTCTGTCAAGTTCCCGCCTCAAGTTCCTATACTCTTCCTCATCTTTAAGTTTTTACGTGTTATAGAGGCATTTCCTTCTTCGTAACTAGTTCACTGACAAGTATCTCTTGGCTACTTTTTACTTCCTACTAATTTATTGATTTGGCGATTTCCAAGTAAAGGTTAAGAAATTAGGTGTTTTCTTCTTAATAATTTTCTTTTTTCAATATGTTCCGAGAAAACACCGTGTTTTTTGTCATACATAAAAAATATATATTGTCTATAATCATTATCCTTCTGATATTTAGGTTGCTTTCATGATCCTAAAAAAAGGAGGTTATTTTATGTCGAAAATAGAAATTCGAAAACTTCAAAAAACAGGTGGTAGTACGTACTTGCTTAGTCTTCCTAAGAACTGGATTAAGCGTTTGGGTTTGAAGCAGGGCGACCTTGTAGCCATTATAGAGCGTGGTGACGGCTCTCTTATAGTGGACCCTCGCTATTCTGAGAAGGAAGAGCTTAAAACGGCTATCATAGATGTAGGTGAAAACTTCACGAGGGAAATAACAGCCAACTTCCTTTACGGATATGATATAATAAGGATCAGGTCGAAAACGGGTATTACTCCCGATCAAAGGGACGCTATTAAGCGGTCCTTGCAGCAGCTTGTAGGTGTTGAAATAGTTGAGGAAAGCGCTAAAGAGATCACCTTGCAATGTCTTCTTTCACCGTCTGCTGTTCCGCTGAGACGTACAATAAAACGGACGTATCTTATAGCGGCGAAGATGCAGGATGACGCTGTGGCAGCGGTCAAAGATAAGGATCTTAGCCTTGCTGAAAATGTGGTGGTTCGGGATGAAGACGTTGACAGGTTATACTTCTTAATTGTACGCCAGCTTCGTTCTGCAATAGTGGATCCTCGTTTAGCCGAGAAGATTGGTGTTACCCCTATAGAATGCTTAGACTACCGGGTTGCTGTCAAGAGCATAGAGACTATGGCTGATTACGCCGTTAAAATAGCAGAGCAAACCAGACTGCTTTTAGATGTTGACATACCTGAAAGCGTTTTAGATAGCATCACCCGTATAAATCGTATAGCACATGAAATGCACTCTAATGCTATCGAGGCACTTGTCAGAAAGGATAGCGTGCTCGCTGCGAAGACTATTAATATGAAGCCTAAGAGAGATCAGGCTGTTGAAGAAGCCTATAAGACCCTCGTGGGGCAACCTGTAAAGATTTCGCTTCCAGTGAGTACTGTAGTTGATATGTTGGATAGGATAAGCGAGTGCGGCGTTGATATAGCCGACTTAGCATAACCTCCTTCTGATTGCGTTAGGCAAACGTTGAAAAGCATCTTGCAAAATGTGTTAAACGGGGGTCTTCCATGAAGTCCATAGATGAAATGGCTCGCGAGATACAGTCTCGTTTCAACATCGTCGGCAGGTTAGAGGAGTTAAAGAAAGCTTTAGCTGCGAAGTTAGCGGAGCGCCACCTGCTAATAGAGGGGGAGGTTGGTGTCGGTAAGACCACCCTAGCGGATGCCATTGCAAAATACTTTAACCAGCCGATTTTCCGCGTAGATGGTGACGAACGCTACACAGAGGCAAAACTAACTGGGTGGTTTGATCCTCCTGCCGTTCTAAAGTACGGCTATACGAAGGATGCTTTTGTTCCGGGCCCTCTCACACTTGCAATGCTTGAAGGGGGAATTTTATTCATAAACGAGATAAATAGATTAAGCGAATCAACTCAGAATGTGCTTTTACCGGTTATGGACGAAGGTAGACTGGGGATTCCTAAAATAGGCGAGATCGTAGCTAAGCCCGGCTTCTTCATCATTGCCACGCAAAATCCTCTTGAACATGTAGGAGTAACGGCTCTAGGAGAAGCTTTGAGAGACAGGTTTTGCTGGATACGCCTCGATTATCAAAGCGAGGAGGAAGAGAGAAAGATCGTAGCCCTTAAGTCAGGATGTTCTGATCCAGAGAAGATTAGCTTAGCTGTGAAAATAGTTAGGGCTACGCGCATTCACGAGGACCTACGTAGGGGGGCATCGGTTAGAGGAGCAATTGACATGGTGCGTCTCATATCTCATTATGATGGGTCTAAGACTAACATACGTGAACTCTGGACTCAAGTCGCCATAATGTCCCTTGGAACACGTGTTGAGCTAGAGGACGGAGTTGACAAAACAGTTGAGGAAGTCATAAAGGAAATAGTTGATGAATGTTTTGAGGGTTTTATGTAAGGGAGGGGGCGGCTGCCGCCTCCGATGAACTTCCGCGTGCAACGCTTCCTTCACGTCTAGACCTCCTCCTAGAAGAAATTTCCTTAGGTGAAGCCCCCCTTTACGTGTATACTGACTTAGCAAGGAACATGGATTACGTTTCCATAAAAAACGCTGCGGAGCTGGCTTTGAAATGCAGCAACCTCACTGCGATAAAGGGCCTGTCAAGGGTTAACAAAGTTGCCGTGGCCGATGCTCTCTCTAGCCCCGATGCCGCACTCCTCGTTGCTAGACGCATCTCCTACGGTGAAGTGCAGAGTCCAGTTGAAATATACTTGCTATTACGGGGAAACCTTAATCCAAAATATAAACGCATTTTTAAAAGGCTTGCGAAAATGGCTATTCTTAAATCCTCCCTAAGGATTAGTGGCCGTGGCCTTAAGGGGCCTCTCCGTAAAAAAGTGCCTTACTACCCTGGCTTAATGGAGTTTGATGAGGAAGCAACAATAGACTTTCTTTTGGAGAAAGGGTATGTTTCCTATGAAGACATTGTAGGATTGGAAAGGCGTTCGCAGGCGAAATCTGGAGTGCTTATTTTCGACTCTAGTGGGAGCATGACCGAGGAGAAGCTATTTAACGCTGCACTTTCAACGGCTGTTCTGGCCTACCACATGCGAAGCGAAAATTACGCTGTGATAGGTTTTAGTACGAGGGCATTCATACTTAAAGCCATGAATGAACGAAAGGATATTGGGAGAGTGGTGGAGGAGATCTTAGACATAAAAGCTCTTGGTTACTCGAATATGAGCGATGGATTATCTAAGGGGTTAAAGGAGCTTTCTAAGGTGAAGCGCAGCGGGAAACGGTGGGGCATTCTAATAACCGACGGGGAGTGGAACGTGGGAGGCGACCCAACACTGGTAGCTGCCAAGTTCCCCCTCTTACATGTGATAGCAACTCCAAGTAAGGGAAAAATTGCCAAGTATGGATTAGAAGCATGTAAGAAGATTGCAAAAGCTGGGAAAGGACGCTTTGTGGTTGTGAAAAAGTTTTCAGAAATCCCCCGCCTGCTAATAAGGCTCCTCCTATCGTAACCTCTATCAACTCCCCCCTGCTATTTTGACAAGAAATTCCAGAATAGTTTAACTCCTCGCGTTGGCCTTTTGCTTTTATCTCTAACAAGGTAAAGCGTACGTTCAGCATCCCATCCCTTGACGTTAAGGATTTTTATGAGTCCTGCTGCCTCCGCCTTCCTTGCAGCAATCTCGGAAACAACGCTTATCCCTAACCCCTCCGACACAGCCGTCATAACCGCCTCTGTACTACCTACTTCAAGTGAAATGTTAACCTTCTCGACTGGAGCCCCTATTTCTTTAAATTTTTTCTCCACTTCTGCTCGCGTTCCCGAGTTAACTCCTCTAAAAACGAACGGAAACGCCAAGCAATCGTCAAGGGTCACCACCTCCTTTCTAGTTAACTCATGTTCAACAGGACAGATGAAAATCAATTTTTCCTTTCCAATGGGAAGAGCGTCTAATTCTCTAGTACTTCTTCCCATTAAACTTCCCACTGCAGCCAAGTCTGCTTCACCTTGGAGTAAGGCTTCTAATGCAGTGCCTGTATCCATAATTTTTACTTCAAAACTTACCTTTGGGTGTTCCCTCTTAAACTGCGCTATTAATCCCGGTAAGACGTGTTCTCCTGGAATAGTGCTTGCCGCTACCCTTATGGTCCCCTCTTCTTCCTCACTTACTTTTTTTAGTTCCTCCTTGGCTTCATTCACAATCCTCAGAATTTCTTTGGCTTTTTCCAGCAGGATCTCTCCTTCCTTAGTTAGACTAACAGTTCGCTTCGTCCTATCGAAAAGTTCAACTCCGAAAAATTTCTCCAGAGCCGCTATGTGATTACTTACAGTAGCCTGCGTTACACCAAGTCCTCTAGCAGCCTTTAAAAATCCTCCTCGCCTCGCCACCTCAATTAGCGTCCTGAAGTACTCTAACCTCATCAGGAACCCCTCTCTAAAGTATCTCCTGTACGACTCTTAAAAAAATTTCTAAATTTCTTAAAAATAAGAAAAATTAGAGGAATGTTTTAGACAATACACGCCTTCTTTTTTAGAATTTTTTAGAATTTCATATCAATTTGGTGCGGGGGATGGGATTTATGGGCCCGAA
Source organism: Thermoproteota archaeon (assembly GCA_029258835.1). Taxonomy (GTDB): domain Archaea; phylum Asgardarchaeota; class Jordiarchaeia; order Jordiarchaeales; family Freyrarchaeaceae; genus Freyrarchaeum. Next base: position 150,011 of record JAPDJY010000039.1, on the reverse strand, counting down.
GTGAACCCACGCAGGCATACGCCGCCTAAGCGCCTACGCCAGCAGGTCCTGAGCCTGCCCCCTTAAGCCGCTTCTCGAATAGCTTTGACCAGACTCGGGCACCCCCGCACTCTAAAATTATCATGAAGCAACCCCTTCAAAAATTTTTTTATTTTTCCATACGTCTCCGATTTACTATTTCATTCATTATCCTTTCTGCCACTTTTTCTGCTTTTTCCTTAAGTTTTCTGGGTATGTATCCCTTAATATATGCCTCCTCTAAGGTGCTTTGATCTATAACTCTCACCGTTCCGTCAGGCCACTCCACCACATCTATCTCCAAGTCTATGTAACGTATTTTGTGAGGGTAGACTTCTATGGGCGTGTTAATATTATAGAATGCTCCCTTAAACGTTCCATCCTTAGAATAGTATTCTGTTTTGAAGAACCATTCTTCTGGCATTATTATTGTAACTCCATGGTCTCCTGGATCCTTCGGTACGTTTAACCCATCATAGTAACCTTTACCTCTAAACGTTCTCCTAATAACTATCTCGCCTTGGGGAAGTTTTGCTTGAGCAACCCTCCCGTAAAGGTAAATTATTTTACCATTAGGTTTAACATGCTCAATTTTAACTTCGTTTCCGTTTCTAATGTTCTTTTCTAGCACCTTCCTTTCTAGAGTGCTACTGATTTCACCGTGTAGCTCCGGATGCCTCGATAAAATCTCTTCTGCAAAGTCAACAAGACAGGCTATGTTATCCCCTGAAGCCTTGTAAAAGTGGTGTCCTTTAACGGTTGGAACCACGCTCTTTCTTACGTCATCGAGGGCTCTCTTGGCGCTTGCAGGGAACTCGGTGACGACAACAGCCTCTCCTTCCCTAACTAAGGTTGGCTCCTCCAAACTTGCTGAGATATTAATAACTTCCTCCATTTCTTTACTTATTTTTTCTATTTCTTCGGAGACCAGGGCGAGGTCGACGCTTCCTGCTGCGGTTCTGAAAATAATGCCCATGTTTACCGGCTTCATTTTTTCTCCAAAGTGGTACAGGATCTTCCTTACATCCTTGCTTTTAATCTTATTGCTTACACCAATTTGGTTGTTGGTGGTTAGAACTACGTACTTTCCAGCGATGGATATCTTCCCGGATGCAATAGGTTTAGGATCCACTTCAGATATTCTTAAGAGTTGTACTTTTCCTTCATCTGCAAATGGTGGAGTTACAATGATCCTCATGTGTCCAATATCTGCAATCGCTTTTCCGTTAAACTTCCTTATTATGCGACCCATGTATATTGCATTAAGGTTAACGCTTGGCCTCCTTGTCACCACATCCTCTACTTCTTCTCTAATGGCATTAAGTGTTTTTTCTAGCGGCTCCCTTTCTCCAACTACCACGACCCCTTGCCTGTTCTTAGTATCATAGACTTCAACGTTTGGAGGGTACATGGTCTTTTCAATGTTTAATCTTTCAGCTAGAACCGATGATGCTTGAGTTATTGTGAATCCATGATCTAGAAAAAGCTTACAGAGTGCAGTCGAATATATCCCTCGAACCCTTACTTGGATCACGTTCTCTTTCACTTATGCCACCTCTAACCTTCTCGGACCCTTCCCTTAGAGGAAGGGAATTAATAAATAAGGAAGATTCGCCTGTCGGCTTCGAGAAATGCTACTCATCTCTTACGGTTTCCAAAATAGAAACTGCGTTCCATATCTTCGTTCTACTATGCAAGGGGCAATTAGGGTCTTGTGACACCTCTTCTAAGATCGATATGGCGTTTGACGCCTTAACAGCAGGCGTATACTTGTCTTCCTTAAGTGCTTCTATTGCCTCGTTAGCGGCCCTCCTTATGTTTCTTGGCGTGGCGTTATCTTCTGATATTTGCTTTAGTATCGCTATCGCCTGTTCCATTTTTTCAGCAGCATCACTCATCTACTAAACCTCCACGTTTTTTCTCTTAAATTCTCAAAACATATCCTTTTAAAAATAATTACTTAAGCATTTGAACGTAGTCATTCTAATGTTGATCTATCAGCCTATTTTTACCTTACGCCGGCACTAGCTAAAAACTAAGACTTAATCCCTCAACCGCTCTATGCTATCAAACAGAAACGCTGAGCTGTCACCTTTACTGGAAACGTTTATTTACAGCCCTATCTTTTTTCTCCTCAAGGCTCCTTTAGGGGGTCTATTTCCCTTAGGTGAATTGCCTTGGAATCCGAGAACCTACAAAAAATGGTTGACATGCTTAGGCGTGGTGCAACATTACTTTCCAAATCTTGTCCTGTCTGCAGTTCACCTCTCTTTAAGATAGGAGACAAGATCTGGTGTCCCACCTGCGAGAAGCAAGTGGTTGTAGTTCGGGAAGGAGAGCCTCCTCCACCGGAGCTAAGCAGCTTAATGCTCTCTAGTTTAGCCAACACTATTTACGATAAATTAAAAGAAATAGAAGAAGAAATTAGAAGTGCAAGAGATATGGATCGCTTACAGGAAGCATTAAGAGTAGCTGTTGGCCTGCTGGAAGTGCTAGAGCGTATAAAACGGTTAACCTAAATCTTTTTCCTTTGTATATTCTGCCTCTAGAACCTCCCTTATTTTCTTAGCCTTTTTCTCCCCCACGCCATAGACCTCAATTAGTTCCTTCTCACTGGCAGTAAACACCCTTTCAACGGTTCTAAATTTTTGAAGAAGCCTTCTAGCTAGCACATGGTCGACCCCGGGCAAAGCAGCCACCAAGTATTCTTGTAATTCCTTAATTGTACTTGGCTTCTTGACTCCAAGACGGATCCTTCGCCTGCCTGCCTCCCTTTCCCTCCGAGCTAAGGCCTTAATTATCTCTGCAGTCTCCTTTGCGTTCTTCGTCCAAAGTACAGGTGTTTTAAAGTCCAGCGCTATACTTGCTAAAGCCCCTCCGATCGCTTCAGGCCTTATTCCTCTCCTTTCGTAAAGCCCCTCTCCTTCTATTATTAAAATAGGTATTTCGTAAACTTTCGACAATTCTGTAAGCTGTCTGAAAATGCGTTGATCAATTATTGACCGAAGGAAATCATCTACTGTTTTGCGCTCTATTCCTACCCTGTCTGAGACAATGTAGTCTCCTATGTCCAGCCTTGTTAAAACGACTTCAATTTCCATCCTAGCTAACTCCTGAATTACAGGAGAGCTCCCTTCTCTAACATCCGCGTAAATAGTCAGTTTTTCTTTTTCAGCGAAGTACTCTTCTAAAGTTACTTGCTGGTCCCTTTCTCTCTGCAGCTTTCTCTTCTCTTTTTCAAGGTTCCCTATTGCTTCCCGCATCTCTCCTTCTCTCCGTCTTACCGACCAATAATATGCCTCATCCCTTGTCCCCCGAGTAATAAGGAAGACAACTCTTCCGGGTCTACGCCTGCCTGTCCGTCCTTTTCTCTGAACAAATCTTATGGCACTGGGTGCAATGTCATAGAATACAACCAAGTCACATTCGCTTACATCAAGTCCCTCCTCCGCCACACTAGTGGCGATTAGGACATTAACTTCCCCCCTCCTAAACCTGTCAATGATTTCTTTTTGCATTTTTTGTGTTAGACCTGGATCACCGCCCCTACTAGACTGCCCAACAAACCTTTCAGCGTTAACGTCATGCTGCTTTAATGCGTCCAAAATCTCTTCAACTGTACTTCTAAATTGAGTGAAAACTATCACCCGTGACAAAGGTTTTGCTTTTAGCTGCTTCTTAAGAACATCAATGAGCGTATTAATCTTAGGGTGGGTAGCCTGCCTCTCAACCATCTCTGCTATTTTCTCTCTTATAGTACAAATAAGAGGGTCCTCTAAGAGTGCCTTTAACCCTCTCCCTCCTCGCATCCTCAACTTTTCCTCTAAAGAATCAAAATACTTCTTTAAAGCCCTAATTCCCTGCGTCTCTAATATTTCATGTGCATAGCTTAAGCGTATAGCTGCAGCTACAGAGGACATACACTCATATTCTTTCTCCCCCTTTTCTTCCATCCTTAAGAGTCTCTCTTGAACCTCCAAAAGATCCTTTCTTCTCCACTTTTTTCTCCGTTGAACGTAGCCTGCCTCTCTTAACACATTCAAATGTTTCTGAATGGCTTCCTCAAGCACTTCTCTAACCCCTTTAACCTCCATGGGAAGGTTAACATTAACCCATTCCATTCTAATGCCTTTAATGTAAGGGGTTACATCTGGACTACGTTCACTTCTAACCTCAACATTAACTATGTGTAAATTCTTGCATATCTCCAGAACTTTCTCTTTTTGAGAACCGGGAGATGCTGTGAGGGCTAAAATAAGCGGGTTTGCAGTTCTCCTCATATATTCCTCTGCTATGAAAACGTAAGGATACCTGCCTACAGCCCTGTGAGCCTCATCGAAAACCATGACAACCCACTTTGAAGGGTCAGCTCTCCCCGAAATCACGTCATTTTCAACCACTTGAGGCGTCGCCACCACGACTCCTTTCCCCTTCCACATGGTCTCCCTTTCACTCGGCGTTACATCTCCAGTACACACTCTTATGTATCTGTCAGGTAGGTTTAACACGCCTCTAAGTGTTTCTGCATGCTGACTCACAAGAGGCCTAGTAGGAGCTAGAACCACACCCACTCCACTCTTAAACATGCTTAGCCTATGTGCAATAACTAGAGCTGCGATAATGGTTTTCCCTAAACCAGTAGGTAATATTACAAGCGTGTTCCCCTCTAGAGCCTTAGCAACTATTGCCTCCTGATAGGCTCTACGCTCAACAACCCCCTCCTTAACTAAAGGGTGCAAAACATATTTCTCTTCTGAAGCAGCATCTCTCATTCTCTTTCTTCCCTTTTTCAACATTGATTATAATTATTATTTAGTGGCTCTTCCACTAAAACACTTCAATGTTCCCTCCGTCTTATCTAATATTATATATTTCCACACTACCTGTAAAAAGCAGCACAATGGGTGAAAGGTGATTGAAATGGAACTTGCAGCCCTTGGTCAAGAAGGGCTTTCAGGCATTCAATCTGAGCTTTATGAGCTTATGGTTCCAGGAGAACTTACAGGGAAATTAGTAATTGATGGTGCAGCAAGGATAGTTGGGATTGTAAGAAGCGTTAAGTTGACGCTTCCTCCTGCAAAAGTTGAAATAGTAGTTAAGGGGTTAGAGGTGGAGTTCTCGGTTGATGTTTCCAATGTGAGCGCTGTGGGAAGTGTGGTTCAGTTGAAAAACGTGGCGAAGGAGGCTGAGCCCCTAGAAATAAGGGACGCCCAGAAATTAAGGAAGGAACTCATAGAAGAGATAAGAACAATGGTTTCAAACATAACCTAAGGCCAGCTTACGCGTTAGCATAAAACGCCGTACACCTTGACTTTAAACACTTGGAGCAGTGAATACACCTATCTTCCATAATCCATGCAAGTCCCCATTTAATTAAAATAGCCTCCTTCTTACAGGCTGAGGTGCACTCACCGCAACCCACACACCTCATAGCCCTCACAACTACGTGAAACATAAGCTTCTCTAATCTTTTCAGTTTACCTCTACTTTCTCCTAGAATTTCAAATGTTCCGTCTACAGAGAGGCGGCAAACCCCTTCCCTTCCTTCCACTATTATTTCACTTTTATCCTCGGTAACCTTCCCGATTACATTCGCAATGTTCTTAATTCGGGGCATGTCCATGCTACAGTTAAATCTTCCCCTAAGCACCCCTGTCACATTCCACCGTTCTTCCTCGACGCTGTAAGATATCTTTTCCCCTCCTGCCGGCCTCTCGGCAGGAACATTCACCCCTAACCGCTCCGCCAGCTTAATATGCCCTCTCGGTAGCCTCTTCCACCTCCAAAAACCGTATTTTATCCATTCTTTAGGGTAGCCATACCTTTCCCGCCATGTTTCAAGCACCGACATTAACTTATCGTAAAGTTCTCTATGGCGCTCCTTAAGCAGCCTAATTTCAGAAACCTTACTAGCTGGGCAAGGCCAACAGCCGATCCTGTTAAACCCGATCTCGTATAGAGGATTATAATCTGCCTTTTCCCTGAAAATGTAGAGCCAGACGTGGAGGGCAGTCCAGTCCTTTATGGGGTACGCGGAAATTTGCTTTGGAACCCAGGGGTTCACGCTGACCTTAGGCTCTCTAAACCTTGCCTCAGACTCGTAGCTTCTCCGACCTATAAATGTAACACATCCTTCTGGAAAGTTTTCCTCGATAAGCTTTGTTAGTGGCCCTAGCTTGCATCGTTTACAGCATATCCTATAATCTCTTCCTGGAGGACCAAACATTTCAACAAGCTCCCAGAATGCCTCCTCCCCAACCTCAGCTGTCAAAAGATTAACTCCTAACTTTTCAACGATCTCATACGTGTACTTGACAGTTTCTGGAAACTCCACCCCCGTATCTATGAATAACACTTTAAGATTTTCTAATCCAAGTGCCTTTACAGCAAGTAGAAGGGTTACTAAAGAGTCTTTTCCACCAGAAAACGCCACGGTCACAGGTCTTCCATAATTTCTCGCTACGTTTCTAATGAAACGTATTGCTTTTCTTTCAAACTCGGCTAGTGCTTCCTCATTTGCTTTAACAGCATTCTCCCATGTCCCTCCCTCTTTTCCCTCCTTCTCTCTCCATACTCCTTTTTCCCTCACCTTAACAGCCACTCCTTTTTCTCTTCTTAGCATCCCTTCTCCTGACTTCTTAGCAACGCCGACACCGAAAACATCTCCTTCACGTGTTACGAGGATAACTTGGTCATCAACATTGATTTCGGGGTCGCAGTCCACCACTCCTGGGCCAAGAAGGTTCGCACTTCCTTTTAGGATCGCATTTACAGCTCCTTCATCCACACAAACCCATTTTTTCCCTCCAAACTGCCAAATTTTGCATCCTCCTGCAAGCCTCGGAACGAATTCCCAGTCAAATTTGAAAATGTTAAACCTTAATGCACCTAGAATCACTCCATTAATAATAACCTCATCCATATGGTCTAGGTAGGGGACTTTATTCAGGACTATACAACCGTGGGGTAGGCGAACTCCAAACTGCTTCATCACGGCCTTTTGTAAGATCTCGATTTCGCCTCTAAATGCTGGGCGTGCGTCTCCTGGAGGAGAAATATTAACTTTAGTCCCTACCCCCCCGCAGAGAGAGCATTTCTCATCTAGGAGCGGGACATTGCACGTCTCACACCAGAAAAGCTTAACCGCTCCTAAGTAAAGACCCAAACTTCACCACCCAACCCGCCATTAACAAAACTAGTTAGTTGATAAAAAAGTAATTTTTCAAAAAAGAAGAAAGTAAAAACCTAACGAAAGCTTACTTTTCCATCTCCTTTTCCACGATTTCCGCGTAATCTTCAGCCGACAATAGGCCCTCCTTTTCCTCGTCAAGATTTGACGCTTCAATCACAATCATCCAACCTTCACCATAGGGATCACTGTTAACTAATTCGGGCGAATCCTCTAGGGCGCTGTTAACTTCTACAATTTTCCCACTTACCGGAGCATATAGCTCCGAGACCGCTTTCACAGATTCTATAGTGCCAAACTCATCTCCCTGACTGACCTCGTCGCCTACCTCAGGAAGCTCAACGTAAACAACTTCTCTTAATGCCTTCTGTGCGTAATCGGTAATTCCTACGCGGACTTTCCCGTCCTCAATTTTAGCCCATTGATGCGTTTCGTTATAAAGTAAATCATCCGGTATCTGGATGTCATCTACTTTAACCATTTTCTAAGCCCTCCTTATTTTTTACGTACTCTAATTTCTGTTGCGATCCCTTACTCAACTAGCTCCCTTCATAAAGCTTTCGTTCCCTCCATTACCTGCAAGTAAGGATTCCTGCTTTAACACTTCCCTTTCATACCATTCGGGAAAGGTGGAGAAAAGTCGCTTTATATTCTTAATATTCTTAAAGCGCCTCCTACGTTTTTCTAAGGGTAATTCTCTTTTCTTCCCCCCCTTCATGTCACCCTCCTCTACTTCATGTTAAAGTGCCTTTATAAAGTAGCAAACCCTCCTTAAGTAACGGATGCTGCTTTCTCGTTAATTTTTTAAATATTTAATGTTAGAGGGTGTCTTCTAGCAAAAGGCCGGAGGGGTTTTTTGACTTACAGGTTTAAACTTGTAGGCGTCTCTGGGACTTTTGACAAACTCCATAAAGGACATCGGGTTTTGCTGAGTAAGGCGCTGGAAATCGGTGAGAAGGTAATGGTCGGCCTTACGTCTGATGAAATGTGTTCAAGGAAGAGTTTATCTGAGCGAATAGATCCATTTTCTGTTAGGCGTGCTCGTTTGATGCGCTTTTTCGAGGAAGTAAGCGCCCTTCCAAGAGTCGAAATTATAAAACTTAATGATCCTTATGGCCCCGCAATCGAGGACGTTGGACTTGAAGCTATCGTTGCTGGTGAGGATGTTGCTTGGAGAGTGGATGAAATAAATAAGATTAGAGTAGAGAAAGGATTAAAGCCACTAGAACTAGTGGTGGTGCCATTAGTTAAAGCTGAAAACGGCGAGCGAATAAGCAGTACACGTATCAGAAAGGGAGAAATAGACGAGGATGGCCGCCCCCTTAAAGGGGCACCCTTGTGAAACCGTCAAAACTTACTTTTCTTACTTTTCCAGTTGCTTACTCCTATAGTTTATCAGCCTGTAAGTGCCTCTTGGATTCCTCTTCCAAAAAGCTGCTCTGCTTTCTTGCCATAATGTTTTTAATATTCTTTTTGGTTCTACTCCTTTAACGAAAGCATGTAGGGAGGCTGTTGCGTTTGGCTGCGTCCGCTGCATCTCTTCGTGAAGTTGAAGTCAGGGTCCTTCGTTTTCTCGCTAATAAGCGTGATAAGGCATCACTCGATGAGCTCATCGCTGGGACAGGTTATGATTATGCTACTTTAGTAAAGTCTTTAGCATGGCTTGAAGAGAAAGGCTTAATCTCCACGGAATCAAAGCTTATTGAACGCATCTCCCTCACCGAGGAAGGTAAAGAATATGCTTCTACAATGTTGCCTGAACGAACTCTTCTAAATTTCATTGTAGAGCAGGGAGGCGAAGCACTTTTAGATGATGTTTTAAACGCTAACATCCTCCCTGCTTCCTTGGTTAATATCTCAGTTGGGTGGGCTCGTCGTAAAGGATGGGTGCAAGTCTCAAAGGCAGACGGTAAGCTTACGCTTAAAGCCCTCACCCCCTCCCCTCCTAAAGGAGAAGATGAACTTCTCATAGAGCTTTTATGGATGCAGAAGGGGGAAGCCAGCCTCTCTGATATTCCCAAGAACTTAAGGCGTGTAGCCGATGTTCTTCGTAGACGGAACCTAGTAAAGAAAGATACGGAGACGCTAACTTTTGCGTGGGTAACCAATGCCGGAATTAACGCCCTGAAAAAAGGTGTAGAAGTTGAGGAGGGGGTTAGCCTCCTTACTCCTGAATTAATAAGAACCAGGGCTTGGAGAAAGGTTAAATTACGGAGGTTCAACGTCGAAGCTCCTGTTAAAGCTGTTTACCCTGGAAAAATACATCCGGTCATCCAGCTTATAAATGAGATAAGAGAGATCTTTCTAAGTATGGGTTTCGAGGAGATCAGGGGGCCATTGGTTGAATCCTCCTTCTGGAACTTTGACGTTCTATTTACCCCACAGGATCATCCAGCCCGGGAAATGCATGACACATTTTACCTAAAAAGACCATCTAAGACGCAACTGCCAAGTGAAGATCTAGTACATAGGGTGGCGAGGACGCACGAGGACGGATGGGAGACTGGCTCAAGGGGTTGGGGGTACGCTTGGAACATTGAAAATGCTCAACAAGCGATCCTGAGGACTCATACCACTGCTACCACCATACGTTATCTTGCTGAGCATAGAGACCCTCCAGTAAAGGTTTTTTCGGTGGATCGCGTTTATAGGAATGAAAAGCTAGACTATAAGCACCTCGCGGAATTCCATCAAATTGAAGGGATAATAGTTGATGATAATGCTACTTTACGGGATTTAATGGGTGTTTTAAAGGAGTTCTATTGGAAATTAGGATTTAAGAAAGTTCAGTTCTGGCCGAGTTTCTTCCCTTACACGGAGCCATCCGTTCAATCTACCGTCTACGTTGAAGAGTACAGGTCTTGGGTGGAACTGTGCGGAGCCGGGATCTTCAGGCCTGAAGTCACCTTGCCTCTCGGAGTTAAATCACCCGTCCTAGCATGGGGAGGCGGGTTTGAAAGGATCGCCATGCTCAGGCTAGGCCTAGAAGATATTAGAGACCTTTACCGTAACTCTTTAGGGTGGCTTAGGAAAACACCCGTGCTATTCTAGCCTGAGGTGATATAATGCCGACGGTTGTTCTTAAAACTCAAAGGATGAGCGAGCTCCTAGGACGTAAACTATCCGTTGCTGAGCTTGAACGTCTAGTTCCTTGGCTCGGGGTAGACATAGAGGAAACAGGCGAAGATTATGTTAAAATAGAATATAATCCTAACCGGCCTGATTTTTCAAGCCAAGAAGGCATAGCACGAGCCCTAAGAGGCTTCATGGAAATTGAAACAGGGCTTCCCAGCTACTCTGTTGAGCGAGGGAGCATAGTGTTAAACGCTGACCCGTCTGTTTTACCTGTACGACCATGGATTGTTTGCGGCGTAGTTAGAGGAATTAGGCTTGACGAAGAGCGAATATTGGAAATTATAGGAATGCAGGAGGACCTTGACTGGGCCATAGGCAGGAACAGGGCTAAGTCATCGATAGGCTTGCACAACCTTGACGCCGTTAAGCCTCCTTTCACCTACCATGCCGTAGACCCCAACGAAGTCCGCTTCGTTCCTTTAGATATGGATATAGAGATGACTCCACGTGAGATCTTAGCTAAACATCCTAAAGGGGTAATGTATGCACACATCCTTAAGGACGCAGACAAGTACCCTCTAATCACCGATAGTGAGGGAAATGTCCTTTCCTTTCCTCCAATTATAAACGGCGTTTTAACACGGGTAACTGAAGAGACAAGAAACCTCTTCATAGACGTAACAGGTACGAGTTTAAACGCTGTCATGGCAACCTTAAGCATCCTAGTCACCGCCTTTGCTGAAATGGGAGGCCATCTAGAACATGTGACCGTCAACTACCCTGATAAAACACTCATCACGCCTGATTTAACGCCTTCTCGCTGGTCCTTAAGTGTGGATTATGTTAACAAGCTACTTGGGTTAAAGTTGAAACCTAAAACCATAGCTAAATGCTTAGAAAAGGCTCGACTTGGTGTTGAACGAATAGGTAAAACATTATCGGTTCTGGTTCCTGCTTACAGGTATGACATAATGCATGAAGTCGACCTAGTTGAAGAGGTTGCTATAGGGTACGGATACTTCAACCTTGAGCCAACTGTTCCACGTACTGTCACTGTTGCCAGTCAAAATCCAGTCCAGAAAATTTCAAATAAAGTACGCTTAATAATGGTTGGCTTTGGCTTCATGGAGGTTGTTAATTTTACGCTTGCAAACTATAAGGAGCACTATGAGTACATGAGGCTTCACGGGGACCCTGTGCGGCTGCTTAACCCGATAAGCGCGGAATACGACATAATGCGTTCACATCTTTTACCCTGCCTCCTAAAGGTTATAAGTACTAACAAACATGAACCTTTTCCTCAAATGATCTTTGAGGTTGGCGACGTGGCTGTTTTGGATGATAGGGCTGAAACCGGAGCTAGCCGCGAGCTGCACCTTGCTGGGGCAGTAACCCACGTAGAGGCAAATTTCACGGAGATCAAATCTATTGCAGAAGGCGTGTTAAGGGAGCTTAACGTTCGCGGTTACGTTTTTAAGGCGGCAGATCATCCTAGTTTTACTCCTGGAAGATGCGCTGAAGTTGACGTGAATGGGAATGTAATAGGCGTGGTTGGAGAAATTCATCCAGAAGTATTAAATAATTTTAAACTGGAGTATCCTGTAGCTGCATTTGAATATACTCTCCAGTTTTTGCTGGAAGGGAGGAGCTGAAAATGTCGTCTGGAAAAGCCGTTTTAGTAGTTGATATGTTAAAAGATTTTATAGAGGAAGGCGCCGTCTTGGAGGTTCCAAAGGGAAGAGAGATCGCTCCAAACATAAAACGGTTAATTGATAATGCTAGAAATAAAGGTATTTTAGTGGTGTACGTGTGTGATAGCCATACTTCAGATGACCCTGAGTTTGCGGTATGGCCCCCTCACGCCGTAGAGGGAACGGAGGGTGCAGAAGTTATAGATCCCCTTAAGCCGCAAAAAAACGATGTTATAGTTAAGAAGCTTAAGTATGATGGCTTCTTAGGGACGATGCTAGACCTTGTCTTAAGAAGTAGAGGAATAAATACATTAATTATAACTGGCGTTCTAACAAATATCTGTGTACTTTACACGGCTGCAACCGCAGCTATGCTCGGCTATAAGGTAGTTATTCCAAAGGATTGCGTCGCCTCAATAAGTGATGAAGATCATGAATGGGCTCTCCGTCAAATGGAAAACGTGCTTAAACTTGAAGTGCTTCCGCTAGACAGTGTACTCGCTACTTTATAATTTCTCGCTGCACACTAAATGATGGCGGTGTCCTGCCGCTCTTCCGCTTACGCTCCATTGCCTTCGGCGCTCACCGTATCTTCATTTTAAAACTTCTAATGAAATATGGCAGAATACCTCAGAAAATTACCTTTATTTATCTCCAAGGCGAAAACTTTTTATTGAAAAAGCTTCTTGAGAGACCAGTGTAGTGGTGGGAGAATGGTGTCGACGCAAAACCCCAAAACTATTTCTGTTCTGTGTGGTTTATCCCCCCTCCCCCTCACTGCAGAAATAGATGAAATGGGGTGCGGAATCGACACTTAATTTTCCCCTTAGTCCCTTTTTGATAAATATTTGATAAAATGGAAATGTGATAAAAGTTATCTAATAAGACTTCGTTTTTAATTCAATTGAGGGAGATCTATTATGTGGCGTGTGGTAAGACCTGATTCGCTTAAAGTGTGGAGTGATAACGTAGTTTTAGAACGGCTTAAAAGGTACTATGACGTTTTCAACGATAAGCGGCCTGCAAAGTTTTTAATAGCTAGTAAGGTAAACATTGATGTACCCCTTAATTCTCCTACCGAGATGCTTTGGAATGTTCATGAACGTGCCAGTAAGCAATTCCGTAGACTCCTTACGAAAGTGGATCAAGGATCTGTGGAGCTAGGCGAGCTTGACACACCTCAAACATCCTATCTTGACCTAAAGGCAGAGCTTGCCAAGCGAATCCTTGTTAACTGCCATTTTTGCGAAAGAAGGTGTGGTGTAAACCGTTTAGAAGGTAAGCTTGGCTTCTGCAAACTTGGTGCTAAAGCTTACGTTTCCACAGCGTTTCTGCACATGGGTGAGGAAGCACCCCTAGTGCCCTCAGGCACAATCGCTGGATGAACGTCCAGCGGTGCATTCTTCTTCACTAGTTGCACTTTTTCCTGTGTTTTCTGTCAGAATCACGATATAAGCACGGATCCTCTGAACGGTGCAGAGGTAACTGCCGCCGACCTGGCCAGCATAGCTAGAACGTTGAAGCGTGAGGGTGCACGAAACATAAATTATGTTGGCGGAGACCCTACTCCATCCACGTGGATAATCCTCGACGCCATTAGGCAACTTAGAGTTAATATACCTCAGCTTTGGAACTCAAACATGTACTGCTCTAAGGAATGCATGATGCTTTTATTAGATGTCATGGATTTCTGGTTGCCTGACTTTAAGTATGGCAATAATGAATGTGCCGAAAAGCTAAGCAAGGTTAAAAACTACTGGGAAGTTGTCTCGCGGAACCATAAGCTAGCATACGAGCAAACAGTCGCTAACGGCTCCTCTGGAATGATAATTCGCCACCTTGTTCTGCCAGGACATGTTGAGTGCTGCACCCGCCCCGTCTTAGAATGGATCGCTGAAAACTGTCCTAAAGCATTGGTAAATGTAATGTCTCAGTATTATCCAACACATCTTGTGCCTAAAAGCAAAAATTATCGTGATATAAATCGCCGTGTTTCACCCGAGGAGATGCAAAAAGCCTATCAGCTTGCTGATGAACTGGGTTTAGTCTGGCGCCCAGTTAGCTAAATGACGTTGCCGCCTTACCATACTGTTTCCTTACATTCTCCAACTATCGCTATTGTCTCTCCGCATTTAGGACACTTCCCGCCTCTTAGGTTGCATTTTCTCACAGTAAACCCGTACCTTTCAACTACCTTCTCGCCGCACCGTGGACAGTACGTGTCTTCCCCGTACCCTGGAACGTTACCTGCGTAAACATAATGAAGCCCCTCATCTAACGCTATCTTCTGAGCTTTCATAATGGTTGAAACTGGTGTCGGGGGTAGCTCGCTTAACTTATAATGTGGGTAAAACCTTGAGAAGTGTACTGGCGTGTCGCTGTCTACATCCTCTTTAACCCACCTTACAAATTTTCTTATTTCATCTTCATCATCATTGAGGGTCGGTATCACTAGGTACGTTAATTCGACGTGAATACCCAACTCCTTCATTATAACTACTGTTTCTAGGACTGGCTTCACACTTGAAACTTTACATATTTTTTTATAAAATTCGTCACGCATAGCCTTCACATCGACGTTTGCAGCGTCAATGTAAGGTGCTATTTCTCTTAATGGCTCCTCTAGAATATAACCGTTAGTAACCAGCACGTTTAGTATCCCTTTCTTATGAGCTAGCTTTGCGACATCGTAAACGTACTCATACCATATGAAAGGTTCGTTATAAGTGTATGCAATAGACTTACTGCCGCTTTCCTCGACGGCCTTAATTATCTCCTCCGGTAATATATCTCTCGTTAACCCGCTTTCAATAGACACTTGAGATATGTGCCAGTTCTGGCAGTGCATGCAATGAAGATTGCACCCAACAGTAGCTATCGAAAATATGTCGCTTCCTGGCCAGAAATGGAAAAGCGGCTTTTTCTCTATCGGGTCAACCGCCATCGAGGACACTGATCCATAAATTAACGTGTAAAGCGTTCCCTCCCTGTTTTCCCTAACACCACAGCTCCCCCGCTTCCCATTTTTAATAAAACATTTGTTAGGGCATAAGAGACAGACGACGTCCCCCTCGCCTTTAACCTCGTAAAAACGCGCCTCTCTTATCATTTCTTCACCTCTATTAGTGTGAAGTCAGCTTCTTTAAACTTAGACTCCTACCTTATTTCTTAATTTCGCTCTCCTCGTTAACGCTTTAACCCGGTGCCTATTAGAAGGGAATCTTTATTATTTTGCGAAGCCTTTGCAGCGCCGCTTAAACCTGAAAGGTTTCTGGTGGGAAAGGTTTTACTAGGTATTGTCTTCATTTTTTCCTTAAAGAGAGGATGGAGGGTTTTTCTATGAGTAACTTGGACAATATGGTGCTTGTAGCTGGCTCAGCTTCCCAGCTTTTAACGGTTAAGATCTCCCGTCTTCTCGGGTTAAAACTTGTACCTGTATCCTTTAAGAGATTCCCTGATGGCGAACTTTATGTTAGGTTACTTGACTCGGTGGAGGGCTGCGATGTGATCGTTGTTCAGTCAACGCCTCCTCCTCAGGACTCAAATCTAATCGAACTCTTCCTATTAGTCAACGGAGTGATTGATCAGGGAGCTAATAGTGTTACCGCCGTTATTCCTTACCTTGCTTATGCTCGCCAAGATAAAGCGTTTTTGCCTGGAGAAGCTGTTAGTGGAAGATATATCTGCCGTATGCTATGTGATTGCGGTGTAAATAAGGTGATAACCGTTAACATTCATAATACGCGTGTTTTCGATGGATTGAATGTTCCATTTGTTGATTTAAATGCAGCTCCTTTAATTGGAGAGCATTTTAAGTCTTTTTCTCTGAAGAACCCAATAGTTTTAGCACCCGATGAAGGAGCCTGTAAAGAGGGGGAGGCTGTTGCAAGGATTTTAGACTGCAACTTCGTGTTCCTTGAGAAGCACAGAGACAAGTATACTGGAGAGATCGTCACTAAGGAAAAGCATATAGACGTGTCTGGAAGCGATGTGATCATAGTAGATGACATAATAAGTACTGGTGGCACGGTGGTGAACGCCATTTCAATGGCTGTTAAACAGGGGGCAAGGGCTGTTCACGTCGCATGCGTTCATCCACTTCTGATAGGCGACGCCCGCCTCAAAATATTTAACGCCGGTGCAAGGAGCCTCGTGGGAACAGATAGCGTACCCAGTGATGTCAGTCTAATATCCCTAGCACCTCTTATTGCTGGGGCATTGGAAAGTTGAAGGCATCGTTTTTCTTTCTACTATCAGGTGAGCATTCCTTACTACCTTCTGCTGAATGCAAGGCCATTCTTGAAAGCGGCAGCTTTACTTTTAACTACTCGGTGTTGGACCAAGTTTTTATAGTGAAAACGGACTACGCCGCTGCCAATCTAATTTTAAAACGTGCAGCTTTGTGTCATTGTGGCTGCTTGCTCCTAGCAAAGTCGCCAGCCTGCATCGATGAAATAATTGAAAGCATTCACATTTCTAACCTACCCATGTTCATTTCTGCATCCGATACCTTCGCTGTGAGGGTAAAACGTGTTAAGCAGCACTCTCTCAGTATTAACAGGCTAATGCTTGAGCGTGTCATAGGCAGGCATGTGAGAGAAGTCACTGGGGCAAAGGTGGACCTAAAATCCCCGAATAAGTTGCTGTTGGGAGTACTCTCAGAGGGATGCTTCCTCCTTGGCTTATACATTGGCAGTTCTATTAGAAGAACGCTTAGAGCACGTCTACCTAGGTTTCGCCCCTTTTTCACACCATCATCCATGAATCCCTACCTTGCTAGGGCAATGGTTAACTTGGCTCGGGCATCTCGTCACCATATTCTATTAGACCCCTTTTGTGGTGCTGGAAGCATACTGATCGAAGCCGCTCTCATAGGATGCCGAGTTGTGGGGTGTGACCTAGACCGGAATGTTCTCCTCGGAGCTAAAAGAAACCTCAAGTATTATGGCGTTCCTAGCGAATTAGTTTTAGCGGATGCGCGTGATCCCTTTTTATCCCGTGTAGACCGTGTGGTAACAGACCCCCCTTACGGCCGCGCCTCGTCAACTAAGGGATCTCCACCTGACGTGCTTATACGGGACTTCCTCTCCTCCGCTGTTTCCTTTCTAAGGAAAGACGGATGGTTCTGCATAGCTTCCCCTTCAGTAATAAACATAGAGGACGTTATGGCTTCACATGGCCTCCGGATAGTTGAAATATATTATATCAGAGTTCATAAAAGTTTGACTCGAAAGATAATTGTTTCACGTTTCTAGAATTAAGCAAAGAACGGGGAGTGCACTTCTTTGATGATTAAAATCGTCTTCTTAGGTACCTCAGGAAGCGTGCCGACCCCCGAGAGAAACCTGCCGGCGATCGCTTTGGCTAGAGGCAGGGAAATAGTCCTCTTTGATTGTGCCGAGGGAACCCAAAGGCAAATGCTTAAGGCAAAAATGAGCGTGGCCCGCATCTCAAAAATATTTATTTCCCATCTTCATGGCGATCACGTTATGGGTCTTCCAGGGCTTTTGCAAACCCTTTCCTTGATGGAAAGGGAAACTCCACTTCATGTTTATGGCCCCCCCTCTCTCGCAGAATTTATTAGAGCTCTTATAGAAAATCTAGAGTTTGGCTTGTCCTTCGATTTATACGTCCACCCAGTACATCCCGGAGTTATTTGCGAGTCTCCCTACTATTACGTTAAATGTTGCAGGGTGAATCACGGCTCTATCGATGCATACGCTTATTCATTTGAAGAAAAACCTCGGCCGGGAAAATTTCATCCTGAAAAGGCTATTGAACTAGGTGTTCCGATGGGGCCTCTTTGGAAAAGGCTTCAGTTGGGAGAACCAGTAACATTAAAAAATGGTCGTGTCATAAAGCCGGAAGCCGTCGTGGACCCCCCCCAAAGTGGCCGTAAAATCGTATACTCAGGAGATACCACCCCGTGCCAGCATCTTCTAGAGCTAAGCAAATCCGCAGATGTTTTAATTCATGAAAGCACCTTCGACCATACCCTTGAAAAAAAAGCTATAGAGACAAAGCATTCGACAAGCGTTCAAGCTGCCCACATCGCCCATAAAGCAGAAGTTAAACTATTGGTTCTCACGCATATCAGCTCTAGGTACTCTAATGCAGACCTGCTACTTCAGCAAGCAAAGAACATTTTTCCAAACACGGTCGTTGCCCAAGACTTCATGCGGGTTCTCCTAGATCTTAAAGGGTCCTTTACCGTACTTCCTCCATCACCCTAAGCGTCCACCACTCTCAGTCAGGCATTCCCCCGCTTAGAACCTCTCTTTTTTGTTAGGAATTTCCCCATTTCTCTATGGTTTCTAATGCGTCCTTTAACCTAATAATTTTCAGCTATAAAGCATTCCTTTAGATCCTCCTCTAGGCTACTTCCAATGTGACCGCTTTCCAATTCATGCTCCCTTTACCAATAGGTAAATGCTGCTCTCGCCCCGTGTATTGCCATGAATATGAACATGGGCTATATGCTGCCTAACCTTTTTCACTGTTCCCCCTATTCTTCCCGTCTTTGAGGCGTACCCCATATCGAAACTTAAGCCAGCCCCCTTTCACTTCCTTGAAAAACTTGATTATTACCCGTGGCTCCTTAATAAGAAACGGTAAGGTGGCGCCATATTTTTCCACGACCACCCTTCACTTCTCCCAGTTTCCCCACCTGCTCTACAAGCACTTCACTGTTCCTCTCTGTTTTTCTCATGCTTTCTCGGGAAAGTTTACGGAGAATGGTGACGGCCACCCTGGATGAAGAAACCATACTTTCGCATTAGTTTTCACAGCTCCTTCCAGAGCTTCCAATAAAAACCCTAAAACCCTTTTGATGAGAAGGCGAAATTAGCTGCTATGTTTATATCAGAAATGATACGTGAACGGTAAACTTTGTTATGTTGGAGCCTTCAGCAACTCATTCAACCGCTTTATCCTCTCCTTAGTCGGCATGTGAAAACCGTCTTCGATCAATTCCAATAATTTAACATATACGCCAACATCTGTCTGTGCCACTTTCTCGATTGTTTCAAATATCTTCTCAAAAGGGTCTTTCAAATGGATAAGCGTCGAAATGCTTAGCTTCATCTTCAATTCGCTTTCTACCATGTTCAAGCATCAATTGGAGGTTCAACCTCCTGAGGTTTTCCCTTAACCGTTTTTGGGCAAAGCCAATCAATAACCTCTTCTATCTTATCGCTAGTTATTGTCACCTTTATTGCTCCCATAGGTGATTCTTTTTCAGGAGCGCAAAAACTTATTTTACCCACATAGGCTGCTTGCTTATTTAAAAAGAAGATAACCTCCCTTTCTCTGGCTCTCTTCTTAAGCAGTCCTCTGGCGGCCTCTACAATGTACTGTTCACGTAACCTATTGTAAAACTGTTGCAACCTATCTATGCCTTCAGCCTCTCCCACCACTTTCCTAGTATCTTCCTCTTCCTGTACGGAGTATTCGGTTTCCAAAACAGTTTTAAGTGCCTTTATAACTTTACTTAAATCTTCTGTCGGGTTTAGAGGGGTCTCCACCCTTATTCTCATCTATTACCCTCCTAAGAAGTTTCCTCACCTTTTCTTTGAATTCTTCTATGTCTCCCTCGTTTACCAGCATATAGTCTGCCATCGCTATAGCATTCCCTATCCCCACTTGTAACTCGCGTTTGTCTCTTTCCCTAAAATGACTTAATGTCCTAGGATCGTCTTCTCTCCCTCTTGCTACTAATCTCCTTAGTCGCGTCTCTGGGGACGCATGCACTCCGATAAGAATGAAATCTGGATATTTTCTTTTAAATGCCTCAACCTCCGCCATGCTTCTTATTCCTTCAACAATAACAACATTAGACTTTTCTGCTTCTATCCTAGGGATGCATCGCCTCGCTACGGCGTCATCTCCCTCTTCATCTCTAAGCTCCAACATGATCCTACCTATGTTTTCTGGAGAAGGGTTTAACCCTCTTAACATTGCCTCTTCACGTATTACGTCGCCCATTGAAATTACCGGGAACCCCTCTCTTGCAGCTACGCCTGTAGCAACACTCTTCCCACTTCCAGGCATGCCTACTATTGCAATAACCTTCTTCAACTCGACCCCTCAGCAGGCACGCATTAAATAAAAAGTCTCTCGGTACCCTTATCCTTCCTAATCAATCCCCTTACAGATTCTTCAATCATCTGGTGTGTTATAACATCCACACCCTCAGCTATCGCTTGATGGAATACCGCCTTAAGCACCTTTTCCTTAAGGTCTCTCCCAGAGAACCCCTCCGTTATCCTAGCTATTTTATTGAAATCTGCTTCAACCCTTAAAGGAATTTTCGCTGCATACATTTCAAGTATCCTCTTTCTTTCCTCTAGGTTGGGTAATGTAAATTCTATTTCCTCTTCAAACCTGCTTCTTAGGGAAGCGTCGAGAAGCATAATGTTGTTTGTTGCCCCAATACATACCACGCCTCTCTCACCTTCTAGTGCGTCCATTTCAGCAAGGAGGGCGTTAACAACTTCCGTCACGTCGCCTCGAACACTCTGAAACCTCCTATCTAAACCTACAGCATCTATTTCATCTATATATACAATACTGGGTGATCCATCTCTTGCCCTTTTGAAAAGTCTATGTATCCTATTGGCTGCGTCACCGACATGGGTGCCTATAAGCTCTGGTGACTTAACGAAGAAAAAGGACGCTTTCGCCTCATTAGCTAAAGCTTGCGCCATCATCGTTTTCCCTGTCCCGGGAGGGCCGTAAAAAAGAACCGCTTTGGGCGCCCACTCCTTAAAGAACTCTGGCTCTTCCAAGTACCTTTTTATTATCATACACTTTCTTTTCGCCCTCTCCTGTCCTACTACGTCTGAAAAACTAATTTTAGCCAACCCGTGAACTTCCGGCCTTCTTCTCCTGCTAAGCTTAAACACTGTTCTATTGGTTATCTGCCCCTCACTTGGCGCCATTTCGACTATTTTAAAAGCGAAGTCTGGAAAAAGAGACCGGTCAAAAAGTAAGTCTCCTTTCTTAACATATAAGCCTCCCCACTGCTCTCTGGCATATGCCTGAAATATCTCGGGATTATCGGTAGTTAAAACAGTTTCCCCCTCCTCCCCTGCAGCTCTGAGAGGGTATCCTAACGGCTCCAGCTCTATCATACTCACAGCTTTCCAACGTCTTCGTCCGCCCTTCCTCCTCTTGGAGACCTCCTCTCTTCTATATCCTACGCTTCCTTTTCCCAGCTCTCCGCTAACCACTTTCCATCTACACTCCCTTCAATCATGCCCTAATATTTCGTTAAACTCTAATATTTTAAGGTCGGGGGGCTTTTTAACGATGTTTTCCTGTCTGACGCTGACGAGCCACTGTATTCCCCTCTCCTGAGAGATGTCAACAAGCCTCTGGGTTGCTATTCCATCAAGAATAACTGCTTCAGCTCTCCCATCCATGCTCTTAAGGTATTCTGCAAGCTCTGATACGTCGACCTCCGCAACAACATTAAACTGCTCTCCCAAAATAACCGCCTTACCTGAACCAAAAATCCGCCTAGCGTGCTCCAAGATCTCATGGGGAACCTGTCTAATGCCCCTTCTTACCATTAAAGGCTTCCTCTCCTCTCTCCTTTTTACTGCCTCATGTTCCACCGCCTGCTCAACGGGAAGCTTGTTATTCAACGCCTTCATAATCTCCTTAAAACTAAGATCCTCCACCTCCCTCCCCAGTGGAGCCCTAGCAACATAATCGACCTCTGCAACCTGAAGAAGCTCCTTCAAAATCAAATCCCCGCCCCTATCCCCATCAAGAAATGCTGTAATAGTTTTTCTTTTACTAAGTTCCACTATAGTTCTCGGTATGCTGGTTCCCTCCACTGCAATGACATTTTTAAAACCATACTTCAACATGTTTAACACGTCTGCCCTTCCCTCGACTACTATAACCTCATCAGCAGAATCTATTTCAGGCCCAGCCGGCAACCCTTCCTTACCATACTTACAAATTTCCTCAACGCGCACAGCCTCAATTACCTTATTCATTATTTGCTCCGTTTCAGGGGCAACCTCCTCAGGCCACCTCCTAAGAATTTCTACCGCTCTCTCAATAATCTTCTTGCGTTTACTCTCCCTCACGTCTTCAATTGCCTCAAAACTTACCTTCGCACTACACGGCCCAATTCTATCAATAGTTTCAAGCGCCGCAGCAAGGATGGCTGTTTCAACCTTATCCAAACTTGATGGAATAATAATCTCACCTACAGATTTCCCACCGTGCGTCTCAATGTTCGCTCTTATCCTACCTATCCTACCCGTACGTTGCAACTCTCGAAGGTCTAATTCAGAGCCGAGAAGCCCCTCTAATTGGTCTACGTGAGCGGTGAGCTCAACGTACTTGACCAAAAATCGCGCCTATAACGTCAGGCTTCTCGACCACCCCGTTTACTTCTATCTTCGCCTTTATAATGTACTTTATTGTTCCAACTTCATTTCGATTAGCCATGTGAACTTCACCTCCCAATTTAACACATAACCCTATTGGGAAATGATTGAGTGGACGGTAACTAACTAGTGCTCTTAACTCTCTTTTAGATGAAAGCCTCCTATTTTTTGTTCCTAATTTAACCTTCTAAACGGGTTCTTGTATGTTTTTTCCATTCTACATGCTTTGAGGTATGTTTTAGCGAACCCCTCCACGCATGGTGTTATGTGTGCTTTTAACTTTCTTATTTTACTTCTGAAGTACTTTGTGAGTGTACTGTCTCCTACCCTGTAGGAGAGGATTGTTAATGCCATTTTATCTCCTCTTCTGTCGAAGTCTGTGAGGACTATGATTTCCTCTTTTTCAAGCATTTCTGCTATTTCCAATAATTTCATCCCTGAAATCGTTATTATTGGCCCGGTGATCCCTATCTCCCTAAGGCTTGCTTCGTCCTTTTGCCCTTCGACTATTATCGGTATCCCCATCTTCGAGTATTCTTTTAATTCATCAAGCGTTTCTTTGAACTCTTCTAAAACTTCCTTGTTCATTTAGTTTGCCTCTTGATGTTCTTTACAAATGATCGTTAGCATTCTTGTTTTTAAATAAGGCGGTTCTACCTTTAAAGTTTACTTGTTAAGTTTTAGGTGGTGGCCCTTCGTTTTCGTGAGGGTTGGCCTATGTTGGCTATTTTCCTTTTTTAACAAAATGTTAAGGTTGTTCATTTTTAGATGCTTGTTATCGT
This sequence comes from Thermoproteota archaeon, assembly GCA_029258835.1. Taxonomy (GTDB): domain Archaea; phylum Asgardarchaeota; class Jordiarchaeia; order Jordiarchaeales; family Freyrarchaeaceae; genus Freyrarchaeum. The sequence continues at coordinate 126,850 of JAPDJY010000039.1, read as the reverse complement.
TTTTTACCTTTGCGGGGCTTATGACTCGGCATGTTTTTATTTTCTTAATTTTTCTGTGTATTTATGGATGGTGTGGCTATGCCTTGGTGTGAAGGGATTACGCATGGTAGAAGTCAGCGTGCCATCCTTTGCATGTTGAAGACCAATCCACATGACCACTTCCTGTTTAAGGTCTATTTGGATGAGCTTGAAAGGCTGGCTGTAGCTGCTGGTTTTGAAATAGTCGATCGCATTGTTCAGACCAGGCTTAAGCCTAAATCTAATTTTTTAATTGGTAGAGGCAAGGTTGAGGAGCTTAAGAAACTTGTGAAGCTCCACCGGGCTGGTCATGTAATTTTTTACAATTCTCTTTCTAGCCGCCAGAAATTGGCAATTTCGAATGTCTTAGAATGTGACGTGCTTGATAGGTACGAGCTTACCCTTCTAATTTTTGATGCATCCGCAGGGGATAAAGTTTCTAAGTTACAAATTGAATATGCACGGCTTAGGAAACTTGCTCCGTTTCTTAAACTTCAAGCTTCACTTAAGTACAGGCGTGAACACCCATTCTTCCGATCTATGGGGGAGTATGCATTTCATAGTGAACTTAACGCGATCAAAAAGAGAGAGAAACGCATTAGGCAAGAGATAGACCGACTTGCATGGGAGAAATTGCAGCAGATTAAGAGGCGTTCGAAGCTTGGTATTCCTACCGTTGTGCTGAGTGGAATGTACAATGCAGGTAAGTCCTCTCTCTTTAACGTACTTTGTGGTGAAAATAGGCCTGTATGTGATTTTCCCTTCACAACACTTTCAAGCAAATATCAACTTAACGGCTTGTCAAGTCAGAAGATCTTCTTTGTGGATACAATTGGTTTTGTACTTGACTTGGACCCTATGCTCATCGATTCGTTTAAATTAAACCTGCTGGATTTAAAAACCGCGGATCTAGTTGTTCTAGTTGTCGGATTGGACAACCCCTCAGACATCGTTTACCTTAAACTTAAGGAGTCGCTTGCCATTCTTAAAGAGATAGGTGTGAGCGAATCTCGGATGGTAGTTGCGCTGAACAAAGCTGATTTGCTTGATAGCAATGGAAAGCTACAGTTAACTTTCCTCCTGTCTCCTTTACTAAACCATTTCAAATGGACGTTTACCTCTGCTAAGAAAAAAGACGTATCCTCGCTTCTTTCGATTATTGAAGAGAAGTTACATGAGTTAAGGGTTGCTCACTCCTTAGAAGGTGCTCCCTATATTCGGTGATATGATAAATACGGCCATTCACAGGAGCGCTTAAGCCATCTAAATTAAATTAAAGGAGTATGTACGTTGAATAAGCTCCCGTTATGTCTTAGAAAAAGCTTGCTGAAGGCCGATTTTTATGCCTCATGAAGTTAATTTGGGGTAAAATGAGATATACATTTATTTAAGTTTCTTTTCTTTTATGGCTTAGCAAATCCCTCAGTTAATCGGCGAGTCTTGCCTTCCTCTTAAAGTTCCCTTTAAATTCTCTGGGAGGAGAGCTTAGTTGACTAAGAAGGTCTTCCATCATTGGGTTGATGATGCTGTTGAAGAACTACTCAATTACTGGGGTAAAGTAGAAAATTATGTTTGCAGCTGTGGCCTTTCAGTATCCGGCCTCCAGCACATAGGCCGCCTCCGCGGCGAAATAATTCTTACTAATACCGTTAAGGAAGAGCTGCTAAAGAAGGGAGTGAACGCTGAACATGTACTGGTCCTTTACACGCAAGATCAATGGAAGGGCAAACCTCCCCAAGTTGAAATTTTTCCCGATAAAGAGTTTGCTAAGTCGCTGGTTGGTCACCGCTTAATAGATATACCTGATCCCTTTGGATGTCATGATGATTGGGTTACCCACTTCTGGGAGCCGTTTGGCGCTTATCTCGATGATTTTGCATTAGACGTCCACGTTGTCACTACGACGGAGCTTTATAGAAGAGAATCCATGAGAGCAATCGTTAAGGAAGTGTTTCTGCGGTCAGATGATGTCAGAAGAATTATTAACAAGTATCGCGGGAGGAAACCCCACCCTGAAGGATGGGTTCCATTTGAACCCCTCTGTAACAAGTGTAAGGTTATTGGTTCACATCGCATCTTGAACGTTGACCTTAATTCGTATAGAGTCGAATACGTGTGTGGCGCTTGCGGAGATCACGGCTGGTCAAGGATAGAGTTGGGAAAGCTTAACTGGAGGGTGGAATGGGCTGCCTTATGGGTTGCCTTGAATGTTAAGTTTGAACCCTACGGGAAAGACCATGCAACTCCTGGCGGCTCTAGGGATAGCTGCGTTGAACTCATGCGAGAATTCTTTAATGGTAAGCCTCCCTATGGGCTTCCCTACGAATGGGTTGCCTTAGCTTACGGCGGAAAAGAGTTAGGCGACATGGGTTCCAGTGACTTTAAAGGGATTACCCCTGAGGATTGGGTGTCTGTGGCTGAGCCGGAAGTTTTTAGGTATCTCTGCTTGAAAAATAAACCGATGAAACGCATAATAATTGACCCTCTTAAGATACCTGACTACTCTGACATTTATGATCATGCAGAACGCGTTTTTTATGGAGTAGAAGACGTAGAGCAGGACAAAGAGCGTTTTGAAATAGTGAGAAGCTACGAACTAGCTCAGATGGGCGAGATCCCAGAGATCATGCCGTTTCAGCTTAAATATAGTCATGCTGTAACTTTAGTCCAGGTGCTACCGAAGGACTTCCTTCTCCAGACGGCTATTGAACGCCTTAAAAACACGGGTTTGCTTGTTAGAGATCTAAATGATTTTGAATTGAGGAGGATCGAAGGGCGGCTTAGAAGGGCGGAAAATTGGCTCAAAAAGTATGCCCCTGAAAGGGTGAAAATCCGTGTTCTTACTACGCTTCCCGAAGATATTAAGAAGAACTTGACAGACGGGCAGAAGCACGCTCTCAAGCTTTTAGCTCAACGTCTCAGCTCCAAGTCGTTCACCGAAAGCGAGCTGGAGCAGGAGCTTTATAAGCTTGCTAAGGAGGAAAGCGGTTTAGGTTCACGTTTATTTTTTGAAACCATTTACTTAGTCCTTCTTGGCAGAAGGTATGGCCCTCGGCTTGCGTCGTTTATCACATTACTAGACAAAGATTGGCTTGTACAGCGACTTAAGGATGCTGCGGAATAAAGAATGTTCTACCATAGCTTTTAAAACGCCTCTTTTTATTAAAGAAGGATGAGGTGCCGGCTATGCTGAGCAAGTTCAAAGAAGCCTTATCTTCATTTTTTAAGCCTGTAGCAGGAATGTTACTTCGCTTCGGTGTAACTCCAAATCACATAACCATTACCGGTTTTATTGCTTCCATCCTCTCAGCCATGTTCATCGTTGGAGGACGTTTAGACCTTCTGGTTCTCCTCGGTGAAGGCAACCGTCTCATAACTGCAAGCATCTTAATATTAGCCTCTGGCTTATGCGACCTTTTAGACGGCTTAGTTGCAAGGCTGGGCGGGCTAGTAACCGCTTTTGGAGGCTTCTTCGACTCGGTACTAGATCGTTACGCTGAAGTTATCTTCCTTATATCTCTTATATGTATGGGTTACTGCTCCCTTCTCTGGGGGGTAATAGCTCTCTCAGGCTCTTTACTGGTGAGTTATGCTAGAGCTAGAGGCGAAGCTGCAGGAGTAAGTAAAATGGGGATAGGGATCGCTGAAAGGCCAGAACGCTTACTTATCTTAGGAGGCGCAACATTCCTACAAGGAGCGCTCTTCAACAACGCTATAACTTTGCCTCTGATCGATTTCGCAGTAATTCTTATAGCTGTCATATCACATCTAACTGTTCTCCAGAGAGGATATTACGCGTGGCGGCACCTGACAGAAAAACATCGCTCCTAACTAAAGCTTCCTCGAAAAGGGGAGATCGAGAAAACATTTCCACATTCACTTTCCCCCTCTTTTTAAAAAGAGCTTTTGCACTAACAAAAGTAAATATATCTTTTCTCTCTATACGTAAGATGGTGGAAGAGCGTTTCTTTCCTGTCTCATCTAAAGGAGTTGTGGATTAATGGCTGAAAAGCTTTTCAGAATTGCCATAGAAATAGCTACGGAAGCAACGAAAAATGACCGGCGGGGAAACTACAGGCAAGCATATCAGCAGTACCTACAAGCAGCTGAAATCCTTTACAAATGCATTCAGTTAACTAAGAACCCTCAGCTTAAGGAGACCTACTTTGAAAGGGCGCGAAAATACGTTAACCGATGCAAACAGATCAAGGCAGCACTTGCTAAACCGCAACGTTCCCGTTTAACTCCAAGAGTAAGCGAAAGCAAGATGGCTGGCAGCGTTGAAGGTGGAGAATTAGCTGATGCTATCGCAGACACGGTCGTTATCGAAAAACCCAACGTAAAATGGAGTGATGTGGCTAATCTCGATGCTGCAAAGAAAGCATTGCGGGAAGCCATAATCCTTCCTATGTTGCGCCCCGACCTTTTCAAGGGTGCTAGGAGGCCGTGGAAGGGCATCCTCCTCTTCGGCCCTCCTGGATGTGGAAAAACTCTCCTTGCAAAAGCTGTTGCCTCAGAAGTTAATGCGGCTTTCTTTAACGTTTCCGCGGCAACTTTAGTTAGTAAGTGGCTTGGTGAGTCCGAAAAACTGGTTAGAGAGCTTTTTAAGGCTGCACGAAACAACCAGCCCGCCATCGTTTTCATAGATGAAGTTGACAGCATCGCTACCGCCAGAGATCGCGACGAGGTCGGCGGTGAACGGCGCCTTAAAACTCAATTTATGCAGGAAATGGACGGTGTAAAGTCCTCTGATAAAGATCGCGTTGTAGTGTTAGGTGCCACCAACGTTCCCTGGGAGCTTGACCCGGCAGTACGTAGACGGTTTGAAAAACGTATTTATGTTGGCTTGCCTGAGCTGGACGCTCGACGTGAAATCTTTAAGATCCACACTAGAGGGGTCGAGCTAGCTGAAGACGTGGATTTCGACGAGTTAGCAAAGCTTACCGAGGGCTACTCTGGAGCAGACATAGCTGTTTTATGCCGTGAGGCTCTCATGATGCCCATAAGAGAACTTGATGAGGCGGGCATGCTAACAAAGAACGACGTGAAAATTCGCCCGGTTATGCGTGATGACTTTCTTAAAGCAATGAAGATCGTTAAGCCCTCAGTATCTCCCTCTGAAATAACACGCTTCAAAGAGTGGGCTGAAGAATTTGCTGTGGACTAAAAGAGTGTTTTTGGAGCGTGTACTCCTTGGAGAAGAGCTTAAAAAAGAAGTCATTACAGAAAACAAAGGAGAAAGAAGAGGATATACCCGCTATACCCGAAGGAAGCGTAGAGTATGCTGAGAAATCGCCCCCTGCAGATGAAATCGAAGTAATTATGCAGCGAATATCCGAAGTGGAGTCTAGCCTGCTAGGTAAACCTATTGTACGTGCTGAAGAAAAATCACGTGAGCCCCCTCTTCCAGAGTGGATTAACCGTCCATGGATGTTCGTTAAACCATCGGATGAGCGTTTTCTTCAGTCTTGGAGGGAGGATTGGGCTAAATACACCCTCCAATGGGCGAAGGCTATGGTGATACACCTCATAGGGGTTAATGATCTCATCTCCAAGAATCCGTTCAGAAAGCTTTCTGAGGATGATTTAAGAGATATCCTCAATTACATGTGTGTTAAGAAGTGGTGTAAATGGTGGGATAAAGAAAAAACTTTAATCCGGATATACTGGAGAACTCTTAAAGAATGGCAAGATATAGTGTGGAAGTGGGCTGTCAGCTTGGGAATCGAATACTTAAGCCTTACGGATTTAGTTAATGTTAAAGAGGACTTCAGTACGCTTCCACAGGAGGAATTGGAGACGATAATTAAGAGCTTAGTTAAGGCTGGAAAGGCTAGGTGGGCAGATAGAAAAACGAAAACTATCAAATTATCCTTCTTCTAAACCATTTCATTTATTTATATTTATTTATGGTGGAACGTTAATTGTCATCCATGGAGGTAAGCCAAAGCTGAACTCTAACAAGAAGATTAAAGAAGAGAGCAAGCATACCAAAGCTATTATCATGTAGTCTCTTCTTCTCATTTTAAGCTCGTAGAGTTGAGTTCTCTTCTTTCTCGCACCAAACCCTCGAGCCTCCATGCTTTCCGCTATTCGAACAGCCCTCCTAGTAGAGAGTACAACCAACGGGATCAACAAGTACACGTAGCCTTTAATCTTCTTGATAATACTTCCCTTTTGAAAATCAAGACCCCTAGCCATTTGCGCATCAAGGATCAACCTAGCCTCTCTAACCATGATCGAAACATAGCGAAACGCTATGGAAAACCCTATCACGATTTCTACAGGCAATTTCATCCATTCCATTACTTGGAGTATCTGATCCGAAGGTGTAACCATGAGGAAAAGCGAAAACACCGATATTATAACAAGGAACTTAATTAACATTATCAATGAAAAGCCTAGCGAAAATAACATGATATTAATGACCGCTATTAGTACTAAAAAGTAAATGAAATTTTTTATGCCTTTTAAAATAGCCTTTAGAACCCCAGCGTACCATGCCAGAATAAGTGATATCGCCTGTAAAACGATCAATAAAGTAAGATCTTTCGAAATTATTGAGGAAAAAGTGATCATTGCTGAGAAACATATCTTCGTTCGAGGATCAAGGTCGTGTATTCTACTCTCCCTCGTTTTGTACTCTAAGGCTTGCAGCAATGTGGCCACCCTAATTTTTCAGCAATTAACTCTGCTGCCTCATCTACCGTAATAGGTTTTTTTTCAAATCGGATCATTCCATCTAGCTTCTTTGCTAGCTCCACCATTACAGGAGGTTTCAAACGCGCTTCCCTTAGGATTTCAAAATTTGTTAGTATGTCCCTGGCGTCTCCGTCAGCCACTAACCTCCCTTTAGCCATAACCATTACTCTAGGTAATAGCTCCGCACAGAACTCAACATCATGTGTGACTACGATTACTGTTCTTCCTTCAGCGACCATTTTTCTTATAATACCTTGTATTTTTCTTTTATTCGCTCCATCCTGGCCGGCGGTCGGTTCATCTAACATAATTATTTCAGGGTCTAAGGCGATGACCGATGCTAAGGTAACAAGCTTTCTTTCACCTTCACTTAACGTTAAAGGTGATGTAAACCTGTATTTCTCTATACCAAGTTCATATAGTGCTTCCTTAACCTTTTCTTTAATCTCTCTCTCGTCAAGTCTAACGTTTTTAAGGGCGAAAGAGACCTCTCCCTCAACGGTTTCAGAGAAAATCTGATGGTCTGGGTTCTGAAAAACCACTCCAATCTTTCTTACAATAGCTTCTCGAGGGATGCGCCCCACGTCGACTCCATCTAAGAAAACTTTCCCCCTTGTCGGCTTTAGAAGACCACTAATTATCTTTATAAGCGTAGTTTTCCCCGCACCATTAGCGCCCATTATACATACCAGTTCCCCTTTACTTATTGAAAAGGAAATTTCCTTCAAAACGTAATGGCCCTCAACATAACTATACCATACGTTCTCCACTTGAATCATAAATGTACCCTCGCATAAACTCATAGAACTCCTCTATAGAAATCGGCGGCTGAGCCAGTACAACACCTTTCTTTTTGAGCTTCTTGTACAGTTCTATAATTCTAGGCAGATATATCCCTGTCTCCTCCGCATTAATCGACGAAAGGACCTCTCTTGGCTCCCCATCCATCAATACACGTCCCTTATTCATTAAAACCACCCTACCAACATATGGAATTATGTGGTCCAACCTGTGTTCGGTTAAAATAACCGTGATACCTTCTTTTCGGTTTATGCGTTTAATAGTGCCCGCTAGTATCTCAACGCTTTGAGGATCTAAGTTTGCAGTTGGTTCATCTAATATAAGGACGCTTGGTTCTGTTACTAGGATTGCCCCTATAGCAACTTTTTGCACTTCCCCTCCTGAAAGGTCATCCGTTCTCCTCTTCATTAAATGTTCTATTTCAAGAATGCTGCTTATTTCTTCCAATTTCTTTATCATTTCTCTTCGCGGGACAGCTAAGTTTTCAAGCCCAAAGGCTATTTCTCTTTCAACCGTTAAAGCTACCATCTGCTCTTCAGGGTTCTGGAACACCAACCCGACCTTTAACGCTAAAGAATGAACCGGGTGTTTCCTTGTGTCTAGCCCATCAATTTTAACATATCCCATCATGTGCCCTCTATAGAAATGCGGTATAAGCCCATTTAGGCATCGGCATAATGTCGTTTTCCCGCATCCCGTTGGACCTAAAAACAGGACGAACTCGCCTTCTTCTATTTTAAGGTTAACGTCTTTAACCGCTGGCTCTTTTGCACTACTATAAGTAAACGTTAAGTCCTTAACAACTATCATTTATCATTTTCCCTCTTTTCCCTTGTTATAACATTTCTTAAAAGTGTTTGAAGTGTTTGAAATGCATCCTCAAGGTCGCCTGAAGTGGCGTTAAACCCTGCAGCTAACGTGTGTCCTCCTCCACTTCCCCCAATCGTTTTTCCTAGCTTATTCATTACCTTTCCGAGGTGAACCCTTGTCCTCTCATAAAATTCCTTAGTCGCTCTAGCGCTTATCCTAATCTCGTCTTTCCGCTCTGTCCCTACTATGGCCACATCAGCACCCAACTCTATAAGGCCTCTACATGCACTTGCCTCATATGATCCAACCCGTGTAAAAACAATGATCCATCCGTTAACATCCGTTATCTCCGCTCTTTTAGCCGCTTTTAACCGTGCTATTTTTTCCGCTCTATCCATGATGCCCTTTAACACTCTGTGGGCAAACGTGTAGTCTCCTCCTTTCTCGAGGAGGAATGCCGCTGTCTTTAACGTTCTAGGCGTTGCCAAATATAAGCTTCTACTGTCATAAAGTATTCCTATTAAGAGTGCCGTGCAGACCTCTCTGGATATTTCTTTTCCTGACTTTTTAAACAGTTCAGCAATGATCTCTGACGTAGATGTAGCTTTAGGATCTACTATAGATTCTTTAAAAACGCCCTTTTCAGGTTTGGGAGAATGATGATCTATAGTTAACGTCGGCTTAATGAGCGGTGCCTGATGGAACTTCCCTAACTGTTCTGGGTTGCACGTATCAACAACGATAAACAAGTTAAAAGCATTTAAGTTTCCACTGGTTGAATACTCGATATTTAACATCCCCGCTATGTTTGATGCAAGAATGCTTACTTCATCAGACAGCACCGATATTTCTCCTTTATACCCAAGTATGCCAATTAAATGCTTTAATGCGTATGCACTGCAAAGTGCATCAGGATCTGCATTTTGATGACATATTATAGCCATGTTTGCGCCTTCTCCTTCACTCAAAAATTTTTGCAGTTTTCTAAGTGCGCTCCGCAATGTCCCTCAGCCATTCCTCTATTTTCTCGATAGCTTTCTCTGCGGCTCTTTGAGCTAGTTCTTCAGGTTCAACTTTAGCTAAAGGTGATAGTTGCACTTCTAGGTCAACATTGAATGTTATTTCATCCTTAATCTCAGAGGAGACAACTATTTTTAAGTCTATTACATCACGTTTTCTGCAACGAGATAAAACATACCTGCGAGCAGCTTTCTCTGCTAAATTACAAATTTCCTCTATTTCCTCCTCACTTACAGAGAAAAACTTCCTTTCCTCCTGTATTTTTTAACCAGCGGTGGCTCCTCCCCCTTGAAGTGCTGCTTGGACCTTCGCTCGCATTTCCTCTAACTGCTTCCTTGAACGCTCCTCCTGCCTTTTGAGGGTTTTTATCCTAGTATCTATGCTCACCTTTAAATCTTCCAGCTCTTCCTTTACTTTGTTTGGATCTGCCTTAACTAGTAGTGGTCCAACTATCTTGTAGACTGCTTCACCAGATTGTACGTTTTCCAACTCCTTTAAAGCATGCTCCGTCTCTCTCAACTGGAGTTCAAGTTGAGTACGCTGAGATATTAATAGTTCTAGGCTCTGCTGAAGTTGTTGCATTCGTAGTATTTGTTGTTGAATTTGGGGTGGTATCTCACTTGACGCTATTTTAATCCCTCCTTCAAATATATATCATATATTTCACATATGCTTCTTACCCATCTAATGTAAGCATTAATTGCTGCTCTAAATGCAACGAGATCCTTGGCTTTAAATTCGAAGGTTACTTTACCTTTATCCTTTTTTAATTTTCCTGTATATCTATCCGTCGGCGGCTCCCTAATCTCAGGGTTAATAGAGCTGAAGACTACTTCAGGACATGGTACCTTTAGCTCTATAACCGCCTTGACCTCTTTAACTTTCAAGGTAGCCCCAACTTTACCACTTTAAATCTTACACGTGGTCCCACTTCCATGCCTGTTTCTCCATCTTTAAATTTTAAAATATTTTCATCGTTTCCCTTTATTTCTAATGTTACGTCCTCTTTCACTTGCCCGGTTTTTTCCCGTAATTTTCCACCGAAAACCCTTACAAAAAACTCGCTTAACTCAGGGTTAGTGGGGTTTTTAATTACAGCTATGCTTCCTACTTTCTTCCACTTCGTTCTTCTCTGAATTTCCCTTTGAAGTTTAACGCCTTTAACCCGGAAGACGGCTATTGGTTCTTCAAGTTGCAGATTACTTGTGGAGTAGAATAGCATGTTTCCCGGGTTTCCTTTCCATGCTTCAACAATAAGAAAATATGGATGTCTTCTCTGGACGGCTTCGATTAAAACATCATGAAGGCTTTTTTTCCCTCTGTTAACTTTAGTGGAATTTGGTATTACTAATGCTAAATCCTTGCAAAAACTCCTTACACGCCTTGTTGGCCGCCTAGAAGTCGTTATTAATATCATCTTTCAAGCGACTCTACAACTCTTCCTTTCTCTTTTCCTGCTCCAGTCACCGGTATGTACGCTCCACCAGCGAACGTGTACCCGCACTTCCTACAAGTCCATATTCCCACGGAGACACGTTTAACGGCTTTAGTAGTGCATTTAGGGCATTTATGCTTCTGTTTCATCTGCGTCTCTATTTTTTTAACCCTGTCCCTTACACGTACACCATATCTTGCGCCAAATCTACCAGCAATTCCTACTTTCTTGGTTCTACCCATGTGCTTTAGCCTCCCTGCTTTTTAAAATCGGGTAAAAGTGTTTCTCGCGTATCTCTCTCCCCTTTTCGATTGCTACCTCTAACGCTTCACTAACGTCTCTTTCACTTAATATTCCATCTCCACTTTTCTGGACGGCAACAACATTATCCTCTTTATCTGTTACTATTGTGAAACGGCAATCCATCGCTTTTTCCTCATCTATTGTTGGGTCGAGAAGGAGGCGCCCTCCTACACGGCTGAAAGTTATGGAGACTGGAACTTCGTCTATAGGTAATAGCATTCGTTCATCTCGGATTACCACGTTATCCCCGTTTACTTCAACTTCCGGTATTTTCGTGGTTAAAAGAGCTGCGACAGCTGCATATGACGACGCGTCAAAAAGGTTTCCATTATCATCAAGAATGTAAAGGTCCACAAAAAGCACCCAGACTTTCTCGCCTGGTATTACACAGAGCTTTTCTAGATTAATCATTTCAGATTCTCTTATTCCCCGGTCAACTACTCGGGCCAGCTCTATTGCGTCTTCCTGTGGCGGCCCTACTTCGAAGACAGGCGATGCTAATGGAATAAGCTCTGCGTTACATGTAATTACGCCCTTATTTGGCTCATCTGGAAAAGGCGATCCTAGCTCTGCTTTAACTCCCGCAATAACCTTAGTTTCTCCTAGGGAGACTTTAGCTGACCCCTCAGCCTTTTTGATCAGCCCGGTCTCTATTGTGACGGGTCTCATCTCCTTTAACATGCGGCCATCTACTCGCCTTTCCTTGCTAGCAAGTGAAACTATGAACCTTCTTTCTATCTCTGAAAGTACGTCATGCATCCTCCTCCTCTCCTCCTTCATACTCTTCTCTAATTACCATGTACCTTTTAATTAATGCTTGCCTCTGAAGCCTGTAAATTTCCATGCATCCATTTATTGCCATCCTACATGCCTCTAAAAATTCTTCTTTGCTCATTCGTCCATCCATTTGTAGAAGAGTAATGAGCTTTTTCCTAGGCATGAGGGCTAAAGGCATGTCTGCTTCTCCTAGTTTATCTTCAACGTCATTGGGATCTAAAACCAGTGTACCATTAACTTTACCAACTGCACAAGCAGCGACCAAGTCGCGCATTGGAACTCCTGCATCTGCTAATGCTAAGGACGCTGCTGTTATGCTTGCACACCGTGTACCCCCGTCAGCCTGTAAAACTTGAATGTAAACATCTATCGTAGACCTTGGAAAATTTTTCAAGAAGATTGCAGGAGCTAAAGCCCCTCTAATTACCTTCGAAAGTTCAAGTTCTCTTCTTGAAGGCGCAGGGCTTTTCCTTTCATCCACGGAGAACGTAGCCATTCTATATACGCATTGTAAGATGGCGGCATCAGGTCTTGCGAGATGCTTAGGATGGAGCTCCCTAGGTCCATAAACGGCTACAAGTATTTTGTTGTTTCCTTGCTCTATGTACGCTGATCCATCCGCTCGAGATAAAACGCCCACTTCGAGCTTTATTGACCTAAGTTCGTTTGCTCCCCGCCCGTCAATTCTAACACCATCTTTAAATAATTCCTCTTGGGAGTAGTTCTTAATGCTCATTTAAATCCTCCTCTTTCTTTCCGTTTCTGTAAATTAATGCCCTTATACGGTCGGTAAGGCCGGAGGTATGCGCCTCCCGTTCTATTTGCCTTATTGCCCTAACAACCAACTCTTCATCCTCTATGTTTTTCCCAGATATCCAGATTAACCCGTTCTGCCCTATCACTATTTGGCATCCTGTTCTTTTCTTGATCATGTTTATCATAGATCCTCTTCTACCAATGAGTCGAGGTATCCTTGTAGGCATCATCCTAACAAGCCGTCCACCCTGAAGCTTTCCTAGTCCTCTTTCTTTTGTAGTGAGTATGGGAGGCTGAGTTCTGTCAAAAGCTAAAATTTTGGCGACTATAATGTCTCCTACATCATATATTCGCCTCAGGTCATTTTTAATAGGATCAAATTGTTTTCCTAAAGCATTTACGGGGTTAAGGGTGGCTAGGTAAGGAGCTAATATATCCACATCCCAAGATGTTAACTTAACGTTAACTATTTTACCTATAACCACATCCCCTGGTCTAGGAATGTAAACTCCCTCTAGAGGGACGACGAAGACGGTGTCACCTTTAACTTCAGCCAGCCCGACAACGGCTGATAAGATTTTGTTTGCTTCCTTAAATGTTCCTTCACCCGGCTTAATCCTGTTACCTTCAGCCAGTACCTCTCCCGGCAACACTATCTGCCTTTTTCTGAAATAAATAGTCAAATTTTTTCCTCCTCAGCGCCTTTAAGAGCCTTCTATGTTTTTTGAAGAAACTTAATCTGCGCTTTACCCTTAGTTGCAGTATTAATTACATTCAATAATTGTCCTTTTACTCCTCCTGGTATTTCAATCATAGCGATCCACGAGCCATCCGATTGCCATTCCTCCCTAATTATTCTTCCAAACCTTTCTAATATATTGTAGCCCTTTCCAGCATATTCTGGGGGAAATTTTACGGCAACTCTAAGCGTCTCCATTTTTATGGGGATAACACTCTGAATCCTTTTAAGTACATCCTTCACTTGCTCCTCCGCACTTCTCCATAGATCCACCTGGACCTTTGCTTCTTCCATTGCGTTTTCAATCCTCGTGGGTGGGTGAGGTAATCCTGTTTGAGGATTTACACAGGTTCTTGCTAAAATATTTACTATTTTTTTCTTTTTCTGCTCTAGAAGCTCACGTCGCTGCTCTGTTGTAAGGTGTAGCTCTCCTTTCTTCAAAATAACCTTTGCAATTTCAAGCGGGTCTGTTGTCCCAAAAATCTTCTGCATGTTCTCTTCAGATGCCTTTTCTCCTCGCCGAGCATTCTCGTAAATAACAAATGTTTGAAGAACTTCCGTTGGATCGATTTCCTTACCTGTCTTGTACTCCCATGCTTTCTTGACATCAACTATTATTTCAAAGGATAACCCATACTTTTCATATTTCACAATAGATATGTTCTCTCCAAACTCTACTCTTTTTTCTCCTCTAATTTGAGACATTCGCCACCTTTCCCCGCCTCTCTAATGATTTAATTTTCTTTAACTTTTATCTAACTTTTCAATGTAACTCTGAACTTCGCTTACGGGTATTTTACGGAACCTCCTTGTTTCAACGTCAACTACAGCGATCTCTACTCTAGTTGAATCAAAGTCCGCCTCGAGAACGGCTTTGAGGGCCGTTAATGAAAGCTTAATTCCCTCCTCCAAACTTAAATCCTTTTTATATTCTTTTTCAAGGATCTCTTTAGCTTTCTGCGACCCAGCCCCTATAGCCGTGGCCCAGTAACCCCAGTATGTTCCGGATGGGTCTGTCATGAAAAGCCGTGGTCCAGAATCGTCAACTCCAGCGATAAGGAACGACACACCAAACGGTCTAACACCCGCATGTTGTGTGTAAACTTGTTTTAAATCTCCAATGTATTTAGTTAAGCTTTCAACACTGATAGGTTCATCATAAGTTAACTTGTTAACTTGCGCTTGGACGCGGGCTTGGTCTACAAGTACACGGGCATCTGCAGTTAATCCCGCTATCGCAGCACCTATATGATCATCTATTATGAATATTTTCTCTACGCTTTCTGGGTCTTGAAGTGAAAGAATCCTTTTTTCAACGGCTAAAACTACCCCGTCTTTGCATCTAACACCTATTGCAGTCGTCCCTCTCCGAACAGCTTCAATAGCGTATTCAACTTGAAAGAGTCTACCATCAGGAGAGAAAATCGTAATTGCCCTATCATATCCTAGACCAGGCGCAGCGAACATTTCGAATACCTCCATCCCTATTGGTTTTTTTCACTTAAACATGCATTTTAAGTGCTTCTGGCCAGCTTTCCTTTACTTAAGCTTCAACAGTGTAGAATACAACCCTTAAGGTATTTATAAAATTTATTTCCTCTACTTTTCTATGCAATTTTAAATTTAATTTATTAGTTTTTTAATTATATTAGTTTCATTTTATGTTTTTTCAATGTTCTTTTGAGTTTTTCTTTACAGAGCGGGCAGAACTCTTTTTCCTTCACGTCTATATCAAGGATGCTATTAGAGAAGTGCATTACACAACTCTTCTCAGGGCAATGTTTTAGGGCAAATGTGTGTCCTAATTCGTGTACGGCTTCCTTCATCATTCTTTCAAAAAGTATCCTTTTGTCTCTTGGTTCGCCATAAAATTCGGGTCTAAGTCTGTAAAGCGAAATTAATGCCGCTTTCCCTGGGCACTCCGCTAATCCAAAGACGAAATTTAACCCTTGAACGTATAAATCTACTAATACTATCCCTAATACCCTAAACTCTGTTTGTGTAATCCTTTTCAGTCGTATTAACACTTTTTCGGCATCATACTGCTTTCTTACAGGGTTATATGCAAACTCAATGTTTTCCTCTACCTTCTCAACCACACAATTTAAGGGTGCAAAAATACTTAATAAGCTGTCAGCAAGCTCTGTGATAAGAACGCTTAAACTATTAGGTATTTTTATCGTCACCAACTTAACTGTTTTCGTAAGTGGTCTCCTCCTGTTGCCTTTTTATATTTTTCAAAGGCATTCCATGTTTAGAGGGGCTGATAATGAACAGAATTTCTTGGAGCCTCCTAAGCTCCTTAATACTTACTTTGTTCTTTCTATTTATACATCTTCCAATTGTACTTAACAGCATTAACGTCGCTCATGTCGTTTCAACAGGCGATCAGTTAACTCTCATTTTGATCATTTGGTTGTTTACTTCATTTTTTATTATTTTTTCATTTAATTGGGTATCCCTTCTTCTTTCTTCTTCTCTTTTCCTCTTCACATTACCTATTACAGTTAGATATGCAACAGTAAACCCACTAAGCGGAAATATCTTAATTATTAATGCAATAATAATCATAATCGAGATGGCCTTGAGGTGTTTCGCAAACATATATGACTAAACCAACCTTTCTTTCAAAACAAAAGTTAAAATTAGCGCGGGGGGTGGGATTCGAACCCACGCTCCCCAACGGGGAACTGGCTCTCAAGGCATCCACTCGGATCCTGAGGAAAGGATCCGATCAGCGCCGTTGTGCGGACCCTTGTCCGCTTGGCTACCCCCGCACCCAAACCTCATCTAATATTTAACGTTATAAATATCTTACTTCTAATCGCTTTAAAAGCCTTAAAATTTAAACTTCAAAATCTTTTAAGGAAAATTACCCATTGCGGTACTTTACACATTTATAATTTATTTTTGTTATCTCCCTTGAATCTAACTAATTAAAATTTAAAATCTGACCAGAAATACTTTAAAATGTTAAAAATGTAAGTTAAAGTGAATCTTTGCTCCAGTTTAAAACTTGCCTCACTTTATTTTAATTTGTCTTGCGTTTCCCTATAGATTGCCTTTTTTGAGGTGATGGGTTTTGGGACGTAGAAAAAGTAGAAAGGTTGTAAGGCGTCCAAGGAAAACGATTCCAAATGTTTTTTCATGTCCAATCTGCGGAGAGAACAGCGTCACAGTTGAAATGAAAAAGGATGAGGGTGTTGCAATTGTGGGTTGTGGTGGTTGCGGAAGAAAGGAGGTCGTCAAAATTAATAAACTCTCAGAGCCAGTTGACGCTTACAGTGCGTTCGTTGACATGTGCTATCAGTAATCGCTAAAAATCCTAAAATTCTAAAGTATAAGGTGTTCGCTGCATAATTCTTAAATTCTTCTCATTTTTCTTCTTTTGAAAACTCTCAAAATATTAGTTCATTAAGCAAAAGATTGGAATAAGTAAGGTTTTACCTAATAAGGAACAAAAAGAAAACTTATTGAGAGCAAACATTAACATCTTTCCATTTAGCGTTCATCATTAAGTTTCACTAGAAAAGCAACAGGTAAAATACAAACCCGCTTAGTGCACCTACTGCTGTAGCCGCTAGATTAACTATGTTATTGTCTATCACCCGGTATCCCTTTAACTGCCTTGTAACTTGTCCACAGTGTTCTTCACGTTCAGTTATCTTTCCGCATACATTGCATTTGAAAAGTGACTGAATTGTTGCTCCTATTACGCTATCCACCGTGCTCCCAATAAACCCTGACATGACACTAATCATGAGCAATTTTGTCCATACAGGCACTCCTATTCCCAGATAATCAATTACTCTTATGATAAGGCCGTTTATGCCTCCAACAGCATCCAACAAGTTTAACTGGTATAATAAAGCCGCAACTCCACCTATTATTAAACCGCTTAAAAGAATCGCCATTTCTCCTAGAGGTGAAACTCCCCCTGAAGTTCCCGGAGGCACCCTTTTGAGTGGATTAATTATCAACCTTGGATCTTTAGGATAAAGTAACCCGATTTCTGTTGCAAGCGTGTCGGCAGTACCGGTAGCTACCGCTCCAAGGAAACCCGCCAGAAACATGTCAAAGTTTCCAAGCGGAATAGCAAGCAAACATAATCCTTCCATTACAGCTAAAAACGCTGCAACACCCCCGTTTGCAAACACATTAGTCCACGCACGTGCTCCTCCCTTCTCCTGAGCCACCCCCTGCTTCCTCTTCCTTTCGTATTTATACTTTGTAAACACAGCTGCAACTATATGAAAAGTCATCACCATTATAAACCACGTCCAGCTTGTAAAAACCCATATTGCCAGTCCAACAACTAAACCTGCAAGAAGACCTGAAACGTCCACTGCCTTCGCTTTAACAGAAGCTAAACCTAACCCACCGACTACGATAAAGCCAATAGCAATGTTTGTGATTTCCCCTACTTGCAATCCAAATAAGGAACCTAAGCTAATCATGTTTTGCCTCTCTCCTTTTGACAATTAGGAGAGCAACTTTGAGATCTTGCAAGGAAGGTCTGCCCTTTAAAATAAAAGTTTTTCCCCAAGTTAACTATAAAAAATCGTTATTTGACGAATTTTTCCCCTTTATTTCAACTTAACCGAATAGCTTTTATGTTTTTTACTCAAACTACCAAACAGTCTTTTACAATCTTCCTCTTAACACCCTCCGTTACCTCTTAAAATTAAAAACATAAATTAAATAATAGTCCTTCCACTAAGCAATCACTAAGCAATAGAAGAAAACTCTTATAAGTTAAGGAAAAACCAGAGGCGGATGGTGTCGTTGGCTAAGATTGTCTGCGTCTCTCCTGCTTTCAACGAAGAACGAACCGTTTCAAGCATAGTTAGAGAATCCCTAAAACATGTTGATGAAGTAATAGTGGTGGATGACGGAAGCACCGATGCCACCTTTAAGAAGGCATTAGCAGCAGGGGCCATTGTTATACGCCACCCTAGGAACATGGGGAAGGGTGCTGCATTAAAAACCGGATTCAGCCTAGCTTTAAAGCGTAACGCAGACATTATAGTGTCGATAGATGCAGATGGTCAACACGAACCGAACGAAATACCCAAACTACTAAAGAAACTCATGCATGGCGGCTTCGACCTAGTAGTTGGGTCAAGGTTTCTAGGAAGCATAGAGGGGATGCCTTCCCTCAGAATTCTAAGTAATACGATCACTTCACGTCTCTTACGTCTCTTTTTCAAGTTACCCATAACAGATAGTCAAAGTGGTTACCGGGCTTTCAAAAGGAAAGTAATAGAAGTTGTCACCTTCTCAGATCCGCGATTCGCGGCAGAAACGGAAATACTGATTGAAGCGCACAGAAAAGGCTTCAAAATAGGAGAAGTGAAAATAAAGACGATTTATGGTGAGGAGAAATCAAAGATGCGAAACGTTGAAGACACAATTAGATGGTTAAAAGTTTTATTCAAATACCTAATCCTCTCCATTGTAAACAAAGATAACCTGAAGAGGTATAACCTGAAGAGGTAATTGATAACATAACAAAGAAGAGGGGAAAAATATTTTTTAGAAAGCTGCTAAACTTCATTTACAGGTGCGGGGGTTGCCGAGTTGGTCAAAGGCGCCGGACACCTTACATCGGCCGTACTCAAGATCCGGTCCCGCAGATGTTGCGGATGGGTTCGGGGGTTCGAAAGGGGTGCCCTAAATTATGCATCTCCGAGTTTCCCTCCCCCCGCACCACTCCCTACTTAAACTCTCTTTATCTCCTCAAGAAACCTGATTAAAACATTGGTTCTCACATTTTTTTCGTTTAGTTTAACTACTCTCATCTGCCTCCACCTCGCTACTTCCTCCACGATCCCCGCTTCAATGAGTTTCTCAATAACTCTGCTTACAGTACTAGGAGAAACTCCTACGTTTTCTGCTATGTCTGATAAATTAAACATTTTCCCTCTGTTTTCAAGCAAAAACTGTAAGACCCGTGTCTGAGCCTGCCTTCCAAAAATTCTTTCAAGTACTCCCACTTCAATCTCCTCCGGGACACGGGTAAACCCATGTGCCCACATGTTCTCCTTTAACAGCTAATCTCACGTTGTCGGTATTCCTTCCGTCTAACACGACTAGCAGTATCCTCGCTCTCTCGATCACTTTTAAAGCAATCAAGTCAAAGAGCTCATAGCCCCCTGCAACATAAGCACTAGATAAAATAATGTCTTGAAGTTCTTTAGTCGTCATTTTAGGAATAATCTTTGCTTCAGGATTTCTTTTCGGGTCAGACGTGAAGACTCCTTTCACGTCGGTTGCATTAATGAGCTTATTTGCCCTCAACCGCTCAGCTACAAGTGCCGCAACGGCACTCGTAGATTGTCCTGGCTGTAACCCTCCAACAACGATGACTTTTCCCGTCGCTGACGCCTGGGCCACCTCATTCAATGTCCGTGGGACAACCTGATATGCGTCGTCTCCTATCGCTGCAATGAACAAGTACGCGTTTAGCCTCGTCGCCTGAATACCTACAACGTCGCACACTCCCTCCGAAGCCCCGAGTTTACGGGCGTAACTAGCAAATCTCTTAGAGACCGCTCCTCCACCAACAATCACGGCTGTAATATCAAACCCTTCCTTCCTTAACTCCTTAATCATAAGTGCGTATTCCCGCACTAAATCAACATGGACCTCCCCCCGGTTATTTTGAATGATAGAGCCACCTACCTTTAAAACGATCTTTTCATCGTTGGTTTTCCTCAAACGTAAACCCCCACATTGGTAAGGAGAAGATTTTTTAGTTTCTTGTAGCAGTAGTAACATTTAAACCAAAAAAGTTTTCGAAGGTGAATGATGGTTGCCTACTGAAAAAGGAACAACAGTAAGAGCGGCTGTACTGTCAAAACTGCGTTCCTTTTTCACGCTTAAACGATCACTACTGATAGTCCTCGGGGTAGTCTTCGCAGCTCTTTCATGGCTCGACTACTTCTTAATATATTACTTTGAAAGCCCGCTAAATGCTGCCATCCACTTTTACTTACGCGACTTTTACACATCACATATGATACAGGAAATATTCCAAGGAGTAATTCCATTGTTAATGTTTCTTATAGCGTCAATAGGCGAGGGGTTACTTGACGGACTAATGGTAACTGCTTTATCTTCCATAGTCTTCACGTTCGGTAAGCAAACACAGATTCTTGTTCTCTTTCTCAGCCTATCGTACAGGTACCGGTTTGGATGGGAATATGGTATCGTTGCAACATTAGTTCTCGCGGGAGTCATAGGCGGAATATTCTCTCAATTCCAAATATACAGTATTATGTGGAAAGCCTTCAAACACAGCTTTAAAAACCCCAAAGTCGTACTCCCATGGGGCCTCTTCATAGCAATCCCTTTAATAACAGGAAAACTCGCCAACATAGTTTACATATCACCAATGCGAGTAACATTCTTCAACTGGTCCGTCCTAACAAATGAGCTTCTTGTGATGGCGTTCGTTTACACTCTCCTTCTATCATCAATACCTTCCTTCTACAGTAAGCGCTTCTGGAGCGGGGCAATAATAGGAAGTTCAATAAGCACAGCTTCATTCATAGGTTTCCTTGGAAGCGGATCAGAGAGGATAATTCACGACCTAATATGGCTCCCTTACTATATCAGTGTAGAGGGCGGCATAACAAAATACTACGTAGCAACAACAGCCATGGCAGCCCTATTCATAGTCGTTGCATTCTTCTGGGGCGGCTTCTGGGCCTCCTCAGGAAGAATCTCAACATACACGACTCCTCCAGCAGAAGTAACAGAGCCTCACAGAAAAGCATATATTCTAAGAGACTTGTGGTCTAACTACTTTCTATTAGGGAAGAATAAAGTCAAAGAATTCGAAAAGACGATAAAAACAGTCACGTCGAAGATAAGAGCCCTACTAGGCGAAAAGGAGACGTATATAACCTATGAAAAAATGGACCGCGTACCAAGAGACGAAATTCCCCCGATGCCTGAACCCGAACTGGAAATAATCCCTCTCGAAGACAATAAATGTAACATCCGCGTAATTGAAACAGGGGAAACCTTAGGGCCCTTCATCAACCCAGACTACTTAGAGGAAAAATACGAACCCATATGGAACCCCTTCGCCCTTTCATACCAAGCAACCTTAGTCAAAGCCTTAATACCCTTCCTAATTGTAATCATAATTGCTGCAGCAGCATTCTTCTATGTAAACATTGCCCCTTGGATCAGCATCTGGGCAAGTCCCTACAGGCCCCTCTTCATGACAGGGCAAACATGGTTATTAATAGGTTCATCATTCCTCTTCCTAATAGCACTTATCCTGTTCTCAGCATACTGGGCCATAAAATCCTTCCCAGCTCTTTCTACACGGCCAGAAGGAGCTCCAGCAGTCTTCACAATAGGCCTTTTAGCTGGAGGCCTCTTCGTCTTCCTAGAATACTTCATACTCCGCCTAGCAGAATTCTTAAACATAAACATAATCGCATCTCCCTACATGATCCTCCTCGGCCTCCCGCCAGAACGATGGCTCAACTACTGGCTCTCATTCTTTGAGTACAACGCCAACCTCGTACTCTTCGCGTATAACCGTTTGTTCTCAGCATGCCTGTATGGTGCAATATTCTTGGCAATAGCAGCTTTACTCATAGGCCTTTCTGGAGTCCAAGTGATTGGTCTAGAACGATACAACCTCTACTTCTACGCTGACCATGGATCTCTCTTCCCGTACAGAAACAGGCATGATGCTCCAGTATGGCTTGAAGGAAACTATTACTGGGTATTACGCTACATTTACCTGTGGCCTGGGGAATTTACAATCGCCACTAGAAGTTTATATCACGAGGATTACGAGCGAGTTGAATTATGGGTTAACGCTGAGACCGGTGAGTTAGAGTGGATCGTGAGCGATTATCACTGGCGGGAGCTTTTCTATAGGGTTCCTGCTGACGGACGGGAGCACAAAGTTCTAGTAGATTTTAACGCGAACTTTCATACGCCTGATATGGATCCCGTGCATCCAGAGGATCTGGCTAAATATCAAGTTCCGGAAGCTTCTAAGGTAATCTTCGTTTTCATTGCTGATACTTTAAGGAAGCTTGGTAAGCGGATACGGGAACTTCTGTCGTCGGTTAGGGCTCGTTTGTTTGAGAAAGAGGAAGAGAAGCGTGTGCGTGATGCCCTTAAGAAGCGCGTTGAGTATGTTAACCAGTATTTGATTGACATTGCTCCCGGAGCAAGGAAAATTTGCGCTAGGGTTGCTGCGAACATGGGATGGTCCTTCTGGCGTTACCCGTTCGGCGTTCCTACTGTTAACTCAAAGACCGGTAAATACCTTTACAGGGAGCAAGGATATGTCCCCCCGATTATCGAATCTCCTCTGCACCCTATCCAGAAGCGCGTGGATGGTGAGGGCTACCCTGCGGTTGAAGCCACACAGATATGTCCTAAGTGTTCTGCATCGTTCAAGATCCCATTTGACTCTAAAGACCCGGAACAATGGACCTGCAAGTCATGCGGAGTTGATGTGCGACGTTTCTCCTTCTACCATTAATTTTTTAGAAAAAAGTTAATTTTTTAAGCGTCTTCGCTTCGTTATTGGTTCGGAGGGTGTTTCCTTGAGTCCTCTAATACTATTAGTGTTTCTTTTTGCGTTGAGTTTTACTGTTGGTTTATCTGGTGCTTTAAGTCCTGGCCCTCTTTTGGTTGTTACTATTGATTCCAGTTTAAGGAGGGGTTGGTTTGGTGGTGTAGCTACTGTCTTCGGACATTTTCTTGTGGAGGCTCCTTTGATTGTTGCCTTAGCTTACGGTGTTGGTGTAATCTTAAGTGATGATGTAATTAAAGCGGCTATTACTATTGCTGGAGGAATTGCTCTTTTAATTTTTGGAGGGTACACCGCATATTCTTCAAGGCGAGCTGAGTTAAGGCTAGTAGACGAGTCTGGTGCTGTTTCTCAGCCTCCTTCTTTGTCCTCTTCGTTGAACTCTGTGCTTTCTGGGGTTGTTGCTACCGTTACTAACCCCTTCTACTGGATCTGGTGGGCGACAGTTGGGTTGGCTATGTTAACTTATGCCCCTCTGATAGCTGTTGCTAATGTGGATCCTGCCTTGTACTTGCTTATCTGGCATAATTTTCTCGTTTTTCTTGCAGAATATTTTGGCTCTTCCCTTTCATTGTTAATGTACCCTAATTTATCCTCTGCCGCATTCCAGTACTTCTCACGTGTCTTCGATTTTAACTATGTTTTTCTCGGTTCCACCCTTGCCGGCTGGCTGGCTATAGTTATAGGCCACTTTTTTAGTGATGTTGCATGGTATGCATCTATTTCATTTGCTGTGGCTAAGGGTAAAGTCTTAATAAGTGTTAAATGGTATCAGCGCATCATGTTTTCATGTGGTGCCGCATTAGTTCTTCTTGGTTTATGGTTTATTGCATCGTTGTTCCTGTAGCAATAAGAGGTTCCATGTGCGGCTTTTAGATGGAGAAATCTATTAAGCATGTTAAGTTTACTTCTCAGATTCTTCACGATTTTTAAGCTTCTTTCTTTAAAGTAATTTTGTTATGGATGTGATAGCTAATAGAAGAAGCGGTGTGGTGTGGTTAGAGTTGCTGTCATACTTTATTTATAATTTTTGTCGCAAGAAGACCGCCTATCTGTGAAGGTGGATGAATTAGGGGAGGTGGATAGGTTAATATTAAATACTTAGAGAGTTAAAAAATCTTTAGGGACGTTCCCGTGAGGAAAGAAGTTCAGCTAACTGTGGTAGGAACGGTTTTCAAACCAAACAAGAAGAAAGTTTTAGTTCTGAATAAGTGTTTGGAAGAATATTATGCACTTGTGAACTGGTATCTAAGGCTTCAATTTTACATCAAAGGCTTCTCTGCACAAGAATGGCTATGAGAAAGCTAAACAGCTATTCAACCTGAACACCGCCTTAATCCAGACAGCAAGGGATAAAGCAGTGGAAATCCTAAAAAGTTTCAATGAAAAAAGAAAAAAGGCAAGTCAAAATAGAACGACCCAAGCTGAAGAGACTTTCAATTAGATTTGACAAAAGGTGTTACTCTTTTGCCAAAACAACAACGAACTAACTCCTTGCTGGCTACTCTAACCCTTAATTGCAAGGAGAGGATAACACTCCCGATAGTCTTTGGGAAGAGACAGCAAAAATTCATAGAAGAAGCTTTGCAAGGGGAGTGGAAATTTTGCACGGTTGAGATGGTGAAGAGAAACGGGGAGTGGTATGCACACTTCACGCTTAAGAAAGACGTTGAACTAATCGATGAGCCAGAAACTGTTATAGGAGTAGATTTAGGGGAGTGGAATGTAGCTGTTGCAGTAGCTATACCAAAGCAAAATCCAAAACCTACAAAGGGTCAGTTTTGGAACGGAGCAAAGAATAAGAGAAATAAGAGGAAAATACGCACACATCAGAAGAAACTTGCAGAGAAAGAAAAGACTGGACTTTGGTTAAGCGGTTTGGTCATAAGGAGAAGAAAATTGTAAACTAACATTTGCATATAATAACCAACTAAATCGTTGCTTACGCTAAGCCAGTTCGAAAAGCCAGTAATAGCAATGGAGAAGCTTGATGGAATTAGAGAGAACATGAATAGTTCTGCTAAGCTAAACAGAAGGTTGCATGCTTGGAGCTTTCGAAAATTACAGCAATACATCGAATACAAAGCTAATTTAGAGGGAATTTCTGTAGTGTATAGTAATCCAAAGAATACCTCAAAGGGGTGTCATAGTGTGGGCATGTTGCCCAAAGTTAATGATAGAGAGTTTAGATGTCCTAAGTGTAGTTTAATCTATAATCGGGATTTAAATTCTGCAATTAACCTAGCCCATGCCTTAACGAGAGGCATGGGATGAGGAGAGCTGTGAACCCCCGAACCAGCAGATGAGGGGATAGGCGAGAAGCCTGCCCCGAATGTTGGAAGCCACCCGTTTTAACGGGTGGTAGTTCACCTAAGGAAATCAACATGCTTAAAACTTTTAGCGAATGTTTTTCATCTGTAAAAATGGAAATAGCGGTTAGAGAAGGGGGTTTCATCGTTGTCACGGGAACTTGTTTATAAGGTGATCCTTGCAGGTGATGGTGCCGTGGGAAAAACTAGTTTAATATCAAAGTATGTTAGCGGTAGGTTTATGGCCGACTACAAGAAGACTATACGCTGGTAGCTCGTGCTACTCAGCGGGTTAAAGGTATAGATATCTTCTCAAAAATTATTAACTTAGGCGATCTTACTGCTAAGTTGGTGCTTTGGGACTTAGGTGGGCAGCCACACTTCAAACACGTACGTAGTACGTTTTATCAAGGTGCAGTCGGGGCGATGCTAGTTTACGATATAACACGACGCTCTACCTTTGACAACCTTGAAAATTGGCGTAAGGAATTGTTAAAGAATGTTAAGGAGGAACCTGTCACGGTGGTTATTGGAAATAAGGTTGACCTCTCTAACCTTAGGGAGGTGCGGACAGAGGACGGCAAAAGATACGCGAAAGAAATAAACGCTTCTTTTTTTGAAACCTCTGCGAAGAACGGTGAAAACGTGGAAGCTGCATTTAACCTTTTGGTTAAAGAGATCATTAAGCGGAAGTTAGGTTGACGATCCACCATGCACTACCTTCATTTTTCGGCCTCTCTTATTTCATCTAATTGCCGTACGCTTTTTTCACTTAACAAGCTTAACTTCCACTTCCATATCCTTAATATTTTATCCTAAAAATACATTTTCTCGGTTCCCTTGGGAAATTTTAAAAGTATTCTCTTCTGGCTTTTTAATAGTAGTTCTAATATTCCTGCCTACTTCCAAGAAAGTGATTTTTGGAGGTTTGCTAGATGGCTCATTTGGTTCTAGTGTTAGACCCTATTCATCCTGGTGGTATTCAATTGATGCGAAGAGCCGGCTTAAACGTCGTTGAAGCGTATGATATGTCACGTGAAGAGCTTAAGGAACTATTAAAGAACGCCGACGTTATAATTGTTAGAAGTCGAACTAAGGTTACTAAGGAGCTTATTAATGTCGGCTCCCGTCTATCAGTTATCGCTAGGTGTGGGGTTGGGCTTGACAATGTGGATTTAAGCGCAGCGGAGGAACGTGGCATTACGGTGCTAAATTCCCCCGAGGCGTCGTCTATTTCTGTGGCGGAGTTAACGATCGGGTTGATACTTGCATTACTGAGGCGTATCCCTCTAGCGGATCGCTCATTGAAGGAAGGGAAGTGGCTTAAAAGGGAGCTTGAAGGATGCCAGTTTTACGGGAAAACTCTCGGCATAATAGGGTTTGGAAGAATAGGGCAAGAGGTAGCGAAGCGCGCCTTAGCATTTGGAGTAACCGTTCTTGCACACGACATAGACGAAAGTAAAAGGAGTGATGCTGAAAAACTGGGGGTTGTCTTCTTAGGCAGTTCTAGAAACTCATTTGAATCACTTTTAAAGACGTCAGATATTGTAACTATACATGTGCCACTAACGGAAAAGACACGATTGCTAATAGGCTCTAAGGAATTGAGGCTTATGAAGCAAGGGGCATATCTAGTTAATACCTCACGAGGCGAGGTTATAGATGAAGACGCCCTCTATCAAGCATTGAAAAATGGGTGGCTAGCAGGTGCCGCATTAGACGTTTTCCAAGAGGAACCTCCAAAGAACAAGAAACTTATCTCTCTGCCCAATGTAATCTGCACTCCCCACATAGGTGCATCAACTAACGAGTGCCAAATGAAAAATGCGCTTGAAATCGCCCGTAAAATACTTGATATCTTAAAAATAGATTGAAGCTCTCAGAACATTGATTCAAGGACGACATGTGCCTCGGTCTGTGTAACACCTGGGATTTGGGATATTCTTCTTAAGAACTCGTCAAGCTTGGACTTGCTGACCTCTGCTATTAAGTCGATTTCCCCTGTTACTCTAAACAGCTTCGTTGCTCCTGCGCTCCTTATTTCTCTGTATGCTTTCTCTCTTTCATGCGGGTGAACCTTAATCAGTACAAATGCAAAAATCTCTAATGCCCCGATAGTGTCGAGGCCCTTTTCAGTTAAATCTATAAATCCCCTCCCCGTCCTTATATACCCTTCCTCTCTTAGTTTTTTCAAGTGTGCACTTAGAGCCTGCCTAGTTATTTTAAGTTCCTTAGCCAGTTCCTCCTGTGACTTGTAAGCCGTCCTTACCGTTACCGTTTCCCCATCATCGTACAATTTCTTTAAAATCTGAATTTGCCTATCAGTTAGTTCGGAGGATGAACCTTTCATCAATCATACCCCCCTGAGAAAATGTTTATTAATTTTACATATGTAAACTTATCCCTAAACCTAAATAAAAACTTCTCATAAAAACTTCTCTTAGCTAAAAAGTTTGAGGTGCAATTAAAGTGAATCAAGATAAAACATACTTTAACTGCGAGAACTTGCTGCTAGAAGGCGAAGTAAGTAATGTCGACTCTAACGTCGGAGTAGCTGTCATCATCTGCCATCCTCACCCCCTCTTTGGAGGAAACATGTACAACAACGTCGTGGACGCCCTGTTCCATCACGCTTCCCAAAAAGGCTTCCTAGCACTACGCTTCAACTTTAGAGGAGTAGGCAAGTCCCAAGGAAGGTACGGAGGAGGGAAAGCAGAAGTGAAGGATGTAAACGCAGCAGTAAACCATCTGAGAAATCTCGCACCTAATCTACGGAAAATAGCTATTATAGGATATTCATTTGGTGCATGGGTGAGTACAATGGCTGCAGTTGAAAACGTCCACTTGAATACTATGATTGTAATTTCCCCTCCCCTCTCACTCTTCGACTTCAGCCACCTTAAAAATTCAAAAAAGCAAAAATACTTTATTCTTGGAAGCCTAGACGAGTTTGCTCCCTTAAACTCTTTTATAGATTTTTACAATGAACTTTACCCTCCCAAAAATTATAAAGTAATACCAAATGCAGATCACTTCTATCTAGGGTACGAGTTAGAAGTGGCAAAAGCAGCCATGACCTTTCTTAAAATTCCACCCTAAAAACAGAAGAAAGCCTATTTTCTTTAGCTTTTCAGCTCTCTTAGCTTCCCTTCCGCTTTCCCCTTTTCTCCTCCCTACATCGACTTTTTTGAGTGGGGGACTAGGTTTTTCCTACGTGTTACAGTGCCAATTTACCCCCAAACTCCTAGGAAACCCCTTCAACCCTGCCAAAAAGGAAACAGGATCAAACCCAAAAAGCTAATAAAAGATTCGACCAACTTAAAGACAAATACTTCGGAATGGTGAAAAAATGTCAAAAGATAAACTCTATGGAGGAATCATTCTAATAGTCTCTGTGCTCCTAATACTATGGTACACTTACTGGGCATTATACTACGGATGCTGGATCGGAATGCAAATCGAATCAACAGTACTAATTATACCTGGATTAAACACGGTTTACATAGGACCCCACGTCATCCAAAGCCTCTTGTACAGCTTTACAGCACCCAGCATACTCCAATGGATCCCAACACCACCCAAATTCCTCGCAGTTGGAATACCAATATGGTTAGCAATTACCGCAATCTTGGCCATTGCAGCATGGATAGGATGGACGATGTTAACTACGCCGCCTCCGGTCCCATTAGAGGAGCTGGAGGCAGAGGAGGAAGAGGAAAAGAAGGAAGAAGAAAAGGAGGCTAAGAAAGCTAAGAGAGCTAAAAAGTGAGCAACTTAGAAACTTTTTCTTTCTTTTTTAGCTGAAAGTTTAACATATTGCTCCTTGAGTGATGGTTTGAGTATTTTCGGTTTTGGCATGCGCTTTCTTTAGCCACAACATCCCCTCCAAGTGCTTGTTTTGCTTCCGCTAATGTTAAGCGTCTAATGGATGCTTGACATCTGGCCGGGGATTCTTGGCCTGTAGAACCATAAGGTGCTTCCACGCTGAAAGGGCTTTGATGGATGATGCGCCTTGAGGAGGTACGACACACCGAGGGCAGGGCTGAAGGAATCGGCGAACTGGAAAGAGGTTTGAGGTGAAGAGCACCTTTGACCACCTTGCCGAGAATGTGGAGGGATCGTGAGAGAGCGGAAGTTAGGGGGGCAATCCCTCCGCCAGAACGTCTCTCCGCAATAGGAGAGGGTTGAGCGTGGAGTTGCAGACCCCTACGGAACCCCACTTTATGGAGGTGGCAAATTAAAGAGAGTACTCCGGCAACACCTGAAAAATGAAGTGCCCCCTTTAGAGTTTAGGTAACTTAGCCTAGTTAAAATATTTTAAAATATTTCGTCTTTTATTGGTGGTGGTTTCTCGCCTTTGCGGGGGATTATTATTTTTTCTCCTTTTCTTCCTATTGCTTCTGTTTTTCCTTCAAGGGTCATTGCGGCGATTAGTGCGCATACGGCTGCGTCGGTTTCGTGTTTGCTTTGTGGTTTGTTTAAAAAAACAACGAATTTTTCTAGGTCTGCTTCCGTTACATTTAGAATCTTGTAGAATGCCTTGGGGAAGACCTCGATAACGTTTCTTAGTCTTGCCTTCAGCCTCATTGCTCTAAAAGTTAGTTCTGAGACGAAATTTGGTGGGAAGACTCGGATGCCCATTCTAATAAGGGCTTTATCAGCCTCTCTATATCCCTGATTAAATGTTAAGGGAGCGTCTATTGCTATAAGGCTTGGATAAGCTCTTAGGCAAGAACTTATTATTTCAAGGTCGCTGTAAACCGTAAACGTTCTAATAAACCCGTCATTCCAAATAGCAAAACCGGTGGGGTTATGTTCTTTGGCTGCTAGATCTATCCCTACAGTCACCACCAAGACATAGCCACCCTCAGGAAAATGGAATAGGCAAAGAATGGCAAAGAAAGCAGAAGGGGAAATTCTAAATTCTATAATCGGCCTTGCTGGCCAACAGGCTTATTAAGAATAACCCTTCGGACATAATTTCTCCTGTTCCGTATTCTGGGTATTATGGGTGGCCTTTCCTTTCTTGGAACCTTCGGTGTTTGACTTCTAACTTTTCCTGCTTTAGTTAGGCTGCCATGCGAACCTGGCATCTGATTTTAACCTCCCTTTTTCTGAGGGTTTCCCACCTTTACCTGTGTGTTGCTGCTATATAAGGGTTAGCCAATTAGTTTAATTAGGTTGCGCTTACCTCCCAACTTTTTAACTTTTCATTGAGAGTTTCCTGTTTTGAACTCTACCGCCTTAGAGGGTACTTCCACCCTGCCCTCAACATATACTTTTAAGAGTTTCCCATCTGATTGCCCAAATTTAACGTAGCACTCCGGTCAAAAGCATTTTCTTGGAATTTAAAGTTGCCCAGATAACCTTTATTAGAACCTTTTTATCAGAGAGTTTGCGGTGAGTTTTAAATAGTTAAATAGTTAAAATGTTTGATCACCCTCAAAAGGAAGCAGAGATTAAATATTTTAGTCATTCATTCTTGTACGTAAGGCTCATTGACTTGCTCAATATTCTATTGATCAGGTTTTAATCGTTCCGAAGGAGGTATTTCGGGTTGGGCTACACGTTAATAATCGCTGAAAAGCCGACTGCAGCCGAGCGTATCGCAAAAGC
Organism: Thermoproteota archaeon; assembly: GCA_029258835.1. Taxonomy (GTDB): domain Archaea; phylum Asgardarchaeota; class Jordiarchaeia; order Jordiarchaeales; family Freyrarchaeaceae; genus Freyrarchaeum. The sequence continues at coordinate 95,990 of JAPDJY010000039.1, read as the reverse complement.
ATTAGATGAAAGGGGGAATCCTAAAAGTTATGATAAGGACGGTGTACGTTATTATAGAGCAATAAGAGATGGGAGAGAGCTGGTAATTGTACCAGCTATAGGACATCTTTTCTCGGTTAGCCAGAAGGGTAGCGGCTGGGCGTATCCCGTGTTTAACATAAAATGGGTGGCTACGTACCGTGTAAATAAGCATGCGTCAAATACCAAGTCGTTCATAAAGGTAATTTCGAAGCTTGCAGAAGGTGCGGATTCATTCATCTCCGCCACAGATTTTGACATTGAAGGAAGCCAAATTGCATATAACATCTTGAAATACGTGTGCGGCCCCGACAGTGTTCTTAAAGCGAAAAGAATGAAGTTCTCCACCTTAACAAGGGATGAGCTGGTGAAAGCATATTATTCTCTTTCCCCAACTCTCGACTGGGGGCTGATTGAAGCGGGAAGAGCGCGGCACGAAATAGATTGGATTTATGGGATAAACCTCTCTAGAGCTATGATGCTCTCCCTAAAGCACTCTACAGGGAAATACTACACGCTAAGCACTGGACGCGTTCAAGGTCCAACCCTCTCATTTGTAGCCAAGCGGGAGCGAGAAATAAAAAGCTTTGTTCCAAAACCGTACTGGGTAATTTCAGCCCAGGCGAAAATAGAGGGCACATTATACCCTCTCCACTATGCTGAGGGTAAAATACAATCAAAAAAGGATGCAGAAAGGGTAGTTAATGAGTGCAGCGGGCAATCTGGCTCTGTTACTGCTATCTCGCTTTCGGAAAGAACGCTTAATCCACCTCACCCCTTCGATATAGGCACTCTACAGTCAGAAGCATACTCTCATTTCGGCTTCACTCCAAGCAGGACATTAAGAATAGCTGAAAGACTTTATCTCTCAGCTTTAATTTCCTACCCAAGAACTGGAAGCCAGAAATTCCCGCCCTCCGTAAATCTTAAGGAAATTTTGAAAGGGCTGGAAAAACACAGGAATTATGCCTCTTTAGTTAGGGAAATCTTGGCGAGAGAGGCGCTTACCCCAGCAGAGGGGAAAAAGGATGACCCCGCCCATCCTCCGATACATCCCACAGGCACCCTACCTGAAGAACAGTTGACATCAGAAGAGGAAAAACTCTTTGATTTGATCATACGACGCTTTCTTGCTATTTTCGGCCCTCCCTCCATCAGAGAAAGCGTAAAAGCAGAGATAAAAGTTGCATCACATATTTTCTATTTAAAGGGGATAAAGACAAAGGTTGCAGGCTGGCAGAAAGCATATGGGCCATATGCTAAAGTAGAAGATAAAGAATTCCCCTCCCTTCAAGAAGAACAAGAAATACAAGTTGTAGAAGTAAAGCTGGAAGAACGATATACTGCACCTCCACCAAGATATAACCCAAAGAGCCTACTAAACCTCATGGAAGCAAACCAGATCGGAACAAAGGCCACTAGGGCCGAAATAATAGATACTCTCTATGCCAGACACTATATAACTGGAAAGCAGATAGAGCTAACAGACTTGGGCTTCTCCGTCGTAAGCGTTCTTTCAACCTACTGCCCGAGCGTGCTATCCGTAAATTTAACTCGCAAACTCGAAGAGGAGATGAGCAAAATAGAACTTCAGGAAAAGTCAAGGCAGGAAGTACTCATAGACGCCATAGAAAAATTAATTCCTATACTGGAGAATTTTAAACGGAAAGAGTTAGAAATAGGCGCTGCCTTAGAAGAGGCATTGGCAAAAGTTAATCGTAAACATTTCGTCTTGGGAGTATGCCCTATATGCGGTGGAGAACTAAAAATAATTAAATCTAGAAAATCCCACAAACGGTTTGTGGGTTGTAGTAACTACTGGAACAATAAATGCAACTTTAGCGCCCCCCTTCCTCAAAGCGGAATAATAGAACCAACAGGAAAAACCTGTCCAAAATGCGGTTTCCCAACAGTTATAATACGAAGACCGAAACGGAGACCTCAAGAACTCTGCATAAACTGGCAGAACTGCGAGGGATAAAAATGAAGGAGGAATGTCCAATATGCAACACTAGAAAGCATGTATCCACAAGTAATTTCTGCGAGAATCACCAACTTGCATACGAGAACATAAAAAAACATTATAAAGACTGGAAAGCGGCTTTAGACGTCACATGGGATGAATATCTAAGGAAAATACTAGAGAATGCTAATACTGGGGAGTGGGCTAAAGAAGTAGCAAAATACTTAATTGAAAATCAACGTAAAGACCTTCATGATGAAAGGGAGGAATAATTCAATGCCGTTCATAACCATGAAATCTCTTAAACTTAGTATTGCAAAACTTCGCCGTCCGCCCGCCCTCTTAACCTTCGCCGCCCTCTTAATTTTCCTCCTTTTCGTCTTAGGAGGCGGCGTACATATGCTATTAAATCCCCCCCAAGCCAGCCTCTCCTTCATAAATCCCAGCCTCCAAGACCAATATTTAACCGAGGGATTCGCGGCAGCCGCATTAATTTTCGTTGGCTTCGCAGGTTTTGCCCTAATATATGAGGCAACAAAAAACATTTTTAACCCCAGCTATGCTGTTAAGCTGCTAGCCATAGGCCTAATTTTAGCGCTAGTAGCTGTAGTTGCCCTTCACTGGATGCTAATAAACAAGGCACACTGGCTATTCCAAGTAACACAAGGTCGTTAACGTTTCACTCTTCTATATGAAAAATTTTAAATAAATGTGGCATAAAAGTTACTAAAACAAAAATTTAAATCTCCTTTATTGAAAATTCTTTTAAGTCGCAAAATATTAGTAATTATATTTTCATTTAACTTGTTTAATAAATTGTTTATTTAATGTTATAGCTTCTTTTTTAGCAAAATCTTTTTATATAAAAAAACTTCTTATCGAAAGGCAAACTGATCTGAGAGAGGAGGGACCTATGGGAGAAAAAAGGATAACCTTCGCAAGAGATGCGACAGGGCTTGTAAGAGAAATTGGTTGGTTCACGGCTCTCTCAATCGTGCTGTGTAATGTCATAGGTGGCGGTATAAACTTCTATGCGGTACAGGCAACGTACAAGTATCCATTTGCTAATGTGCCATTAGCCTTCGCTCTAGGAGCAATCCCAGCCATAACCTCTGCAGTAGTGTTCACCCTCTTCGGAATAGCCATGCCCCGTTCAGGAGGAGGCTACGTTTACGTCAGCAGGACTTTGAGCCCATTCTTAGGCTTCCTCTCAAGCTGGGCATGGTGGACGTCCGTAGCATTATCCTTCGGGATAATTGCCTTCTTGGACACTTCATTCATAGGCTTCGCTTTTCAAGTAGTAGGTAGGTATCCATGGGACGGCCTGTTCCAGCTAGGAACATGGATGCAGACCACGGAAGCAGGAATCATAGTTGGCATAATAATGGTAATCATATTCTTCATAATCACAGTATTAGGACTAGATATCTTCGGCAAGGTTCTAAATGCCCTACTAATAATTGCAGTCATAGGAAGTATAGCAACAATAATTGTCTTAGCTACTGGAAACCCATTAAACGCAACAATAAACTATGCCTTAGCCTATACGAACCCAATGCAGTTAGGTGACCCTGCTAACTGGGCTAGCACAAAAATATGGGGAATGATAAGTGACTATACAAACTACCTCATCAGCTACGTTGAAACAAACGGTATGGACGCCCTCAGTGACACGTTTATGGCTATGATCTTCATTGTATGGGCTTACATTGGCTTCACAGCAAGTACATTCGTTGGAGGCGAAATAAAAGAAGTTAGAAAAAGCATGGTCATATCCGTATTCATAGGCACTCTCCTAATCGCAGGCTACTACGTTCTCATCAGCGGATTAGTATACTATGCGTCCGGGCCATTCCTTTACGTATACACTTACGCTCAAAATTCACTCGGCGGGGCGTCTTGGGCGTTAACACTTAACCCAGATATTTACGCAGCTTTTAACGCATGGCTGGCAACCCTTCCAAGCCAAGTACGCGACCAAATAGTATCTTCCATCCCTGCAAGCTTCCTACCTAGCTTCCCGCCATTAATTAAAGCATCAATTCCGTTCTTCGCAGCTCTTCAAGTACCTAGTGCAAGTGGCGCTATAGCCCTGCTAGTAGCAGTAACAGGAGCAATATGGCTAATGAATGACATACCTCCGTTCTTAATAACATCAGCAAGGACAACTTTTGCTTGGGCATTTGACAGGGTATTCCCAATCCAATTTGCCGAGGTCAGCGAAAGATGGCATAGCCCAGTATGGGCTACAACTCTAGTAGCTGGTGTGGCTGTTCTAGGTGTTTTCCTGTCTGCATCAGACGTTTTCATGGCTGCTTTCGACACAGTATTCCTTGATACAATAATGTTATGGTTCGGCGCTATGGCAGCGATGCTCTTCCCATACGTTAAACCTGAAATATACGAGCGCGGCCTCAAGCTTGAATGGGCAGGAGTCCCTGTAATCACAATCTTCGGAGTAATTGCGTTTATAGCCACAACGTTAGTAATTCTTGTGGGTGTCTCTGGATTCACGATGCAGTCAATATACTTGCAAGTGTTCATCCTTGGACTTGGGTCACTAATATACGTTGCATACTACCTCCATAACAAGAAAATTGGAGTTGACATGGAAACAATATACGCCGAGATACCGCCGGAGTAACCCCAACTTCCACCTTTTTGTTTTTACTTTTAATTTAATTATTTTTAAATAAAATAAAATCTACAAAAATTAAAAATTTAATTAAAGAATAGCTTTAAAAATAAATTTAAAATGATCTAAATGGAAGTTGGGTATTTGACTTAGCTTTCATCTATTCTTCTTTGTATGTGTATTTTCCTTCCTCTTTCGCCCATGCTATTGTCTCTGGATCAATCCTTTTTAATTCACCTTCTGGAAACATGCTTAAAAGCTCCCATCCTAGATCTAATGTTTCATCTATGCTACGCTCTTCGTATTCCCCTTGATTTATGAATTGCCTTTCAAAAATATCGCCGAACTCCAAGTATTTCCTATCTCGAGGTAAGAGTGCTTCCTCACCAACTACTGCTACTAGTGCGCGTAAGTCCACTGCTTCACTATAGGCATAGTACAATTGATCGCTGACTTCCCTGTGATCTGCTCTTGTCCTTCCTTTACCTATGCCTTCTTTCATCAACCTACTTAAGCTCGGTCTGGGATCTATAGGTGGGTATATTCCTTTCCTATGTAATCCTCTGTCCACTATCAACTGTCCCTCAGTGATGTATCCTGTAAGGTCGGGAATGGGGTGCGTAATGTCATCGTTGGGCATAGTTAAAATTGGCATTTGAGTTATGGTTCCTCTCTTTCCAGATATTCTTCCTGCTCTTTCATATATTGTAGCTAAGTCGGTGTATAAGTACCCTGGATATCCTCTTCTTCCGGGAACCTCTTCTCTTGCTGCACTTATCTCTCTCAGAGCTTCAGCGTAGTTAGTCATGTCTGTGAGTATAACTAGAATGTGCATACCTTGTTCGTATGCTAGGTATTCTGCAGCGGTGAGTGCTACCCGTGGCGTTATTATTCTCTCGATTGCAGGGTCATCCGCAAGGTTCATGAACACAACTACCCTTTCTAGCGCCCCTGTCCTTTCAAAGTCTGCCCTGAAGAACCTTGCCTCTTCCGCTGTTATTCCCATTGCGGCGAATACTACAGCAAACTCCTCCTCCTTCCCTAATACTTTTGCTTGTCTAGCTATTTGAACTGCTATCCTGTTGTGCGGAAGTCCAGCCCCGGAGAATATTGGCAGCTTTTGCCCTCGAACGAGAGAGTTCATTCCATCGATGACACTTATCCCTGTCTGGATAAATTCCCTTGGATACTCCCTTGCATAGGGGTTAAGTGGGTAACCATGAATGTCCAGCTCATCCTCTGGTATTATTGGCGGACCTCCATCTATTGGATCACCTGAACCATTAAAGATCCTGCCCATCATATCAATCGATACTGGCAGCTTCATTGTTTCCCCAGTAAACCTAACAGTTGTTTCCCTTACATCTAAGCCTCTTGTCCCCTCAAAAACTTGAACAACCGCTCTCCCTAACCCTACTTCCAGAACAGTCCCTCTCCGCGTTTCTCCAGTAGGAGTTTCAATGAGAACTACTTCGTTATAAGCCACATCCTGCACTCCTTCTACAATCATGAGAGGCCCTGAAATTTCAGATATTGTACGATAATATTTCTGGGATGAAATAATGCCACACTCCTTTCTACGTTTTCCAGAGAAGCCATTACGTTGAAACTTGAAGACGACCTCCTTTAAAGCATTTCGCCATGTAAAAAGAAGTGCCTGTTACCCCTATTTCTGATAAAAATAAAAAAATAAGGGAAACCAGTTTGTGGAAAATAAGGCTTATTTAATTGTAAAAAGGAAAGTTCATTTTCAAAAATTTTTGACTTTTATTCTAAATTGTCATCTACTTTTTTCCAGAACTCGACTTCTTCTATGAAATTCTTTCCAACTTTGATTCTTGTTTTAACTCCTAATGCTTTCTCCATCAGTATCTTCTGCTCTATTCTTGCAACCATTTCACGTGTACGTTGTACAGCGTCCGGGTTTACGCTTATTGATGTTGCTCCCATCCTAACTAGGAATTCTAAGTAGTCCGGGTAAACGCTGGGTGCTTGCCCACAAATAGACGTTGTCACCCCGTACTTTTTGCATATTTTTATTGTGTAAGCTATTGCCCTGAGGACTGCTAGGTTTCGTTCATCGTATATCTCCTGTACCGAAGCATCGTTACGGTCTACGCCAAGTATCAGCATTGTTAGGTCGTTTGTGCCAAAAGACACTCCGTTTATCCCTTCTTCACAGAACTTGTCAATTAACAGGACGCTACTTGGGACCTCCACCATTATCCAGAGTTTAAAGTCAGGATCTTTCTCGGGATCCAGCCCCTCCTGCTTCATTATCTCCTTCACTTTCCGGAAGATCTCTATGTCTCTAACGAAAGGCAACATTACCCAAACATTTTTAAGGCCAAATTCATCTCTAACCTTTCTTATTGCTTTACACTCTAGCCTGAATATGTCTGGCTCCTTAACGTATCTGTATTGTCCCCTGTAGCCTATCATTGGATTTGGTCCTACATGCCCTGCCTCTAACTCATACTTTTCTCCTCCCTCTAGGGCTAGGAATTCGTCAGGCTTAAAGTCTAGGAACCTATATACGACAGGACCAGGATAAAACGCTTCGGCAACTTTCCTGATGCCCTCCGCAAAGGAATCCACCATAAGCTGGTCTCCACCCTCCTCAATGAGTTTGCGTGGATGCTTTCCTATGGTAACCATCATGTGTTCTGCTCTTAGAAGCCCTACACCATCTGCTCTTGTTTCCCTTGCAACTTTATCAGCGATCTCTGGAATTGAAAGGTTAACATATATCTTAGTTGCTGTCGGCACTATCGCATAAGTTACCGCAGCTGTAGGCACCACCTCTTCAGCTGCTTCTTTAATTATTCCACGGTAGACTAGTCCCTTTCCTCCGTCAACGGTTACTTCCTCCACATTCGCAAGAACTTCTGTTGCATTTCCAGTACCAACAATGCATGGTACACCTAGTTCACGTGAAACTATTGCTGCATGGCACGTGTAGCCCCCTTCATCAGTCACTATTGCCGCTGCCTTTTTCATGGCTGGAACCCAATCAGGAGTGGTCATTTTTGTAACTAAAATGTCTCCTTCCTTAACTTTGTCTATGTCCTTAGCATCTAAGATAACTTTAACTTTTCCTGCTCCTAGGCCTGGGGATACTGGCAGCCCTCTTACTAGCACTTCTCTTTCCTCAGCAGCCTCTAATACTTGCGCTTGAATTCCCCCTGCAGAATGGACCGTCTCAGGTCTTGCTTGAAGTATGAATATTCTCCCATCTTTATCAACTGCCCACTCTATATCCTGTGGTGTTCTATAATGTTGTTCTATTTGAAGTGCATATTTTGCAAGCGCCTTTATTTCCTCGTCTGTTAAAGCAGGAATATTCTGTCTTTCCGGGGGGACTTCTGCGTGAACTGTCTTCCCGGTTTTTGGGTCCCTTACATACTCGACTTTTTTAGTTACAATATGTTTGTCGATGATCTCAAATGTTTCTTTATCTACGACATAGGTATCTGGCGTTACGGCGCCACTTACTACGGCTTCTCCTAGCCCCCAATTGGCTTCAATAAGAATTTTATTTCTTTCACCTGTAACTGGATGTATAGTAAACATTACCCCTGCTGCTTTAGCGTCAACCATCTCTTGGATAGCTACGCCTATGGATACTTCTTCATGTGAAAAACCCTTCTCTTCCCTATATGCTATTGCCCTTGGCGTAAAAAGGCTACTCCAGCATCTTCTAACACTACTTACCAGCTCGTCTCTAGTAACGTTTAAGAATGTATCCTGTTGTCCAGCGAAACTGGCGCCCGGCAGCTGAGGGGCTGGAAAACCTGTCCTCTGCCGAGGCGCTAGAGCGGACGGCTACAAAGGGATTTTTCCCCGCCCGTTTAGAGAGTTCATCGTATGCACTTAAGATGGCAGACTGTATTTCTTCGGGTACAGGGGTTGATTCAATTAACTTTCTTATTTCTGCCGATGCGTTTTCAAGCATTTTCATATCTTTTACGTCTAAACCTTCAAGTTTCTTGAAAATCTTATCCTTTATTTTCGTGGTTTCTATGAACTGCTTATATGCATGAGTGGTCACAGCGAATCCTGGTGGAACTGGGACTTTAACTTCAGCTGTTAACTCACCTAGATTCGCGCATTTTCCACCTACTATCGGTACATCGTCTTTTCTGATCTCTTCAAACCATAAGACAAACCTCTCGTCTCTTGACAAGGCCATGCCACCTCCCTTACAAACCCTAATCAAAGGATTATTTCCCTGTTTTTAAATTTATCTTTGTTTATCCTTAACCTTGTAAATTGGGAATCAGAAATTCCTCCAATACATTTTAAAGAAAGGCAATTGCGGCTAACCTTTGAAAGCATCCTAATGAATTTTAGGATTTAGAAAATGATGCATGATCACGTTTTTGTAGTTTACTGTTTGGTGTTTCATGGGTGTTTGCGTTACTTCATGCCATTCATCGTTTAATGTCTTTAAAAGAGCATCCGCTCCTACTCTTAAAGCTATGTTCACTACTTGGCCTTGGACTTCAGGGTTAGGCCTAATAGCATATATCAGGTTTGCTCCCTTGTAAATTTCTAGGTTAGGGTTGAACACATCATCTATTATTGCTTTAATCTTCTTTTCCTTTGTTAACGGCGCTATTACCTCTGGTTTTACATCCGTTACTATTATTTCTGCATTAAGTGCCTTTGAGAGTTTAAGCGCCGTTTGGGGTTTTTTTCCAACCCCCACTTCCACTATCTTGTTTGCTTTGCAATACCTTTTTATTATAAACTCTGCTACTTTGAGGGACGTCTCCATTGCTTTTCCCTCTTAAGTTAAGGGTTAGTAACAGTTTATGAATAGCTAACTTTTTATAATATTTTGGTTAATACTTAATTGATGAATGATAGAAATAACGCTTTCAGTTCCCTTCGGTTATGAGGCGAGTGATGAGATTAGAAAGCTGTTAGAGGATTTTAGGGATATGGTTAACTTTTGCATCGGTAAAGTTCTTCGGAATAATGCCACAAGTTTTGCCGAGCTCAGGAAACTTGTCTATGGTGAATGGAAACAGAAATGGGATTACTCAACTCACTTTTGCCATTCGTCGTGCAGGGTGGCTACGTCAATGTTGAAGAGCTTTAGGAGGCTTAAGAGGAAAGGTATTACAAAAAGCGATAAACCTGTGGCGAGGAAGCTTTTTCATGCAATTAGACCCCTTGCTTGTCAAGTATGAAGGGGAAAGGCTTAGAATATCTGTTAAGCCTAGAAGGTTTATCTACGTAAAGTTGAAGTATGGGGGCTACCAGAAACGCTTCATAGAAGAATGGAAGGCTGGAAGACTTAGAGTGGGAGAGGTTTTAATCAACAAAACAAAAGTTTTAGTGCCCTTTAGGAAAGATGTTGATTTAACGAATCCGAAGGGCTGGATAGCGATAGATGTAAACGAATCCAACGTTACATGCGTAAGCACGAACCCACACATTATAAGGTTTGAGCACGACCTGAGAGAAATCAGAAGTAGCTACTTCGAGAAGAGGAGGAAAATACAGAAGCTGTCGAAGCTTAAACCGACAGCTTCCAAGAGGCTTATGAAAAAATACTCTAAGAGGAAGAGAAATAGAACAGAGAGTTTATGCCACAAGATTGCCAAGATGATAGTTAGCAGAGCTAGGAAACATGGTTTCGGAATCGTCATGGAGAACCTTAAAGGCATGAGGAAACAAATACGTTACGGTAAAAGAATGAATAGAAGACTGCACACGCTACCATATAGAAGGCTTCAATCCTACATCGAATATAAAGCGAAACTTGCAGGTTTACCAGTCGTATACGTTAATCCCCGTGGAACTTCAAGCCTATGCCCAATATGTGGCGGGAAGCTGGCGTCGAATGGGCATAGGCTTCTAAAGTGCAGGAAATGCGGATGTGAAAAAGACAGAGACGTAGTTGCATGTTTAAACCTCCTTGAAAGAAACCCAAGATGTGGGGAGTTCCCGTTCCCCCCGAAAGCCACCCACGAAGCACTTAGTGCAGAGGTGGAACGGATAGTAATAAAATGTTAACTATCCGAGAACGGTGGCTTAGCCATCCTTAATCCCATCTCGTCCTCCAGTCTTATTAGTTCGTTTATTTTAGCCATTCGTTCACTACCCATGATCCCGATTTTTATTATTGGGCATTTCAATCCTACTGCTATATGTGCTAAGGCAGAGTCGCATGTTTCTCCTGACCTGTGGGAAGCGACCGGAACTACGTTATTTGACAGTGCCAGAGTTACCGTTTCCTTAACGTCAGTGAGCGTCCCAACCTGGTTCGGTTTGACTATAATGCTACTAACTGAGCCTCTTTCTAAGGCTGTTTTTAATCTCTCTTTATTAGTCACCGTTAAGTCGTCTCCTGTAACAAGGCATCTTCCACTTACGTTTTTATTCAATTTTGCAAATGCTTCAAAGTCTTCTTCGCCAAATGGGTCTTCAAAATAAAATATGTCGTATTCTTCGATAAGTGACAAAACGTAGTCTAACTGCTGGCTGGTCGACTTCTTACATTTTTCCTTCCTATAAACATATACCTTTTCATCTTCGATCCAAAGTTCCGAAGCTGCTGCATCAACGCCTATTTTCACCTCTATTCCCAATTCTCCCTCTACTTTTTGGGCTGCATTGCTTAATACTTCGAGAGCTTCTTTAATTGTTAATGGGGCCGCCCATGCTCCCTCATCATTTCTTCCAAACACGTAGTGGGGCCTCTGAGAAGTCAAGATTCGGGCAACTTCTTTATGCACCATCACGTTTGCTACAGCCGCGTCTCTAAACTTCTTAGCGCCAAGAGGCACTACTAAGAACTCTTGAAAGTCTATAGAATCTCCCTTCGTATGAACCCCTCCTCCTATGATGTTACTGAGAGGAAAAGGCAACCTTAGCCGTCCATCGGCTATATGTTCGCAGAGCCGGACGTTTTTTTCTAGTGCTGCAGCTTTTGCCACCGCTATAGAGGTCGCTATAGCCGCGTTTCCCCCTAACTTTTCGAATTGTTTCGTACTATCAAATTCGTGTATAACCGAGTCAACAACGTTCTGCTCTTCCACGTTCAAACCCTTCAGTTTACTTGAAATCTTATTCACCATTTCAATCGAGGCATCTACGCCCCCTTCCGGGAAAGCGCGTACTTCAAAGCGCCCGACGCTTGCTCCAGATGGAGCGCAGGCACTTGCTACAACGTCTTCTGTGTATACTCGCACTTCAATTGTAGCGTTCCCTCTAGAATCAAGAATTTTCTGTGCATTAACTTTCCTAATAGTGCCGGTCATTTCAACCATCTCTCTAGCACCATTCGCTTAACTTTTAACGGACCTTTTAACTTTCTGCTGGCTGTCTTTTAACCTTTTAAGGAAAAAATATTTTTTCTTCTTTAGTGACGTTGAAGATAAGAGACCTGTTGGTTGGAGCTCTATGATAGACACCGACGACTTTGACCTGGAACTCGTAAAACTTGCCTCCGAACTCAAGTTAAGAAATGTAAAATGCGCTCTCTTACAGTTCCCTGAAGGACTGCTACGTTACGCATTCAAGGTAGCGTCCTTTCTAGAGGAAAAGACAGGGGCGTCTATTATAATATCTGCTGATCCTTGCTGGGGTGCATGCGACTTAGCTGATTCTGAAGCGAAGAGCTTAGGTGCAGACGTTCTCGTCCATTTCGGTCATGCTCCCTGGCCTATTAAAACAAAAGTTCCTACCTTGTTTATCGAAGCTAAATATACTAAAAGTGTCATGCAAGATGTTGTTAGAGCTGTCGAGGAATTAGGTATAAAGGCGTTAATCCTGGCGTCTACTGTCCAACACTCTTGGGAACTACCTCTCCTAAGAAAGCTTCTAGAGGAGAAAGGTGTTAAAGTCGTCTTAGAAAGGAAAAGTAGGAGAGCTCCCTATCCCGGGCAAGTTTTAGGGTGCGATTTCTCGAACGTTACATCACCGAATGTTGACACCGTTTTGTTTATAGGAGGCGGATTTTTTCATGCAGTCGGCATATCCATGTTTACTGGTAAGCGGGTCTTCTCGTTTGACCCGTACACAGGCAGTGTTCATGATGTGGCCCCCATCGTGAAAAAGTTATTGCTTGAACGCTATGCACATATATCTCAAGCTAAGCATGCTAAAAACTTTGGAGTAATCGTCAGCATGAAACCCGGACAAAAACGCTTAGAACTAGCCAAATACGTAAGAAATATTCTTCTTGACGCAGGTAAAAGCGCATACATGCTTGCTATGCGTGACGTCACACCAGACCATATTTTAAATTTCAGCAGCGTTGAAGCCTTGGTTGTAACCGCGTGTCCAAGAATAGCCATCGAGGATGCATGCCGCTTCAGCATACCCATCTTAACTCCTGAAGAATTAGAAGTAGTGCTTGGAAGGAAACGATGGGAAGATCTTTATCCCTCAGTTGATTTTTCCTCCTAAGCAGAGTTTTAAAGGGAAGTTAAAGTGATGGAACTCAAAATGAAAGTAAAGAGAAAAAACCTTGAGTTGATCTTTGAAAATCTTGAAGAAAATCCTTGCCCGAAAGTCGAGTTAGAACAGTACTCTACTCCTAACAGGGTTGCTGCTACCCTTATTTTTATGGCTGCATACGTGTTTAATGATATTGAAGGAAAAGTCGTTTACGATTTAGGTTGTGGAAATGGTAAGCTTGCAATAGGTGCCGCCATTCTTGGTGCAAAACGGGTCGTCGGCATAGACATAGACCCAACGGTGTTAAAAATAGCAAAGCTTAACGCTGAAAGGGCTGGTGTTGAAGACAGGGTTGAATGGATCTCAATGGATTTGAAAAATTTAAAGGGTTATGCTGACACTGTAATTCAAAATCCCCCCTTCGGAGTTCAGAAACGTTTTAGTGACAGGTTCTTTCTAAAGAAAGCACTTGAAGTAGCTAGAGTGATCTACTCTATTCACAAGGCAAACTTTAAAGTCAGAAGGTTTATCAAAGATTTCATAGAAGAAAATGGTGGTCGTATCGACCAAATTATTACTGTTAAGTTACCTATACCCTTCATGTTTGAATTTCATACGAAAAAAGTACACATTGTAGATGTAGACGTTTACAGAATACTAAAAATAGGTTCACAGACAGAATCTTCTTGAAAGAGAAAAACAGTGTAAAAAAGAGGTGGTTAAGAATGGTCAAACCAAAGCCTAAAACTGGGAGCTTTGTTTTACCAGGTGACTGGTTGGGAGTCATAGAAGAGTTCACCCCTAATGAGGGGACATATGAAGAAAAGGGAGAGGTTTATGCTGCAAATGCAGGAATGGTTTTAATTGATAAAATGGAGAGGCGGGTAAGAGTTGTACCAGTTGAAGCCCCTCCTTTTCCTAAAAAGGGCGATGTTGCCTTAGGGATGATCGTTAAGACTGGTAAGGCTTTAAGCATAGTTAGTGTGGCAAGAATTGGAGGCCGCTTTCTTTCGTCACCCTGTTCAGGTGTAATACATGTTTCCCAAATAAGTAACGAGTTCGTAGTTAAACCTACAGACGCTTTTAAAACAGGGGATATAGTTAAAGCGAAAGTGATAGATAGGAGAGGAGACCTTATTCAACTGTCAACGATCGGCAAAAAGTTCGGCGTGGTACACGCTTTCTGCTCTAAATGCGGCACAATGTTGATTCCAAAAAATGAAAAATCTCTTATTTGCCATAATTGTGGAAACGAAGAAAAACGGAAGATCTCAGTAGATTACGGAAAAACAAAAATTTAGGAGGACTAAAAATGAACGTTAAAATATTAAAGCAAGATGAAAATCATTTAGAATTAGAAATAAAAGGGGAGGATCACACCCTCTGCAACCTTCTAAAAAAAGCTCTTTTAAAAAATAAGGACGTAGTATTTGCGGGATATAAAATTGAGCACCCTCTTCTTTCAGAGCCACATCTCTACATTTCAACGAATGGCAACGTTTCTCCCAAAGAGGTAATGACAGATACAGTGGTTCGCCTCAAATCTTTGCTTAATGAATTTAAAGAACATTTCTCTAAAGCTGTAGAAGATTTCAGAAAGTCTTGATGGGGGGAGGAAGACAACGGCGAGCACTCTTAGGGACATACTTACAAACAAGCAACTTGCAAAAGTAGGAGATGGGGTAGCAAATTTAATTTACAGTCTGGCATTGTTGATGGCAACTGGAAAAGTTAAAACTACAAAGGTACCCGGTTTCGTTCTTTCTTCAGCACTAAAATCGTCAGGTCTCCGTTCTCATCTTCCATCAAGGCAAAACACTCATAGTTTAAGTGACGCAGCAGAAGCCCTAATAGCATATGCTTGGCTTACAGGAGTAATAGAAATAAAGGAAGCTGCCAAGCACGTAGCCACCTTCCTTAGTGCAAACTGTACTCACCAAAAGAATCTCGAACATGCCATATTGGCGTTCTCAACGCTACTAAAAACCATTCTTTACTGCATTAAAGATAGGATGGAAAACTTAAAATTCAATCCCTCTGAAGATCTACAAAACAAGGCTAAAAGGAGGCTGCTTCTTGAATTTCTGTCCTAAGTGTGGTACACTGTTGCATCCCCTAAAAGAGGAAGGACAAGTTAAGTTGACTTGTAAAAACTGCGGCTATCAAGAAGTAATAGATAGGACAAAGCGTAGTAAATTTATTGTGAAAAAAGAAATAAACCACTCACCAAGAGAGAAAACGCTAGTTATAGATGAAACTAAGGAGATCCGGGTAATGCCAACGGTAAAGGCAAGGTGCCCTAAATGCGGAAACGATACAGCTTATTATTGGCAAGTTCAGACCAGAAGAGCCGATGAGGGCTCAACGACGTTTCTCCGCTGTACAGTGTGTAAGCACACATGGAGGATTTACTGAGAATTTTATTGAGACGTAAAGTTTTATTAGTCTCTTTTCCATACCCATCCACAAGGCCGTGAATATCACTTTTCATGATGACTGGGATTTTATTTAGACTTTTAAAAACCATAGGAGGATGAGGTTCTTGAGCGCGAATATTCCTCTAAAGAAGGTAAGTAATTTCATTTGGGAGATACCAAAAGGTACTAAGAAGTGTATGCGCGTACCTACTAAAGTTTTTGCAAATGAAATGTTGCTAGAAGGTATGAAAAAGGACCAAACACTTATTCAAGCCATGAACGTTGCATGCCTCCCTGGAATCCAAAAGCATTCGATCGCTTTACCTGATGCTCATCAAGGGTATGGCTTTCCAATAGGGGGCGTTGCCGCCATCGATTTCGAAGAGGGCGGCGTAGTGTCTCCCGGCGGCGTAGGATACGATATTAACTGTGGTGTGCGTCTTCTTAGAACGGATCTTTTAAAAGACGATGTTACTCCTAAACTCAAAGGCCTTTTAAGCGTCCTATTTAAGGAAGTACCTAGCGGAGTAGGGTCTGAAGGTAAAATTCGAATATCTCATTCTGAACTGGATGAAGTGTTAGAATCCGGCGTAAGCTGGGCAGTTGATCAAGGCTTCGGTTGGGATGAAGATAAGTTTTATTGTGAGGAGGAAGGATGTCTTAAAGGGGCAGATGCAGGCAAGGTTTCCTCTAAAGCGAAAAGTAGAGGTGCACCGCAACTTGGCACTTTAGGTAGTGGCAATCACTTCTTAGAAATACAATACGTTGAGCGTATTTATGACGGTGAAGCAGCGAAATGCTTAGGGCTGTTTGAAGGGCAAGTTACAATTATGATCCATACGGGATCTAGAGGTCTTGGCCATCAAGTTTGTTCTGATTACTTAAAAGTTATGGAGCATGCTGTAAGAAAATATGGCATCTCCCTTCCTGATAGAGAGCTGGCAGCAGTTCCAGGTAAAAGTAGAGAAGGTGAGGACTACCTAGCGGCAATGGCTTCTGCCGCTAATTTCGCGTGGGCAAATAGGCAATGCATAATGCATTGGGTACGTGAGTCCTTTGGCAAGGTCTTTAATTCATCCCCGGAGGATCTTGGAATTCACCTTGTCTATGATGTGGCCCATAATATCGCTAAGTTTGAACGGCACCGTGTAGACGGTACAGAAAAAACTGTTTGTGTCCATAGGAAAGGTGCCACTAGGGCGTTTCCTCCAGGACACCCTGCAGTCCCTCAAAAATACAGAGATATAGGTCAACCTGTTCTTATTCCTGGAACCATGGGGACTGCCAGCTATGTGTTGAGAGGTAGGAAAGAGTCTATGGAACTGAGCTTTGGCTCGACCGCTCATGGTGCTGGTAGACGGCTTAGCAGAGCTGGGGCGAAGAAAAAGTTTTGGGGAGAGAAGGTTAAGGATGACCTTCAAAAATCAGGAATTCTTGTTCAAGCCGCCAGCATGGTAGTAGTAAGCGAAGAAGCACCTGAGGCATATAAAGATGTAGACGTAGTAGCCGAGGTCTCCCACAAGGTTGGGATTGCCTCGCTGGTAGCCAAGTTGCGCCCTATTGGAGTAGTGAAGGGCTAGCCTTACCTCTTAAGAGGTGCTTCCTGTTGGGCTTTAAAATGGCGGTTGTTGGTAAGGGCGGCGTTGGTAAGACGACGATAGCTGGAACATTAGCCCGCCTCCTCGCAAAGAAAGGTTTCGACGTTTTTGCAATAGACGTAGATCCAAGTATGAACTTGTACTCGTCCTTAGGTATTCCTAAAGAAGTTGCATCTAGAATAACTCCAATTTCAGAGATGAACGACTTAATCGAAGAACGTACGGGTGCCAAACCAGGTTCAATAGGCAGCGTCTTTATATTAAATCCAAAGGTTTCGGATCTCCCAGACAGATTTAAGATTATTGGACCTGATGGCGTTAAATTGCTCGTAGCCGGAACTGTGGTTAATCCTGGCGGTGGTTGCTTGTGTCCAAGTAACGCCCTGGTAAGAGCTTTGATTTCTCACATGATCCTACGACGAGATGAAGTAGTTATACTAGACATGGAGGCTGGAGTAGAGCACCTTGGAAGAGGAACCGCTAAAAATGTGGATGCAATGTTAATTGTGGTCGAACCCGGCGCGAGGTCCGTAGATTTAGCTAAAAGAATAAAGAAGTTAGCATTGGGGCTTGGCGTGAAAAACGTGTTTTTAGTAGGGAATAAAATCGCAAATGATGATGAAAAGCTTTTCTTAGAGCGTGCAGCTAATGAGCTTGAGATTAATGCTGCCGGATGGATCCCGTATGATAAAAAAGTTATAGAGGCCGACTTAAAGAATGTGGCTTTAATCGATTATGCACCACAGTCACCTGCAGTTAATGAAATAAGGTCTATACAAAATTTCATTTTAAAGACTCTTACCTAACTATTCTTTTTCAGGAATCATCGAATGGGTATCTTAACAGTGCCGCTACTCCGCCTAAGCTAAATAATTGCTGTCCTGACATATGCTCTTCATCAACGATTAAAATTTCTGCTCTCATTTCCTCTGCTGTTTTTATCATTTTCTCTATTTCTCTCCTTTCCTCCAGCGTAGCCTCTCTTATTTTTTTGCTTGCAATTAAAAGCTTTTTTACTGCGCCGTAAAGGACAGCCTTTTTTACTTGTTCCTCCCCGTATGTTACCATTTTGGGGTTTTTCGCTAATTGGGCTAGCAGCTCATTAACTGCTTCTATTTCCCGTATAACCCTGCTCTTTCTGAAGATTTTCGCTATAACACCTTTCTTGACGATCTCGTATATTCCATTTATATTTCCATAACTTGCTGATTCAAGAACAATTTTGTCATTCGGCTCCCACTTCTTGCTACTTATATACTTTTTAAGGTGCTCCTTAGCGAACCCTGGTCCTGCAATTACTATACTTACTGGTTTAAACTGCTCTGCAAACTGCATAATTGCCTTAGTAACTTTAGCATAAAAAGTTTTTAGCGCCGCATCTCTCTCCCCACCCGACCTTTTCCCTGGGATGCTTTCACTTATTTTCATAAGATGTCTTAAAGAGTGTTTATTAACGAGCGCTATAGATGCTTCTCCCTCCTCGACAGCGACAACTAAAACGTTTTCCTGGGCATCCTTATGGACGGCCTCTCTTATCCTTTTAAGCATGTAAGAAGGCCATTTTTCCTTAGTAATTCTCAATTTCATTCCAATTTCAATGTTTATAGTATGGTATCCTCCCTTCGGAACCTCCTTAGGTGCACTGATTATTTTTCCTTTAACCCTGAGCCTATCCGAATAACGGTGAAATTCCACTTCTTCTACCTCTAATTCCAAGTAAACCGGGATTCTCTCTCCCTTATCTGGCCTCGAGTCAACGTTTTCTCTGCGTATTCTTCTATACGTGCGTGCATATATTTTATCCCCTCTACATATTACGTTGTATAAGTGCCATAAGTCTGTGTGGTTTTCCACCTGTACAGTTATCTCTCCTTTTTCTACGTTTTCTTCAAGTATTCGCAAATTTTCTCTCCCTTTCTTAATCCCTTATTTCTACAGGCCTTTTTTCTTCGAGAAGCTTTCTAACCCTCTCTTCAAGTATCGACGCCGGTATTTCGGTTAAGGTTACAATTGTTCGCCTTCCCCTCTTTAAGTTCTTGACCACTGTGTTAATTATTTGAATGTCCGATAGAACTCTAAGATAGTTCTTGAAGTTTCTTGTCGTGCGTGGTTTCGCTCCGTACTCTTCACATATGACCTTGTATTCTTCGTATACCCTTCCTATAGGTGCTGTTAATTCCTCCTTCAGTGTTATGGCAACTGCTAAAAGCGTTAAAAGTTCATGTGCGTGAAGCCCCCTGAGAATTTCAGGGGACGTTTCAGGGTAAACTTCGTTTTTCGCTATACGTATCATCTCTGGTGTAATCCTTTTTTCATCGCTTTTTTCGGCTATGAGCCCTGCATGGTATAATATTTCTATGCCATGCCTCGCGTTTCCTGTTTCACTTGCTATCCTCGCGACCATGTCGCATATTTCCGAACTCACAACACCATCATAAAAGCCTATTTTCGCTCTATATCTTAAAATATCTCTTAGCTCTTCCTCCGAATACCTTGGAAGCTCTATTACTATATGTACGTCTTCAGAGAGGTCTGATTGCAGGTAAGCAACCCAGTCTTCAGGCCTGCTTATTACTATTGTACTTATTCTAGCTTTTCCATACCCAAAAAACTCTGCACTTCTTATAAGTCCGTGGATTTCCTCGCCACCTAACAACTTTGCTTCATCAAGAACTAAAACCAACCGTTTATCTTCTTTATTAAGCCTCTCATTCAGTTCAACTATCAATTCGCTTCCGGTTATCCCTGTAATAGGAATTTTCCTCCAGTTTTTAGATATTACCTGCCTCAACACTGCTGATAATGTCCTTGCGGCACTACAGTACATGTACTCAAATAAAATCTTAGCGTTTCTCTTCTTCGCTTCCTCGATTAGCTGTTTACCGAAAAGCTTAGCTACAGCGGTTTTTCCAACCCCTGCCTGTCCAATTATTGCGATGTTAACGCTAACAAATTTATCCGTAAAGAGCGGCTTAAAGAATCTCATGAGTCGCTCTAGTTGTTTTTCTCTGTGAGGAAGTGTAGGAGGAACATATTCGTGAAAGAAGGTAGTTTCATCCTTAAAAATAGAAGAGGCGTGGCTCAACTTTAGCCGCTCCTTTTACCTTAGCCTTATAGTTTCAAGGTTCTGTGGAGCCCGTGTTTCTACGTTAAGCGTCTTATGGATAAGTGTCGCCATATTCATACATTTTCCTCCTTCACCATGGCATGTTATTACTCTTTCAAGTTTTGAATTTAGCGTCCTTAAATAGTTAATTATTTGTCTTCTATCACTATGTCCTGAAAATCCCTCTATAGTTCTTACCTCCATTTTTACTGGAACTATTTCCGTTCGTCCATCAGGCGTTCTCATCGGGACTTCTCTCCATCCCTTCTGTATCCTCCTTCCCAGCGTTCCCTCAACCTGATACGTTACGAAAAGCATGCTATTCTTCGGATCCGGAGCCATAAGCCTAAAGTACTCCACGCTTGGCCCTCCACTAAGCATACCTGAGGTCGCCATAATTATACATGGATCCCCTTCAACGATGTCCAATCTTGCTTCCCTCTTAACGGTTTGGAAACATGCAGCTAAAAACGGATTACTGCCGTGATGGAATATTCTTTCTCTAAGCTCCCGAGAAAGATATTCTGGATGCGTTGTGTGTATCGCGGTTGCCTCGCTTATCATCCCATCAATATATACCGGCACTTCTTTTATTATTCCCCTTCGCATATGTTCTTCAATAACTAGCATCAACTCCTGCGCCCTTCCAACGCCTAAAACAGGGATTAAAACCCTTCCACCCCTCCTTAAAGTTTCATTTATAGCTGAAACTAATGCCCTCTCAGCGTTTTTTCTAGATGGCATGATGTCTTCTGGCCCACCATAAGTGCTTTCTATTATCATTGTCTCAAGCCGTGGGAAAGTATTACATGCTGGCTCTAAGAGCCGTGTTTTAGAAAACTTAAAATCTCCAGTATAAGCAATATTATGTAATCCATCTCCAATGTGAAGATGAACTATAGCCGACCCTAGTATATGCCCTGCATTATGTAACGTTAACCGTACGTCAGGCGCTATATCTGTTACTTCACCGTATTCCAGCGGTATCGTGTGAATAACCGCCTTTTTAACGTCTTTCTGACTGTACGGTGTTATCTTCCCCTCTCTTTCCGCCACTTCAAGATAATCAAGTTGAAGCAGCGTCATTAAATTTCTTGTTGGTGTTGTGCAGTAAACCGGCCCATCATATCCGTATTTAAAAAGGAATGGAACAAAGCCACTATGATCTAAGTGAGCATGAGTAACTACTACTGCATCAAGGTTCTCTATATCAAACTCTGGAAGGTCAAGATATGGAAATGCTCCACCTCCTCCTCCAACGTTAACTCCGCAATCTACCAAAATTGAACTTTCAGGGGTTTGAACTAGAATTGCTGTTCGTCCTACCTCCCTAAACCCTCCCAAAGTAACGATTCTTAACCATCCATTTTTGAAAACTAATGGACGGTGTATCCTCCTTCCAACATTCCTTAAAAATTCCATCCTCTTCTCCTTTTCTGCTTGAAGTACCCCTCTTACCCTCTCAACCATTTTAGATGAGATAGGCGGCGTTCTAATTACTACAGGCCTCCAACGGGTGGCACGTGTTATTTCCCTTAATGTTACCCCGTTTTTCCCTATCACTAACCCCGGCTTCTTTGCCTCTATTATCACCTCACCTAAATTATTATCAAACGAGATCCCTGTGATGCCTGCCTCTTCAACCACCCTCTCTCTAATTATTTTTTCAGCTTCTTCTGGAGGAAGCCTAACAGAAGGATCGGACCTCACAACTATACGTTTTCTAACTTTTCTAGCTATCGCTTTAACAATCTCAGTATCTTCAACTAGAACATTCGGGTTCCTTAGGTAAACAGCAATTTCGGGTCCCTCTAGCTCTATGTTCGTGACACCTGCTGATTTAGGTACTATGCCAAGAATTACTTGTTTAAGTTCTTCAAGCGTATCTTGAACCATCAACCATCTCTCCCTTCTGCTACTGCTATGCATATTTTTCCCTAAAAACATGGCAAATTGGTACCATTTCACCTAGGAGAAACGTTTTTCCCCGAATTTTTATGATGGCATTTATCAAGTTCCCATCCCAGATATACAAAATGTGCTTTTGTAAGAATGCCTTTTAATCCGGTTTAACCCGTTTTGGGGCTAAAAGACGATTTTTATTCGAATGTAAACTGTGTTTTATGATTATCTTAGTTGTAATAAACGTTTCGCAAAACAAGAGATTTTTTATTTTCAGCTAGTTTCTCTTCCTTCGGAAGCCATATTTTCGTCTTTCCTCTAACTAATAGTCTATTTTTCGTCAATAAACGTTTTCAGGAAATAGGAAGGGTGGTAAATATTAAAACCAGATGTAAATATCAAACCCTTAAAGATGAGAATAACCTTAGAAGGGATATATCCGTATTCCAATAACCCAAAAGCTTCAATATAAGGTGGAAATGGAAATGCTGCCGTTACAAGTGCGTTTACCTGTACATAAGATGGAGTTACCAAGGGAAGTGCTTGTAGGCCGAGATGTAATTAATATGGCTGGCGATGTCTGCGTTAAATTAGGTCTAACAAAATCTGCTCTTATAATTTCTGGGCCAAAAACGAGTAAAGTAGCTGGTAAGAAAGTTGCTGGGTCTCTAGAGGATTCTAAAATACCTAATTCAATGATAATAGTGGAAAATCCTACCATGTGTGAAGTCGACAAAGTAAGAATGAAAATTCATGTCCTTCACCCAAGTGTAGTACTTGGAGTTGGTGGAGGTACTGTAATTGACGTTGCAAAGCTTGCCGCTCATCTTGAAGGTTTACCTTTTATAAGCGTGCCTACCGCTGCATCCCATGACGGAATCGCCTCTCCACGTGCAAGCATTAAGAACGCAAAAACCCCTCATTCTCTTAAAGCATCTACACCGCTTGTTATAATAGCAGATACTAACATAATAGGTAGTTCCCCTTACAGACTAACTGCCGCTGGATGTGGAGATGTTATAGCTAATATAACTTCGGTTAAAGATTGGGAGCTGGCATACAAGCTAAAAAATGAGTATTTCGGCGAATACGCTGCGTCCCTTGCCCGTTTAAGTGGTGAATTAATTTTACAGAATGCCTCCTTTATAGCTCAAAGGACCGAGGACAGTCTACGTACCGTTATAGAAGCCCTAATAAGTAGTGGCGTTAGCATGGGTATTGCCGGTAGCAGTCGACCAGCTAGTGGCGCAGAGCATATGTTTAGTCACGCTCTAGATATGATTGCTCCAAATCCCGCACTTCATGGGGAGCAATGTGGCATTGGAGCAATAATGATGATGTACCTTCATGGCGGAGATTGGCAGGCAATTAGAGACGCGTTAAAAACCATAGGTGCACCTACAACAGCGAAAGAGTTAGGGATCGACCCTGAATACATCATAAAGGCTCTCTGTATGGCTCATACTATCCGCCCTGATAGATATACGATCCTTGGTGAACGAGGAATAAACAGGGAGGCTGCTATACGATTAGCAACCGTGACGGGTGTTATAAGCTAAATTCTTTAAAGGGAGGCAATTATACATTGACTCGCCGCTTCTTAACTTTGGTGGGGGTTAGGCAGGCTAAGATTGGTTTTAAATTTATACATTGCGGAGCAGTTGATCTTTGTAAGTCATGTACGTTACAGAAGGTTTGTATTGAAAATTTAGAGCCTGGACGCGTGTACGAGGTTGTTAATGTTAGGGACATGGTACATCCATGCAAGATACATGAAGACGGGGTGAAAACAGTTGAAGTGGTCTTCTCTCCTATCTTAGCAGTGCTTGACTCCAAGCAAGCTGTGAAAGGCGCCTTAATACTTTATAAACCCATAGAATGCCATTTTTCCGATTGTCCCAACATAAATTTATGCAACCCTGAATTTTTAAGACCTGGCGATCGGTGCATAGTTGAAAGTGTTGAAGGCGTTATTAATGATTGCCAAGCTGGAAAAACGTTGAGACTGGCGTATCTAAGACCTACCGAGTAATTCTTCGCCATATTTCTCGACAAATATTATCTCTTCAAAATTCAAGTATCTTTTAAGATCATTTGCTATACCATACTTAACAAACTGTACTCCATCCGCAAATAATACTTCTTTTGGTAATTCAATTATGATCCTCTCTTCATTGCTGGTTGTGATCTTGGTTTTTTCTAATGGAATGTCCGGCATTCTCCTTCTAATCAATGCTTTTATCTTCTCTTGTTTATCAGTTATTTTTTCTTTTATTGTGACCTCATAGACAACAGTTTTTCCCGCATAAGGATGATTTAAATCAACACGAACCCGCCCTCCACCAACCCTCTTAACAGTAGCTAACCTGTTTCCTATTCTTACGCGCATTCCTGGTTTAGGTTCAATATTACTTTTTAAGAATTCCTTTAGTGGTAAGGACTTAACATTTTCTCTCTTCCACTCTCCAAAAGCATTTTCTATTTTAACAGTTCTCGTCTCACCAACTCTCATTTTTTCCAGTACTTCATCTAACTTCGGGAGAATCCATCCCTCACCCACAATAACAAGTTTAGGTTCATAAGCTTGTCCCTCATCATATATTCCCTCTTTCTCAGCAACATCTTTTGACGTCGTTTCAAAAACTTCCCCATTTTTTACACGGCCAGTTAAGTCAACA
The DNA here is from genome assembly GCA_029258835.1 of Thermoproteota archaeon. Taxonomy (GTDB): domain Archaea; phylum Asgardarchaeota; class Jordiarchaeia; order Jordiarchaeales; family Freyrarchaeaceae; genus Freyrarchaeum. The sequence continues at coordinate 71,258 of JAPDJY010000039.1, read as the reverse complement.
AGAATAAAGTCTCCCTTTGAGATCGAACTGCCCTCTTGGGTCAAATTAAATACTTCCCCCATTTCACCCGCTTTTCTCTCTTTTCCAGCTAAAACCAAAATTCATGTTTCTTTAAAAAAGTATCTTTATTGTTGCTCTCCCTTGCTTCTGCATTTCACATTGTTGTTTTATTCTCCTTTTAAAAATCCTCTTGCTCCTTGGAATAGCCACTAAAGGAACTTCCTTACATTTTTCTAAGCAATGTTCTGATGTGGAAACTGCGGATTGCCTTCCATCTAGAATGTTTTTGGTGGACGCCGACGTTGTTATGTAAGAATATTGATAATATGGCTATTACATTCCATAATTTAGGTTTGCTTTTAAGCGTTATGATCAATGATCTACTAACATTTTTAAAGTTCTTAATGATTATGGTATGTTCTATAAATTGTTTAAATATTTGCCTTTAACTATTAAGACTTGCACTATCTGATGTGAGGAGTGGTGCGAAAGAAACATTAAAAAGTTTAGAGTTACTTTGAAATTATAACGGAGCATAAGTGATAACTTGTTCGAAGGGGGAAAGATTAAATGCCTATTTTCGGTGAAGACCCAGAGAAGGCTGAATTTGTGGAACGGGTTAAAAGTAAAGCTAAAGAAGAGAAGGTTCCGATAATTTCTCCTGATGAATTTAAACTTAACAAACAAGTGAGTTCTGAAATAGTTTTTAAGGGTGAAGCACAAGTCTCAAACTTTCTAAAATTAGCTTTCTTATTTAGGAAGCCAATCATACTCCATGACTACACATTTTATATACTTGTAGACAATGAGATATACACACTTAGGAATAAGTAGCTTATATTTGCTCCCTTTTACATTCTTTCTTTAAAGATTTAAAATTCAAAACTGTATGGGCTCCTTTTCCAGTTGAAATTTAATAGTTTCAATGTTCAGTTAAAGTTCAAAACGAGTAGCCTTTCTAATAGGCCTTGAAGCATTGTAGTAGTATTTGTAAATTGATTAGAATTGTAAAAATGCCAGTAGTAAATAACTTTCATAAATATGTCTCCTATACCTTCTACCAAAAAGCTCGATAGATTACCTATGTAGATAAGGAACCAATCCCATCTTACACAAATTCCTACTACAATCATGGAAACTAATAGACCTATAATATACCTGCTCCTATTTTTTTGATTAACTGATAATCTAATCAAATTACTTAAAAAAAATAGAATACTTATGAATGCTATAACAGAAAAAATGAGTGAAAGCAAAAAGTTTATTCCGGGGTTCGCGATCCACCAGTAAAATGAATTATCCCAATTCATCACTTTCCCCAAAACCCATTAAACCCTATTTTATTATAAAAACCCAAAAAATACTTTCTCCTTTTAAAGCTAAACTTTTAGGAGAACCTCTTTAAAGTAAATTTTCTTGTTAGGAATTCCCTCCGAAAAATACTTAAACCTTTAATGTTATTTCTGTCATCACGGTGGGCCCCTAGCTCAGCCTGGTAGAGCACCGCGTTTCCCCTTTCCAAGGGGCGCGTCGGCATCGCGGAGGCCGCGGGTGTCCTAAGGGGACCGCGAATTCAAAGCCCTAGAAAAGGTGAATAGATCCCGCGGGGTCCACCATCATTATCGTGGGCGGGTAGTCTAGCGGTTATGACGCCACACGATCAGGGTGAAGTTGACGCCGTGGAGGTCCCAGGTTCAAATCCTGGCCCGCCCACTAATTTTCTCTAGGATTTCCCCCCAGAATGACCATGTTTCTTTACTTTCATTGTGAAAGTATTTATATAGTTTCGCCATAAGAAACCTTACAGCAAGAAAAGTGACGGCAGCATTGAAAGGTGATTCCTATGCATTATGATAAATCAAAACTCATAATGACTGGTACAACAACTGTCGGGATAGTTTGCAAGGACGGAGTAGTTCTCGCCACAGAATCACAAGCAACAATGGGAAATTTAGTTGCCAGTACAGCAGCCCCTAAAATACACAGGATTACGGATAAGATCGCTGTGACTATTAGCGGCTCTGTTGCAGACTGTCAACACGTAGTTGATACACTTAAAGCTAATCTTGCCCTTTTAAAGCTTGAATTAGGGAGAGATGTCTCTGTAAAAGCAGCAGCCCGCCTAACATCATTAATATTGTTCCAAAATAGGCTTTTTCCATACATAAGCATGCTTATTATAGGCGGAGTAGACGGCACGGGCCCCCACATATTCACCTTAGACCCCATGGGTAGCCTTATAGAAGAAGATAAGTTTGGCGCGACCGGCTCAGGCTCCGTTATAGCTTTCGGCATCCTTGAAGACGAATATCATGATGGTATACTAGTCGAAGAAGCCGCTAAACTAGCGGAGCGCGCCATAAGAGCTGCCAGATCAAGGGACGTCGCCTCCGGCGGAACAATCCAAATCTGCAAAATAACAAGTAATGGGATAGAAGAACTGAAAATTGAATAAAAACAATTTTCCGCCCTTTCTTCTATACGGTTTTTAAATAAAAACTTCCATTTCCAACACGTCCTCCCAGAAGAATACTTCTTCATCATTTTTTCATATATTAAATGTCGCCCACCATTTAGATAGCTTTATTTTTTACTTGGAGAATGATGCAATGTTTAGTAAATGGCTTCACGCTTAATCATCTATCTACCATTTCAAATGGTCTTCCGGTAAGATCGCGTCTTTACCTCCTCGACGCACTCCTCTATAACTTTAACCTTTTCAGGTTTCACTCTCCATTTAATTAAAGTTCCACCCTCACTTTTTTCCAATACATTCTTTGCAATTTTCTCTATATATAGTAATATTGTAGAAACGCGAACAGGGCCAATGTATTTATCATAATTTTTAGCAATCCTACATAGCTCTCCTAAAGTACACCATTCCCCTTTGGCGAGCTGCTCTAAAATTGCTATTTTAGCATAATCTCCGATCACAAACCTCTTTAACGCCTCTTTTTCCCTACTGGTCTCAGCTTCATTCTTCATAAACCCCCGCTCAAACAACAAAATCAACCCACCCTTTCCTTCCCCTTTTGATCTCAAACGGTTTATTGTGTTAAATAAGAGCAAGTAATACCTGCAAGATATTTACATCGATCAAAACAAATTGTACCGGCTTTTTCTGCTCAACATTAAGAAAATAAGAAAATGTTTATTTTGCCCTTTGCATCCATAAGTTCTACGCCTACCTCTTGTGAGGGGCTAAAATGCTCATTGATCCATATGGTCGCCCAGTAAATGACCTTAGAATTTCTCTTACCCAGCAATGCAACCTTAACTGTTTTTACTGTCATCATGAAGGGCAGGGTTGCAGCAGTGGACCTAAAACTGTGGAAATGAGCGCTGAGGAGATCGAATTACTTGTTAAAGTGGCTGCCAGCCTCGGCGTAGAAAAAATAAAGTTAACTGGTGGCGAACCCCTTCTCTACAAAGAAATAGTGAAGGTTGTTAAGCTACTCTCTAAAATAAAAGGAATACGTGATATCTCAATGACCACGAACGGAACTCTCCTCTCCGAATGGGCGCGGCCTCTAGCTAAAGCCGGATTGAAGAGAGTTAACATCAGTTTAGACACTCTTTCAAAAGAAAAATATGCAAAAATCACCGGGAAAGCGCTTTTTGGACGCGTTTTGGACGGGATAGACGCAGCGCTTAAAGCTGGTCTAAAACCTGTTAAGCTTAATATGGTTTTACTAAAAAATGTTAACGAATCCGAACTGCCTTCTCTAATAGATTTCTCAAGAAAAAAGGGCATCATCCTTCAAGTCATAGAGCTTGTTGTTCCTGATAACGCTTCTTTCCTTAAAAAATATCATGCTGATGTTACCTCCATCGAAAGACTTCTTGAGGAACTATCAGTAAAAGTTGTAATCAGAAAAATGCAAAAAAGAAAAAAATACTTTTTAAAGGATGGCGGGGAAGTTGAACTTGTCAAACCCGTCCATAATAGTGAATTTTGCGCCAACTGCACTAGACTACGGGTGACAAGCGATGGAAAGCTTAAGCCTTGCCTCATGCGAAATGACAATTTAGTCGACGTTTTAACTCCCATGCGGAAGGGAGCATCCGAAGAGGAAATAAAAAAACTCTTCATTGAAGCTGTAAAAAGACGAGCCCCATACTACCGATAAAAAATCATCAGGAATTTTTTCATTTAACCAACTCCGTTATATCTAGTACCTTAAGCGTGCTTTTCCTCCGTCTAATACCTCTACTTAACATGTACTCGCATAATGGACACGCCGTTACTATAGTTCCTGCTCCCGAATTAATAGCTTCTGTAACCCTCTTTTCTGCAATTTTAGCTGTAATCCTAGGATGGGCGAGGGGCGCCCCTCCCCCTCCACCACAACACATAGTGTTCATCCTATTATGTTCCATTTCAGCAATTTCCATACCAGTAGCCTCGATAATTAAGCGTGGCTCCTCGGTTATCCCTGCGTACCTTGCAAGGTGGCATGGGTCATGAAAAGTAGCTACTCCATCTAAACGTTTCACTTTCACTTTTCCTTTCTCTATTTCATCTGCTAAAAACTGGGTTATATGCTGGACTTCAACGTCAAAATCGAAAAACTTCGGGTACTCTTGGTAAAGCGTCTCATAGCATCCCGGACACGCAGTAATTATACGTTCAACACCTGCCTCTCTAAACATTTTGACAACCCTTTCACCGTAACTCGTGAAAGCATCGATTTGGCCGGTCGAAAGCATAACGTTCCCACAGCATGGCTCACTTACACCAAGGCTTCCTACATTTCTCATCTTCAGCAGAATTTCCTCTATTACTCTAAGCTTCTCAGGGACTAGGTGGAAGTAACTGCATCCAGCAAAAAAAATTGTTTCCGCCTTCCTAGGAAGAGCAAGATCCTTCTTAAATCCCCTAGAATAGGGATTTCCAAAAGAAAGAATGTTTTCAGCAGCCGTTTTATGGGCGGGGTCAACGTATCCTGCACGGACTAGCTCAGCCCTCAACGAAACAATTACGTCTATGTTATGAAGAGCACACCTGTAAAGGCAATAGCCACATGTAGTGCAAGCAGTAATTATTCTAAGCAGACTCTCGCTTGGCTTGATGATACCTTCAAGTATGCCTCTTGCTATTAGCATTTTTCCCCTACTTGAGTATGGTTCCAACCTTAATTCCTTAAAGAAAGGGCATTCTTCAATACATTAGCCGCCCCCTTCATTAAAGGGGGCTGTAGCCGCACCTCGTCCTATTACAAGTATACACGTCTTGAACATACTCTTTAAGCTGCACTTCTTTACACCTCGCCTTCTCCTATCCACTTTGATACAAACTTTTTACCCGGGTTTAGAATGTTCTTAGGATCAAAAACTTGCTTTACCCGTCGCATGTACTCAAGCCCTTTCCCGTGCTCATACCGGTTAAACCCTCCAAGTCTTTCTCCATCTCCTATGTATGTACTCATAGTTCCCTCAAGGTCAACAGCCATCTTGCTCATCTCTGCAACATACTTGTAAAATCGCTTCACTTCGTTAGGATCACTATCATCAACAAAAACTGCAAAACTTATACTTGGACTTACTCTATTAGGTCTCTGATGGTAAACGCACATGCCCAATACTTCTATCCCGTGCTTAGCAGCAATTTCTAAATACTTCCTATATGCTTCCTCTATTCTCCCTATCGGAATACCTAGGTCTGCGGCTCCAAACTTCCGTACTCTTTGACTGTCTGGCCACTTCTGCTTGAAAGGCTCAAATCTCAATAGATGTTTACTGGTCCACCAACTATCGACAAGCTCTCTCTCCTTGACTATGACGCCACCAGCATCCTCAATAAGCTTCAATGCATAACTTCTGGAAAACTCAACAACTTCTTCATCTCCACTAAAGGATACGAAAAGAATGGCTTCAGCCCACTCAGGTATGTCAGGCGCTTTACCGTATTTCTGCCTGTATGCATGCGTATAAAACTGTAATCTTTTCTTACAATTTATGTGGGCGCTTTCCACGTTTAACCCTGCTTGAAGCATCCTTTCAAGCACCGATACTGCAGAAGAAATAGACTTAAAAACGGCAGCCTCAACCTGTCTCACATCGGGTTTAGGGAAAACTCTAAGCGTTACTTCCGTTATTATTCCAAGCGTTCCCTCTGCCCCTATCATAAGCCAATGAAGTTTATATCCGGTAGACGTGCAAAGCGCTTTCCTATGGCCAACCCTTAAGATATCACCCGTACCTGTGACGATAACTGCATTTAACAAATAGTCCACCATTTTTCCATATCTTATTCCGAACGTTCCATCATTGTCACACGCTATAGCGGCTCCAACCGTAGAAGCTGGCTTACTCTCGGGATCATGAGGCCACCAGAGGTCATGCTTGTTCAATTCTTTGTTTAACTCTTCTACGGTTATTCCCGCTTGCACGACCACAACCCTGTTTTCCTTATCTACCTCTAAGACCTTATTAAGTCCTCTCGTGTCAATTAAGATCCCTCCCTCTGAGGGAACCGCTCCTCCTCCCATGCCGGTTCCACCACCAAATGGGACGACTGGTACGTTATATTTATAAGCAATTTTGACTACTTCGGCTACTTCTTCTGTACTGGTAGGTCTTACCACTACGTCGGGAAGCGAATATTCGTTAGCAGGTCTCGGCGCCCAGTCTCTACTATAAACAAACCTGATGAAGTCCTCTGTGAACACCTTCTTCTCGCCTATCTTTTCCTTCAAGAGATTTACAATTTCATTATTCATTTTCTTTCACCAAATTGGTCGCCCGTCAACATTTAACTGCCTTGAAGCGCTAAAAATTTTTATTGTCTATCTTACATTAAGATTTCATGATGCTCTCTCGAAGGAAGAAACAAGTATTCCTCATTTTTGAACTTTTAAGTGGGGTGTCCCAAGGTGGCGAAGAGGGATTATCCTGAAAAAGAACTTTCTGCGTTACTTTCCGATTTTAGGGCAACACTAAAGAGTTATCATGAGGCTCTTTCTCGTCTCTCTGAAGCATTAGCGGTTATGGAATCAAATAATGATCGAGAAGCAAAGGTTAAGGAAGGTAAGATTGCCTTAGATGTTCTTTATGATCTTTGTGAGTATCTATTCAAATTTGAAATTGCAGCGGAGAATGCGGCCGGCTTTACTAAAAATGATGATGAAGAAAAGAAAGCATGGGGCTTTATCCGGGCGATAAGATCACACAGGGAAAGCATTGAAAGCTTACAAAAAACCATTAAAAATTATCTAAAGGTGCTTGAAAACCCGGATTTAATACAACTTGCAAAAGAGGAACTTAAAATCGAGTTTGAAAAATTTAAATCCAGCATAGCAAAAATAGAAGAATCTGAAAGTACCTTCTTAACATTAATTCAAGAAAAATATGAGAAAGCAAGGCTAGGTCGTCCCTTATAAATAAAAATCACCCCCCTCTTTTTTCTCTCTATTTGCCTTCTTCCGTTCTCTCTTTACCTCTTTTTGTAATTGCCCTTATTACCGTTGCAGCCATGGAAAAACTGAAAACTATGGGCAGCAAAAGTATAAGTACTATCTCTGGTTGCACAACTTCTATGCTTTCAATTATCGGCAATGGTGCACCAATCTGACGTAAAACGAAGAGCACGGTAAAACATATGAATGACAAAGCTATTACTCCACATACTCGTAAGGCAATGCCCGTCAGAGAAGAACGAATCAGCGGCGTAATTTCCGGCATTGCCGCCCTCGCACTTAAAGTTTCTCGTGAATCGGGTATTTCCAGATAAATTTGCTCTACGTATGCTTTTAACCTACGTAGGTCGTGTAGAGCCTCCATTTTAGCTGCTTCAGGTTTACTAAAAATTTTCATTTCCGTCATCTTTTCAAGAAATTCCTTTGCTTCCTTGCTAAGAGAAACTCTTTCCCCTAACTCTAACATGGTTGAAGCATTTACTAGTTCATCTACTATTCTTAACTGTCTTTCAACCCTCCTACCTCTTTCAGTGATAGGTGAAACCAGTTCCATCATGTAAATTAAAAGAAGTCCTGCCTCCACGTAGAGATAGCATGCTAACGCCGAGAGAAAGAGTGGTGACGTCAAAAAGCTGGTGAGCGCTCTCTGCACCCCCCCAAAAAGTATTTGCTGGAAAAAAACGTTCGCTGTTAAGAAGCTGCTAGTAAGCGGCGTCCCCATACTAACATGTCCTGTAAGCGCAGCTAAGCCAAATGCCGCTTGAATGGCTGCAAAAGAAGAAAAAAGAAATTTAGTTTTCACCTTGATAACGAAAAAGACCCCTGTAATAAGAGCTATGGCAGCTAAAACTTGGAAAAGCAGAAAGTAAATGGACCAAATACAAGAAAAAGCAGCATAACTTAAAACTGCATTTCTAATGTACGGCCAAAAAATTAGCCATTGCTCCACGGGAAACCCTAGAAGGATATATGCTAATGGTATAGGGTAAAAGTAATTTGCCGCCATGAACGTCTCCATCATGCTCTGTGCAAGAAGAAAGTAGCTGTATGCCTGTGGATAAATGAACCATAGTACGGGTGGTATTGCAAGCTTCGTTAATTGCGCTGTAAGTTCCCCCATCATCACGGTTACTAACACGTTGGTGAAGAGCCAAACTCTCCACGCCGTGATGCCAAGTAGTCCTGTATCCCAAATGTAAACCAGAAGGCCTTCATATTGCATGTAAGGTTGCACGCTCGTGAAAACCACCATGAATGCGGTGACGAAAAGAGTAGCTGCTACAGCTCTAACCCCCACTTGAAAACCGTTAAATCGTGCAACTGAAAAATTTCCCGCCCTCAGCGTAACGCAATCCCCCTTCTCTTAGCGTTTAAGTATTGAGTTATAATTGCAGGTAAGAAGTCATCTGGTCCAACATCCACCACCCGCACCTCCATTTTTGCCAACTCATCACCTATCTTCCGCCTGTATTCTAAGAGTTCCTCTGATATCGCCTCTGCAAGTGCTCGGTCAACGGGAGAAAGGTCTTCCGGGTAAACTTCAAACCATGGCCCAAACGGAGATAAAACAAGTAAGTGGTTTCGATGTGCCCTGATGACCTTCGCAGCATCCACGATGTCTTTAAGTTCCCCCTCAAGATCGCTGATAAGTATGTAAAGCATTCTTCTCGGAGCTCGCCTTATAACCCACTCCACGGCTTCCTTCATGTACGTTCCACCCGTAGGTTCAACGAACGCTAACGCCTCTAAGATCTTATAGAAGTAGTCTTTACCGGGTTTTGGGGGGACGTACTGGTGTATCTTATCCGAAAAAGCGGCTAAGCCGACTTCATCCCGTCTTTCCAAGGCAACCTTCGCCAGCATCACAGCCGCTCTTATCGCAAAGTCTAGCTTGGTGTTATCAGGTAGCCCGCCACCCATGCTGCTACTGCAGTCAAGAAGGATCATTACTTTAATATTCCTTTCACTTTCAAACTCTCGCACTATTAGGTCTCCTGTTCTAGCCGTTGCTTTCCAATCTATTCTCCTAAAATCATCCATGGGGAAGTATTCACGTAGTCCGAAAAACTCAACTCCAATGCCCTTCTGTCTTGTTCTATGAACGCCAAAAAGCCTGCTAAGTACCCTCTTAGCTCCTAGAGCCTCGAGCTTTCGAACGTCCTTATATGACGGGTAAACCAAAAGTTCCGTGTAAACAGGAATCTCTTCCTCCTCAAATACAATCCCTAGCCTATCTCGCATAATAAGCTTTGTCGGCCCTATCCTGTGGACGCCTCTGCGCCTACACTGCAAAACATATGAAAAGCTGACTTCACCTCCTGGGTCAAGTCTGGCCGTTATTTTGTTTTCGCCGAGAGCAAGTGTAAACACTTCAGGATATCCATCCTCAACTTCCAAGTAATCTATCCTCATACGGCCCTTGTTCACTACTTTAACTGTAACATGAACGAACTCCTCAGCGAAAACTTTCTCTTTATCAAGAGTCCTTGTAACCTCCACTCCCTCAAAGTTGGCTGAAAGAGCGAAGTATGGCATGCTGATAACGGACGCTATAACGACCATAACCCCTACTAACACGAGAAAATAGTTTACAGTTACAAAGCCAAATGTAAAGGTGAAAACGCCACTAACTATGGCTATTCCACCTCTTGCTGTTAGCATGTCCTAAAGCCACCTCTAAAAAGGCACTGGAACCTCTTCGAGTAAACGTTCTACAAGTCTCTCCGCCGTTATTCCCTCAAGTTCAGCCTCAGGTCGAAGTATTAACCTATGAACAAACGTCTGCTTAGCTATAGCTTTAACGTCGTCTGGTATAACATAGTCTCGCCCGTTTAAGGCTGCTCTCGCCATGGCTCCCTCCATTAATACTATTGAAGCTCTTGGGCTTCCTCCAAGCAAAATCTGAGGATGCCTCCTTGTTCTAATAACCAACTCTCTGATGTAATCCATTATCTCAGGGGCGATGTAAACGTTCTTAACAATGCCTTGCATCTTAATAATTATCTCTGGAGAGGTAACCGGGGTGACCTCTTCAGCAGCCACATTCAGCCTCCTTCTTAATATCTCCACTTCCTCGTCTTCTGTTGGATAGTCCACTGTTAATTTAAAGAGAAATCGGTCAAGCTGGGCCTCCGGAAGAGGGTAAACCCCCTCAGAGGTTTCTATAGGATTCTGCGTTGCTATCACAATGAACGGTGACGGGAGCGGATGAGTGACCCCTTCAACGGTCACCTGCCGCTCCTGCATCGCTTCAAGGAGTGCCGACTGCGTTTTAGGTGGCGCTCTATTTATCTCATCCGCCAATATCACGTTGGCGAAAATTGGTCCTGGTCTAAACATGAATTCTCCACTTTTCTGGTTGAAAACGTATGTTCCTAGAATGTCTGATGGAAGAAGATCCGGGGTAAACTGGATCCTTTTAAAGGAGCAGCCAAGAGTTCTCGCAAACGTTTTCGCCATAAACGTCTTCGCCACGCCTGGAACTCCCTCAAGAAGCACGTGCCCGTTACATAAAAGCGCGATCAGCAGGTTTTCGAAAACATCGATTTTCCCTACAATAACCTTTCTGAACTCGTCTAGTATCGCGTTTGCAAAGGCCTTTACACTACTAACATCTACTTCTACCTCACTTACCACTTACAACACCCTCCATAATCTTCTTCATCCTGAAAAAGTAGTTTAAGAAGACGTCAGAGCTAATGAATACCGGCTTCTCCCCTCTATCTATCACTTCACATGTTTCAAGAAACCTCTTGATCTCCTTCCTTTTCATGTCTGGAATCCGCTTAGCCAGCATCTTCGCCACCGTTTCCACATCAAACTCCTTGAGTTTTAGATATCTTAAAATGTAGCGCTTCATTCTCCTGTAAAGCAGCTTCACAGCGTAACCATACTGCTTATTCTCTTTATACCACTCCAGCCTTTCTGTAAGAAACGTTTTTCCCCTCTTCAAGTACACTGGTGTTGGCCCAAGCTCCTCAGGCTTCCTCCTAGGAAGCCACCTCCAAATTGAAAAAACGATGAGAATCGGATATATGGGTGCTAAAAGCCAGTTGGCACTAGCCCAGTCAATATAACCCATTATGCTTCCAAAAAGCTTATCATAGGAATAAAATGGAGTCGCCAAATGGGCTTCGTCAAAAATAACTAAGTTGCTTCCTCCATCATTCTTCCCTGAAAGCCAGTCGATTAGATTCGACGCAAACTTAAGATTATCACCCCGCATGATCATGTCATTGTTAAAAATACTTGGGTCACTTACTAAAACTATTTTACCCTTTCCGTAGTTAATTTCTTGCCCATCCACCTCAATGCTCATTTTACTAAGATCATAAACCGCCACTATGACTGCGTTCGGGAGCATTATATCTGGCATAAATGGTTCCAGTTGCATATCTCCATCAACGTCCAGGATCCCAAGGGTTAACGTTGCAGTTTGGCTTTCAGGAGGAACATTTGCTAAAGCCGTTGGAGCGTTAAGTATTATCTGATGTACTCCTTGAAATATTGGATGCGAAACATTAAACGTGGTGACCGTTGGCGTAATCGTCCAAGTTGTTAAGCTTCCCTTATAGGAACCATAAAGCGGATATTTCCAGAAGAAAGGTGGTTGAAGGCCCAACGTCCAGAAGAGAAGAGCTGTAAACATGTTTCCTGTACCAAAATCATCAGCAATAAGTATGCTTCCTCCATCGCGGACGAAAGCAGCCAGCTCTGTAATCTCTATAGGGTTTATTGTTGCTGATGATGGGCCTAAGATCACCAGCGTCGCATTTTCCGCTCTACTGAGAACACTTAACGACGAAATAAGAGGGCGTACATCGTACCCTTTCCTACTTAACTCCATTTTAAAAAGGAAGCATCCATTCCAGAAAGGGTTATAGATTGAAAAGTCTTCAGTTTTAATACTCTGCGTGTACCCTGGAATCAACGGTAACACTAATGGAACCCACACAAGTATGAAGACACATATGTAAACTGCAGTTTTTATTTTACCCAAGGCTTATTGCTCCCCCAACGATTTCATTATAAATCTCAGTGAACGTTTTGGCAGCTTCATTATAATCATTACCGGTCACCTGGTGCCTGCTGAAACGTGCTTTCTCAAATAGTTGAGTTATAGAGTTGACAAGCCTTGGCGTTAGTCCATTCTTAATTGCCTTCTTTGCTAAATCTCTTGTCGTCTCATGTGGCTCACGCTCTAATCCCATATTAGCACTAAGAAGTTCAACGTACATCTTGTAAATTCGGATAACCGCGTCCTTAAACTTCCCTGCCTTAACAAGCTCCTCTAACTCGCTAATCTCCCACTTGAATTCCTTAGGTTTCTTCGCTACGATCCTTCTTCTCCGTGAAATGTAAACGTAAACTAATACGATTAGTAAGGCTACTATAACTCCTATTATGGCGAGCGGTAAAATAGGGGTTGAACCCTCAATCTGCAGTGCGAGATACAACATCATCATATTCAAACCTCCCGGAAATCTTTGTTTTACAACAGGTACCGTTACCATACCGGAATCCCCACTATCTAAAACAACATAAAGTTTCACGTTTCCTTCAACAACGTCGCCAGGCACGTTGTAAACAAGGCTTCCATTACCGTTACTCCCCGTCTCGGACGAGCCAATGAGCGCCGTCACGTTCCAGTAAACAGCGAACTCTCGCCCAATGACAGGGTTTCCATTAGGATCCCTCACTGTCACGTTAATTGTAAATGGCTCCCCAATAACTGCATTCTCAGGCGTATCTATATCGATGCTCGCCTCATTAAAGATGTGAATTAAAAACTTAACTGAAACTGGGCCTAGTGTTTCATTTCCAGGGTAACTCAGCGTCAACTCTGAAATAGCGTTAACTGGGAGAGAAGCCAAATCATCAGGCTCCAGTGTTATGTTGAGGAAACCATTACTATCCGTTACGTTGCTTGCAAGGGCGTTACCTTGGTAATATACCGTAAACTCTAACCCATCCAAAGGTGTCTGCGTTGCCTGATCAATGACAGTAGCTGTTATGAAAGCATACTCGCTAGGCATATATGACCCAATGATCTTCTCAGCCTGCTTTGCTGAAAATGTTAATGTAAACGATGAAACGGTGAACCCGGAGAGCTCAATCGCCGTTTTGGTCTTTACCTGTACATCTACACTGTTACTTAGCGCGTTAAGCGTGGCGTTGAGGCTAACTGCTTCAACACTATAGGTTCCAGGAGATAAGCTTGGGGGTATAGGTACTCCACAGTAAAAGGCTCCGTCCGCCCCCGTTTTCTCGCTTGAATTATACACGTACACGGCACCGCTATCGTTTATGAAATGGAACTGAAGCATAATGTCCGCCACGGGATTTCCCGCCTCATCTTTCACACTCCCGCCAAACCACGCCGTTTCGCCTCTGTAAGCCTCTGCCGGAGCGTCGTCGATCCAGATAAGCCCTCCCTCATAAACTAGTATGGTCTTGCTTTCAGAGGTGGAACCCAGTATGCGTCCTCCACTTCCAGTTGTCCCATTATACGTAACATACACATTATAATATCCTTGCTGATCGTTTATCGTCGCCGTATGCTTATATGTTCCACCACCCGCATCCGCCAAGCTGTACGTTCTTATCTCGGTGTTTGTACTGTCACACCAGTGAGCGACAACGCTCGTTTCTTCTTCTATAGATGTTCCGTTATCGAAGGTGAGCTGTGATATAAATGTGAGGTCGCTTCCTTTTTTAATGGCGTCAGCTGGGTCAAGCGTTATGGTTACCTTTGAACGAGCGTAAACGCTGATCACCGTGGCTGGGGACGGAGCTGACGAAGCACCAAAGTGCCCTGCAGGATCACTATACTGGGCTTGGAACTTGTAGTCTGTGAGATTTAGACTCCCATTATCAGGGTACTCGTACTCAAAGTATCCCTCACCATCGGTATATACTTCACCAACGCTGTTTCCATCCATCGTTATCGTAACCTTCACGTAAGGTACTCCTGAATTCGTTCCGGAATAGTTTGGATCATATAACGTTCCATTTATTCTAACTGTTCCGTCACTTCTTATGAGCGTTGTATCGGTTGTGTATGGTGCTGTAGACTTTACTTCAGCGCTCATCGCAGTATCTCCTTCTAAAATCACCTCTGCCGTATAGTTATGTGCGATGAGAGGATCGTTGCTGCTTGAACCATTGTGAACCTTTGCTATTATCGTGAGGTTCCCTATCTTTATCTTATTGTCAACAGTTATAGTGACCGTTACGCTTCCACCACCATTCGTTACCCCACTACCAGCTGAGTAGTTCTTCTGCTCCCAGGGATCATAGGTGAAAACTTCAACCAAACAGTTTGCCTGCGCTGCCCCATCCCTCTTTACGTTCACGGTTACGTCAAGGGCGTTCCCTCTGGTTATCGTACTGGAGGACGTCGATATCGAAACCTCGTAGTCCGTAAACTGCACATTCGGGTCGTCTCTCTGCATCCTGTCCCACAGTATAAAACCATTTATAGTTGCAAACGTCGCTGGAAGCGGGTCTGGAGTTGGATCAAATGAAACCCAATATCCGTTCCCTTCTCCCGTGGGAATCCAGACCTCAGCCCAAGCATAAATGTAAATGTTCTTAGCCTCGTGTACAACCTCCCCATCACTCGTTGTGTTCTGCGTCAGGTATCCTATGACTAGTCTTGCAGGTATTCCAAAATGGCGTAGCGCCATGACATAAGTTGACGCGAAAAGAATAGGCGTTCCAACCTTGTTTTTTAAGAACCAGACTATCGGGTCTTCTTGAATGTTCACTCCGCTCACCATCATCGAAGCATTATATATGTACTCTCCGGACGTTAACCTGTTAAGAGCGTTTAGCGCTGTTTCATAAGCGTTATCTCCACTTTCTATGGTATTCACAAAATCAGTAAATGTTGGATCCGACTCCAAAGTAGATGGAATTTGCAGGTAAAGTTCACTTATTTCTTCAGGTATGTTTCCGGTAGATGGTGGCTGAGCTGAACTATTTATGGCTGACAGGTCTAAGTTGTAGACTGCTATGGTGTAGTTCAGAGTCGATGTGCCTGAGTCTGTGAAAAGCGCGTTAAGGTACGTGTTATTAAATATATCTTGGCTGAGTGAGGCGCTCGTCATATCTCCCTGCACCGACGATATGGTGTAGCTTGAACCGTTTAGGATGTATGGGCCGGGGAATGGGATCGGTATAACTATTGTGAGGTTCACATCGTGGCTTACGTTCATAAGAACGTTGTAGTATTCGAACGTTTCGGGGATAGTGCTTTCTAGCTTGCTTTTAGTCCAAGTTTGCAGTTCATACCTCGTCTGGTTTGTACAGTTCCACTCCCCGTCAGAGTAGTAATTGTACGCTTTAACTCTCCAGTACCTTACGGCAAACCCCGGTTCTTCTGGTTTAGCCGTGAAAACAGTGGTCTCCGTTGATAGGCCGTAAGAGAATAGAGCTATTGGACCCAAGCTTCCTATAAGTTCTGGTGGGACGTTGAATTGCTGGTCGATCCATTCTGTTCCTGACGGAAACGTTATGGTTGGTGGCGGAGTTGGGTCAAACGGTACCCATATGCCCTCCCCGCTAGGCGATGTGGGCACCCAGACCTCAGCCCAAGCGTATATGTTAAATGCTTTAATGATATACTTCAGGGTGCCACCGGAGTAGTCTGCCTGAGCATAGCGGTCATCGTATCCTATCACTAGCCTTGCTGAGACTCCTAGGTAGCGCAGCGTTGTAACGAACGTTGAAGCAAAATCTATGCATGTCCCTTCTTTTTCCTTCAGGAATCTTACCACCGGGTCCTCGTCCGTCAACGGAGCACCCTCGGTTAAGCGTGTTATATTGTTTATGTACTTCCCTGAGAGCAGCTCCGCTTGAACCGCTTGAGCTACCTCATATGCGTTGTTGCCTACACCCGAAAAGCTATCGGCGAAGCTTTTGAATGTTGGGTCATTTGCTAGGCTTGAAGGTAGCTGAGTATAGACGTCGCGTATTGCTGGCGGAGTATATGTTGCGGGCATAGCATTGCTGGAGACCCAGTCAGTGTCGGGGGGTACTCCTGCGACATCATAACTTATTTCTGACACTCCTTTATCCGTGAAGAAAAGGTTTACTCGCGAATTATTGTATTCGTCACGTTCAATTTCCGCGTCGTTAAGGTCTCCTTGGGATGAAGATATTTCTGTAGTGAAGTACGGGTCGGGATACAATACTGGAAGTGCGGTTGAGGATGAAACGTCGTGGGTTATATTCATTATTATAGTGAAGAATTGCGCATTTGGAGGAAGAGAGGAGGGAGCCGTAATACTTATGGGGTAAGTGTTCAACTGTGTTTTATACCAGTCCCCTTCGCCATAGTAGTCAAAAGTTGAAACTTTCCAGTACTGATGAGGGTAGTTAGGATCATGTGGTATTACGATCATAACGGTGGCTTCAGGGTCGATCAGTCCAGCGGAGAACTGATGGATGGGTGGTATATAATCGACCGGTACATTTTGCAGTTCTTCAGGTATCTTAAAGTCCTTAGGAATATTCTTGAATATTTGTTCCAGCCAGTTCATGTCGAGCTGCAAAGTGAGCGGTGAGGCGTAAGCATAAGGTATATGGTGGAAATAGTTTGGAAAAATGAATCCTAATGCTTGGTTGAATAATCCTCCCTGTTGGTTAATGGACGTTATAACATAGTATCCTGCTCCGGCTCCTAGGAGAAGCCCTAATAGAAGAAGCGCCACTAGTGCCTTCTGTCTAGTAGATGCCATTAGCTATTCACCTATTTATGAATGCAGGTTTATTACCTAACATCCCATTTTTGTTGGCTTTAAAAATAAAATTTCTGGAAAAGGCATACGTGCTTTAAATTGAAAGTTAGAATTATTTGCCGATCTTACTAATTGTTTTAACAATTTTTCCTAAAGAGTTTCCAGTCTTATTTTCCTATATTCAAGATTTCCTTGGCCTCGAGTTTAAAATTGAAGAAAAGTTTAAAAATTAAAATTAATGGGATCTTCAGGAGGAGTGGTTTAACTGGGACATGTTAAAGGAGTGGGGTGGGGTGGTCGTAGAAGTCGTTTACAGTAGAGAGCTTGAAGGCTACGACTTCGGTGAGGGGCATCCTTTTAGAGGAGACCGTTTCGTTAACTTCATCAATTACTTTGTTGAATTAGGCCTCCACAAAAATCCCCTTTTCAGGCTGGTTGAACCTGAACTGGTTGACGATGAAGACCTTTTATGCGTTCATGACCCCGACTACGTTAAGTATGTTAAGCGTCTTGCTCAGAAGGGTGGCTACCTTTCACTTGATACCCCCCTTAAACCAGGAATGGACGAATATGCCAAGTTGATCGTCTCCGTATCCGTGACGGCTGGCAGAGCGGTCGCCGAGGGGAAATGTGAGTGTGCCGTCGGGATAGGTGGGGGCATGCATCATGCAGGCATAGACTACGGCGGCGGCTTCTGCATATTTAACGATGTTGCCGTCTGTGCGAAAATGTTACTTGAAGATTACGGTTTTAAACGCATCTTAATACTTGACACCGACGCCCACGCAGGGGACGGGACAATGGATATTTTCTACGAGGACCCTAGTGTGCTTTTCATTTCAGTTCATCAGGATCCTCGCACTCTCTACCCTGGCAAAGGCTTCATATGGGAGGTAGGTGCTGAGGAAGGCAAAGGCTTCACTATATGTGTTCCTCTTCCCCCCCGCTCTGGTGATGATGTTTACAAGTTAGTCCTAGAGGAAATATTCATGCCTGTTGCTAGAGAATTTAAGCCTGATGTTATAATTAGAAATGGAGGGAGTGATCCTCACTGGGGGGATGCGTTAACCAACCTAGGCCTTTCATTAAGCGGATTTAAAATGATCGGAGAATACGTGAAACGTGCTGCAGACGAGGTTTGTAGTGGCCGTCTCGTAGACCTCATTGGGAGTGGCTACAATCCTGTGGTTCTTCCTAAAGCCTGGACTGCTATAATTCTTGGCATTGCAGGTGTAAACATGGAGCTAAAAGAAGTCTTTAAACCGCCAAGCTGGTTAAACTCACCTGAAATACTTGAAGCTGCTAAGAAAATCATAGACGAAGTTAAAGTGGTTCATAGCGAGTACTGGGACTGCTTCAAGTAGGAGGGGGTTTTATTGACTTTCAGTAGAGAAATAGCAGCTGAGGTTCTATCTAGGTTTGAAGCAGATAAGATGAAGCCGTCCTTGAGATCTCTTTTTTACAGTCTAACGGATGAGCTTAATGTTATGGACGTGAAAACTAGAACTAGCGCCTTCGGCTTGATCATGGAAACCACTAAAAGACTTAACACTATAGATTTCATCCTCCAAAAAGCAGTTGGAGGAAAGCTGGCTTTCAAGAACCTTAATCCTTTCGTCAGAAACCTGCTAAGAATAGCAACTTTAGAACTTAAATTTAATCAGAGCAAAGTTGACGTAGAACGGAAGGTTTATGGTTTGCTCCTAAAAAAGTTCGGAAGGAAGGAAGCTGCCAAAACCCGAATTATAATAAAAAAAGTTAAGTCTTTTTCGCTGGAAGACGGCTTGAAAAACTTAGGCAAACTGGAGCGGTTAAGTATCTTATACTCTCATCCCTCCTTCTTAGTCAAGAAATTTATCTCGCTTCTTGGAGAAAACGAAGCCGTAGAGTTGATGAAAGCAAACCTCTTAAGTAAAACTGTCTGGTTTAGAATTAATGAACTTAAAATGCAGGTCGAGGACGCCTTAGCATTCTTTGAGAAAGAAGGTATTCTTGTTGAGCAAGATAAGGACTTCCCCGACGTTTTTAAGGTCGTCGACGCAGAATTCCCTCTTCCCTTAACGCCATACTTCGAAGATAGGAGAATAATCATTCAAGATAAGGCTAGTGTGGCTGCCGTTTACGCCCTCTCCCCTCGTCCAGGAGAAAGAATCCTTGATGCGTGTGCGGCACCCGGTATGAAAACCGCTCTTATAGCCCAGAAGATGAAGGGCGATGGTGAACTTACCGCCGTGGACATTTCGCCAGAACGTGTTTCACGCATGAAACGGATACTAGAACTTTCCGGTGTTAAAAACGTGCGTGTTCTAGTAGCTGACTCTAGGAGTCTCTCAGGCGAGTATTATGACCGCGTACTTGTTGATGCCCCTTGCACGTCAAGTGGCACCTTATCGTCCACGCCCGAGGCTAAGTGGAAAATTAATGAAAAGCAGATTGAAAGTTACGTTTCAATTCAGAAGGCCTTGCTTGAGAACGCTCTCAAAATAGTTAAAGACGACGGGGTGGTTGTTTATTCTGTCTGCTCCGTTTTTCCAGAGGAGGGGGAAGCAGTTGTTGACGGCGTCTTAGATAAGGCCGAACTCGTAGATCCTGAAATACCGGGAGATAAAGGTTATCCTGGTTTTGTCTGCTCATCTAAAATTAGGCGTTTCTTCCCTCACAGGCACGGAACAAACGGCTTCTTTATAGCCAAGCTCACTCCTCTTTAACAGCCCCCAGCCTTCAACCTAACCTTAATGATGTTCACCACGTCCAATGCGTGCTCTTTTAAGGGGTGCGTCCTCGTTCAGAGATGGCTCTCTCTAAATGTTGTTACTGGCCCATAAGCACCATTGCATCCTGAAAAGTAGAGGTACTTGAAATAGTGTCCTCTTCATAAGCTGGGGAGAAATTTTTACATTCTCATCCCATCTTAGGTGCGTGAATCACTGTTCTAATCGAAGACAATTTATCTGTGCTAAGCTCAAGGCTCCTGCCATTTATAAGGAGATTAAAGGCTGCTTCTCTCCTCCTTAATGTCAATCGGCAAAAATTCCATACCCTTCTCTGAAAAGCCAGTACTCTTCTCCTATACTTCTCTAAAGCAACTTGGTTCTCACTTGCCAAAGCAAGGTTTATCCTTCTAAGCTTCCTACGCACTAATAGCTCCTCATCCCACCAGCGCTCCCACTATAACATGCACGACCTTTACTCCTTTATGGCTAAGCCTTCTAAGCATCCAAGACGCAAGAACCAATATACGTGATAAGGATGCTGCGCACAAGCTTATCAGGAATGAATGGAGTCCACTTTGCTGAAGTGGATCTATGCGGATCAAACCCTCGGTCATGAACTTCATAATGCGATGGGTTTTTCTTCCTCTCTATTGGGATCTTATAAAGTTATTCGTCAACCCTATAAATTATGAGGACTAATCTTCAGCCAAAAATTTCACCTACCTAATTCCAAGAAGTTTTATTTGGATGGCGCTTCTGGGAGTCTTTAGTTGAAACACCATGAAATTCTAATGCCTAAATTTTCGGGTTTAAAGTCGAAAACATTGAAGTTCTTAAGAGCATAAGGTGTAAGTGCATTACTATGATTTAATGAAATGTTAATGTTTTTCTTCTTGAAGAAAAACATTGGGGCTTTCACGTCTGAAAACTTTTCGTTTACCTCATAAGAAAGCCTCCCAACGTTCGGGGTGAACCCTCCATCACCGTATTCATCATCGGAGAAGTTGATGAAGAGATTTTTCGGTATTTCTCGCTAGAAAAGTTTGACTATATCCTAACTTGTAGAGCATCCTGTTAGTACTCCCACTTCATATCACGCTTTCCCCTATATGAATTTCCTTCGTCTTATAATCCACAACACGTCTACTACAGCTTAAGTGTAGCTGGACAAGCTTCAATGAGCTGTTTATTCGGCTCTTAACCCTTACTCCATTTCTTTCCATTATTCTTTTTAGCCGACTTATTTATATCGAAAAGGTCGGGTGGTATTTGTTTTGTACAATTGGGTTTTAATAAATGCTTTTTCGCCAGTGACGTCCGTACTCAGCTACTCTAAGAATACTTCCATCTTCGTGAGTGCAGGAATAAGCAGCTCCACCATGACTTTCAATCTTCTCTTGAAAACTCACACGGTGCATGTTTCTCTTCCTAAACCGCCTCTTAAAGATTCTTTCCTTGACAAGTTCCGCTTTCCCTCTTGGTTCACACCATCCCATATCAGCTTTAAACTTCCCTCTGTAGAAAAATTTTTTCGAAGCAAGAAATCACTTAGTTTCCCAAACTAAAGAAGCTTGCTTCCTCGTCCCTAAAAGTAAAATAACAAAGAAAAAAATTAATAATTAATTTTTATTAATGTCTGGAGATGGAGGACCTTGGAGGATGGTTAAAGTTAAGCATCCACTTGCATCCGTGGTTATTTTAACGTATAACCGAGTTAACCATGTTATTGAATGTTTAAAAAGCATTTTTAACCAAAACTTCAGAAACTATGAAGTGCTAGTTATCGATAATCTTTCTCAGGATGGAACAGGGGAAATTTTAAGTGAAATGTTTAATGATTATGAGAATTTCAGGTTGATCACTCCTTCCCAGAGGATCAGCATAGCTGAAGCAAGAAATTACGGGTTAAGAGTTGCCCGTGGCAACTTTGTAGCCTTCATAGATGATGATTGCCTAGCTAAAAATGACTGGCTTAAAAATATAATTTCTCCTTTTAAATCGGAAACTATAGCCTGCGTGGGAGGGAAAATATCCCCCCTATTATTGGGAAAGAAACCATCATGGTTCAGGAGAGACGTTTATGGCATAATGGGTTTAACGGACTGGGGAGAAAAACCCAGAGACCTGTTCTTTCCAATCGGCGGCAACATGGCTTTAAGACGGGACATAGCATTAAGAGTTGGAGGCTTCCGAGAAGCATTAGGTCCAAAAAACGTAAAGCTCTTCGGCGAAGAAATTAGCATTAGTGAACGGCTTAGACGGGCTGGTTTTAGGGTTGTCTACGAGCCGAGGGCAGAAGTCTTCCATAAGCTTTGGTGTCAAAGGCTCGACCCCAAAAACCTGTTTGAGAGGGCATATAGAATAAGCATGGGTGACTACTTTCTTTTCGGCCGTAACCTTAGCAAGATCGCGGTTAACGTGGGGATCCTTATAGGCTCAGCATTAGGCTACATTTTTTATCGAAGAATCAACTTACTCTGCCATCTTTTCTATGCTTTAGGATACCTTATTCCGTCTCTAACAAGTAAGGACCCCTTAGAAACACTAAATCATCTTATGTCATTATGGGAAACTTTTCAGAGGAGGAATTAACTGGAAATGAACGGCGTAATGGACATTATCCTTGTCTTAGGGTACTTGCTG
Source organism: Thermoproteota archaeon (assembly GCA_029258835.1). Lineage (GTDB taxonomy): Archaea > Asgardarchaeota > Jordiarchaeia > Jordiarchaeales > Freyrarchaeaceae > Freyrarchaeum. Next base: position 48,740 of record JAPDJY010000039.1, on the reverse strand, counting down.
GTTGGGGCGATCTGCCTTTTAATACCATCAACCTACCTCATAACAGCTCTTTTTTCCTTAATTAAACGTAGTGACTCCCCTCTGTTTAGTGGGGACCTCCCCTTTGTAACTATTCTAATTCCAACCTTTAATGAAGGCGAGAATGTTAAAAGGATAATTACCGGCCTGAAAACGATTGATTATCCTGAAGACAAACTTGAAATAATTTTTATTGACGATTCCTCAGATAGTACATCAGAGGTAATAAATGCCTTTAAATCTCATAAAGGAAATGTCCAAGTTCTAAGGCGGCATGGGAGATTTGGGAAACCATCTGCCCTCAATGACGGCTTAGCCCGTTCTAAAGGCGAAATCATAGTCGTCTATGACGCTGATTCCCTTCCTCAACCCTCCTCCCTAAAGACTTTGGTAAACGCGCTTAAAGAAGAGGAAACCGTGGCGGCGCAAGGTGGATATGAAGTGGAACATAGGAACACGCTCAACAAGCTTATTGATCTTGAATACGCTTTATGGCAAGGTGGGCAGTTGGTTGCAGTTCCGGTACTTATAGGTTACAACTACGCTGTCAAGCGTAGCTACCTCGAGAAAATAGGCGGATGGGACCCAGACGCCTTAGCAGAAGATCATGTGCTCTGGTATAAAATATATTCTGACGGGAAAAAAATAAAGTATGTCGAGAACGCTAAAGTCAAAGTTTTAGAACCGGTCTCCTTAAAGGAGTTCATAAAGCAAAGAAAGCGGTGGAGTAGAGGCTCTGCCCAGGCAACGGAGAAAATCAGGAAGGAAGGGGGGCGCCTTCTACCTGAACCGTATGCTTTAAACTTGTTAGCCTTCTCAGCGCGTTATATTGCACCCTCTCAAACGGCTTTTTTTATGATTTTACTGCTCTTTCTTCTTCCTCTCGCCCTCTTTAACCCAAACTTACATGTTCTCACTATCATAGTTTCGGTTTCAATCCTTTTATCTCTCTTTGCAAGCCTGCTTTTTTGCGTCCGAATGGGGAAGCTTAAACTCTGGCCTCTCTTCATACCTCTTTCCTTCCTGATCCTCTACCAGAACATCCTGTTTTTAAAAGTTAGAAGAAGCGATATTACGTGGGAAAAAATTCAAAAGTAGCATACCCATTAAGTTCCCTTAAAATTCCCTCGCCGCTGGGGGGGGATATTTGCCTAAAGTTAGCGTTTTCAGGGTTAGAAACGGTGACGTATTAAGGGCTGTTCGTTCCTCCATAGAGTCCCTCGGAGGCATAGACGTTGACAGAGGAGATGAAGTGATCGTAAAGCCGAATGCAGCGTTCCATAACGACCCTTATGGTGCAATAAACACGGATCCACGTGTTCTAAACGCCGTCTTAAAGATCTTAAAAGAGTATACTAGTAAGGTTACCGTTGTTGAGAGTGATAGCACTTCAAATCACGCCGAAATAAGGATGGAGCAAAGCGGGTTAATGGAAGTTGTACGAAAGAACGATGCGGACTTCGTTAATTTGAGCAGAGATGAAGTACTCCGTGTCCCAGTGATGGGCCGTGTTCTACGCATCCCAAGAACGGTTCTAGAAGCATCCTACTTCGTAAATGTTCCTAAACTAAAAACGCACGAAATTACAACCATAACAGTTGCGCTGAAAAACATGTTTGGCATTTTACCCGAGAAAAATAAAGCCATTTTTTACCACCCAATTTTAGAAGAAATAATTCCTCTAATAAATGTCGCATGTAGGCAAGACCTCATAGTTGTAGATGGAATAACAGCTATGGAGGGAAGAGGACCGATAGTAGGAACTCCGGTTCCTATGAACTTAATCATCTGCGGTTACGACCCGGTGACTGTCGACTCGGTCTCTGCACACATAATGGGGTTCAACCCCAAACGGATAAAAATAATAACTAAAACCCACAGCTTTGGCATCGGTGAAATAGACATAGACAAAATAGAGGTTATAGGAGAGCCCCTTAGAAGCGTTACTAGGAAGTTTAGGTCACCTCGGTCAGTAACTGGAATAGTTACAGACGGAACTATGACCTTTAGGCTTCTTTTTCTTGGCGGTGAGAGCTTCCATCCCTTAGCAAAAAGGATCCGTGTGGGCGTCATTGGCTGCGGGAAAATAGCAGAATACTTGCATCTCCCAGGGTATGCTAGCCTCGGAAACGTTGAAATAATCGGTGTGGCGGACGTAAACGAGGAACGGTTATCTTATGTGAAAGAGAAATTTAGGGTTAAGCGGGCATATAGGGATTATAAGCAGCTCTTAGAAAACGATCATTTAGATGCAGTTTCAATATGCACTCCCCCACATCTTCATAAGCTAATGGTCACAGAAGCAATTAACCATGGTAAGTATGTGCTTTGTGAGAAGCCTTTAGCTACGAGCACGAAGGATGCATATGAGCTCCTTGAAGAGGTTAAAGATAGTAAATACTTCGTAATGCCCGCATTTAACTATAGGTTCACCCCGAGCGTTAGAATGGTCAACGAAATAATTTCACGTGGAAAAATAGGTAAGGTAAGTGAGGTTAAAGCTGTTTTTAAGAGCGATCAAAGAATATGGAATGCTGTAGTGCCCTTCAGGTTCACGGAAAAAACAGGGGTTATCTCCGATCTTGGACCACACGTCATAGACATGCTACATTACTTCCTAGGCGACATCGAAGAAGTATGCAGAGTCGAAGCTGAATCCGAACGATACGGCGTCTATGATCATGCGTCAGTAGAATTAACTATGCAATGCGGGGCAAATGCGAACATAATTTTAAGCTGGTTCTCAGACAGCATAATTCCTTCCTTCTCCTGGGAGATAAAGGGAAGCCGGGGAACTGTAAGGTTCGACGTGCTTCGATCACCTTACGCAGTAAAAATAAACTGGAATAGAGGGAGATGGGAAAGATACGCCGTAGAACCCTTATTGAAGGACTTGGTAGACAAGGTGATGATGGCTGTCAAGCGGACGCATTACTCCTACGGCGCTGAAATAAGCTACTTTGTACAGTGCGTTGCAAATAGGATTCCTCCTTCCCCCACCGTACTGGACGGAGTTAAATGCGTGGAGTCCATGGACGCCATAATAAGCAAGCTCTAAATCTAAAATTTATCGTGTCTTGCTCAAATTAAGCATCTCCATAATTTTCTCCTCAATAACTCTAGGAGGCTTAAACCCCACAACGATTTCCTTTCCATTTATTACGAGAGCTGGCACTCCTTTAATCCCGTACTGGTCTGCCAGCTTCTTCGCCCTGGCATCATAGATATTATATACCTTCCATTCAACATCCTTCCTAAATCTCTGCATTAAGGGTGTAACAACCATCCTCATGAACTCCTTACACTCGCTGGATGTAGGGCTAAAGAAGTATTCAACAATAATCCATGGCACTCTTTAACCCTCCTTAATACTCCAAGGAACCTCTTTAATTTTTGCTACATGACGTGACCTCGACCTTTCAACTTGGATCATCCCTGCATCTTCAAGCTCTTTAACATACTTTCTAACCCTAGACCTAGGAATCCCTAACCTTTCTGATATTTTCCCATAATCACTCGCACCTTCCTCCTCCAAGAATATTACAACCCTGTATTTTTCATCTTTAGCTAAAGCTTCCTTAATCTTAATCGCGTAACTTCTCATCAGCTCCTCCGTTTTCTTAAGCGTGCTCTCCAGCTCGGCGACCCTCTGCTTCAACCTGTAATGCTCCGCTCTATCCTTAACTTCATTGAAAATTTTCTCGGCCACTTCATCCATCCTTCTAGCATCCCCAATTTCTCCTACCAAAAGCTGAATGTGCTTTAACGCGGATACTATTGTCTTATCAGCTAGTAGGTCAATGAGTTCCTCAACTAATCCTCGAACCTTAATAATTACCTTGTTAAGCTCCACTCTCCTAAGGTCATCACTCTCCCTCCCCAGCATGTCCCTTATAAGCCTATTAAAAAACGAATTCGCCGTCTTTCTCAACTCTTCTTTAACATTTCCCATCTCAGCAACAAATTTTAGGGCAATGCCGTGTAATTCATCCTCCATCTTGTCCATCAAAGAGACCTCGCTTCAAGCTTGAGTAAACACCTTAAAATCAAAAAAATAATATGATGCTTATTAAACGTATGCCCCTTTAGAGGGAGCGTGGTTTGGTTTGAGAAAGATCTTGGTAACAGGTCGCCCCCGCTCGGGTAAAAGCACCCTTGTAAAGCGTGTCGTCGAGAAGGCGCTAGGTAAAGGAATGAAGGTTGGGGGGATAATGACGCCTGAACTCAAGGAAGGAAATGTAAGAATAGGATTTTTAATAGTCGATGTCTTCACGGGGGAAAGCGCTGTCATGGCTAAGTCCGGGGAGGGGTTTCCACGGATTGGAAAGTACGTCGTTTACACGGAGAACATATCCCGCCTAGGTGTTAACGCTATAAGGCGAGCCGTCAAGGAAGCTGACCTGATAATAATTGACGAGATCGGAAAGATGGAGCTGCTTGCCGCTCCCTTCATAGATGCTGTTAAGTACGCTGTATCATCAGAAAAGCCATTTTTAGGAACGATAGGTGTGAATGTCGATCACCCATTAGAATGGGAGTTGAAGAGTAGAAGAGACGTGGAACTGATTTTTTTGACACGTGAAAACTGGTATAAAACGTACATTCACGTTCTGAACATGTTAAATCTAAGTTAAAAACATGGAGAAATTCATGTTAGCGTACTGTACCTTGGAATTTCCACCTCGAAGCGCTTAACGTCTGAGGTATTTAAGGCTAATTCGAGGAGAAACATGTTCAGCTTAAATATCGGCACCACCGGGACATTAAGATGTATTCCCTCCTGAAGTAATGTTACTACAATGGGGATAACGAAGGCTTTACCCCAGCCAGACACGCCGATTTTCACGGCTTGCCCTTTTAAGTGGACGGCGAACGCCTTTACCCGCCTTAAATGCCTTTCTATCTGCTTTATGTTTATGCTCCGCCCTCTTGGCCGTCTATACTGTTTGCAATCCACACAAATAATCATCGGCCTTTTAAACCCGACAACGTCTATTTCAAACCTATGTTTACCGTGAGAAAACCTGTAGTTACGCAGCAGAGTGTAGCCATGCCTCCCTAGAATTTCACCCGAAAAATCCTCAAATTCCCTCCAGTTGAAGAGTCCCGTCAAGAACTCGATGCTGAACCCGCGACTTAGGAAAGTATCAACGAACTCTATCTTGTCCGTAATTTCTATTTCATCGTTAACTATCCTGACAGCCCCTCTCTCAAGCAACCATTCCACTATGTTCTTTTCCTCTGGATTACTGATAGCACTATACCTCAGTTTACCCTTAATAATTTTCTTTACAACTTCCAACATGCTCCCCCAAAGAAACTTTAATGGACATCTTCACTTAAAGAACATGTCTCTCTTTGTCCATGGCGAAGACTGGAGGTGCTAACTTGTCAAAGTTGATCCCGATTAACTGTCCCATTATAGGGCGAGAAGAGGAGGAAAATATCCTGAGTGTTCTACGGTCCGGATTGTTAACGGTGAGAACCGGCGAGGGAAAAATGGTTTCTGAATTTGAAAAATTATTCTCTGATTTTATCGGTGTAAAGTATGCTATAGCGGTAAGCTCTGGAACGGCTGCTCTCCATGCCTCACTGCTTGCTTTAAATGTTAAGGCAGGAGACGAAGTTATTCTTCCATCATTCACCTTTTCAGCCACCTGCAATGTTGTTCTTCACCTAGGTGCAAAACCCGTATTTGTTGATATAAACCTTGAAACGTACACGTTAGATGTTAACGCCGTTAAGAAATCAATTACGGACAAGACAAAGATTATAATTCCCGTTCACCTTTACGGTCATCCTGCAGATCTAGCCCCCCTCACGGAGCTTGCCGAAGAGGAAAACATTTACATTGTAGAAGACGCTGCTCAAGCACACGGTGCAGAATATAACGGTTCAAAGGTTGGATGCTTCGGCCAACTGGGTTGCTTCAGTTTTTACCCAACAAAGATGATAACAACCGGGGAAGGAGGAATGATCACAACCAACGACAGGGAGCTAGCTGAGAAAATCAAAATGATACGGAATCATGGTGAAAAGGGTGATTACGGGCCTTCACTACTGGGACATAATTGGCGTCTTCCAGAAATAAGCGCAGCTATAGGTGTAGCTCAAATGAGGAAAATTAACCATTTCCTCGAAGCAAGGCGGAGAAACGCTAATCATTTAACTTCTCTGCTGGAGGACATGGACCTCCTAGTGTTACCTGTTGAAAAGGAGAACGTCCGTCATGCATGGAACCTTTACACAGTGAGGCTTAAAGAAAGAATAGAAAAAAGAGATGAAATTGTTTCGGCGTTGAGAAGGAAGGGAATAGGCGCCACAGTTTATTACCCCATACCAGTACATAGAACCCCCCTCTACAGGAAATACGGCTATAATTCCCTTTCCCTTCCAAACTCGGAGTTTGCATCAAAAACAGTTTTCTCTTTGCCAGTTCATCCAGCGCTAACTGAAGACGACGTGTCAACTATAGCTTACACCGTTAAAAAAACATTAGAAGAATACAGGTAACCGCAAAGTTAACCGTTTCAATCTGCTTCCTTCACCATTAAGATGCCGTCTCTATTTCCATAATACCCTTTAAGAATTCTAACCGGCTTATAATTCATTTTGAGGTACAATTTGATAGCTGGATAATTCTCCCTCATGACCTCAAGACAGTAAATCCGCACCCCTTTCCTTCTAAGTTCTTCCTCCACTTTCTTGAGCAGCATGGCTCCAACTCCTCTCCTCCGAAACTCTGGAACCACGTCGAGCGTATATATCCTGCCTATTTCTCCCTCCGCAACCCCTATTACAAAGCCAACTATTTTCCCCAACATGGTAGCGGCAAATGATAAAGCCGAATCATGAGTAAGCAAATATCTTAGAAAATCCTTTGGAAAGTAGTGTTCTGGAAAACATATTTTATCAATAATGTAAAGTTCATTCAAATCGTCAAGTCTTACAGGCCTTAGGAGAATCCTTCTTTCGTACACCATCAAATAAACCCCACTTCACCCTTTATTCCCCCAGAAAATTAGTAATTCAAAAAGAGAAATTCATAAAAGTTCCTTCTTTAGACGTTTTAGCTGAAAAGTAAGGATCCTTCTCACAAAGATTCCTTACGTATCCTCTCTTTTGAAGGAGGTGTCTTGTCTGCTTGCTCTTGAAATACGTGATTTAATAGTTGAGGTTGATGGTAGACGTGTGCTGGATAAAGTTAACTTGGAGGTCCCGGAAGGGGAACTCCACGTGCTCTTCGGGCCAAACGGCTCCGGGAAAACAAGCCTCATATTAACTATACTTGGTTTTCCACGTTACAAGGTCGTTCACGGAGAAATTATATTCATGGGCGAAGACATAACATCGCTTCCTGTCAATGAACGTGTCAAAAAAGGGCTCGGTGTAATATTTCAGAATCCTCCCCAGATACCTGGTGTACGTCTCGGAGACGTCTTAGAGAGGTTAGCGAAGGGCCAGGGTGAAACTCCTACGAATATCGCCAGGAGGGTTAACTTTCCAACATTCTACCTTGAAAGGGAGCTTAACCGTGGTTTTTCAGGAGGTGAAATCAAGAGGTGCGAGCTTATGCAGCTTATAGCGCAAAAACCCAAGTTCCTACTTTTAGACGAACCCGACTCGGGCGTTGACGTGGAAAACTTAGAAATAATAGGAGGCATCATAAACGAGCTTGCAAGGGAGCGCTCCGGCATCCTAATAACACATCTCGGATACATCTTAAGGTATGTGGAAGCCCATAAAGCTCACGTCGTTATAAATGGAAAAATAGCGTGTTCAGGAAGACCTATAGAGATTCTAGATCACATTTTGAGGGAAGGATACTGGTGGTGCGATAAATGCAGGATAATGAAGGAGCGAGGCGACTAGAATGTCCCAGCTAACTAAGCGGGAAGTGGAATTAAGGGAGAAGGCGGCGAAGGCGCTTAATAAAAAAGCTAAATATGGGCCAGACATAGATGTTTCCGCCTTCTCAAGGACCGCTAATGACTGGGGTAAAACGTCTCCAGCAGAGCTACCTGCAGACGTGAGGAACCAGGCGTTAAGGGCGGGCGTGCAACCAGACATGAAAGCGCGTGCTGGAACATTCTTCCAAATTGACCATTCGGTTGTTTTTGAAGGGGTCAATAAGTACTTTGACGGAGCGATAGAACTGATCAGTACCGTAGAAGCTAAAAGGAAGTATGGGTGGCTTGACGAGTACTTCTGGAAAGCTGTCCCGGTAGACGCTGACAAGTACACTGCCATCGCTGCTTTGAACTGGGATCACGGATACTTTCTCCGTGTTGCCCCAGAAAAAAAGGTAACCGTTCCAATACAGTCATGCCTTTACATATCTCGAAACAACCTCGACCAAAACGTGCATAACGTCATTATACTAGAACCTTACGCGGAAGCTCAGGTCATAACAGGTTGTGTAGTACACCCAAACGTTTCAAAAGCCCTCCATGTGGGAATAACTGAAATATATCTTAAAGAGGGCTCAAAGCTTACCTATACCATGATACATAATTGGGCTGAGCATCTCGCAGTCAGACCAAGAACCGCTATTATACTGGAGAAGGGTTCCACCTTCATCAGCAACTATGTAAATTTAAAACCTGTCGGAAGCATTCAGACATATCCCACAGCCTACTGTAAGGGGAAAAACTCTGTAGCGGTTTTCAACTCTCTAATTTACGGAGGCAAGAAATCCATAATAGACGTGGGAGGGAAGCTAGTTCTGGAGGGCGAAGGGAGCCGGGGGGAAGTTAAGTCAAGGGTAATTGCAACCGAAAACGCGGAGATTTATTCTAGAGGAGCATTAATTGGGCGAGAAGCAAATACTCGAGGACACATCGAATGTAGAGGACTCCTTCTGTCTAACAGTGCTGTCATACACGCTATTCCTGAGCTGCGTGGGGAAGTCAACGGAACAGAGTTGAGCCATGAGGCTGCCGTAGGAAAAATAGCTGAAGAAGCAATATATTACCTAATGGCACGTGGATTCAGCGAGGAAGAAGCCACATCAATCATCATACGCGGCTTCCTTGATGCCAGAATGTTCGGTCTACCAGAACTACTCCAAAAGGAAGTGGAACATGCAATTAACATGGTTGTTTCAGCTTCCCTTTGACAGTTACTTTTCATGAAGGCTCTCTGAACCTCCAGTTTTTTGAAAGAGAAAAGAAGAGAAGATCTTGAATAAAGAACTTTGAACTTCCTGTGTGAAGTCGCCACCCCTAACTTTCTTTAGTAACAGCATTTCTGAGGTTTATGAGTTCCCTTATAATCTCCCCGATTTTCTCCCATTTTTTCCTCCCTTCCGGCAGGGAGGTTACTCTAAGCTCCGCTCCTTTCTCATGACAGGCTTTTTCTAGGCTACTAATGTTTTCGCCTTCAAGAGGGAAGAAAATTAGTTTATATTCGTGTGACCTAATGAGCTTGCAAATCGCGTTAACGATATGTTCCTTAACATAATTCTCCCCTGAAATAGTCAGGTGCTGTGATAAAGGGTAAACCTCCTCTAGCTCCTCGGGAATTACTCCAAAAAGACTTGACTTCATTGCAAACTGAATTTTTCTCCTTTCTTCTTCAGCCAGTTTCCCGACGGCTCTCTCTAAGATCCTTCTCTCCTTCGACCTGTAAAATGGCCGCGTCTTAACTTCTGGTAAAATCACCAAGACTTCGACTTCAACTGGTTGTGGTGTTTTTTCTACCTTTTCAAGATGGCGGACAACTTCTGGCCTATTGAGAGATTCTGGCCCGCAAAAAAGGATCGCCCGTTTTTTTACCATAGGAACAAATTTAGTTATATATCTTGAATACTCGCTTAACCTTTTGAGTCCCCTAAGGAGAGAAGGATGACTTCTAGCTTTTACTTCAAGTAACTCCCATAGTCTGCCGTCCAAAATAGCTTGTCTTACGGCATGGACCTCGCTAAGTGAAACATACAAGTTATGGATAGCCAGTTTTCTCTCTCTTTCCTCTTCTGACTCTTTAAGCAACTCTTTAGGAGTATACTCCAAACAGACAGGGCAGCTGCAAGGGAAATACTCTAACTCAGAAAGCCTTTGGGTTCCATACGGCATCATGTACCTTTCATCTTTAGCGTAGAGGGCGTATGCCGCAGAGTCAAACGTGTCAACCCCCATCGCAGTGATTAAAGCGAACATCATCGGATGACCGGCCCCAAATAGGTGAACAGGCTTATCTAGCGGTATGTTCCTCTTTGCAGCCATGACTACGTCTACTAACAAGTCAAAATTATAGTTCTCCATGAGGGTAACAACGCTTCCAATAGCGTAAACATCAAAATCCATTCTCCCTACTTCTGCAGCGCACCTCTCAACTAAGTCTGGGTAAGGGCTACCCTGAACAGGCCCAACCCAAAGAACATCTCTTCTTTCTCTCTGAGAAAGGCTTTCTTTGGCATTTAGGAGTGTTCTGTTAACACATTCTTCAGCTTCCTGCTTTTTCCTAGCTCCGCCGGATGGTATATCGAGAATAACTGCTATGTCGCTGCCTATCTCCTCCTGAAATCTAATGATCTCTAGCTGGGAGGCCTCAATGTTTCCATATGTCATGAGTTGATAAGCCCCAGAATCCGTCATCACAACACCATTAAACTCTAAAAATCTGTGAATTCCCTTCTCTCTCGCCTCGTTAGAAGCATGTTTTAACGTTATCATAGCATTCGTTATCAGAGTTTTACACTTCATTTTTTTCTCAATGAACGACGGGTGAAGCGTCAGCCGGATAGGATTTATAACAGGGAAAAGAGAAGGGGTGGTTACCTTTCCACTTTTAGTTTCTAAAATCCCTATTCTTCCCATAAGATCTCTAGCCCGTATTTCAAAACTCATCGACTTTTCATACCCTCCTTCCAAATCCTATGCCTCTGTAAGTAAATCCTAGCTGTTCGGCCTCCTTTGGATTAATAATCCTGCGTCCATCTATGATAACTGGACCTTTCATCATTTCTTTGATGTCCCTCAAAGAAAGCTTCCTATACTCATCCCACTCCGTCACTATCATGCCGCACTCTGCACCCTTCAGGGCGCTCAGGGCTGTATCTGCATACTCTACCTCATCACCAAAAATTCTCTTCGCATTCTCCATAGCCTTAGGGTCGTGGACAACAACTCTCGCCCCCTCTTCCAGCAAGTTCCTGACTATTTTAATCGAGGGCGCTTCCCTCATATCATCTGTTCCGGGCTTAAATGAAAGCCCAAGAATAGCTATCCTTCGCCCCCTAAGGTCTCCTATTGTTTCCTTGGCTAGCTCGATCATCCTTAAAGGCTGTTTTTCATTAACTGAAAGTGTTGCCTCTAATAAGATGGGCCTATAACCCTTCTCTTTGGACGCCGATATGATTGCTCTTAAATCCTTAGGGAAACATGATCCTCCAAAGCCACATCCTGCTCTTAGAAACTTCGGGTTTATTCTGAAATCAAGACCTATAGCGTGGGCAACTGTTTCCACGTCGACACCGAACAATTCACATATATTAGCTACTTCGTTTATAAACGAGACCTTCATTGCCAAAAACGAATTGTTCGCATACTTTATCATCTCAGCGGTACGCAAATCCACCTTCACAAAAGTAGTTTTAATCTTCCTGAAAAGTTCTTCAACAATTTTGAGTGCTTTTTCACTCTTATAACCTATTACTATCCTATCAGGCTTCATAAAGTCCCGTATAGCATTGCCTTCACGGAGAAACTCCGGATTCACGCACACTCCAAAATCCTTCCCTTCTACTTTGCCAGACGCTTCCTCAATAATTGGAATAACGACTTCCTCGGTCGTACCTGGAATAACCGTACTCTTAATCACCACTACGTGGTACTCGTCTTTATCCGTTATCCCGCGACCAATATCTCTTGCAGCTCCTTTAACTCCTGATAAGTCTATTCTCCCGCCGACACTTGGGGTTCCAACCGTTATGAATGAAACGCTTGACTTAGCAGCAGCCTCAGCAGTATTAGTGTCCGCTTCTATACGTCCTTCTTTCACGTGCATCGCAAGCTTCTCCTGGACTCCTGGCTCATAGATTGGAGCCACTCCACGCTGCACCATTTCAACCTTCTGTGCATCTACATCTGTGAATGTAACCTTAAATCCTATATCCGCAAAGCATACACCCGTAACTATTCCAACGTACCCTAAACCAACTATTGATATATGTTTCAAACTCTCCAGCCATCCCTTTGTTTTCAACGTCTAATTTTTAGTACGCCACGTTTTGAACCGTCAACTTTTTCTTTTTCAACTTTTAAAGGGTCTAAAAGTTTAAAGCCATTTCTTGCAACAGGATCATTTAAGCTACGCGAGTAAATTTCGTTACGCCCTAAGTCTACTAGGAAAACGCCTAGCTCCCGCTTCAAGTAACCTCTAACGAAATCTTTGACTTTACTTGAGAATCCTCTCTTTGAAACAAGGCAAAGCCACGCCCAAGTGATATCATTTCTAGCCATGAAAATCCTTGTAGCTCTGATAATTTTCTGTATGTCTGAGACCCTTGTTTCGCCTTTCCGCAGGAAGAAAAGAGCGGCAGTGTTCCAGTCTGGCACGGTCATTGCAGCGCTAAGACGTGAAAGAATAAGCCCCTTCTTAAGTTGTTTCATGTTCCCTTGCATAACTAACGCAGCAGTAATCCCTTCAACCTCAACATTCCTCTCCGATTTAACCCACTCAGAAACAATACGTCCCTTACTTTTAATTCTCTCCTCAACCTTGGTAAGGTACTCCTCCAACTTCATTTTAAGTCCCAACGTTTAAAACGTTTATAATCACTTAAGATTTTTTGACCCCTCCAACTTAGAACTTAAACATTAAACGCTCCGTAAATGAATCAGTCCCTAAAAAATCACGTATGTAAAAATAATTAAGTTACTGTCGGGAGATAGCAGAGTAATGCCGCCTCTCAGATTCGAAAGTCCCTATTGCCATCTAGATTACTTAGAATTTTAAGTTTACATTAATGGCTTCTCCAGGAATTTCTAAGTCTCGCTATTAAACTTCTCAAACATGAGCTCTTAGAAGGATTTCCACCATATTTTTCCATTATTTTTTCCGCGTACTTGAGAAACTCGTCAATTTTTGCTTCTTTCCTAAGCATAAAGCATAGAAGGTTATAGTCTCTCTCTGAAACAACTATGTTCTTGTCTTCAAAGATCATAGCCCTTGGAACCATTTGCTTCGCCTTTCCCACCATGAACATCGTGTAGAGTTCAACTAAAATTTTCTGCAAATTTTCCTCCCCATCAACATTTAACTCCCATTTCATAACTGGGCCATGCACCCTGTCCATGTTGAGAAGCGCCACCGACTTTATCCCCGCACTTTTAAGCAAGCTCATGTTCCTCACCTAGGTGAGGAAGGGTTCAACTTTCTCAATATCAACCTTTGTGTTTTTTTGATGTTATAAGTAGGATGTGGATCTGTAATACGTTCCCCTCCACAAATGTTATTCTGTCCTGCGAACGAAAAATTAAAATGGATCTTAGTAGTATGGCTATTAAAATCCCTTTTAGAAAAAATCCTCTGTGGGGTGCGTCAAATTTAGTAACGTACTTGCTTGGACCTTGCCTCTTGAAGTAAAGCCTTTCAGGGATGAAATTAAGAATGACAGAAGAAGACAGAGCTTCCGCAGAGATACCGTACGAGAGGCGCCTTATCCGCCGCCTCAGCCTCTTAGAGGCAGTCACAATAGGGGTGGGTGCAAGCATAGGTGCCGGAATATTCACGGTAATTGGCTTGACGATATGGGAAGCTGGTATTGCCAGCATCTTAACATTTTCCCTTTGCGGTTTTACAGCAGCTCTCGTGGGATATAGTTATGTTAAGCTTTCATCGATTTTTCCTGAAAGCGGTGCAAGTTACACTTACGTTGCAAGAGCGTTTAATAACCCCTCTATCGTTTTCATTACAGGATGCACTCTTTGGTTTGCGTACATAATCGCATGTGCAACCTATGCTGTTGGCTTCGCGAACTACCTTAGCTACCTATTAAATTGGAATTTACACGTCCTCTCTAACTCGCTACACGTTTTTTATGGTGTCAGCGATGTTTACCTCTCACTTCTCGATGAACTTTACACGCCTCCTTTTAATAAAAAAGTAATGATTCTAGTTCTAACGTTGCTGTTCACCGGGTTAAACATCATCGGTGTTTCCGAGACGGGCAAAACACAAACAACAATGGTTTTCGGGAAAGTCTTAATACTTCTCTTATTCATTACAGTCGGGCTGATGGAGGTTCTTTCAAGACCAAAACTTGGCCTTTCTGGCGTCACGCCTACAGTATTGCTTCCACAAACATACACTTTTTTTATCCCATTACTTCTCCCCTTTAGAAATCCTTTATGGGGGACCTTCACTGCAGTATCTACTATTTTCATAGCCTTTGAAGGATTTGACCTAATTCCAACAGCCGGTGAGGAACTTAAGAACCCCCGAGTAATAGGGAAAGCCATTTTTATTACGATAACAATTGTTTTCATCATCTATCTGTTCACTCTCATTACCCTAATGGGGTTAGTGCCTTGGTACCTTAGTGGTGCAAGCGAAGCTCCGCTAGCTGAAGCGATGAATCAAACTTGGTTAGGTGAGTGGGGTGGTTTTCTTTTAGGAATAGGAGGAGTCCTCTCTACGGCATCAGCATTTAATGCAACTCTGTTTGGTTCATCAAGGTTAATGTATGCAATGTCCAGAGAGGGCGTGTTACCTAAGAAGCTTTCAGTTCTAACCAAGCGAGGACACATCCCCTACATTAGCTTGCTTCTTGGAAGTTCTCTATGCCTCATACTAGCAATGACGGAGAATCTTGAGTTTGTATCCAGCATGACAAGCGTAGCCTTTATGGTTATTTTCATTCTTGTAAGTATCTCAAACCTAAAACTTAAAGGCCAAACTAATAGTAAGCCATTCATTCCCATCGCAGCGATAGCCTTCCTCTCTTTTTTCCTTTTCTTCGTGAAACCATATGTTATGGTTGCCTTCTTCTTTTGGCTAGGCATAACAGCATTAGTATATTTATTATTCAGGGAACTGCAAGCAAGACAGGGCAAGAAGCCCTCCTGAGAAGCTCGTTTATAAATCGAGGGTATGATAAGGGCATCAGGCTTGCAAGCCGTGAAAGGTACTTCCTGCGGTTAACGCCAATTATGACTATGTCTGCATCGACCTCTTTAGAATACACAGCTAAAGCCTCTGCTTTGTCCCGAGCATACAGTGTCACCGGCAGTATAGGTGACCCCATTTCTTTAATTTCACTCCCTATATCCTTCAGGAAGCTATCTTCTTTCCTTTCTATTTCCTCAGCTACATATGTTAGATCTATAGGAACAGAGGAAGGAACCCTTATCGGATATACAGCAATAATTTCTCCCTTAATGGAAAGCCATGATTTAGAAAGAACCATTGCAACCATGTATGCTGCTACATCTTCATCCATCATAGTATGTGTTACAAGAATTCTATTGAGAGTATATGGCAGTACGCCATAACTTTCTGGAGTATAAACAAGGAGCAACTTTATCGGGATCTTATTAATAAGCTTTCGGACAACACTACCACTACCTAGTCCTTTCACGCCTTTGATTCCTAAAGAACAGATACAAAGGTCATAACCTCGCTTTAACTCGTTAAGTAAGCCACTTATAATATTCCTCTCGTCATAGCAAATTATCCGGAAAGATACCTTAAACTTCCTAGCAACTTTTAAGAGTTCTTCCTTAAACTTCGCAGCGCTTCCTTCTTCACTTAACACGTGGAAGCCAACGAGCTCTCCCCCCATTTCCTCAATAATCTGAAAAGCAATAAGTGCTGCATTGAACTCACCATCTCTACCTGTGAAAGGAAATATCACCTTCGAAAGGGGGGTGAGCCATTCCTCCCGCATTACCTTCTCCTCCACAAAGTAGCATAACGTTAATGCGTCTTTAACCTTTCTCCTCTCTAGGCGGATCTATGACCTCTCTCATTCTGAAGTTGCAAACGAACGATACCATGGAAAGTTGACCTGAGAAACTGTTATCCTTTGGACAAGCGTTTCGAGATTCCCTATGATACTCCTTTTAGTTTATCCCTCAACAAGAATAAACTCATTTAGCAAAGTTAACCCCATTTAGCTGGAAAATTTACAAATTTTCCCTTTTACTTTATTCCAAAATTGCACCGTTTTCCTTTTCCTTTATCGTATCCTTATCCTTGTCAATGTTTTTTTGTTTTGCCAACTATAATGTCTTATCCTTTTACTTGCACCGAAACCGCAAGCGGCACACCTTTTTTTACGTACATGATATGCATGCCTTCCACATCTTCTACATCTTATATGCGTCTTCTTGTTCTTCTTACCCATGCTGGGTGTTCCCTTCACCATTTACCTTCTCCTCCTCGGAGTCAATGCTATTCAGTATCCGATTTGACAGCTGGACTTAACATTATTACATTGTCTCCTCTAACCACGACTGTTCCTATTTGCTTGGGTTCAGAGTCTTTATCTAAAACTTCCTCTGCCTCTCCAAGTATCAAGTTCATGTGTACGTCAAACCCTTTAAGTTTTCCTCTAAGCTCTCTTCCACCTTTAAGCTTTACAAGAACTCTAGCATTTAGAGATCTAGAAAGAAAGTCCGTAGGTTTTTGTCCTTGCCCGCTCACACCACGTCCTCTCCTTACAGCTTTAAGGACTTCATCTTCTGAAGTTAGAGGCTTACAAGCGTTATTTAAGGGTATCGATTCACAAAATATTCTTTACCGCAAAGTTTTATCAGGTTATTTCCAAGCTTTGACGTCTCCTTCCTCGCACCCTGCAAACTTCCACTTTGAGTGTGATGCTAAGTTAATTTTAATACGGTATTTCTCTTGTTTCTTTCATTAGGAATCAATTTGAGGACGGGCTTCCATTGAAGCAAGGTATGATCCATAAAAAAGGAGATATTTCATTAGAGGATATTTTAAGGAAAATCAGGTCTAATCCGCGGATAAAAGAGGTGGGTGCCATATGTTGCTTCATAGGAATCGTTAGAGGCGTTACACGAAATGGCGAATTAGTGGAAAAATTGGAAGTAGAAGCCTACGAGGAAAAGGCCAATGAAACACTGCTTAAAATATGTGAGGAGCTCTCCCAAAGAGAGGGTATAGTTGACGTTCAAATACACCATAATGTTGGGTTTTTTGACGTTGGAGACGACCTAGTTTACGTCGTAGTTGCTGGTAGCCACCGCCATCAAGTTTTTCCTGTGTTGATGGAAGCCGTTGAACGATATAAAAAAGAAGCTGAACTATGGAAGAAAGAACATACTTCAAGAGGGGCATATTGGGTTAGCGACAAAGGCGAAAATTAAGTAAGATGCGATTAATAAACCTTCTTAAGGGACATAAGGGAGGTGTGTGACTTGATCGGTGTGATGTCTGACTCCCATGATAACTTAAGTGCTATACGTAAAGCTGTGGAGCTGTTTAATGAGGAAGAAGTAGAACTAGTTATTCACGCTGGGGACATAATAAGTCCCTTCACCATTAGAGAATTCGGAAAGCTTAAGTGTCCCCTAAAAGCTGTTACTGGAAATAATGATGGTGATTTACCAACCCTTAAGAAGCATTTTAGTGGAAAAGGCGAAATAACCGCGTTCTTCCTATCCATCGAACTAGATGGAAGAAAGATAGCAGTCAATCACGGTCACTACCCCGAAATTCTAGAAGCAGTAATCTCTTCGAAAAAGTATGATATAGTGATCTATGGCCATACACACGAGTACGTAAATGAAAAGAGAGGCGAAACGCTAGTTTTAAACCCTGGAGA
The DNA here is from genome assembly GCA_029258835.1 of Thermoproteota archaeon. GTDB lineage: Archaea > Asgardarchaeota > Jordiarchaeia > Jordiarchaeales > Freyrarchaeaceae > Freyrarchaeum. The sequence goes on along the minus strand of JAPDJY010000039.1, from coordinate 30,931 downwards.
ATCCTGCGGCTACCTGACGGGAAAAATGACGGTCGCACTTTTAGACGTAAAGAAGGTTAGCGCTGAAATAATCACACTCTAACCTTTACGAATAGGTGTAGAAGATGCTAGTTAAACTTCTTTTTTATTTTTATGGTTTCCTTAGTTTTGCTATGAAAAAGCCGGGTGCGTCATGCTTATCCGGTAAAAATCGCTGCGTCCTCTCCGCTCCATTAAATAACTTTACACCTCTTTCTCCAAGGTACATGGCCTCCTCCTCAACTTCTAACCCTAACTCCTCAACACAGAACCTCACGTTTTCCTCGTTTTCTTCGATTGTAAGGGTGCATGTACTATAAACAAGGATCCCTCTTGGTTTTAGGATCTTGGCAGCTGTCCTAAAGAACTGCCGCTGATAGTTTGCTGCGGCTTGAACTTTGTTTAATGTCGCCTCCTCATAAATTTTAGGTCTTACCCCAAGGTCAGAACATGGCGGATCAACTAAAACCTTATCAGCCTTAAGGTTTGGATGCTTCTTATCGATGAAACGCGAGTCCTCAACAAAAGTTAAAACATTTTTCAACTTTAGCCGTTTAACGTTTTCCATGATTCTTTCAACTTTACTCCACGTTCTATCAAACGCGAGCACAGCTCCCTTCCCTTTCATTAACTGGGCAATATGCGTGGTTTTCCCTCCTGGGGAAGCACACATGTCCACAACGACTTCTCCGGGTTTGGGGTCTAAGATTTTGCTTGTTAAAATTGCTGGTAGACTTTGTTCGTAGACATATCCTCCATCGTGAAGAACCGTATTTCTAATGCTGGGCACCTTATAAAGTGACTTAACAACTTTAACTGCTATCCCTCTTTTTAGGGTGAGCATTTCATTTGCACTCATGGTTGCGATGCCTTCTGCCACCTGCCTTCCATACTTATCTGTAATCATCACCCTGTCTCCCTTTCTAACCTTCTCCGCTCTCAGAACTCCTGGAGCGTAAAGATCCGCTCCAAGCATTACCGATTCACATGCAAACTTATCTGCCACCACTTTTTTCTCACATGGCTCAATGCTAAATGGCCCCTCAACAGGTATGCAAACAACCTCCTCAATTAAAGGGTGAGGGCTTGCCTTCACGTTCAACTCTTCTAAAATCTTAAGAACCTCGCTTCGCGTAGTAGTGGCTGTGTTAACGCGCAACGTATAGAAACGTACGGGGACTTTAAGGCTTTCAACTATCCGTCTTGCTCGTTCAGCTCCGAAAGCATCCGATAGAAGCTGGACTATCTCAGCAGGGAAATTATGCCTCCTTGCAATGTCCATTATCCTCTCGCTTATTAGCCCCTTTTCCACCAGATTCTCCGCCTCTTCACTTTTTTCCTTTTAAGCTCGCCACCACAGACCTCGCATCTAACGCCTAGATACGTTGGAGGGTACACTTTCCTACATGCAGAACAGTAAACTTTCCATTTAACAGCTTCCTTGATTCCATGCTGTGTCATAGGCTTGAATAGGATCTTCATTTTATGGGCAACATTTTGAATGGAATAATCGTCTGTAACTATTACCGATTCAACCCCTTCTGCCATCAGGTCTACAGCTAACGCTAAAATGTGCAGATCCACCTCTGATAAACCTCTAATATCCCCCGTTTCTCGTGCGGCTTCCTTAGATTTCTCAATCGCGTACTGGGTTGGCTGCCTGATTTTAACATGACCACTTCTCACCGATGCTTCTAAAAGAGTCTTAGAACGCTCGTCCTTAAGTTCCTCTGCGAGAGCCAGCGGGATATAATGCTCTTCACCAATAAGTTGAGGGGGATATCCCCTAATAAACGCGACAGAGTCAAGCACGTAAACTCTTCTTTTCAACTATGGCACCATTAGAGATAAAGAAATTAAAAAAATAAATTACTTTTTCACGCGTGTAATCTTTTTTCTTCCCATGATGTCCCAGTATTCAACTTCTACACCTTCTGCGATCTTCGACGCTAAGTCCTCCTCTGTAGGGAATGGCGTTTCAAACGTTTCATATGTTTCGAGATCCATGAGCATTAACTGGTTTCCCATTATCGAGACAACCTGTGCACTTCTCTTGTCTATTACCGGAACTTCTATTTTGCTGTCAGATGGCAAAACTATATCCTTCTTTGCTCCGTTAAATAGTCCAATTGCTACTATCCTCGTTTTAGTAGATCCATGTTTTCCCGCTTTAGACGTGGTTGTGCTTACTACACGGCATGGTTCATCATCTATGACCACGTAAGAGTTAACCTTTAACTTCGAAACCTCGGTTATCCTCTTAGACAACGGTAGTTCTCCTCCTTATACCTTTATACTTTTTCACTCAATCTTTATGGGTGTCTTTTTTACCTTTTTCGGAAGTATGACTTGAAGGACGCCATTTTTGAACGTAGCTCTCGCCTCTTCAGGAACCACTTTTTCTGGCAACCTTATGATTTTGTGGTATTTTCTGAAGGTAGCCTCCCGCTGTATGGTACCCCATTTTTCAAAACGTACATCTTTCTTCATTTCCGCAAGAATCTCTAATGTGTCTTCGGTGGCGTTTAACTTGATGTTTTCCTTACCTTCAACGTATGGTAGATCCGCTGTAACTATAATACTGTCTGGAGTGCTTTCAACGTGTACCAATGGTTCAATGCAGCAGGAATCCATGTCCCAGTCAGGCCTGGAAAACCGCATAGCCTCAAACATGGATTCTACGAACTCGTCGATCTCTTCGCCTAACTCTGTAAAGTAGTTTAGCAGTCTTTCAAAGAACGCTTCCCTCCTTCTCCTTCTCTCATACATCTTCCTCCCCCCTACGAGTACATTGCCGGTAGCTCATACTCTTGCGCTTTCCCCATCCTTTCCATTTCCATCATCGTCCTTTTCATCAAATCTTTCATTCGAAGCCTTATTTCCTCCGCCTGTTCTTCTAAAGGTGAAACGTCTATCCCTACTTTCACTACTTTATCAAGGACCTCTGCCGTAGCTGCTGCGGCTCCAGGGTCAGGATAATTCGGATAGCTCTGTGAAAGAAGCACTAAGCAAGGTAACTTCTGCATTTCACAGTCAGCGATTATTCTTGCATATGGTCCAACCACCATTCCTTCCTCGAAAACCTCGATTTTATGTTCCTCTACTATCTTCCTCGCTTTTTCTCCTACCGGTATAGCAAACACCTTAGGTTTATCGATCATCATTCTATTTGGCACCGGCGTTCCTCCTATAGGTAGAACCAGCGAAGCTTGCTTACCTTTAATCCAGCTACAAACCTCACGAGAAACCTCATAAATCGAGACAGGTGGAATAGCTATTTCGGAGACGAACACTAGTAAATCGTCTTTCTGGTATATTCTAAACGGACGGTGAACCTCTCCTTTATGTAATACTATAATCGGTGGGAAAAAGTCTGATTCAATGTAGCCTACCTCCCTCATGTTCATTGACTGAATCATATGATTTACTAAGATAACACCGACTAGCCCTACATCCGGCAACCCGATTACAACCACAGGGTTCTCCGTCTTAATGTCCTCCTTTTCCACGATGTTAACTAATTTTTTCTCCATAACTCCACACCATCTCATGTAAATCCTAATTAAAAAAGAGGGGGGCATTGCTTAATAAGCCTATTTCCTCAAGAGTGCTTTTATATAGGGTATTTTTTACACTCAGCGATAAACTGGCTAACTGGTTTTCAGTTTGGCTAGAATAAGCTCATTTGTGAGTTTTGGATCGGCCCTTCCTCTAGTTTTCCTCATAACCTGACCTACTAGATAATTAACGGCTTTCTTGTCCCTTTTGGCATCTTCGACCGCTTTCGGAAACTCACAGAACACTTCATCAATTATTTTTTGGAGTATACTCCTGTCACTTAACTTTAAGAGGTTTTTCTCTTCTACAACCTGCCTTGGAGCCTTCCCAGTTAGCATCATTTCTTTTAAGACTCGCTTCGCAATCTTACCACTTATAACTCCTTCATCTATCATTTTTAGCATCCCAACAAACTGCTTTGGCGTAATTTTTACCTCGGTTACATCGATTCCAAGCTCGTTTATGTTCCGTAAAAAGTCGCTCATTAACCAATTACTGACAACCTTGGGCTTAGAGTACACCTTGCAGCACTCCTCAAAGAAGTCTGCAATTGTCTTGCTGCTAGTTAGGACGGTAGCGTCGTATTCTGGAATTTTGTACTCTAAAATAAAACGTCTCTTTCTGGCATCCGGGAGCTCAGGCATCTCCGCTGCTATCCTCCTAATCCACTCCTCGGAGATTTTCACGGGTACCAGGTCTAGCTCAGGAAAATACCTGTAATCGCTCTCCGTCTCTTTAACCCTCAAGGAAACAGTTATTTTCCTATTTTCATCCCAGTGTCTGGTTTCCTGCGTTACAGACAACCCCCTCTTTAACAGTTGCTTCTGTCTCATGATTTCATACTGCAGAGCCCGCCGTACGTCCCTGAAGGATGATATGTTCTTAATCTCAACCCTCGCCCCTCCTTTAATAGATATGTTTGCATCACATCGCATTGAACCCTGCATGTTCTCGCTGGATACTCCTAAGTGTTCAAGTATTGAACGTAATTTTTGAAGGAAGAAGTACGCTTCTTCAGGGGAGCTCATATCGGGTTCGGTAACTATTTCGAGAAGAGCCACCCCTGCCCTATTATAATCAACAAGCGTATATGGAGAAGAAGTTATGTTTCCTAAATACGTTATACGTGCAGGGTCCTCCTCTAACTGTATCCTTCTGATCCTTACCCTCCTCTCCTCTCCATTAACGTTGAAGGTAATCCATCCACCTGTTGAAAGGGGTATACCACCCGCCTTATCATACTGTGATATCTGAAAGTTCTTAGACATGTCAACGTAGAAGTAGTTCTTCCTAAAGAAGATCATTTGAGGGGAAATCGTCGAGTTTAAGGCTAAGGCTACCATTATCGCATGATCCACCGCTTTCTTATTCAAAACCGGAAGGGTGCCCGGATGTCCTAGGCATATAGGGCAAACAAGGGTGTTCGGAGGTTTCCCTCGGTAGTCGGCAGAGCAACTACAGAAAAGCTTCGTTTTAAGGGATGTAAGTTGAACATGAACTTCCAATCCAATTTTAACATCCAGCTTTTCTCCTTCCATTATGTGCCTCTCCTTTAAATTTGTGGTTTCCTATTAAGCCTAGCTTGCTTTTGAAACGCGTATGCTACCCTTAGGATTTCATCCTCTTTGAAGAACCCTCCAATTATCTGCATTCCAACAGGTAACCCATCTGCAAAGCCGCATGGTATTGATATAGACGGGACTCCTGCTAGGTTCACGGGAACCGTGCAAATATCCATCATGTACATGGTTAGTGGGTCTTCTATGATTTCTCCAATCTTGAAAGGAAGCGTAGGCATGGTTGGCGTGACTAAGACGTCAAATTTGGCTAAAGCTCTCTCGAATTCTTTTCTTATGAGCGCTCTAACCTTTAACGCTTTTAAATAGTATCTATCGTAGTATCCCGCCGAAAGGGCAAACGTTCCAAGAATTATCCTCCGCTTCACCTCTTCTCCGAACCCCTCCCCTCTTGTCTCCAGAAAAACCTCATTCCAGTCTCCTTCGCTCTTAGCCCTAAAACCATACCTCAACCCGTCGAATCGTGCTAGGTTAGAACTTGCTTCGGACATTGCTATTAGGTAATACGTTGGAACAGCATAATCTAAATATGAAATGGAGAACTCTTCACACTTGGCTCCTAACTCCTCAAGGATCTCCACAGCTTCGTAAACGGCTCGCTCTACTGGTTCATCGACTCCAACCATGAAAAACTCTTTTGGAACCCCAACTTTAACCTTCTTAACTCCATCTCTAATGTGCTTAGTATAGTCACGTGGATGGTACGGGGCTGACGTGCTATCTCTTGCATCATTGCCTGAAATGATACTGAGAAGTAGTGCACAGTCCATAACATCTTTCGCCATTGGACCTATCTGCTCAAGGCTATTCGCATACGCTATTAACCCATACCTGCTAACAAGTCCGTAGGTCGGTTTCAACCCTACGATGCCGCAGAAGCTCGCAGGACATCTGATCGAACCTCCAGTATCGCTTCCCAATGCGAGTATTGTTTCGTCTGCTGCAAGCGCTGCACCACTTCCACCCGATGAACCTCCAGGTACCCTTGTGGTATCCCATGGGTTACGTGTGCACCCAAAATAGCTGCTCTCGGTTGAATTACCCATAGCAAACTCGTCCATGTTCGTTTTACCTATAACAATGCCTCCCGCCTCTTCGATCCGCTCCACTACGGTAGCGCTGTATGGCGGAACGTAATCACTTAGCATCTTCGAGCCACAAGTTGTCAGCTTTCCACGTGTGCAGATATTATCTTTAACAGCGACCGGGATTCCAGCTAAAGGGCCAACTTTCTCTCCTCTCGCTATTTTCTCATCGATCTCCCTTGCTTTCCTTAGCGCTTCCTCCTTAAAGACTGAGATGAACGCATTTATTCTCTTCTCAATCTCATCTATACGTTTAAAAACTGCTTCAATAACCTCCTCTGCAGTTACATTCTGTTCTTTAATCATTCCTACCAGTTCATGGCAAGTTAGCTGATTGAACTTCACATCCCATCATCTCTCAGATTATTCTAGGGGCTTTAATAAATCCCTTTTCGCTTTCAGGGACGTTCTTTAAAACCTCATTTAATGGCATAGAGGGTGCCACCTCGTCTTCACGGAAAACGTTTGAAATATCTAAAACATGAAACATGGGCTCAACGTTAGAGGTGTCAACTTCATCTATTCTACTGAAGTACTCCAGTATCTTACTTAACTGGGATGAAAACTTCCTCTTCTCCTTATCGGAAAGCTTTATTCTTGCCAGCCAAGCAACATGTTCCACTATCTCCGTTGAAATTGTTTTCTCACCCATTCTTCTCATCCTCTTTTTCCTACTAATTCTACCTTTTTAATCAAAAGTTGCCCTCTTATCCCATCCCAGAGGGCCTCAGCGTCGACTATGTTGATCTTCTTCCTGAAAAATGGCGCGTCTAATACGATCGTTTCATATTCCCCTCCTTCCCCTGCAATGCTAATACCATACCTTCTTCTTATCTCAATTAAATCTACAATACTGTCATAGTCAAGCTTCCTTCCAAGCCACTTAGCGTTAAATCCCAAAGCATAAACTCCAGTAAACCTTACGTCAAACCCAAAATTAACAAGCTTCACCAGCAATAAGACTTCATTACCGTGCCAGAGAGGGGTTATGCTTCTTAATCCAAGTTCTTTGCAAACCCTGTCTATGTGTCTCTTCTGATACTCGCTTGCCACAGCTCCCGATACGACGGCATCAACATTCAACTCTCTAAGTACTTCTTTCAGGTCTGAAACCTCCCTTTCTCTTGCACCAGACGTAATGGATGAAACGTGAGGTAACCCGATGGCTTCCGCTTGTATTTCTGTTAGTGCAATATTAGGTACATGAAACATATAACTGTCCTCCCTCATTGGAAGCATGGATACTAAGGCTTCAACTTTTAAATTGTTCGATAAGGCCCAGAAGAGAGCGCAGCTTGAATCCTTCCCGCCGCTGAAGAGCACAGCCACTTTCATGCCTTGACACCAGCTAACTTAAACTCCACTCTAAGGATGAAACAGAAATACTTTAAATATGTGACTTTTTCATTTGCATTCTACCTTGGCATTTATGTTACCTGAAGATGGCAAATCGCAAAGTTTATTTGGATTCGTAATTGTCTCCTTTTTAAGGTAAAGAAGGGTGTAAACCTTGTCGACAGAAAGTTATAAGCACATCGTCAGACTTGCCGGAACGGACTTAGACGGGTCTTATAGGGCAGCGTATGCTCTCAGAACGATAAAAGGCATTAATGCTAGGATGGCAAATGCCGTCCTCGTCGCCTTAGGTATTGACCCGAATAGAAGGCTTGGCTTTCTCACAGACGCTGAAATCAAAAAAATAGAGGACGCGGTGTCTAATCCGTCGTCAGTAGGCATCCCGTCTTGGATGCTAAACAGGCAGAAGGACCTAGAGACAGGTAAGGATCTGCACCTTATTGGTTCACAATTGGCGCTCACGGTTAAAAATGACATAGAATTAATGAAAAGAATTAGGTGTTGGAAGGGTGTGCGTCATGCTTTAGGGCTTAAGGTGAGAGGGCAGAGAACTAAGACAACCGGGCGGAAGGGTCAAACAGTAGGTGTTAGAAGGAAGAAGCGGTAGCAGGGGGGCCGGAATGGGCGATCCTAAAAAGCCAAGAAAGAAGTATATCACCCCTCGCAAACCATGGGACAAGGAACGTCTTCATAAAGAGGTAATACTCGTAGGCAAATATGGATTACGAAATAAAAAGGAACTATGGCGAGTGCAGGCAATTCTACGAAGGTTTAGGGAGAGAGCTAGGAAAATAATGGCGTTGCCGCCGGAGGAACGGGAGAAAGGTAGACAAGAGCTTATCGGTAAGCTTTACAGAATGGGCATCCTCCCATCTGACGCTACACTAGATGATGTATTAGCGTTAACCGTCGAGAACTTTCTTGAACGGCGCTTACAAACTATGGTTGTAACGAAGGGGCTTGCGAAAACCGTTCATCAAGCTAGGCAATTCATTACTCATGGCCATATAGTAATTGCGGGGAGAAGGGTAACGTCGCCGGGCCATCTTGTTGATCGGGAAAGTGAGGACTTGATCGCTTACACTCCAACGTCACCTCTTAATGATGTTAACCATCCTGCCCGCGTTTCACAATAACCTTGTTAAGGTGTTTTCATGATTAAAAGAGAGAGGAGCGATGGAAATTGAGTAGCAAAGAAAAAAGTAGTGAAAGAAAGAGGGTAAAATGGGGTGTTGCTCATATATATAGTTCGTTCAATGATACAATAATTACGATTACAGATCTCACAGGCGCTGAGACTATTGCCAGATATAGTGGAGGTATGATCGTTAAAGCGGATAGGGAAGAATCGTCTCCATATGCCGCCATGCAAGCTGCATTTAGAGCCGCACAGGAAGCCATGGAGAAAGGTATCGTTGGAATCAACATTAAGGTTAGAGCGCCCGGCGGCCACGGTCCGAAAACACCTGGACCCGGTGCACAAGCTGCAATTAGAGCTCTTGCTAGAGCAGGACTGAGAATAGGTAGAATAGAAGACGTAACACCTATTCCACATGACGGAACGAGAAGGCCTGGAGGTAGACGCGGCCGGAGAGTTTGATTTCTCCTTCGTCTGCTGGCAGGTGTTCTGTGTTGAATGTCAAAATCTTATCTATGGAAGGAAATATGCTCCGCTTTGTATTGGAAGGTGTAGATGTTTCTGTAGCGAATGCTCTACGTAGAACGATGCTTGCTGAAGTTCCAACAATGGCCATAGATGAGGTCATAATAATCGAAAACACTTCTCCGATTTTTGATGAAGTTTTAGCTCATAGGCTAGGACTTATTCCTTTAGTTACGGATTTAGAGAGCTATGTCCTACCGGAGGAGTGTAGTTGTGGTGGTGAAGGCTGTGTTAAATGCAGGTTAACTCTTACTTTGGAGAAAGAAGCCGAAGAAGAAGGTGTTGTTATATATTCTGGAGACCTCCAGTCACAAGATCCCGTTGTCCGCCCAGTTAGCGATAAGATCCCTCTTGCAAAGATGGGTAGAAACCAAAAGGTTGTTTTGGAAGCGTATGCCCGATTAGGAAGGGGGAAAGAGCACGCTAAATGGCAACCTGTTTCATGCTGTGCATATAAATACATGCCCATCTTAAACATAGATCAAGATAAATGTGTCCAATGTGGAGACTGCGTTTCCATATGTCCTAAAAACATATTAGCTATAGAGGATAACCAGTTGGTCGTGAAGGATCTTTTAAACTGTTCCTTATGTAAGTCCTGTGAAGAAGAATGCCGTTTTGACGCTATACAAGTTTCATGGGATGACACAAAATTCATCTTTACTGTTGAGTCAACGGGCTCCCTTCCTCCCGACGAAATAGTTAAGGTCGCCGTAGATATCCTTTTAAAGAAACTAGAAGATCTTGAGTCTCAACTCATAACAGCGAGTGAGGAGGCATAGTGTTGAAGCCTACTGGCCCGACGGACCCGAATGTTTGGAATTTAATTGTCGCCCTCGAGAAAAAAGCTAAGGCAGAGGGAGTACATATTTGGAGAAGTATTTCAGAGAAGCTTAGAAAGCCTAGGCGACACAGGGTTGTTGTAAATATTTCACGGATAAACAGGTTCACCGAGGACGGTGAAACAGTCGTTGTCCCTGGAAAAGTGCTAGGATCAGGCTCACTTAATCACAAAGTTTGCATCGCTGCTCTTGCATTTTCCGAAAAAGCGATACAGAAGACCAAAGAAGCTGGAGGAGAGTGCATTTCGATCTTAGAGCTTATGAAGCGGAACCCTAAGGGGAGTAACGTGAAAATAATTGGTTAGTTGGTGCTGTACAATGAAGGACACGATGATTGTTGATGCAACAGACTTAATCCTTGGACGTATGGCTAGCATAGTGGCAAAACGTTTACTAAACGGAGAACGTGTAGTAATAGTTAACGCTGAAAAAGCTGTAGTGACAGGAAACCCTAAATCTACGATCAACAAATACAAAAGTCGCCTCCAAATCAGAACGTTAACTGCCCCTTGGAAAGGACCAATACATTATAGGAGGCCCGACCTCCTAGTGCGGCGTACTATTAGAGGCATGCTTCCTTGGAAAAAAGCAAGGGGCCGCTCTGCTTACAGGCGTCTTAGAGTTTACATCGGCGTACCAGAAGAACTTTCTAATGCCGAGCTTCAAACCATACCCGAAGCTCATGTAAGCAAAACTAAAGCAAAATTTATTCGAGTAGAAGACATTTCAAGGGAAATCGGTTGGACTTCCTAAGGAGGCGAAATGTTTATGAGTAAGTCTAAGAAGTCGGTTGCTGCTAAAAAGATAGTTATTGCGAGTGGCAAGAGGAAAACAGCTATAGCCCGTGCAGTAATAAGGCCAGGAAAGGGCAGGGTTAGAATAAACAAGATCCCTCTCCCTCTCATTCAGCCTGAAGTTGTTCGGCTGAAGCTGTCTGAACCATTAATTTTAGCTGGAGAAATAGCAAAGCAAGTAGACGTCGACGTCGACGTAAGAGGCGGCGGCTTCATGGGGCAAGCTGAAGCCGCCCGGACAGCCATAGCTAGAGGGTTAGTAGAGTATTCAGGTAACCCTCAAATAAGGACTGTAATGGTGGAATATGATGAGAAAATGCTTGTTTCAGACCCACGTAGGAAAGAGCCCAAGAAGTTTGGTGGACGGGGAGCTAGGGCTAGGAGGCAGAAAAGCTACAGGTAGGCTGATAACGAATACTTTGGAGGCTCTACCAGAATGATGATCCCTATTAGGTGCTTCACGTGTGGAATGCTCATTGCCGATAAGTGGGAGGAGTTTTCTAGGCGAGTGCGTCAGGGAGAAGATCCAAAAACCGTGCTTGACAGTCTAGGTTTAAAAAGGTATTGCTGCAGGCGCATGCTCCTAAGTCATGTAAACTTGATTGACGAGATACTTCCATTCTCGCAGCATGTGAAAAAGGAAGAAAATGAGTATTAAAGAGGTGAACTAGTTGAGTGAAGCTGAACTTTTAATTCAACTTGATAGATACCTTGCAGCAGGGATCCACATTGGGACACAGGTTAAAACACAGAGCATGCTTCCCTTCATATATCGTGTTCGTGCGGATGGCCTTTATGTTTTAGATGTAAGGAAGACTGATGAAAGAATAAGGGTTGCAGCCCGTTTCTTGGCTAGGTTTGAACCCTCAAAGGTTTTGGTAGTTGCAACCAGAACGTATGGTCAGAAGCCAGCTAGAAAGTTCGCAGAGGTGACTAGAACGAGAGCTGTAACAGGGCGTTTCATCCCCGGCACGTTAACTAATCCCTCTCTTCCGAGCTACGTTGAGGCAGACGTAATAGTTGTAACTGACCCTAGAACTGATGCACAAGCATTAATTGAAGCTGAGAAGGCGGGGATACCCGCGGTTGCCTTATGCGACACAGATAACTCTGTTTCAAAAGTCGATCTCTGTATACCAACCAATAACAAGGGGAGGCGTGCTCTTTCCCTAATTTACTGGCTGTTAGCAAGGCAAGTGCTAAGAGAGAGGGGGGAGCTCCCGGAAGATGAAGACCTCCCGATTCCCGTAGAGGAGTTTGAAGCAAAAATTAAATCCTAATGTTGGTGGTTTCCTTGGTAATTGCTTCAGCTCCAGGTAAAGTAATTTTATTTCGGTGAGCATGCCGTAGTCTATGGAGAACCCGCCCTTGTGATCGCGGTGGATAAACGGGCCTTTGTAGAGGCAACGCCAATCGCTGCTAAGAAGATTCGCATTTTCTCAAGAGAGTATAACACACAAATAGAATTCAGCTTAGACGACGTACCAGACCACCTTGGCGTCTTCAAACCATTTTGGACGATTATAAGTCAAGTTGCTAAGAGGGCACGTCTAGACCAAGGAGTGGAGTTACGGATCTGGTCTGCTCTTCCTCCAGGTGCTGGGATGGGTTCCTCCGCCGCGGTATCTGTAGCAGCGACAGCTGCAATATATCTTTGCTTTGGTTTAGAACCTAATAAAGATGAAATATTTGCCGTGTCTTTTGAAGCTGAAAAAACCGTTCATGGTACACCTTCCGGGATCGATAATGCGATAGCAACGTATGGCGGTGCGCTTCTTTTCAAGCGTAAAAAAATCACTCAGATTAAGCTAACTAAAAGAATCCCATTTGTGATCGGTGACACAGGAGTTAAGAGAAGTACTGGAGAGTGGATTGCACGAGTACGTATGAGGCGGGAGCGGCAGAAACCGATAGTAGACGCCATAATAAAAACAATAGGCAAAATTTCCATTAAGGGATCAATGCTCCTGAAAGAGGGTCGTCTTAAAGATTTAGGCGAGTTAATGGATATAAACCAAGGTCTTTTAGAGGCTTTAGGAGTTTCAACTGAAGCATTGAACAGGCTGATACTAGCCGCTAGAAATGCGGGTGCATATGGCGCTAAGCTTACAGGCGCTGGTGGAGGTGGTTGCATGGTTGCATTAAGCAGCCAGGACGGCATTAAACGTGTTGCTAAAGGGATAAGAGGTGCAGGAGGAAAACCGATACCTGCCAATGTATCCTTGGAGGGAGTTAAAATTGAAGAAAAGCAGCGCTGAAAGCATGCTTGCTAGGGAATTAGTGATCTTAAAACTTGGAGGAAGCGTGATCACCATGAAGAAAAAACCCTTCTACGCTAGGACGAGGATTATAAGGCGGATTGCTAAAGAGATATCCTCCGCGTTAAAGAATAAACTGCTCCGCTTAATAATAGTGCACGGCGGCGGATCCTTTGGACATCCCTTAGCCAAGAAGTACGGCATTCACCTAGGTTTTAGGGATGAACGTCAGCTCATTGGCTTCGCAAAGACTGTTCAGTCAATGCGTAAATTGAGTAATATAATAGTTGAAAGCTTGCAGGGTGAAAATGTTCCAGCTTTTCCTATCCAACCATCATCAATTACATTACAAAAGAATGGTCGGATTAGCAGCATGTGGAGGGTGGTGCTTGAAGATGCTTTAAGTAAAGGCCTCATACCCGTCCTTTGGGGGGATGCAGTGCTCGATGAAGATGCTGGTTTCACGATCCTTTCAGGAGACCAGATTGTCTCTTACCTATCAGAGTTTTTAACTCCTTCTAAGGTTTTATTTGCTACAGATGTTGACGGCATATACCCCTCAGACCCTAAGATGGAAGGTGCTAAACCGTTTTCTGAAATCAACTCAGCCGACCTTGCAAAGCTTGCTGGGCACCTCACAAAGTGCGAGCATGCTGACGTTACTGGCGGAATGCTCGGAAAAATAAGAGAGATTTTATTAATTACGTCTAAAGGCATAGAAGTAAGCGTTTTAAATGCGAATAAGCCAGGCAATGTTTTACGTGCCCTCTTAGGGGAGAAAGTAGGAACTCTCATAAAACCACAAAAGGTGCTTTTTCATGAATAACACCTTTACTACTGAAAATAGGAAGCTTGAACACATTAAAATTTGCATTAAGGAAAATGTGCAGTTTTCAAAGTCTGCCGGCTTCGAAGACGTCGAGTTTGTCCATTGTGCTCTTCCTGAGGTAAACTTAGACGACATAAGTCTTGACGTAAGCGTATTCGGGAAGCAGCTTAAGGCACCAATAATTATCGCCGCAATGACCGGTGGGACACGTAAGGGAGGCGAAATTAACAGGTTCCTCGCCGTATTAGCGGAGGAGTATGGACTAGGTATTGGAGTGGGATCACAGAGAGTAGCCATAGAAAACAAGCGATTAAGAGAAACATTTTCAGTCGTGAGAAAGGTTGCCCCCACAACTCTTAAAATAGCCAACATAGGAGCTCCTCAGCTGGTTGAGGGATATACAATTAAAGAACTGGACGAAATCGTCTCAATGATCGAAGCCGACGCGTTAGCAGTCCACCTTAACCCTCTCCAAGAAGCAATCCAACCCGAGGGCGACACCAATTTTCAAGGAGTACTAAAAAAACTTAAGGAAGCCGCCGAGTCCCTAGAAGTTCCAATCATCGCTAAGGAGACTGGATGTGGGATAGCGAGGGAAGAAGCCGTCCTCCTCGAGGAAGCCGGTGTAAAAGCGATAGATGTTGGAGGTGCCGGAGGAACCAGCTGGTCTGCTGTTGAATACTTCAGAAGAAAAGAAGACGCGCTTGGAAAAACGTTCTGGGATTGGGGGATCCCAACTGTAGCCAGTACGATTGAAGTTGCAACATTCACCAGCTTAGATGTCATAGCAACAGGAGGCGTGAGAAGTGGCGTTCACGTAGCAAAAGCTATAGCGTTGGGTGCTAGGGCAACGGGGATCGCCTATCCTTTCCTCAAGTATGCCTACAAGGAAAAGTATGTGGAAGCACGTAGGCTCATACATCGGTTATTAAGAGAATTAAGAGTAACCATGTTCTTAACGGGTTCAAGAAGCCTCAATGACCTCAAGAAGACGCGCATTATAGTGACGGGTAAAACAGCCGAATGGCTAAATCTAAGAGGAATAAATCTCTCTGTTTTTGCTAGGGGAAAACGTCCAAAAAACCAAAACAGAAAACTATGACCTCTACTTCTTCCTTTAAAATTCTCAATAGACACACTCTTAATAGTTTCCACGTAGTAAGTTGCCTGTAAGTAAAGCCATTTATTTATGTTTGATGGTCGAGAATAGCGTTGTTAGTTGCATGCTCTCGGTTTGCCTTCATGTGAAGCTTTAAACATTGCAAGAAAAGCAATCTAAAGGCGCTCGTAGAGCCTCCTTGGCAGGGAACACGAGCCTCCCAAATCTGGTTATAGGACCAAGCTCGCCTAACGCCTATGCGATATTTTTATAACATTCTCGTTTTTCCTTGTTGGTTGGGTGTGCTTAAATGGTTCCATTACAGTTTTTTGGAGGGCAAGATCCAACCCTTTTCCTTATTATAACAATAGCATATGCCCTATTTTTCTTAGTTTTCGCTTTGGGTGGTACGCGGATTCAAGCCAAACTTTGGCTGATGCAGATCTGGGACTTCGTCAGACAGGTTGAAGCTTGGAGCGAAGAAGGACGGAAAATGGCTGTTAGGGCTATTAGGGCGTTTAGTGATGGAAGCGTCGATGTTCCTAGCCTAGTTGATGGGTTATTAGACTTTGTTCTAATTGAACCTGTAGAGCGGGATCCGGTCGGTGTACTGAAAAGGTTAGATCATCTTTTAAATGTAAGGCAAAGCCGTTTTAGAGGGTTAATCCAGGAGATAGCTCCTAAAGCTGGAAGTGATCAGATCGCCAATCTTGAAATGGTTTTAGAGGCAGCATCAGCTTTAAGACAGCTATTCTTTATCTTAAGGCACTTCTACCTTTTAAGTAAGGAAAGCGGTAGTATTGCCTTAGTATCGCAGATTCAAATGCTGCTTCCCTTCCTCACCAAGACCGCGTCAGCTTATAAAAGCGCTTTGTCTGCTTTTTACGATGGAAAACCCATTGGTGACGGAGCCGGTGCTTTAGCTGTTTCAATGCTACTACGGGACCTTGCAAAGGAAGCCCGTTTTTATAGTTTTGATGGAGAACTTGTAAAAGCTGAAGTAACTTATAAAGGGAGAGATGTCATCATACTGAGAGCCGCCGGTCCAAGTGGTCGCGTTGGTAAACCCGGGGAGGGGCTTCTTAAAGTTCTAAGGGAAAAGGGAAATCGCGTTAAAAGGATCATCATGATTGACGCAGGGGTAAAGTTTGAAGGCGAAGAAACCGGGAAAGTGGCGGAGGGCGTCGGAGCCGCTATAGGCGGTCCAGGTGTTGAGAAGTACAAGATCGAGGTTGGGGTTGTTGAAAGAGAGATCCCTATAGACGCTTTAATCATTAAAATGTCTCTTGACGAAGCACTAACTCCTATGAAGAAAAAGATAATTAAAGGAGCCAAGGAGGCAAAGGAAAGAGTCAAAAAGATCATTGAGGGGTTCACCAAGGAAAACGATGCAGTAGTGGTGGTCGGAGTCGGCAACTGTATTGGAATAGGAAATTAAAGGCAGGTGGTGCAAAGAGTTGGGTGAGGGTTTCAGGAAAAGTGAGACTTTGATTCGTATTGTACTTCTCCTCGCGGGGGCGGCAATAATCGCAATTAGTGCATTCCTCATATATTATGGTTTAACGCAATGGCTTGACTTCCAAAGAGGGAACTACTTGCTTTACGGTGTATTAATGCTAATCTTAGTAGTTTACGTATTCTTAGCGTTTCCTAGGGCTTCTAAAGTTAAAGCTATGAGCAAGACGGTTAGCGTGCTACGTTGTAACGCATGTGGCAGTGTTAGGATCCGTGAGTTCACGAAGGGAGATTACGTGTTTAAAAAGCTTGGAAAGTGTAATAAGTGCGGTTACGGAGAATTGGTCATAGAAGAGATCTTCGAGGCCCCCCTAAAGAAGGAGAAAAAGAAGAAAACCAAAGCCTAGAAGACTTCACATGCGTTCTCGGTGACGAGAACTGTTGTTTCAGACTGGGCAACCCACCCCCTAGACTTCTCCACAAGGATTGGATATGCCGCTAGAACGCCCTTCTTAGTTAGGTACCTTAAAACCTGTATGGCCCGTTTTCTTCTTATATCCCTAACCCACCTTACTGCGAAAGGAAGTGAATTGTATCTTTCTAGGATATCCCGGAGAAGCGGAGGAACCTCCTTGGGATTCACAATCCTGTAAATGTATGCTTTACCTGTAGCCATTACCAGCCCCACCCCGTTGGTGGCAAATGGCTCTATAGCGTAAACTTCTCCTCTTCTAATCCGGCTAAGGGCGTGTCTCGCGTTAAAGTTGGGGATGCTCTTCCCTGCATGAAGCGTGTACCTTTCAATTTGGTGCCCTGAGAGGTTAACCACAGGGTTAAAACCAAAGGACCTTATTACCTTCTCTATGGTCTTCCCTAAGACTTTGACTGGAACATTTGGTTTAACTTCTTTTAGGGCCTTTTTAAGCGCCTCCTCTGTTGCATGAACGAGCCTCCTCCATTTAGCTGATGTAGACACGGAAATAGCCTTATCAACGATGTATCCGTCTACGTGCGCTCCGGCATCTATCTTCACAATAGCTTCTCTAGGTATACGTGTCTCATCGCCGGGCGGAGACGTGTAATGGGCTGCCACGTCATTAACTGAGACGTTACATGGAAACGCTAGCTCTCCTCCTTCACTCAAAATTTTCTCCTCAACGGCTTCACATAATTCAATTATTAGCACATCTGGCTTGGCAAGCCTCTTTCCTTCATTAAGCGCCTTCTCAAGTATTCTTCCTGCAGCCCTGTAGGCTTCGATAACGTCTTCCTCATTTTTAACCAAAGGTATACCCTCTAGGAAATCTTCCTTTTTCAGTTAAAACATGCGGCTCAGTGTTCACTTTTCACCCCTTCTAAATTTAACATTTTTGCAAATATTCAACATTTTTAACGTTATTTTTAAAAAGATTAATGGGAATTCTCTGTTTGGTGACTGCAAAGAGGGAAGGGTTCCTTAATGGAGAAAGATGGCAAGGTCGATAAGGAATTCTCTCTAACATTGCTTGAATGGGCTGGATGGGGAGGACTCGCAACTTTAATAGCTACTTTACTCTCTGCTGCTATACTGAACTCTGTTAACTTAAACTACGAAACAGCGGCCATCAGCATCATCGCCCTTTTCATCTGTTTAACGTCTTGGGGAGTTAGTAAGCTAGTTAAGGAGGATAACGAAAACTGGCAGAAATACTTCCGATGGTGGTTAGCCCTATTAGTACTCGCCACATTCTTGCTTACACTAGGCCTGCTTTTCATACCCACATAGCCTCTAAGAGCCCCCAAATTTCTCCTTTTTAAGAAAAAGGGAGCAAGGCAAATTTTAATCTGAGAAAGGTTAGAAAAGTTGGAAGACCTTTTTTCGTGATATCCTTCAAAAGTTAGCGTTACGGTTTAAACCATGAAAAAACATAATATCTTGGCTCTCCTGAAGGATCAACGGTAGCTATTACGAATTTTTTCCGTACGCTTGTTGCTAGGCGGCCGGCGCGAACTATGTCTACCGGGTTAAGCTTTGTTCCTTCCGGGACAACACTGACTATTAATGGCGCATGATCAATGCCAGGTCCATGCTGGTAGACTGCGTAATCAGCTCCAAACTTTAACGCCGGCCTTACAACTAACCCCTTCTCCCTCAGGTCTTTATAAACAACATACTTTGTCTTAAAATCGAGATATGTTTCTTCAGCCTTCTCTTCCAACTCTCTCCTAGTAATCTCATGCCCATCCTTTGCGTCATATATTCTAATTCTGCCTTTCTCCAGCAAATATAGCGCTTCTAAAAGAGATAACTCGAGCGGCTTATTGAATTGCGGTGTTTTAGGCTTTCTTATTCCCAGCGGCTGCCCATAGAAGCCTTCTCCGTAAAGCTGTGATCCTTCCTCTGGATCCCAAACGATCACTCTGTTTCCCTCTATTAATTCCGCCTTTTTCTTTGTCCTTGCAGCATTAGCAGCCATTCTGCATTCCCCCTCTCTATCCTATCATGCTTATGGCGATTATTCTCAATGCTTCCGCTGCCTCCTGCGTAACATCAACAGCGTCTTCAATATGCGAAACAAAGTTTAGGAGACGTATTAATGTTCGGTGGTCTACGTTCAACTCAAACAAATTCTGCTCTATTGTTCTATGTATTTGATCGACCAGTCTTTCATCAGCGTCCACTTCTTCTATTGCTTTTAATGCTCTTTCAGGGTCCTCTGAAAGAATATTTATCGCCTCTCTTAGTTTTTCAACAGCATGCGTAAACGTAGATACAATGTTCCTTATGTCCTCAGCCATAACTCCCCTTGGCCTCCAGTTACGTATTCCTGATAGCCTGAAGCATGTTCCCTCGGTGTAATCCGCTATTTTGTCGACGGTTAACGCGAGACGCATAAAATCTTCCCTTTGAAGGAACGTCGCAGCTAGGGAGAGCTCATCTATTATGTCGTGCTTTACCTTATCAGCGTTTTTAGCATGCTCGGTGATCCTCGCAAGTTTTTCCTCGACTGCTTTCATGTCGCCTTGCATCCAGTCTTCAAGAGCTAACCCAAACTCCTTAACTGCTAAAAGTATATTGCGGATGTATTCTTGCATCATGTCAAATATCACTCTTTCCCTGTTACTATTAAAGTTGAGCATTTCATCTTCTCCCCGGATTTTCTTAGCATCCAGCTCTTTGTAAACTTTCATTGCTAATAAATTTTCTTGGTGGAGCACTCTAAAAAATTAAAAAATAACGTTTTTAAAATCGGTTTTCTTTCTTTGATGCTCTCTTCTTTTTTCTTCTAATTTAGTTTAAAAAGGAATACTAAACTTTAATGTGAAATGGCTGGATATATATACATGAAAAACCGTTAAAAGTACGAAAAATTTATGTCACTTCTTGTGTTTGTTAGGTCGGCATGGTAAGGGATTGGGAGGGTCATTTGATGGTTAAAATGGTTTCAGAGGGTAAAGTTGTTGATTACGTTCTCAGCAGACACTTACAGCATCCGAAAAATGTGGTGCTAGTGTTTAATGGTGTAAACTCTGAAAGCATTGCAGCTAAGCTCATTGGCCGTACCGTTATTTGGGTTAGTCGTGGAGGGAGGCAGCTGAGAGGTAAAATCGTGTCGTGCCATGGTAGAAATGGTGCAGTTAGGGCGCGATTTAAACGCGGGCTTCCCGGGGAAGCCTTAGGTTCTACTGTAAAATTAGCGGATCCCCTCATACTTCCAGAATAAAAGATTAAGGACATAAGGCCATTTCCACCCTTTCTGGGGGCGAAGTTTTGCTTGTTATTCCTTTTTTAGGATTTGCAGGTTCTGGTAAAACCAGCTTAACTTGGTCTTTTAGTCGTTTCTTACTGAAAGAAGGCTACAAAGTTAAAATTCTAAATTTAGATCCAGGGGTTGAAAGGCTGCCCTATGAACCAGACTTTGATGTTCGATCTTTTTTCACCATTTCTAAGATAATGAAAGAAGAAGGTGTTGGCCCCAATTCAGCCATGATCTTGGCAGGCGAAAAACTATATAGCCTCTTTGATGTTATAGTATCCAAAATAAGAGAAAGTGATTGTGACTTTGTACTTGTTGATACTCCCGGCCAACTTGAAATTTTTGCTTTTAGGGAGACAGGCAGCGTTTTTATTCGTAAACTGAGGGATGTAGCGCGTGTATGTGGCGTTTTCCTCTTAGGATGCGATGTCGCGTCAAGTATAGCACGGCTAGTTGTTGCATTGCTTGTAGGCTTCGCTGTTCAGTTAGATTTAGGCGTTGAAACGGTGATGGTTTTACATAAGTCAGATATGGAAGAAGCAGGAAAAATTAAAGAAGTACTGCATAGTAAGGAACGTTTAAAGGAAGCACTTCTTAAAGAGGAAGGTGTGTCAGTGGATGTTGCCTTGGCTGCTTTAGACGTTCTGGACCGGATTAGGCCAGCTATAAGGATCATAGCAACATCGTCTGTAACCCTTGAGGGACACGATGAACTATTTGAAATTTTACATGAAATCTTCTGTACTTGTGGAGATAACTTATAAGGGCTATTAGAAGGAATTGGAAATGCCTGCCGTAGCAGATTCATCCTTTCTTATCTCCCTTTTAGAGGGAGAAAGATGGGCGGAGGAGTTTTGGAGAAAAGTGGTAAAGGGGGAAGAGAGAGTTTTCATTTCGACAGTGTCTATTGCTATGGCTGCATCGAACCTATGGCG
Source organism: Thermoproteota archaeon (assembly GCA_029258835.1). Taxonomy (GTDB): domain Archaea; phylum Asgardarchaeota; class Jordiarchaeia; order Jordiarchaeales; family Freyrarchaeaceae; genus Freyrarchaeum. The sequence goes on along the minus strand of JAPDJY010000039.1, from coordinate 9,725 downwards.
TGCTGGTGCAGGAGTGCAAGTGGATGTTCTGGTGGCTGCCTTGAAGAGGGCGCTGGGCGCCAGCATAGTACTGTTTGACCTTAACCTTGCCTTAGAAACCGGACGTTTAATGCATTCCACAAACGTTGACTTGGAGTGTGCTTCCACGGTTACTATAGCCCTTCTTAAAAGATGCAGTACATTACTCACCCGAAACGAGATGCTTGTTAAGCTAGCGGAAAAGTACGGGCTTAAAGCATCGTCCATGTGGGGGAAAAATGCTTCTAAAGGGGGTTAAAACGAGGGTTATCCGTCCCAAAGATAACATAGTCGACATCATACTTGAGAGCTTAAATTCGTGCGGATTGACCATTGAGGAGAACGATATACTCGTTGTTTCCTCTAAGGTCGTTGCCGTATGCGAGGGACGCATAGTTTCCTTAAGAGACGTTAAACCATCTGGAAAAGCCGTTAAGCTGGCAGAGAAATGTGAGTTGCCGCCTGAATTTGTAGAAGTCGTCCTTCAGGAAGCCGATGTGGTTTATGGCGGCGTCAAGGGTGCCATATTGACGCTTAAAAACGGCGTCTTGCAGGCTAATGCCGGCGTTGACAGATCCAATGCTCCCCCCGGTTGTGCAATCCTTTTGCCTGAAGATCCATCTAGAAGCGCCAGGGAAATTAGGGAGAAAATATTTAACAAAACCGGGAAAAAGATTGGGGTACTCATAGTAGACAGCAGGGTGCAACCGCTCAGATTAGGTAATGTAGGGGTCGCTCTGGGGGTAGCAGGATTTGAGCCCGTAATCGATGAAAGAGGCAAAAAAGACATCTACGGTTGGGAGCTGAAATTTACTAGGCGAGGGGTTGCAGACTGCCTTGCTTCAGCCGCGGAAATTCTAATGGGCGAAGGGCGAGAAATGGTGCCAATCGTACTGGTTAGAGGTGCACCCGTAATCTATACAGATAGAAACGTAGACGCAGCAGAAATGGTCATCCCATCAGATGAATGCATGTACATGGGTGTCATGAGGCACTAACGCTTATTTAGTTTCCCTCACGAGCTTCTCCAGCCTTGAAAGCGAGTACGCTATTCTTTCCTCTCTCTCCTTTACTAAACGCCTTTCCCGCCGCACCCTTTCCCTTCTCTCCTTAATCATTCTTTCAACTTCTTTGGGCGACGGGGCCCCTAGATGCCTTCTTCTCTCCAAGAATTGAACCGGGTCTAGTATCTTATCCAGTTCGCTAGTGGAGAGGCTAACCTTCCTCTTAGTCCATTTTTCGATTATGGCTGAGAGTAGTCCAGCATCATGTTGTTCGCTAGGGAGTTCCTTAAAGTATTCCCCAGTTATCCTGTGCGCGGTCCGGAATGGTATTCCCTGTGCTACGAGAAAGTCTACTATCTCTGTTGCTGTAGTTCCTCCTGTTCCAGCGAGCTTTTTCATCCGCTCCGCATTAACCTTTATTGTTTGCATGAGGTGATCTACGATACTTAGCGTTTCCTTTGTGATGTCTATCGAATGAAAGAGAAGCGGTTTGGTTTCTTGCTGATCTCTGTTATATCCTAAGGGTAGTGCTTTCAGGAGGGAAAGGAGGGAAATAAGGTTTCCTTCAACTCTGCTCGCTCTTCCTCTTACAAGCTCTAATACGTCGGGGTTCTTCTTCTGGGGCATTATACTGCTACCCGTAGTATACTTTTCGTCTATTTCAATCATCGTAAACTCGGGTGTCGACCACCATATCAAGTCTTCACTCATTCTGCTGAGAATAGTCATGATGAGAGATAGGATGAAAACTGTTTCTGCTTCAAGCTCTCCACGTGATGAGACCACATCTAACGTGTTCTCTTGTACTCCTTCAAATCCTAAGAGTTCCGCTACCAGCTTTCTATCAATAGGCCAGCTTACACCGCTAACAGCTCCTGCGCCTAAAGGACAAAGATTTGCACGCCTGTAATGCTCACTGAGTCGTGTCACGCATCTAAGTAGCATATCCGATAACGCCAAGCACCAGTGGGCAAACGTAGTTGGTTGTGCATGGCGCGTATGAGTAAAAGCCGGCATGACGGTTTTAACGTTTCTCTCGGCGAGTTTTAGAAGCGTTTCAATAAGGTTAAGAAGTAGGTTCGTTAGCGTATTTATCTCGTCTCGAAGGTACATTCTTATGTCAACTAAAACTTGGTCGTTTCTGGATCTTGCAAGGTGCATCATCCCTCCAGCTTCCTCTCCAATAATCTCTACAACTTTATGTTCAATGTTCATATGTACATCTTCAAACTTAACTTCAAGACGCAGCTCCCCTCTTTCAAAGGCATCCTTAACCTTTAAAAGTGCAGCAAAGATTTTTTCAGCGTTTCTTCTATCTAAGACGCCTACCTTCCATAGCATATAGTCGTGGGCCATTGTACCTATAATATCATATAAAACAAGTCGTTCATCCAGTTTGATGTCTTCGGATGAGGTGTAGTTTTCCACTTCTTCAATGGATTCCTCTTTAAACAATCCACCCCACGGTTTATCACTCATACTGTTTCATTCCCCACTTTCTGGCAGCCTCACTTATCGACCTCGCCATTCTTGATTGGAGACCCCATAACTCTATGAAACCAAATGATGCTTGCTGATTAAACGTTGATTCTCTACCATAAGTCGCCAAGGTTTTATCATAGAGTGCGTAAGGTGACGAGCGACCGACAACTTGAACACTTCCCTTGAAAAGCTTCACTCGCACAACTCCGTTGACTTTCTCGTTCACTTTGTTTATAAACTGTTCTAGATCTTCCCTCAACGGCTCAACCCATAAGCCAGAGTACACGAGATATGTCCATTGTTCATCAACGATCTTTTTAAAGACGTTCTCGTGGCGTGTACAAACCATCTTTTCTAGATCTTTATGTGCTTTTAGGAGAATCGTTGCCGCAGGGCACTCATAAACTTCACGTGACTTTAACCCTACAACCCGGTCCTCCATATGATCTATTCTCCCTACTCCATGAACCCCTCCAATTTTGTTTAGTTTTGATATCAGCGTGACTCCATCCAACCTGTCTCCATTAAGGGATACTGGAACTCCCTCATTAAACTCTATTTCTAAATATTCAGGCGCGTCCGGCGCCTCCTCAGGAGGGTTAGTCCAAGTGAAGACGTCTCTTGGTGGTTCAACGTCTGGGTTTTCAAGGACGCCACACTCTATACTTCTCCCCCAAAGGTTCTCGTCGATGCTGTACGGTGAATCATAATCTACTGGGATTGGAATTCCATGCTTTTTCGCATACTCTATCGCTTGATCCCTTGTCATACTCCACTCCACAACCGGCGCTATGATTTTCATGTCCGGGTCAAGGGTTGTTATTGTAACGTTAAAGCGAACCTGATCGTTACCCTTTCCTGTACAGCCATGGGCTATCGCGTCGGCTCCCTCCCTCTGAGCGATCTTAACCCCCCATTTTGCAATGAGCGGTCTTGAGAGTGAAGAGCTGACCGGGTAAGCATCCTGATAAAGGGCGTTAGCCTTAATTGCTGGGAAAACGTACTCTTCAACAAACTCCTTTCTAGCATCTATTGTATAATGCTTCTTAACACCTAAATCCCGAGCCTTCTTCTCTATGGCCCTAAAATCCTTAGACTGGCCTAGGTTAAGAGTCAGCGAGATAACATCAGCGTCGTAGTGTTCCTGAATCCACTTTAGCATGCATGACGTGTCAAGTCCGCCTGAATACAGCAAGACGCAGAGTTCAACTTCCTCAGGGGACGCTTGGAATGACGCTACCTTACCATTCAAATCCCGTAGCCTCCGCCTTCTCCTCTTAAATTTTTCTCTACTTCACAACTGCGGACTTGAAGAGAGGGTATTTCAAGCTGACGTAACTTATAAAACATGCTGAGCAAATTATGGTTCCAGACAGCACAACATATTTTTCTTTTCCAATGGAGGTTTTAATATGCCCGGTTAAAACCTGAAGTCGGTTTTTACGAGGGGAAAGCATGGCTGAAGAATGTGAAGAAAAGGTTAGAAAGGCAGAGGAGTATGAAGAAAAGGCGTCTGAAACGGTTGCTGGGCAGGAGTTTCTTGAAAAGGCGGCGGACACCTTCAAGGAGGCTGGAGATTGCTATAAGCGGTATGGCTTCCTAGAGAAAGCCATAGAACAGTATTCCAAGGCTCTAGAGAGGCACCTTAAACTTGGATATGACATTTCCGTTGCGAAGGATTATGAAGAAATGGCGTTTTGTTACAAGGATATAGGGGAAACTGGAAAGTTTGAAGAACTAATCAGGAAAGCCGCTGAAATATACGTTAATCATGCCAGGAAACTGAGTGATATGGGAAACTTAGGCTCAGCCGCATTGTCGTATGTGACTGCGGCATCTCTCTACAAGAAAATAAATGAAAAAGCGCTTTTCGAGGAAATGCTGTCTCTGGCCGCCTCAAACTTTAAGGAGTGGGGGGAAACGTGGTGCAATGAAGGAGACTACGAATATGGTGTCATAAATTTAAGCTGGGCTGCAATATGTTTTGGGGTTCTAAATGACTTCGGAAGGGCGGAAGAGGTCGTTGCAAAGGCGTTGCCAATCTGTAGGGAGAAAGATGTTGGAGAGGAAGGTGTAATCGCTGTAGATCTCAGTAAAGCATTTATCGAGGGTGATACCGAAAAAACCAAGGAATTGCTCATGAAATTATCAGCAGAATTAGACGAGGCGGAAGTAAAAGTACTCAATGAGCTCCTGCAATCAATCGAGAAAGCATAGGTTTTCCTTCTTAACTCCATCTTTTTAGAAAAACTGCTTTTTCTCTGAAAAATTCCCTACGAAACGGTGAAGTCCTCTTTGCCCGTCTTTCCATGTGTTTTGTGGATTTTTTCAGAAATGAGAAAGAAGCAAAATTTAAGGTAGTTTTAATGGAATGAAAATACTGGGGGTAGGCGTGAGAAGTAGGGTTGTGCGGTATGCCGCTCTTTCCGAATAATTAAAATAAGGGCAAAAGGAACAAATAATTTATAGTAGAAACATAGTAGGAAGAATACTCTTAAAAGGCGTCGCTTCCAATTTGAAAGGGGTAAGAAATTGACAGAAGATATGCGGGTAGAAGAAATCAAAGAAAAAGTAAGATATTACGAAGATACCGCCAGTATACTTCTAGATGAAGGCATATATGATATTGCGGTGGATTTTTTCACGCTGGCAGGATTATATAGCTTATCTATTGATGAGCGAAAAAATGGCGAAAAATACATTGAAAAGGCTCTTGAAATATGTAGAACGCAAGGTGTTACTGGTCACAGAGAACTTTTTGCAGGGATCGGCGTAAAACTATACGGGGGAAAGTATGAGGAAGCAGAAGCCGACTGGGAGAAAATAAAGAGTGAGTACTCTGAGGAAGAAGATCAGTTAATTAAGAAAATAATCGGACAAATGCGAGAAGCGACAAAGACTGTTAGTGCAGAAGCTGTTTCGCAGTCTTTAACCGAAACAATGCCAAAGGGTGAAGGAGAAGAAGCAAGTGAGTGGGAATATGTACCGGTGCAAGATGAGGTTCATGGAGAAACAGCTCAACCAGCTGAGGGAGTAAGTAAACAAGTAGGTGTCACCGAAGCAAGTGTTAGCGTTGAAGAGCAAAGCATGCTAAAAGATGTGAGCGTAAACGTTCGTAACCCGTATAGCAGAATTCATATCAGTGAGATTGCTTGGCGGGTCGGACAAAATATCGATTATGTCCGTCAAGTTCTAAATAACCTGATTCAAAGTGGGCGAATACCCGGAAGAATAGAAGGAGACGAGTATGTCCAAAGCGGAACCACCCCACCTACCTTCCAAATGCCTCATCCAGCCTCACCGCCTTCTCCTCAGCCTCAAAGTACTGGTTCTCCAAGCTTCCTAGAGGCTCTAAGGGAGAAAGATATAACTGCGCCTACAAGGCCGGGTTATAAACGGTGTGGTGTTTGCGGAGAAGAAATACCTGGCTGGGCTAAGGTGTGTCCTCACTGTGGTGCCCGCCAGTAATCCCTAATTTATTGAGGCTTTTCGAGGCTTCGCAAAAGCAATATACGATCCTCTATGATTTTGTACGCCTGAAGCGCTCTTCTTCTATCTACTATTAAGATGGTATCTGTGTAGCATGAAATGATCTGAGATATATTTACGTTATTACTGGCTAATAAGTCCGTTATGTATGATATTACTCCTGGAACATCTATTATTTCCGGTGGGCTTATAATTATTATTGCGGACTGGTCGTCTAGTATATCTATTATGTTTCTTTTGCCCACTAATTCTATTATTTTTGATTTTGTTTCTAGATCTGTTGCAACGGTAAACGTTGTGGTTCCCTGGGTGACCTGTAAAAAACGTGAGGTCTCTACAAGCTTAACTATTTTATCAATGTACACCGGGAAAACCGCTTGATTTATCGTTAGGACTGCTACATCATTTTTCAACTCAAGAATACTCCTTGCAACTACGTCAACAACTTGCTTCTCTATAGTTTGCCTTTTGCGTTTGAGCTCTTCAGAGTACCTCATCAGTGCCATTTTGATGGAGTCAACGTTAACTGATTTACGTTTACATAGCATTGCAACTTGGTCCTTAATGACTTCTGCTAGCGCGGAGAAGTTCACTACCCCTTGCTTCAAACAGTCCATTACCGAGGGCCTAGTGCTTATAATCCTTCGTGATGCTTCAGCTACTGAAAGTGGCTTTTTATCGTTCTCCTTATTCATTGAGCCTCCCTCTTAATATTTAAATTTAAATTTAAAATCAATAATCAATTAATTGAGGATCATTCATCCTTCTCGATGGACGTTTCACTTCAGTTGTTAAACCTTAAAGGATTGCATTCACTAATTTTTAAACTCTGAAATTCTTATACGCGCTCCTTGGGAAAGTGTTCTAAATGTAAGTCGCTTAGTTTTTTAAGTAACATCTTTAATTTACTGGACGCTCCTTTGGTTAAATACTTTGCCGCCATACCTTCAGGTACCCCCCTAAGTAGGTGTCGAAGAAGATCTTGAAGTTGAAAAGTGTATTGTTGTTTACGGACAAGTAAGTAACGTGTACAGCCTCATTAAAGAAATACTTCTTGCATTTTCTAAAGTTTGAGTAGAATTTTCCAGTTTTAACTTCGGAGAGAATGCTGTGACGGTTTAAACCACGTGCATGTTTTCCGTTATCTCCGCTATTTTCAAGCATTCCTTCATCAGTTCAAATATTTTCTCTAAAATTTTCATCACCCATTTCTCCATCACCCATTTTCTCAAATAATTCTTTAAGCACGTCTTCAACTTCTGTCGTCTCCTCCGGGTATTTCTCTCGATGCTGTAAAAACTGGTTAATGCATTCAATTGCAAATAGCCGCATCCTTGCAGCATTTTTTCTATCATTCATTTCTGAATAACATTTTGCGGCAAGAAGATAGTACTTTGCCGCTTTCTCGGGCTTCACCCTCTCTCTTTCTTTTTCTGCGGTACTTATCGCTTCCTTACACGCTTTCAAGAGAAGTCGTTCAGCTACTTTTTGGTCTCCGAGGCTACGGCTACAATTAGCAGCTCTAATAAGTACCTCCACTCGTTTAGACACTTCTAACTCGTGCTTTTTAGCCGCGAGAAGCAACTCGCTGAGAGCTATTTTAAGATATTTCCTTCTGAGACCGATATCTCCCGTCAAACTGTAGCATTCAGCCGCCCTTTCATACATAGCCGCGGCGTTAAAGTGGTTTCCAAGTTTAAGCCAGCAATCTCCCGACTTAGCAGCAAACCTTCCAGCAGCCCTTGCTTCTTTCTCCCTCTCAGCTATTAATGATAATGCTTGAAACTCTCTTGCGGCGCTCAGAAATCGCCCAACTTCAAAGTTCCTTTCAGCCTCTTTTTCTAGTTGTTCATACCCCGGATTACCCAACGTTCACCTTCCTCATCACCTTTTCTATAAGGAACCTGAGTCCTCTTTAAAAGAGCACTTCTCTTTCGCTCAATAATTAGTTAACTTCTTTAATTTCCGCAGGACACGTTTATATTTAACTTTACTTATATTCCTTCAGAGAGAAAAATTTAATGTAGATGAAGGGTGGGAGCTGGATGAGTGTGGAATTAGAGTTACGTGTTGCGGAGATAGATAAGCGTAGTGCTGGTAGAGGCATAGTGAGGATCGACACAGAGTCAATGAGAAAATTAAAGATCTCTTCTGGGGACATAGTCGAAATAAGGAACAAGAAGACTACTGGCGCCATCGTTATGTATGGTCCACCTGAAGATAGAGGCGCTGGGATAATAAGGATGGACGGCCTTATCAGGCAGAATGTCGGAGCAGGAATAGGTGAATACGTTAAAGTTAGGAAAGCCAATGTTAAACCTGCTGTAAGGGTTGTTTTGGCTCCGGCAGAGGAGGGGGGAAGACTTAGAATACGTGGCGATATTTTAAGAGGCATGCTTCTTAACAGGCCCGTCACTAAAGGAGACGTTATAAGTGTAATAGGCAGTCTTTCCCCAACACCGTTTGAAGCTGCTTTCCCCTTTTTCCCGCGTACGCCATTCTCCCTAGGTGAGATAAGGCTGATCGTATCCCAAACTAATCCTGCAGGGATTGTACAGATAACAGACCGCACTCAGATTGAGGTCTTGCCTGAAGCAAGACCTCTAAGAGGGGTTCCCTTGGTAACATACGATGACATAGGAGGTCTTGAGGAAGCTATAACAAGGGTTAGGGAAATGGTGGAATTACCATTAAAACACCCTGAACTTTTCCAAAGACTTGGTATTGATCCGCCAAAGGGTGTTCTTCTTTACGGTCCTCCAGGAACGGGGAAAACCCTTTTAGCTAAGGCTGTTGCAAATGAAAGCGACGCCTATTTCATCTCCGTCAATGGCCCTGAGATAATGAGTAAGTTTTATGGTGAAAGCGAAGCAAGGCTGAGGGAGATATTCGAGGAGGCAGAGAAGAACGCACCAAGCATCATATTCATAGACGAGCTGGATAGTATTGCCCCTAAGAGGGAGGAGGTAACAGGGGAAGTTGAAAGAAGGGTGGTAGCCCAGCTCCTAGCGTTAATGGACGGGTTAAAAGAGAGAGGGCGAGTTATAGTTATTGGTGCAACTAATAGGCCAAACTCCCTTGATCCTGCTCTTCGACGCCCAGGAAGATTTGACAGGGAAATAGAGATAGGAGTCCCAGATAAAAATGGCAGGAAAGAAATACTGATGATCCATACGAGAGGGATGCCGCTCGCTGAAGACGTGGACTTGGATGAAATCGCAGAAAGGACACATGGCTACGTGGGCGCCGACCTAGCGGCACTGTGCAGGGAGGCCGCTATGAGCCGTCTCAGGAAGGTTCTACCTGAGATCAACCTAGACGAAGAAACGATACCGCAAGAGGTCTTAGCTAAGCTTATCGTGACGAAGGAGGACTTCGAAGAAGCGATGAAGATCGTCCATCCATCCGTGATGCGCGAAGTTTTGATGGAGATGCCGGACGTCACGTGGGATGATATAGGCGGTTTGGAGGATGTTAAGGAAGAACTGAGAGAAACAGTTGAGTGGCCTTTAAAATATCCTGAAACATTCAAGAAAGTTGGAATTAGGCCTCCTAAAGGCGTGTTACTGCATGGTCCTCCGGGTTGTGGTAAGACTTTGCTTGCTAAGGCCGTTGCCACCATGTCAGAAGCCAACTTCATAAGCGTCAAAGGCCCAGAACTACTAAGCAAATGGGTAGGAGAAAGCGAAAGAGCAATAAGAGAAGTATTCAGAAAAGCCAGAACAGCAGCTC